>NZ_JBITGV010000021.1:0-154784 GCF_044457385.1 Streptomyces sp. NPDC050548
CTTCGTGCGCCGGGACTTCACCGCCGAGGAACCGGACCTTGTCCGGGCGGGCGACATGACCGAGATCGACACCGGCGAAGGCAAGTTCTACCTCGTCACCGTCATCGATCTGTTCTCCCGGCGGCTGCTCGGCTACGCGATGGGGGCACGTCATGATGCCGAGCTGGTGGTGGCCTCACTCAACATGGCCGCGGCCACCCGGGGCGGCAACGTCCGCGGCGTGATCATGCACACGGACAGGGGCAGCGAGGGTGGATTCAACTGCTCGCGGCGCTTTCGCCAGGCCTGTCGGCGACTGGGCGTGACCCAGTCCATGGGCAGAGTCGGATCTTGTTTCGACAACGCCGTGAGCGAGGCGTTCAACAGTGTGCTCAAGGTCGAGTACGTCCACCGACACACCTTCGCCACCCGCACCGAGGCCCGGCTCAGGATCGCCACCTGGATCACCGACTTCTACAACACCAGGCGGCTACACAGCGTATGCGGGTTGAAGAGCCCGATCGACTACGAACGCGAGTACCGAGCCACCCTCGCCGAGGGACTGGCCGCATAGATCGTCTCCACACTGCGAGGGGATTGACACCGCGCGGCGATTTCCGTCGGCAGCGGCCCGAACCGGGTGGTGTTCATACCGAGCGGCTGCCAGATCCGCTCCGTAGCGAGTTGATCGAGGCGTTGTCCGGAGAGGCAGCCGAGGATGAGGGCGGCCCGGTCGGTGTACTCGACGGCCTCTCCGGGCCGGCGGTGCAGGGCTTCTCTCAGTACGCCGTCGCGGATGTCCTGCGGGTCGGTGCCGTAGAGGTTGGGACTCGAACCCACAACCAATGGATCAAAAGTTCGCCGGCGGATCACGAACTCTCGGTCAGCAGGCTTCCGGCGAACTCGTGGGCCGGTTCCGCCAAGGTGCTCCGGAGGGTGCCGAAGAGATCCGCGGCCGTCGCGCCCGACCAGGTGGCGGGGAGCAGGGTGTCGGGCAGGCCCGGGTCGAGGTAGGGAAGTCGGCGCCAGGCCGTGAGGACATGGACGTAGTCGATGAACGCCTCCCGGTCCGACAGCGCGCTCCTGCCGGCCCCGGCCCAGCGCGCGGCCATCGGTGTGAACTCGGCGACGAAATCGTCGTAGAGCTTCTGCAGTGCCTCCAAGTCCCACCAGCGGCCCACCTGTTCGGCGGGGTCGCCGAAGGCAACATAGTCGGCGCGGAACAGGTCGACGTACTGGTCCAGGCCGTGCTGGAGGAGGTGGTCGCGGGTGTCGTCGAGGGCGTGGGCCGGGGCGATCCAGACTCCGGAGGAAACCGTGCCGAAGCCCAACCAGGCCAGCCGGGAACGGAGTTGGTGACGCTGCTGCCGTTCGCTCTCCGGCACCGAGAAGACGGCGATGACCCAGCCGTCGTCGGTGACGGCGTGGCGCTCGAAGATACGGCGGTCACCGGTCTCCAGGACGGAGCGGGCGTACGGCGAGAGCGCGTAGCCCGCGCGGCCGTTCCGTCGTTCGGCGACCAGGATCTCGCGGCGCTTGAGCCGGAAGATCGAGGATCGGACCGCCTGGGCGTCGACGTCCAGCTCGGCGAGGAGTCGGATCAGCGCGCTCACGCTGATCCAGCCGCCGACCTCGCGCGCGTAGAGGCCGTACACCGTCACTATCAGGGATCGCGGCGGTGCGGGCTGGCCCGGGCTGTCGTCAACGAGATCGCTTGCCGTCATGATCGGATTATTTTAGTGCGCCGTGCGGGCGTCCGGTTCGGCCAGGTCGGCCGCCATGCCCGTCCCGCCCAGCGCCGCACGCCAGGCGGCCGGCCAGGGCGCGCTGCCGCCCGCCTCCTTGTCGGGGACGTGCACGGTGACATAGCTGCCCCGAGCCGCGCGACGGCGCGGCCCGTCCCCGGCGGTGCGCCACACCTCGAAGCCGAAGGTCATCGAGGACCGGCCGAGGCGGATCAGCTCGACCCGCGTCTCGACCTCCTCGCCGAAGCGGATCGACGCCTCGAACTCCACCTCGTACCGCACCCTCGGGGCCACCGGAAAGTACCCCGGGATGTCGTACGCGCGCATCAGCTCGGCCTCCGCCGCCTCGGCGAACCGGACGACGGTGGTGTTGTGGTAGATGCCGGCGGCGTCCGTGTCGATCCATTCCACGCGGGTGCGGTGGACGGCGTAGGGGCCGCTCATTCCGCCGCCCTGCCCGGGGTCCACCGCAGGTGCACGGCGTCCCGCGGAGTCTCGCGCAGCAGCGCGAGGCGCGGGCGGACCGCGTCGGTCCGTGAGGTGGGCGGCTTGCGGCGGCCGGCCGCGAACTGCGCCGGCCAGTCGGCGCCCGGGCCGCGGTATTCCTGCTCGGCGGCGGCCTGCAGTGTCCACTGCGGGTTGTACAGGTGCGTACGGCCCAGCGCGCACAGGTCGGCGCGCCCGGCGAGCAGGATCGAGTTGACGTCGTCGTAGGACGAGATCGCTCCTACGGCGATCACGGCCGCGCCCGCCGGAGCGGCCACCTCGTGCCGGATCCGGTCGGCGAACGGGGTCTGGTACGAGCGGCCGTACGCCGGCTTCTCGTCCTTGGTGACCTGGCCGGACGACACGTCGACGGCAGCGGCGCCGTGCGCGACGAACGCCCGCGCGATCTCGACCGCGTCGTGCTCGGTGTTCCCGTCCGGGACCCAGTCGGTGGCGGAGATGCGTACCGTCACCGGGCGGTCGGCGGGGAAGGCGGAGCGTACGGCGTCGAAGACCTCCAGCGGGAAGCGCAGCCGGTTCGCGAGGTCGCCGCCGTACTCGTCGGTGCGGCGGTTGGCGACGGGGGAGAGGAAGGAGGAGAGGAGGTAGCCGTGGGCGGCGTGCACTTCCAGCAGGTCGAAGCCCGCGTCGGCACCCCGGCGCGCGGCGGACACGAAGTCGGCGACGACGGCGTCCATGTCGGCCCGGGTCATCTCGCGCGGCACGTGGCAGTCGGCGCCGTAGGGAAGTGCGGACGGGCCCACTACCTCCCAGTTGCCCTCGGTCAGGGGTTCGTCGATGCCCTCCCACATGAGGCGGGTCGAGCCCTTGCGGCCCGAGTGGCCGAGTTGGAGGCCGATCTTCGCGGTGCTGCGGTCGTGGACGAAGGACGTGACCCGCGTCCACGCCTCGCGCTGGGTGTCGTTCCACAGGCCCGTGCAGCCGGGGGTGATGCGGCCCTCGGGGGAGACGCACACCATCTCGGTCATCACCAGGCCCGCGCCGCCGAGCGCCTTGGAGCCGAGGTGGACGACGTGGAAGTCGTCCGGCACTCCGTCGACTGCGGAGTACATGTCCATCGGCGAGACCACGATCCGGTTCTTCAGCTCCAGGCCGCCGATGCTGAACGGCTGGAACATCGCCGGCGCGGACTCGGTCAGGCCCTGGGCGGCTGCGAAGCCGCGCTCGATCAGGTCGGCGAAGCCCGGGTCGCGGTCCTTGAGGTTGTCGAAGGTGATCCGGCGGGAACGCGTGAGCAGGTTGAAGCAGAACTGCGCGGGATCCTGGTCGGCGTAGCGGCCGATGTTCTCGAACCATTCCAGTGAGGCCTGCGCGGCGCGCTGGGTGGACTCCACCACCGGGCGGCGCTCGGTCTCGTACGCCGTCAACGCCTCGTCCACGGTGGGGTGTTCGTGCAGACACGCGGCGAGCGCGAGGGCGTCCTCCATGGCCAGCTTGGTGCCGGAGCCGATCGAGAAGTGCGCGGTGTGGGCGGCGTCGCCGAGGAGGACCACGTTGTGGTGGTGCCAGCGCTCGTTGCGGACCGTCGTGAAGTTGAGCCAACGGGAGTTGTTGGTAAGGAGGTTGTGGCCGTCCAGCTCCCCGGCGAAGATCTCGCGGATCCGGGCGACGGACTCCTCGTCGCTGACACCGGGCGGGAACTGTGTGCCCTCCGTGGAGTCGAGGCCGGCCTTGCGCCACACGTCCTCGGCCATCTCGACGATGAACGTCGAACCGCCGTCGGAGAAGGGATAGCCGTGGATCTGCATGGTCCCGAACTCGGTCTGCTTGACGAGGAATTGGAACGCCTCGAAGACCCGGTCGGTGCCCAGCCACATGTACTTGTTCGTCCGCTGGTCGAGCGAGGGGACGAAGGCGTCGGCGTACTTGGTGCGCACCGCCGAGTTGATGCCGTCCGCGGCGACCACGAGGTCGTAGGACAGGCGGAGTTCGTCGACGTCGGGGGCGAGCGTGCGGTAGTGCACCGTGACGCCGAGTTCGGCGGCCCGTTCCTGGAGGATGTGCAGCAGGTCCTTGCGGGCCATCGCCGCGAAGCCCTGGCCGCCGACCGTGAAGGGGTGGCCGTCGAACTCGATGTCGATGTCCGTCCAGCGGGCGAAGCGGCTCTCCATCGCGTCGTGCACGACGGTGTCCGCGTTCTCGATGCCGCCGAGGGTCTCGTCGGAGAAGACCACGCCGAAGCCGAAGGTGTCGTCGGGCGCGTTGCGCTCCCAGACGGTGATCTCATGGCCGGGGTCGAGCTGCTTCATCAGCGCGGCGAGGTACAGACCGCCCGGCCCGCCGCCCACGATCGCGATCCTCATGCCTGGTTCTCCTTCTCGACGATCTGACGCAGCAGGAAGTGCTGAAGCTTTCCGCTGGTGTTGCGGGGCAGGGAGTCGCAGAAGCGCACTGCGCGGGGGTACTTGTAGGGCGCCAGCTGCGCCTTGACGTGGTTCTGGATGTCCTTGACCTTGGCGTCGTCGCCGACGACCCCCTCGGCCAGGACGACGAACGCGCAGACGACGGAGCCGCGTTCGGGATCGGGCTTGGCGACCACCGCCGATTCGACGACGTCCGGGTGGGTGTTGATCGCGGACTCGACCTCGGGACCGCCGATGTTGTAGCCGGAGGAGACGATCATGTTGTCCGTGCGGGTGCGGTAGTAGAAGTAGCCGTCCTCGTCGCGGACGAAGGTGTCGCCCGTGACGTTCCAGCCGTTGACGACGTAGTTCTCCTGGCGCCGGTCGTCGAGATAGCGGCAGCCGACCGGGCCGATCACGGCCAGCCGCCCCTCGACACCCGGGCCGACCTCCTCGCCGTCCAGGTCGAGGACGGTGGCGCGGTAGCCGGGGACCGGCCTGCCGGTCGAACCGGGCCGGATGTCGTCACCGGCGGCCGAGATGAAGATGTGGATCATCTCGGTGGCGCCGATGCCGTCGACGACCTTGATCCCGGTCTCCTCGTGCAGCTGCTGCCACACCTCTTCCGGTATGTGCTCCCCGGCGCTGACCGCGGCCCGCAGACCGTGCAGCCGGTCCGCCTTCCCGGCCTTGAGGATCTGCCGGTACGCCGTCGGCGCTGTCGCCAGTACGGTGACGCCCGCCTCGGCGACCAACTCGGCCAGCGGCTCCGGCGCGACGGCCTCCGTCAGCAGCGCGCAGGCCCCGGCCCGCAGGGCGCAGACGACCAGGATGCCGAGCCCGAAGGTGAAGGCGAGGGGCGCCGTGCACGACACGAGGTCGTCGGGCCGTAGCCGCAGGGTGTGGCGGCCGAAGGTGTTGTCGATCGACAGGATGTCGCGGTGGAAGTGCGTGGTGATCTTCGGTACGCCGGTGCTGCCGGACGTGGGTCCGAAGAGGGCGACGTCGTCGGCGGCCGTGTCGACGGCCGTGAACTCCCCTGGTTTCGCCGCCACTTGGCGTGTCAGGTCATCGGGCGCGTCGCCGCCGCACGCCACGATCCTGAGGTCCGGCAGGACCGTGTCGCGTACGGCCTCGACGTCCGCCGTGAAGCGGTGGTCGACGAGGGCGACGGTCGGGCGGGTCTTCTCCACGACCGGGGTCAGTTCGCGGGCCCGCAGGGCCGCCATGGTGGTGACGACGATGCCGCCGGCCTTGAGGACGGCGAGCCAACACGCCACGATCCAGGGGTTGTTGGGGGCGCGCAGGAGGACGCGGTTGCCGGGGACCAGGCCGAGGTCCTCGGTGAGGACGTGGGCGATCTGGTTGGTGCGGCGCAAGAGTTCGCCGTAGGTCCACACCTCGCCGTCCGGTGTGCGCAGGGCCGGACGGTCGGGGCCGAAGGCGGCGGTGGGTACGTCGATGAGTTCGGTGCCGGCGTTGAGACGCTCGGGGTACCGGAGGTCGTCGGTGGTGAACTCCAGGACCGGCCACTGGGCGCGCGGCGGGAGGTGGTCGCGGGCGAACGTGTCCGGATAGGCGGAGGGCGAGAGAGCAATGGGGTCCAACTGGTCCATCGGGAGGTTCCTTTCCGCAGGCCGGGGGCGGGCCGTGCAGGGATCAGGAGCTGCGTGGGGATCAAGAGCTGCGGATCAGGCCTTCCTGGGCGACGGTGGCCAGGTGGGTACCGGAGGCGGTGAAGAAGCGGCCGACGGCGAGGCCGCGACCGGAGTCGGCGGCGACGGCCTCCTGGGCGTAGAGGAGCCATTCGTCCAAGGGGCCGGGCCGGTGGAACCACATCGAGTGGTCGAGGCTTGCGGTGACGACTCCCGGCTGCGCCCAGGACAGGTCGAGCATGCGCAGGACGGGTTCGAGGATCGTGTAGTCGCAGACGTAGGCGAGCGCGGCGAGGTCGCGCTGTTCGGAGGTCAGGCCGACGACGGGGCGCAGCGCGTCGAACGGCCTGACCCATACGGCCTGTTGGGGCACGCGTTCGCCCTCGACCGTGAGGTAGACGGGGCCGGGCACGTGCCGCATGTCGAAGCTGCGGCCGCCGCTCCAGTACTCCTCGGAGGCGGGGGTCATCGTGCCGCGGGGTGCGGTGGTGTCGCGCAAGTACGTTGCGGAGCTGGGCAGTTCGGTGGGGTCCGGGATGCCCGTCGGGGGCTCGGCGGCGAAGGTGGCGCCCGGCTCGCCCGCGGCGAAGTTGGCGAGGCAGGTGTAGACGGGCTTGCCGTTCTGGAAGCCGCGGACCTGCCGGGTGGCGTAGCCGCGGCCGTCGCGCAGCAGCTCCACTTCGTAGCGGACGTCCGCGCCGATGTCGACCGGCCGCAGGAAGTAGGAGTGCATCGAGTGCAGCGTCTTGCCCTCGACCGAACGCATCGCGGCGGCGGCGGCCTGCGCCACCATGTCGCCGCCGTACGCCTTCGGCCACGGGCACGGCTGGGTCCTCGCGGTGAAGGCGAGGTCGAAGTGCTCGGGATCGACGGGGGTCAGGGCGAGCGCGGCGGTGAAGACCGCCGAGGTCGGGACGGACCGGACGTCGGTGCGGGTGCTCCGGGAGTCGGCGCCGGTGCTCTGGAAGTCGTTCACGGCCGGTCCAGCCAGTCGCGCAGATCGGCGTCGGCCACCTGAGCCAGGTTGACCACGATGTTCTCCGGGGTGCGGGTCGTCATCCAGGTCAGCGGGTTGTTCCGGTCGAGATTGCACTCGACGTGCGGCATGAACGGCGGGACGAAGACCCAGTCGCCCTCCGAGAGGTCGAGGTAGTCCTCGAAGCGTTCGCCGAAATAGATCCGGGCCCGGCCGGAGAGGACGTAGCCGCCGGTCTCCGCCTCGCCGTGGTGGTGCGGCACCGAGCGGTAGCCCGACTCGTTGCTCACCTTCCCGAACCACAGCTTGGTGGCCGGCGTGTGCTGGACGGAGACACCGGAGATCCGGCTCGCGCCCGCGGACTGGCCGGTGTCACCGACCTCCAGGCCCGCGCGGGTCACGACCGGTACGACCAGGCCGGACTCGTCGGCGTACACGGAGTTGTCGCCCTCTAGGACGTACTTGGAGAAATCGGGTTCCATGATCAGCTCCTGGAGTCGGTGAGACGGAGACGGTTGCGCAGGGTGCCGATGCCCGGGATCTCGGTCTCGACGAGATCGCCGTCGGCGAGGTGGACCGGCGGGGTCATGCCCGATCCCACGCCGCCGGGGGTGCCGGTGAGCACGAGGTCCCCGGGACGCAGCACCGTGAAGGTCGAGATGTAGGCGAGCAGGTCGGCCGCGTCGAACACCAGCGTGCGCGTGTTGCCGCGCTGCCGCTCGACGCCGTTGACCCGGCAGATCACCTCGACGCCCGCGACCGGGTCCAGCTCGTCGGGGGTGACGACCACCGGGCCCAGCGGGGTGGTGCGGTCCCAGGCCTTGCCCTGGAACCACTGGAGCGTGCGCTTCTGCCAGTCCCGCACGCTGATGTCGTTCGCGACCGTGTACCCGGCGATCGCCCGTCCGGCCGTGTCCCGGTCCGCGCTCCTCAGCTCGGCCCCGACGACCACCGCCAGCTCCGCCTCCCAGTCCACGTCGAGATCGTGCGGGAGAGCCAGCTCGTCCTCGGGGCCGGTCAGGGTGTCGGCGAACTTGGCGAACAGTGTGGGGTGTTTGGGCAGCTCGCGGCCCATCTCGGCGATGTGGTCGGCGTAGTTGAGGCCGCAGCAGACGACCTTGCGCGGTGCCGGCAGCGGCAACACCGGGGTGGCGCCGGGCAGTTCGGCCCCGGCGAGGTCCGCGATGCGCTCGGACGCGGTGGTCGCCAGCAGCGCCGAGAGCTCGTCGGCCGGCAGCGCCCGCCAGCGGTCGCCGTCCAGGACGGCGGCCGTGGTGCGGCCTTCGTGGGCCACGGTGGCGAGCTTCATGGGCGGTGCTCCCTCGGTGCTCGGGGCGGCGGTCGGAGTGACCGGGCCGCGTCGGCTGTATAGCGAGATTTTCACGACCGTCGAAAACAGTCAATAGATGAGTTAGGCTGCCTGCATCAGCCCGTCCGAGGAGGAACCCGCAATGACGACTCCGATCCCGGTGAACCCGCCCTCGCTCCCCGCCCCGAGCGGCTACTCGCACGGCACCCTGAGCGGCAACACGCTCCACCTGGGCGGACAGACGGCCCTGGACGCGGACATGCGGATCGTCCCCGGGGGCATCGTCGAGCAGTTCCGGCAGGCGTTCGGCAACGTGCTCACCACGCTGCGGGCCGCCGGCGGCATCCCCGAGGACCTGGTCAGCCTGACGATCTACCTCACCGACATCCCCGACTACCAGGCGCACGGCAAGGAGATCGGCAAGGCCTGGCGCGAGCTGGCGGGCCCGGTCTACCCGGCGATGGCCGGCATCGGCACCACCGCGCTCTGGCAGCCGGAGGCGATGATCGAGATCCTCGGCGTCGCGGTCATCCCGGACGAGCGGCTCGTGCGCCCGACGGAGGGGAAGGCCGCCGGGGTGTGACGGCCACTCGACGGTAGGTGACCGTCGGTCCCGATCTCGCTTGAGCCCTCGTCGCACGCCGACGGGGGCTTCTTGCTGCCGGAACGACGCGTGCATTTCGCGGCCCCCGTTGCCGGGGTTCCGCTTCCGGTCGGCGCGCGGCCATTCTGACATCCCTGCCGAGCGGCGCGGATTTCAAACATTCAATTCAGTTCGACTGCCGAAATGGACGGACCTCTTTGCCTGTTTCGCCGCTCCGGCAGCCGATTCACCCTTCTGCAGGGGAAGTTGTGTAACGGTATGCGGATGTTCTTCCCATATGGGAGTTTCGCGGGATTCCTTTTCAAGGTGACGTCCCGGTGTGGCTCCGGAAAATATCAAGTATTGACATGCCCGGAGCGTGTGATCGATGATTACGACCGCGTCACGGAGTTCCGGAAGGGAATCCGAGGGAACAGGAAAATGACGTGACGAAGTAATTGGCCAGCGATTTCGTGCATCGAATTGTCGAATCTCCGGGCCGCTTTCGGCGGCCTTGCGCGTCCCGGCCATCGGCCGCGCGCCCGCCACCTCCCCTCCCCCCTCACGGCACCCCGCTCGATGGCGAGCGCGCCCTCTCCGGCCCGTCGGCAGCCCGGTGACCCCGGCTTGTCGCGCCCCGATGTCACCCAGCCCCACACCGATGGGAAGGCCAGGTACCGCCGGTGCATCACACCCCCCACTCTGTCCCCGCTCCCCGCGCGTCCACCGAAACACCCCCGCCCGGCCTGGAAGCGACGCCCCGGGTCCGGCCCGCCTCCTTCGCCCAGCAGCGACTGTGGTTCCTGTCCCAACTGCCGGGCGCGAACGCCGCGTACAACGAGACCATCGCCTACACCCTGACCGGCCCGCTCGACGCCGACCTGCTGTCCCGCGCCCTCGACACGCTGACGGACCGTCATGAGTCGCTGCGGACACGGCTGGTGGCCGCGGACGGCGACGTACACCAGCACATCGACCCGCCGGGCAGCGGATTCACCCTGACCCGTGAGGACCTCACCACCGTCGACGGCGCGGACGCGCGGGTGGCAGTCCGCCAACTCGACGAGGCGCAACGCCCGTTCGACCTCGAAGCCGGCCCGCTCGGCCGGGGTCGCCTGCTCGTCACGGGACCCGAACGCCACGTGCTGCTCCTGACGTTCCATCACAGCATCTACGACGGCGTCTCGATGAACGTCATGATGGACGAACTCGGGCAGCTCTACGAGGCGTTCGGCGCGGGTGCCCCGAATCCCCTGCCGCCGCTCGCCGTGCAGTTCGCGGACCACGCGCGCGCCCAGTGCGAAGCCGACCTCGGCACTCAGGAGGACTACTGGCGGCGCGCACTGCACGACGTCCCGCCCGTCCTCGAACTGCCCACCGACCGTCCACGGCCGGCGGAACAGCAATACGACGGCGGGCGGGCCGAGTTCACCCTCGACGCCGAGGCCACGGCCGAACTCCGGAGTCTCGCGAGACGGCACGGCGCCACGCCCTTCGTGGCCCTGCTGACCGGATGGGCGATCCTCATGTCGCGGCTCTCCGGGCAGGAGGACATCGTTGTCGGCAGCCCGTTCGCGGGCAGGCGCGGCCCGGGAGCGGCCGGCCTCATCGGCTTCCTCGTCAACTCCCTCCCGCTGCGCGTCGATCTCTCCGGATCCCTCACCGCCGCCGAGGCCCTGACCCGCACCCGCGCCGTCGTACGCGAGGCCCTCGCCCACCAGGACCTGCCTTTCGAGCGCATCGTCGAACTGGTCAACCCGCCGCGCAGCGCCTCCCGCACACCCCTGTTCCAGACCATGCTGGCCTGGCAGCCCGACCGGCGGGGTCTGCTGCACCTGCCCGGAGTCGAGGCCGAGCCGCTGCCGATCGCCCACGCCCCGGCCAAGTTCGATCTCGCCCTGTCGGCGACCGAGTCCGACGGCCGGCTCACCGGACACCTGGACTACGCGACCGCGCTCATCGACCCCGAAACCGCCCGGCGCTGGTCCGGCCATCTCCGGAATCTGCTCACCGACATGGTCCGCCACCCCGAACGGGACATCCGGGCCCTGGAGTTGATGACACCGCAGGAACGCCGACGGGCGCTCCTCGACGGCGACGCCACGCGGCCCGACACCGCCCCGCCGCCCAACCCGGCGGAGACTGCCCTGCGTTCGGCGTCCGGACTCGTCGAACTCTTCGAGGCACAGGTCCGCGAGCGCCCCGCGCAGACCGCGGTCGTCGACCGGGACGGCTCGCTGGACTACGCGGCACTCGGCCGCCGCGCCGACCACCTCGCGCACGCGCTCGTCGCCCGGTCCGTCCGCCCCGGCGATGTGGTGGGCCTGCACGCGCAACGCACCCGCGACCTCGCCGTCGGCATCCTCGGCATCCTCAAGGCGGGCGCCGCCTACCTCCCGCTCGACCCGGGCCAGCCCGCCGAACGCCTCGCCCGCATGATCGAGGACGCCGCCTGCCCCCTCGTGCTGAGCGACCACGACAGCGCCGAACGCGACCCGGAATGGCTCGACCTGGCCGCCGTAGAGGCCGAGGGATCGACCCGGCAGGGAGCACCGGCGCACATCGACCACACGCCCGACCAGCTGGCCTACGTGATCTTCACCTCCGGGTCCACGGGACGGCCCAAGGGCGTCGCGGTCGAACACCGCAGCGTCCTCGACCTGTTCGCGACCTGGCACGCCCGCATGGGCACCGCCCCCGGCGACGCCGGCTCCGCCTGGTCCGGCATCGGCTTCGACGCCTCCATCCACGAACTGCTGCTCCCGCTGACCACCGGCGGCGAACTCCACATCGTCCCCGAGGAGTTGCGCGGCGACCCCGAGGCCCTGCTGGCGTGGATGCGCGAACACGCGGTCACCCAGGCGTTCCTGCCGCCCGCCTACGTCAAGTGGATCGACGAGGACCCCGCCGCACGACTGCGCGGCCTGCCCCTGCGCAAGCTCCTCACCGGCGTCGAGTCGCTCACCGAAGCCGCGCTGCACCGCATGACACAACACCTCCCCGGCCTGCGGATCTGCTTCGGCTACGGCCCCACCGAGGCGACCCTCTACAGCACCGCCCACTACGACCCCCGCCCGCTGGAACGGCCGTGCCCCATCGGCCGCCCGCTGCCGCACACCCGCATGTACGTGCTCGACGGCCGCCTCGAACCGGTCCCGCCCGGAGTGGTGGGCGAGGTCTACCTCGGCGGAGCGTCGCTGGCCCGCGGCTATCTCGGCCGCCCCGACCTCACCAAGGAACGCTTCCTGCCCGACCCCTTCGTGCCCGGCGAGCGGATCTACCGCACCGGCGATCTCGCCCGCCGACTGCCGGACGGCCAGGCCCACTTCATGGGGCGCGCCGACGACCAGATCAAACTGCGCGGCTTCCGGATCGAGCCCGCCGAGGTCGAGGCGGCGCTCACGGCCCTGCCCGGTGTACGCGAAGCGGCGGTCCTCGTCGACCACGACACGACCGGTCAGCCCAGGCTGATCGCCGGTATCGGCCGCGGCACGGCACCCGCCCGCACCGCGCACGACTGGCGCACCGCCCTCGCCCGCCGACTGCCCGACTACATGATCCCCGCCGTCTTCCTCGACCTCGACGCCCTGCCGCTCAACCGCAGCGGCAAACTCGACCGGCCCCAACTCCTTTGCCTGGCCCAGGAGTCGACCTCCGACCAGGTCAACGCGGCCAGCCCGCGCGACCACGTCGAACACGGCCTGTACCGGATCTGGCAACGCATCCTGCTCCACCCCGACATCGGCGTCAGCGACAACTTCTTCGAGATCGGCGGCACTTCACTGTCCGCCATCAAGATGGCCCACGCCGTCACCGAGACCTTCGGCCGCCGACTCCCCGTCGGCGAGGTCATGACGCGCCCCACCATCGAGGCCCTGGCCGCGCTGCTCCGCGAGGACGGCACCGCCCGCGCCCCCGGCAGCCTCATCGAGTTCCGCCCCGGCACCGGCCCGCGCGTGGTCTGCGTCCACCCCGCAGGCGGCACCGCCTTCTGCTACCTGCCCCTGGCCACCCTCCTGCCCGAAAGCGTCGGGCTCTACGGCATCCAGTCCCCGGGCGTGAACCCCGACGAGGACCTCCTGCCCACCGTGGAAGCCATGGCCGAGGCATACCTGCGCCTCCTGGAACCGCTCGGCGACCAGCCCCTCGTCCTGACCGGCCTGTCCTACGGCGGCCTCGTCGCCCACGAGATGGGACGCCTGCTGGCCGCCGCCGGACATCGCGCGGTCAGTGTCGTCCTCCTGGACACCCAGGCCACCGACGACGCGACCGCCCGCGCGGAGATCGGCGCCGTCGACGCGGCCGAGTTCCGCGACAAACTCGTGAGGTTCAACGGGATGTACCCCGGCATCGACGACGCCCAGGTCGACCGCTACTTCCACCTCTACAACCACAACCGGCTCACCGCCCGCGAACACCTCCCGGCAGCCTCCCCGGCCCGCCTTGTCCTCGCCCAGGCCGTGCCGGAAGGCACTGACACCCCCTTCCACGCCGAGGTCCGTGCCTTCTGGCAGCGCAGGGCCGAGGGCGCGTTCCGGGTGGAGACGCTGGAGTGCGACCACTGGGAGATCCTGGAGGGCGCCGGGGCGGCCCGGGTCGGCGCCCTGCTCGGCGCCGAACTGGCCCACCACACGCCCCAGTCGGCCCTGCCGATACGGGAGGCGTGATGGACCTCCGCCCCGCCCGCACCGTCTCCCCGGCACCGGTCGACACGGCCCCGTCACGGTCCGCCTCCCTCGCCGAGACCGTCCTCGCCCAGGCCCGCCGCACCCCCGCCGCCCCCGCCGTCGAGGACGGCGACCGGGTCCTCGACTACACGGAACTCGAACGAGCCAGTGGCCTGGTGGCGGCGCGGCTGCGCGCGGCCGGAGTACGCCCAGGGCACGCGGTCGCCGTACACCTGCCGCGCTCCTGGCAGTTGGTCTGCGTCATGCTCGGCATCCGCCGCGCCGGAGCCACCGTCGTCCCCCTCGACCGCCTCAGCCCGCCCGACCGGCAGCGCCACATCCTCGACGACTCGGGCGCCGTCGCCGTGATCCACGGGGACGGTCTCCAACTACCGGCGCATCTCCCCGTGTTGGACGTCGACCTGCTCCTGAGCGGCGAGGGTGGCACCGGCCTGCCCGCCGTGTCCGCGGTCCAACCCGGCGACACCGCCACGGGCTTCGTCTTCTACACCTCCGGCAGCACGGGGCACCCCAAGGGCGTGGAGGTCACCGACGAGGGAGTGCTGCGACTTGCCCGACCCGGCTATCTCGACCTGCGGCCCGGCACCCGGATCGCCTGCTTGGCCAACCCCGCCTTCGACGCGCTCAGCTTCGAGGTGTGGGTCCCGCTGCTGACCGGTGGCGTCTGTGTCGTACTCGACGACAGCCAGGTGCACAGCGCGCCCGGACTCGCGAGGGCGCTCGACGATCGCCGCGTCGACACGCTGTTCATCACGACGGCACTCTTCAACGCGGTCGTCGAGCAGGTACCGCACTCCTTCGCCACCGTCGCGCAGGTCCTCGTCGGCGGCGAACAGCTGAACGCCCGTATCGTCCGCCGCTGGTACGAGACCAACCCCGAAGCCCCGACGGTCCTGCGCAACGCGTACGGGCCGACCGAGGCGACGACCTTCGCCCTCTGCCACCCCATCCCGCGCGACTTCGCCGGCGACACGATCCCCATCGGCACCCCGCTCCCCGGCACCGGCATCCTCCTGCGCACCCAGGACGACCGCACCGCCGAACCGGGGGAGGTGGCCGAACTCCTGCTCTCCGGCCCGGCGTTGGCGCGCGGCTACCGCAACCTCCCCGAGCGGACCGCCCACAGCTTCGTACGACTCCCGAACGAGCGGGCCGGGCAAGGGCGTTGGTACCGCACCGGCGACCTCGTACGCCAGGACACCGAGGGCCGCATCATCTACATCGGCAGGGCCGACCGGCAGGTCAAGGTGCGCGGCTTCCGGATCGAGCCGGGCGAGGTGGAACGGCAGATCCTGGTCCAGCCCGCCGTCCGCCAGGCCTACGTCTGCACCCGCCGCGACGCCGAGGACCGCAACGAACTGCTCGCCTTCCTCGTCCTGGCCGACGAACTCTCCTACGACACCTACGACCGCCACCTCGCCGCGACCCTGCCCTCGTACATGCGCCCCCACCACACCTACCTCGTCACCGAACTCCCACGCAACGCCAACGGGAAGGTCGACCGGGAGGCCCTGCTGCGCGACGCCCGCACTCCGTGGCGCGGCACGCCCGAAGGCGACGGACCGCCCGTCAGCGCCGGACAGCGGCGGGTGCTGGACATCGCCGAGGACATCCTCGCCGTCAACGGCCTGCGTCCCGGGGACCGTTGGGCGGCCAGCGGCGGCGACTCGCTGAAGGCGCTGCGCTTCCGCTTCGAGATCCTCGACCGCTACGCCGTCGACCTTCCGCACGACCTGGTCCTGCGGGCCGACTTCGCCGCCCTCGCGGACGCCGTCGACGCCGCCGACACGGCCGTAGGGGAACACCCGCCCGTACCCGGCCCCGCCGGTGAGACGACCGCGCCGGCCACCAGTGAGCAGGAGCGGTTGTGGCTTCTGCGGCAGCGGGCGCCCGAAGACCGGTCCTACGACGTGCCGTTGGCGTTCCGGGTCCGGGGTGACGTCGACACGGCGGCTCTGCGGCGCGCGGTGCGGGCTCTGGTGGAACGGCATGTCGCCCTGCGCACCCGGCTGGTTCCCACCCCGGACGGGCTGCTCCAGCGGACCGGCGATCCCTACGACCCCTGGCAGTATCTCGCAGCCCGCCCGGGGGAGGAGTGGCAGGACACCGCCGAGCGGTTCTTCGAGCACCGCTTCGACCTCACCGAGGCTCGGATGCTGCGTGTGGCCTGGGTGCCACGGGCCGACGGCGGGCTGCTCCTGCTGCATCTGCACCACGTCGCCGTGGACGGCTGGTCGCTCAACCTCCTCCTTCGCGACCTGACCGACGCCTGCGTCGCCGACGGCTCGACTCATACGCCCCTGGACTTCGCTCACTGGCAGCGCAGTTGGCACACGAGTCCCGCCTACGCGGACCGGCGGGCACGGCTGCGCTCCCACTACGGCCGCGACGGCGAACCGTCACCCGCGCAGCCGGTCCCCGACACACCACGGGCCCGCCTGCTGCGCACCACACTCGACGTCGTCCGCCGTGGCGCGCTGGACCGACGCGCCGCACAACTCGGCCTGACCCGCTTCCAGTTGCTGGTGTCCGCGTTCGCCGCGAGCGTCTACGGCGTCACCGGGCAGGGCCGCCCACTGATCGCCACGCCGGTCGCGAACCGGGCCCGGCCCGAATTCGCCGACACCGTCGGCATGTTCGCCAACACCGTGCTCCTCGACCTGCCGATGGAGCCGCACCGCCCCTTGGACGCCCAGCTGTCCGAGCACGCCGACGTCGTGCACGCCGTCCTGCGCGACCAGGAGGTCGCCCTCGCCGACGTTCTCGCGGACCGCGTCTTCGGCGAGCGAACCCCCTTGTTCGACTACCTGTTCGTGCTGGAGAACACCGACTTCTCCGCACTGCGGCTCGACGGCTGCGACGTACGGCCGGTGTGGCCCGAGCCGCTCGGCGCCAAATGCGCCCTCACGCTGTCCGTGGTGGAGCACGAGGGCGGTTTCGACTGCCTGTGGGAGTACCGCGACGACATCGGCGCCGAACGCGCCCAGGCCGCGGCCCGCCTCTTCCGCGAGGCCCTCGACCATCTGACCGGCGACAACGACACCACCCTGCATCAACTGGTCGCCGACTACCGTCGCACCCTGCCCGATCACGGCCAAGGACCCACGCGGGCCTCGGACTTCGCGACCGTCGCCGAGGGCTTCGCCCGACACGTGGCGCGCACCCCGCACGAACCGGCGGTCACCAATGGCGAGTTGACCCTCACCTACGCCGAACTCGATGCGCATGCAGCCGGGTTGGCGGCCGCCCTCGCCGCCCGCCTCCCGGCCGATCCCGCCGCCCCGGCGGCCGTGGCGCTCCACCTCCGGCCCTCCGTCGAACACATCGTGGCCCTCCTGGCGGCGGGCCGGCTGAACCTCACCGTCGTACCGCTCGATCCCGCCTATCCACCGCACCTGCTGCGGCATGTGCTCGACCAGGCCGACCCGTTGTGCGTGCTCGTGGCGCCGCAGGACGAGGACGCGCTCGCCGCGATCGCGCCGGCGTCCCTGCCACGGCACGTCCTGACCCTCGCGGACGCCCCCGCCGCCGCGCCCTACGCTCCCGCGCACCAAGGAGCGCGTCCGCTCTACACCCTGTTCACATCCGGCTCCACCGGCGCTCCCAAAGGCGTCCAGGTCTTCGACCGGACCGTGTGCAACCTGCTGACCTGGCAGCGCACCGACGGCGGACTGCGCGGGCCCGCCGTCACCCAGCAGTTCTCCATGCTGTCCTTCGACGTCTCGTTCCAGGAGATCTGCACCACCCTGTGCTCCGGGGGTCTGCTGCGCCTGGTGGAACCCGCCTGGCGGCACGATGTTCCCTCCCTGCTGCGGGAGTTGGAGACCGGGGGAGCGGAGCGGATCTTCCTGCCGTACGTCGCTCTGCAACTGCTCGCCGAACACGGGGTGCGCACCGGGCGGTTCCCGTCGCGGTTGCGTGAAGTCGTCACGGCCGGGGAGCAGTTGGTGTGCACGGACGCGATCCGCCGCTGGTTCGCCGGGCTGCCGGACGCCCGCCTGTTCAACCACTACGGTCCCACCGAGACCCATGTCGTCAGCGGTCTGTGCCTCGACGGTGATCCCGCCGCCTGGCCGCTGCGGCCCGCGATCGGGCGGCCGGTGGCGAACGCCGTCCTGCGGGTCGTCGACGAGGGCGGCCACCCCGTCCCGCCGGGCGTCACCGGCGAGTTGCTGATCGGCGGCCTCATGGCCCACCGCTGCTACCTCGGCGACGACACACCGCACCACGACCGCTTCACCGACGACCCCGACCTCGGCACCTTCTACCGCACCGGCGACCTCGCGCGCTTCGACACGGACGGCCTGCTGCACTACGCCGGCCGCGACGACAGTCAGGTCAAACTCGGCGGACATCGGCTGGAGTTGGGTCAGGTCGAAGCCGCGCTGTTGCAGTACCCCGGCATCACCCACGCGGTCGCGGCGGTGGCGGACGGACTGCTGGTGGCCTGCCTGCAGTGCCGGGGCGGCGACCCCGACCCGAAGGACCTCGCCGACCATCTGTCCGGGCTGCTGCCGGGCTATGCGCGCGTGAGCAGGTTCCGCCGCCTCACCGAACTGCCACGCACCCCGAGCGGCAAACTGGACCGCCGGGCGGCGCTCACCGTCCAGGGGCGCGAACTGCGCCCGGCGGGTGCGACCGCCCGGGCCGCCCTGTCACCTCTCGAAGCGCGGCTGGCCGATCTGTTCGAGACGGTGACCGGCAAGGCGATCGGTGTCGAGCAGCGGTTCTTCGACGCCGGTGCCACCAGCCTGGACCTGATGCGCTTCCAACTCCGCTGCGCCGGCGAGGACCAACTCACCTTCGGTGTGCCGGAGTTGTTCGAGCACGTCAGCCTTCGCGCACTCGCCCGCCTCATCGAGGGGCGCGCGTCGGAGAGGGGTACGGATTCGATGCCCCTTGGCGCGCCACGACCCGTGGGCGAACCCGTCGCGGTGATCGGGATGGCCGTACGACTGCCGGGCGCCCCCGACCTGGCCGCCTTCTGGGACCTGGTCGTCTCCGGTCGCCGGGGCATCGAGCACTTCCCGACGGCAGACGGCCGGGTCGGTGCCCGCAGCCAGCTCGCCGGACCGCTCGCCTTCGACCCGGGCCGCTTCACCATCAGCCCGCACGAGGCCCGGCTGATGGACCCCCAGCAACGGCACCTCCTGATGAACTGCGTCGAGGCACTCGCCCACGCAGGCATCGCGGACCCGGCCACCCACCGGGTCGGGCTCCTGGCCGCCTGCGGCGAGAACACCTACTTCCAGCGCGTGCTGCGCGAGGCCGAACCGGCTCAACTCCCGGACACCTTCCGGCTCGCGCTGCACCACGAGAAGGACTTCCTGGCCACCAAAGCCGCCTACCACCTCGGACTGACCGGGCCCGCCTTCACCGTGCAGTCCGCGTGCTCCAGCTCGCTCGTCGGCGTGCATGTGGCCGCCGGGATGCTCCGGCAGGGCGACGCGGACATGATGCTCGTCGGCGGTGTCCTCGTCGACATCGACCTGACCGACGGCTACACCTACCGGCCGCAGCACATCTTCTCGCCGGACGGCCATTGCCGGCCGTTCAGCGCGGACGCCGTCGGTACCGTCGGGGCGAGCGGCAGCGCCGTCGTCGTGCTCAAACCGCTCGCCGCGGCACGCCGGGACGGCGACACCGTCTACGCCGTCGTCACCGGCTCGGGAATCAACAACGACGGTGCGGACAAGCTCAGTTACAGCGCCCCCGCCCTGGCCGGGCAGCGTGCCGCGATCCGTACCGCCCTGCACCGCAGCGGCCGTAGCGGCACCGACCTCGGCTACGTGGAGGCGCACGGGACCGGTACCCGGCTCGGGGACCCGGTGGAGACGGCCGCGCTGCGGCAGGCGTACGGGCTCGCGGACGACGCGGGCGTGGCGCTGTCCTCCGTGAAGAGCCAGATCGGACACCTGGGCGCCGCCGCGGGCGTCGTCGGCCTGGTGCGGGCCGTGCTCGCCGTGCACCACGGGGTCGTTCCGCCGACGGCCGACTTCGACCGGCTCAACCCCGAGATAGAGGACGGGCCCTTCCGGATACCGGTCATCGCCGAAGCCTGGCCGTCCGACACCCCGAGAGTGGCCGCCGTCAGCAGCTTCGGCATCGGCGGCACCAACGCCCATCTGCTGCTGGAACAAGGGGAGTTGGCCCACCCCGGTCCTGTTCCGGCCGAGACGGTGATGTGCCTGCCCCTGTCCGGCAGTTCCGCGTCCGCCGTACGCGCGGACGGACGCCGTATCGCCGCCTACCTGAGGGCGCACCCCGACAGCTACCCGCAGGTGCTGCGCCACCTCCAGGCCGGACGGCCCGCGCTCGCGCACCGGGCGGCGGCCGTCTGCCCGGACGTCGACTCCGCCGTCGCGTGGCTCGACACGCTCGGCGAGGTCGGCGAGCCGCTCGCGCGGACCGCGCTGAAGGCACCGGACCAGGACCCGCGCGCCCTCGCGGAGGCATGGACGGCCGGACACACCCTCGTATGGCCAGAGGGGCCCGCACCCGCGCCCTGGGACTTCCCGCCGCCCGCCTTCGACACGGCGGAGTACGACTTCCGACGCGCGCCCGGAGAGGATGACTCCGAGTCCGACTCCGTGCGGTCTGGCGCCCCGCGGCGGCTGCCCCCCGACGAGTGGCTGCACCAGCCGCTGTGGACACGGCTGCGCCGCGCCCGCACCGGCGCCCACCAGCCACAACGCACCGCCGTCGTGGTCACCGCACCGGACGCGGACGGCACGGCGTGGCGGTTCCTGGAACGGCACTACGCCCGCGTGGTGACCGTGCGCGCCGGGCAGGGACTCACCCGGCTCGACGAGGACCGCTACGAGGCCGACCCCGCCGACACCGAGCAACTCGCCGTCGTGCTCGCGGAGATCACCCGGCACGCCGGCCCCGGCGTCGACTGGCTGCACACCCTTCCCCTGACCCTCGACGGCAGCCTCGACGACCGTGCGCTGGAGGCGGCCCAGTGGGCCTGCCTCGACACCGTCGCGGCGCTCGTCCGCGCCCTCGCGCAAGTCCCGGACGCCGAACGGCCCCGCGCCTGGCTGCTGTCCCACGGGGCGCAGCCGGTCACCGGCCCCGTCCGCACGCCCGAGGCGGGCCTGCTCGCCGCCGCCCTCGAAGTGCCCCGGCAGGAACTGGGCGTGACCCTGCGCTGGGCCGACCTGCCAGGACCGCGCCCGGCCGAGTGGGCGGCCCAGCTGCCGGACCTGCTCCTGGACGACACGATCACCGAACCGTCGACCGGCCTGCGCGACGGCTTCTGGTGGCAGCGCACTCTTCAGCCGGTGCATGCCCCCGAGTCGCCGACTGCCGCCGTCCGTACGGCCGTTCCCGGAACCCACCTGGTGCTCGGCGGCACCGGAGGCATCGGCACCGCCCTGGCCGCCCGCCTCCTCGAACACCCCGGCAACCGCGTGGTCCTCGTCGCCAGAGGGACCGGGACACCAGCCGCGCTGCGCGCACACCGGGACCGTGTCACGCTGGTCCCGGCCGACCTCGCGACCGACGACCTGGACACGGTCGTAGAGCGACTGGCTCCGCACCTCGACGGCCTCGCCGGGGTCGTCCACGCCGCGGGCACCGCCGCCGGCGGGCTCCTCGTCCGCCGCGACCCCGCCACCGCCCGCCGGGCCACGGCCGCCAAACTCCGCGGTGCCCTGCTCGTCGAGCGGATCATCGCCGAGCACGACCCCGACTACGCGGCCTACTGCTCGTCAATGGCCGCCCGATTCGGGGGAGTCGGGCAGTTCGACTACGCGGCGGCCAACGCCTGCCTGGACGCCTACGCCCATCACGCGCCGCCCGGCGCCGACGACGCGACCGTCCGTATGACCATCGGCTGGGACGCCTGGCGGGACGTAGGCATGGCACAGCACGCCCTGACCGCCGACGCCCGCCACCAGGAACATCTGAGGTCGGCGCTCACCCCGGAGGACGGCGCGGCGGTCTTCGAGCGGGCCCTGCACCTGCAACTGCCGCACCTGATGGTCAACACCACGCCCCTGGCGGAGGCTCACTACTTCTACGAGCACGAGCACGAGCACGAGCACGAGCACGGGCATGAGTCCGTCGCCGATTCCGGGCCGGGACCCGGCGACCCCGCCGCCGACCTCACCGAGATCCTGCGCGACCTCCTCGGCGTGGACACCGTCGACCCCGAGGCGGCGCTGTACGACCTGGGTGCCGACTCGCTCACCCTGCTGGAACTCATCGACGAGGTGAAGTGCCGTCACGGCACCGACATCGACCTGTCCCGGCTCAGCCACCGGGTGAGCCTCGCCGAGATCCTCGGCCACCTCGACACCGGCACCCGCCGCGCGTCCGCCGCGGTGGCCGTCGAAGTGTGGCAACGAGGGCCCGGACCGGACGTGTTGTGCCTGGTCCATCCGGTCGGCGGCGACATCCAGGCCTACAGACCGCTGGTGGCGGCCCTCCCCGCCGAGTCGACCGTCTGCCTGATCGCCGACCCGAAACTGCGCGACCCGGGACTGCCCACCCGTTCGATCGCCGACCGGGCCGCGCACTACCTTGATGCCGTGCGGGCGGCATTCCCGGACCCCAACTGCCGTCTGCGCCTGGCGGGTTGGTCGTTCGGTGCCTGGACCGCCCTGTCCATGGCGGCACTTGCCGAAGCCGAGGGCAGACCCGTCGACGCCGTCCACCTCCTCGACCCACCGCCACCCGGCGCCGGCCAACGCCTCGCCGCCTACGACGAACAGCAGGTGGACGCCGTGTTCGCCCGTGAACTCAGCGGCAACGCCGGTGGACCGCTGTCGGAGTCCGGCCGCGCCTACGCCGAACGCCTCGCGCACTGCTGCCGAACCAACCTCGCGGCGATGGCCGAACACCGGCTGCCACGACTGCACATGACACCCACCGAGGTATGGATCGCTCAACGCCCGTTGGAGGAAGGGCTGTTGACCCCGGAACCGACCCCGCCCGGCGCGTGGGACGCCCATCTGCCCGGCACCTACCGCCTGCACCACCTCGACGCCACCCACTACGAACTCGTAGCGGAACCCCACGTGCGGACGATCGCCGCCGCACTCGCGACAGCCCCCGCTCTGCCCCATCCCGCCGGACGATCCTGAGGAGGCCACCGTGCAGCACCCCTACTCCCGCCTGCCCGAGCGGTCCTTCTGGCGCACCGCGGTCGCCGAACCCGACCCGCTCGACATCACCGACCTGTGGACGCCGAAGTTCACCATCGGCCAGGACGACCCCGTCGTCACCGCCGGATCCTGCTTCGCCGCCCACATCGGACGGGCCCTCCTGGAGGAGGGCATGCACTGGTACGACGCCGAACCGCCGCCGCCGGGCCTGACCCGCGCGGAGCGGTCGGCGCGCGGCTACCGCCGCTTCTCCTTCCGGACCGGCAACATCTACACCGCCGCCGCACTGCGCCAGTGGATCGCCTGGGCGCTCGACGAGGAGAAGCCGCCCGAGGAGATCTGGGCGGAGGACGGCGCCTTCCACGACCCCTACCGGCCCACCGTCGAACCGGACGGCTTCGCCACGCCCACCGACCTGCTGCGCTCCCGCGCCACCACCCTCGCCGCCGTCCGTACCGCGCTCACCAAGGCCGACGTCCTCGTCTTCACCCTCGGTCTGACCGAGGCCTGGCACGACACCCGCACCGGCACGGTGCTGCCGATGTGCCCCGGAACCGTACGCGGCACCTTCGACCCCGCCCGGCACGTCCTGCGCAACCACACGGTGGCCCAGGTCCACGACGACCTGACGGCCCTGCTCGCCCTGGCCCGCACCGTCAACTCCCGGCTGCGGATGGTCCTCACCGTCTCCCCGGTCCCGCTGACGGCCACCGCCACCGGCCGCCACGCCCTCGTCGCCACCACCCACTCCAAGTCCGTCCTGCGCGCGGCGGCCGGCCAACTCGCCGACGAGCGCGACGACTTCGACTACTTCCCGTCGTACGAGATCGTCACCGGCCACCCCTACCGGGCGGCCTTCTACGAACCCAACCTCCGCACGGTCAGCCCCGACGGGGTGGCCTTCGTGATGCGGCACTTCTTCGAGGCCGTCCAGGGCCGGACCACCACCACGCACATCACCCCCACCCTCGTCGACGGCGGAGAGGACAACCGGTGTGACGACGCAGTGCTCGACTACTACAACCCCCGCCCGCTTCCTGCTGCTCGGTGACTCGCACGCCGGTTGCGTCGGCCGCGCCGCCCAGGCGGCCGAACTGTCTTTCGTGGGAGGCCCGTTGGGATCGGGGCGCGACTTCCTGGGCCCCTTCTTCGACACCGGCACCACCGACCTCACCTTCCGGCAGGCCGAGACCCAGCGGCTGTACCGCGAGTTCCTGGACACCCTCGACGTGCCCGCGCTCGCCGGACTGCGGGTGCCGCTGGTGTGCACCTTCGGCCTGAGCGCCCACACCGTGGCCACCCGGCAGAACTGGGACCTCTACCGCGACCGGCACGGAACCGTCCCCGACACCTTCCTGCGCAGCGGCCTCTTCGCCGACCTGATCCGCGCGACGGTTCGGGGTGCGCTCGCCTTCTACGACCATGCCGCCGCCCTGGGACTGCGCGTACTGGCGCCCCTGCCGCCCCAACGCGTCCCCGGCATGTCCGACCCGGACGTCTTCCTCGCCGCACAGCACATTCTCGTAGCCGAACTCACCGCGAGGGGCGTCGAGTTGGTCGACCTGCGGACCCGCGTCACCGACGAGAGCGGCCTGCAACGCCCCGCCTTCTGCCAGCCGGACGACACGATCCACGGCAACCTCGCCTTCGGCCGCCTCGTCGTGTCCGAACTCCTCGACCGAGGCCTGTGAGCCTCGCCCCTTCTCCACCTACACCAAGGAGGTCCCCCATGGAGGACTACGCGCTCAAGGCCGTCGAGCGGCTCACCACCCGCCCCGCCGAGCCTTACGACACCCTGTCCGTCGAGCCGATCACCCCGCTGCTGGGTGCCGAGGTCACCGGCCTCGACCTGTCCCAGAAGCTGACGCCCCAGCAGGAGAAGGAACTCAAGCACGCGTTCCAGACCCACCACGTGCTGGTCTTCCGCGAGCAGGACATCACCCCCGAGGAACACAAGCGGTTCGCGGGCGTCTTCGGCGAGCTGCACCCCGTCGCCCTCGCGCCCGAGGGATCCGACCCGTACATCCTGGACATCAAGGCGAACAAGGAGTCCCGGGCCGTGGCCGGCAACGGCTGGCACGCCGACGGCACCGCCGACCCCGAACCCTCCCTCGGATCACTGCTCTACATCACCACCATCCCCGAAGGCGGCAGCGGCGGCGACACCGTCTTCGCCAACATGCACCTCGCCTACGAACTGCTCTCACCGGCGATGCGCGGCTTCCTCGACGGCCTCACCGCCCTCCACGACGGCGCCCTGCCCTGGACCGCCGCAGGACAGACCCCGCCGCCCGAGTACGACGTGCCGCGCACCGAACAGCCGGTCGTCGTCCGGCACCCGGAGACCGACCGCAAGCTGCTGTTCGTCAACGCCCCCTACACCTCCCACATCACCCAGCTGTCCCGCCCGGAGAGCGACGCCCTGCTCGACCTGCTGTACGCGCACATGGCCCGCACCCCGCTGCTGCACTGCCGGGTCCGCTGGCAGGAGCGCACCCTTGTGCTCTGGGACAACCGCAGCGTCCAGCACCACGCCGTCTGGGACTACTTCCCGCACACCCGCGAGGGCCGCCGCGTGGCCGTCAACGGCAGTTCCCTGCAGGCCTGAGCGATGCCCACGACCGACATCGCCCCGGTTTGGCTGCGGCACGTCGCCACGGACCTTCAGTTGCAGCTGCCGACGGACGCCCGCGACGACTGGACGGCCCGTCTGCACGGCCTTCTCGACGAAGTCCCGTACAGGGGAGGCCTGTTCGCCGTCCATGTCTGGCAGGCCGGGACGGTTCTGCCGCTCCTCGCGGAGGGGACGCGGGAGGGGGAGGCGGCCGTGTTCGTGGCTCCGGAGGAGCTGCACCGTGCGGCGGCGCACGGCAGGACACCGTCCCAGGACACCTGGAGAACGGCGCTCACCCCGATGCTCCTGCACCTCTACGACGCCGCCTACGACCGGGCCGGCGCGTACACCGAGGCCCACACGGGCGCCCGCGACTACGCGCTGGTCAACGGTTTCTCCGCGACCGAGGCGGACGGATACGGCCACGAGTACGCGCAGTTGAGCAGCGACGCGAATGCGCGGGCCTGCGCCGATGCCCACGCGCAGGCGCTTGGTCCCGCACTGGCACGGGCCTACGCGGACGACGGGTGCGAGGCGTACGCCGACACGTTTCCCGCCGCCCAACTCCGGGCCGTCGTACGGGTCTTGACCGAACGCGGGGGCCCGGCCCCGGCCGCGCGCCTGGCCGAGGGGCTCCTCTCGGCGCTGGCGACATCGCGACCGTAGACACTCGGGGCGGCGATCGCGGAGAGTGTTGATTCGCAGGCGAGATCGGCGGCGCGCCACGACCGGAAGAGGCCATACCTCATGACACAGCTTCGGATCGGTGTGATGTACAACCGCGACTGGGCTCCGGAGGAGTTGCCCGGATTCGCGCGGCAGGTCGAGAACCTCGGCGTGGACGATCTCTGGGTGGTCGAGGATCTGGGGTGGAACGCGGGCGTGTCGGCCGCCGCCATCGCGCTGGGAGCCACACAGCGGCTGCGGGTGGGCATCGGGATCATGCCGGCCCCGTTGCGCAGTCCGGCACTGCTGGCGATGGAGGTGGCCACGGTGGCGCGGGTGTTCCCCGGCCGGCTCGTCGCCGGGATAGGGCACGGGGTGGCCGAATGGATGGCCGACGTCGACGCGGTCGCGCGATCACCGCTCGCTCTGCTGGAGGAGACGATCAGCTCCGTGCGCGCCCTGCTCCGTGGGGAGCGCGTCGTCATGGAGGGGCGGGAAGTACGGCTGGCCGGCGTCCAGTTGGTCCATCCGCCGACGGAGGTGCCGCCAGTGGTCGCGGGTGTGGTGCGGCCCCGCTCGCTGGAGCTGTCCGGGCGAGTCGCGGACGGGACGGTGATCGCCGAGGGGCACGGCCCGTCCGATGTCAGGAGCTCCCGGGCGTCGGTCGACAAGGGCGGTGCCTCCGCGGACCACACCATGACGGTGTTCGCCTTCTGCTGCGTGGGGGACAGTGCCGATCAGGTGCAGCGTGAGCTGCGGCCGCATGTCGACGGCCACGGCGCCTGGCTCGGCCGCCCTGCGGAGCAGGTGTACACCGTCTCCGGCACGGCGGAACAGGCCGCCGAACGCGTCCGCGAACTGGAAGCGGCCGGAGCGCACACGGTGGTGCTGCGCATGATCGGCCCTGAGCCGGTGGCACGGCTGGGGGATCTGCTGACGGCCCTCGGCCGCTGACTTCGGTGGCAGTGAGTCGATCATTCCGGTCCGGCACTGGACACCGCGGCCCGCTCCCTACACGATCCCGTGCATGACAGTCGAGGACGCCATCACCGCCACCGCCGACCGGATCGCCGCGCTGCTCCCGGCGGAGACCGACCCGGAGACACCGCTGCCGGGCGCCGAGTGGACGGTGGGCGAGGCGGCGGCGCACCTCGCGCTGGCGGGGAAGCTGATGCGGGACATCGGGGCGGGCAAGACACGGCCCTACGGCGACGGGACGCCCAGTGGGCTCGCGGCGGCCAACAGGGCCTCCCTGGCCGCCTTCCCGGAGCGGGATCCGGTGGTTCTCGGCACGGTGATAGCGGAGCAGGCCCGGGCCTTCGTCACGGCCGCCGCGGGCCGCTCCCCGCAGGAGCAGGTGCTGACACCGATGGGGCCGATGGACCTGGCCACCCTGGGCTCGTACCTGCTCACGCATCTGCTCGGGCACGGCTACGACATCGCGGTCGCGCTGCGTCGGCCGCACATGGTGAGCCGGGAGGTCGCCCCGTTCACGCTGCCCTTCATACGGCTCGCCATGCCCCGCGTCGTGAGCGCCGGCGCGGTCGGTCACCACGCGTGTTACGTGGTGCGGACCGGCCGCGACCGCTTCGCCGTCACCTTCGCCGACGGCGTTCCCACGGTCAGCGACGAGCCGCCCCGGCGGCCCGACTGCACGATCGCCATCGACCCCGTCGCCTTCCTCCTGCTCGCCCTCGGCCGCTGGAGCGCCCCCGCCACCATGGCCCGCGCCAAGGTGATCGTCTGGGGCCGCAAACCGTGGCTCGGGCCGCGCTTCCCGGCGCTCTTCACGGCGCCGTAGCCGACGGCCCGAACGCCCTTATGCCCAGCAGCCGTTGACGGTGGCGGCGAGGCCGTCGAGGGCGTCCTTCGTGGCGGCGGGGTCGGCGGTGGAGTTGTTCTCGATGAACGAGAAGATCTTCCAGGATCCGTCCGCAGCCTTCGTCAGTCCGCTCAGCGCGATCGCACCGGTGAGCGTGCCCGTCTTGGCCATCACCTTGCCGACCGCGCACTGCGAGTCGGCGGTGTCGAACCGGCCCCACTCGGGTCCCAGCGTCGAGCCGGCCTCGCCCGCGACGGGCAGTCCGTCGATGATGTACTTCAGCGTCGGGGCGTTGGCCGGGTCGTCGGCCAGGTCGAGGATGTCGGCGATGGTCTGCGCCGGGATACGGTTGGAACGGGACAGCCCGCTGCCGTCGTGGATCTCGAAGTTGGTCAGCGAGATGCCGTACTGCGTGAGGATCTGGCGGACGACCGCCGTGCCGTCCTCGAAGGTGGCCGGGCGGCCGGAGGCGAGCGCCGTCATCCGGAGCAGGGTCTCGGCAATATCGTTGTCACTCACCTTGAGCATGTGCTCCACGATGGTGGACAGCGCAGCGGACTGGTGCTGCGCCACGGGGACGGCTCCGGTGCCCGCGACGCCGTGCGTGACACTGCCGGTGACCGTGACACCCTGCGCCGCGAGGAGCTTCGCGAAGGTCTGGCCTGCGTCCAGGGACGTGTCCGTCACGTGGTGGCCGTCGACCACCAACGCCCGTACGGGAGCGATGGAGTCGGGGTAGTAGCCGTCGTTCCAGCCGACGGCGAGGGAGGGCGCGGGGAAGAGGCTGTCGTCGACCTGGACCTTCACCGAGGTCAGGCCCGCGCTCTTCAGGCCCGCGACGACGGTCGTGACCATCGTGCTCAGATCGGCGGAGGTGAGTGTGCGGTCCCCGCCCCCGACCAGGGTGACCGTGCCGGCGTCGTAGACGACCTTCGTGGTGAAGCGGTGATCGGGGCCGAGGACCGTGAGCGCGGCCGTCGAGGTGGCGAGTTTGGTGTTGGACGCCGGCATCAGCGCGGTGGTCGCGGCATGGCCCCACACGACGTTGTCGGACTGCGCGTCGATGACCACACCGCTGAGCGTGGTGCCCAGTCGGGTGTCCTGGATGCGGGTGTCGAGATTGGTCGCCATCTGCTGCTCGGCGGGGTCGAGCGTGGCGGCGGTCTGCCCGGCGGCGAACGCGGACGTGCCGAACAGGATCGTCCCGGCGACGGGGGCGGTCACCGCGATGACGGCGACCCTGCGGAACATCGGACCGGCCGTTCTGCTCTTGCGGTGGCGTCCGCTCGCGTGGTCGGTGGAGGGGGAGTTGGGCATGGCCGCCTCGGTGCAGGGGAGTGTGAGTGGGGACGTACGAAAGATCCGGGGATCTTGAAAGGGGAAAGTAACAGCCCCAACTCACGTTACCCATGGGTACGTTGTGAAGAACGGGAGCCTGGCTGATTTGCGCCGGTGCCGTCAGTCCTCGTCGTCCCCGAAGGGCAGCGAGTCGAGGTCCCCGGCGAAGTCCTCAAGGCTCGGGAACATCAACTCCAGGGCGTCGTCCGGCAGTTCCTGCCGGGCGCCCGAAGCGGTCAGCGCCTGCTCCGTCCAGATGCACTTGCCCGTAGACGTATAGCGCGTGCCCCAGCGCTGGGTGAGAGCGGTGATCAGCTGCAGGCCACGCCCGCCCTCGTCGGTGTCCGTGGCGCGGCGGATGCGCGGCATCGTCAGGCTGCCGTCGAAGACCTCGCAGATCAGCTCGGCGCCGTGCAGGAGGCGCAGGCTGACCGGGCCCTTGGCATGGCGCACCACATTGCCCACCAGCTCACTGGCCAGGAGTTCCGTGGTCGGGGCCAGGTCCTCCAGACCCCAGGTGCTCAGCTGCTCCCGCACATGACGGCGGGCCTGCCCGGCCGCTCGCGGATCCTCGGGCAGCGACCAGGACGCGATCTTGTCGGGGGTCAGGGCGTGCAGCCGGGCGACGAGGAGAGCGGCGTCGTCGGCCGTCGGGTGCTCGGCGGGGAGCAGGCCGGCCGTGAGGGTGTCGCACAGCCGCTCAAGGCCCGCTCGCCCCAGGTCAGCCTCCCCGCCGGACCGGTGCGCCGCGCTCAGCAGCCGCGCCAGATCCGCCATGCCCTCGTCCATCTCACGCTTCGCCGACTCCACCAGACCGTCGGTGTAGAGGACCAGCAGACTTCCCTCCGGCACCTTCAACTCCACTGTCTCGAACGGCGGTTCCGCCGCGCCGAGCGGCGGGTCGGCCGACAGTTCCGGGAAGTGCACCGTGCCGTCCGGGTGGACCACGGCCGGCGGCGGATGACCGGCCGCGGCGATGGAACAGATCTGGGTCGTCGAGTCGTAGAGCGCGTACAGACAGGTCACGTACGACTCCTCGCCCATCCCGGCGACGAGTTCGTTCAGATGGCTCATGATCTCGTCGGGCGGCAGCTCCAGGTCGGCGAGGGTGTGCAGCGCGGTGCGCAGCCGGCCCATCGTCGCCGCCTCCGGCAGACCGTGGCCCATCACATCGCCCACCACCAGCGCCACCTGGCCGCCCGACAGCGGGATGATGTCGTACCAGTCGCCGCCCACGTCCATGCCCTGGCCCGCCGGGAGATAGCGGGCGGCGGCCGTGCACGCCGGCAGCTCGGGCAGCGCCCGGGGGAGCAGACTGCGCTGCAGTTCGCGGGAACGGTCGTGCTCGGCGTCGTAGAGGCGGGCTCGTTCCAGGGCCTGGGCGACGAGGGCGCAGATCGTGGCGAGGAGGGTGCGCTCCTCGTCGGTGAGCCGGCGGGGGTGGTCGAAGGCCACGACGCAGACGCCGAAGGTGTGCCCGGACGCCGTCAGCGGAAGGAACGCCCACGCCTGCTTCTGGGCCCTGGCCGGTCTGGCGGCCAGCTCGGGGTAGCGGGCCGCGTACTCCCCGACCGAGGAGAGGAACAGCGGCACGCCGGACGCGATCACGTCCCAGGACGGCTCGCCGGGGGTCCGGGCGTTGCCGTCGACGACGCCGAGGAACTCCTCCGGGTAGCCGTCCGCTCCCACGGTGTGCAGCCGGTCGCCCTCGATGGCCTGTACCAGAAGTCCGGTGGCGGCGAACGGCGGCAGCACCCGGCGGGCGACCGCGGCCACCACGTCCTGCGAGGTCGTCGCCTTGGCGAGGGCGGCCGTCAGCTCCCCGATCCGGGCCGCGCGCCGGGCCGCCGCCAGCTCGGACGCCCTGCGCTCCTCCTCGTGCTGGCGCTTCTCCGTGACGTCGGTGAGATAGAGGGTGACTCCGTCGGGCCCCGGAACCAGCCGCAGGTGGTGACGGCGGCCGGTGCCCTCCAACTGGGCGTCGAAGCCGACCGGCGTCTCCTCGGCCGCGGCCTTGCGGCAGCGGTCCTCCAGGCCCGGGACATTCCGCACCGTGGGCAGCTCCCACAGGAGGCGCCCGAACAGCTCCTCCTCGGACAGGCCCAGCGTGCGCTCCGCCTCCAGGTTGGCGAAGGTGATCCGCCAGTCGTCGTCCACCGCGAGAAAGCCGTCACTCATATGGCGCAGGGCCCGGCTGAGGGAGTCCCGGGCGGACCGGGACTCGTCGCTCTCCCAGCCCACGCCGATCATCCGCAGGGGCTCGCCCTGTTCGTCGTAGGTCGCCCGGCCACGGGCCCGGGTCCAGCCGTAGGTGCCGTCCAGGCGGCGCACCCGGTACTCGGCCTCGAACACGTCGTGCTCGCGGATCGCCCGGTCCACCGCGTCCAGCGTCGGCGGCAGGTCGTCGGGATGGACGCACACCATCCAGTTCTCGACCCTCGCCGTGTAGTCCTCGGGGCGTGTGCCGTAGAGCTCCAGGGCCGCCTCGTCCCAGATCAGCTCGCCGCCCTGGATGTCCCAGTCCCACGAACCGACGCTGACCTGCTTCAGCGCCTGCCGCAGCCGGTCACGGTGGCCGGCCGGCTCCGCCGTGGAGGGGCCGGAGGGCGGCGGCGCCTGGCTCATCCGCTCCTCGGTCCAGGCGACCAGGTCCCGGAGAAAGGCCCACTGCCGCGGTGTGGGCTCACCCTGCTCGCCCATCAGAACCGTCAGCGCGCCGATGCTGCGGTCCCCGCCGGACACCGGTACGGCGGCCAGACCGGTGCCGGGCCACGGGAGCTTCTGGCCCGCGGACCCGCTCACGCACGTGGGCTCCGCCGGAACCCACGGAACCCATACACCACTGCCCTGGTGCAGCGCCCTGGCCGGGGCCGTCGGCCCCTCCTGGTCGATGATCTCCCACGGGCGGGTCAGGGCGGGAGGCAGACCGGTCGACGACACCAGCCGCAGCGCGGACATCGGGCCACGCAGATGAATCGCTCCACCAAGGGCTCCCAGCTCGCCCACCGCATGCTGCAGTGCGAGCCGGAAGACTTCGCTCTCGGTGACGCCGGGGTCCACAGTGCCGAGCAGAGCCAGACGTGCGTTCATACCGTAAATTTTACCGTTCCCGCCTCACATGACACTGTCTCCGCAGGACTCCCACCCTTGGCTCAAGCTGTCGCGCAAGGCTCTCAACAGCCAGCATTCCAGGCCGAGTTGCATCGGAGTTCCGCCGACGTTCCCTCGGGTGACAATACTCGGCATCCGGGGCACCCGCGCCCTGTGCGACAACAGGGACCGCAGACATCGCGCAGTTCACGGAAGGGGTGGGGAGCGGTAACGGCCGACGACTACCTTTGTGGTCGTCCCGGAAACCCTTGATCATGCCCGCGCGTTGTCACCCCGTCAGGCTCACCGCCCACCCGCCAACGAGGAGCGGCATGGACATCGGCGTATTCATCCCCATCGGCAACAATGGCTGGCTCATATCGAAGAGCGCGCCCCAGTACCTACCGAGCTTCGAGCTGAACAAGGCCATCGTGCAGAAGGCCGAGGAGCACGGGCTCGACTTCGCGCTGTCGATGATCAAGCTCAAGGGATTCGGCGGCGAGACGGAGTTCTGGGACCACAACCTGGAGTCGTTCACCCTGATGGCGGGCCTGGCCGCCGTCACGGAGCGGATCAAGCTGTACGCCTCCACCCCCATCCTGGTGCTGCCCCCGGCGATCGTCGCCCGCATGGCCACGACGATCGACTCCATCGCCCCCGGCCGCTTCGGCATCAACATCGTCACCGGCTGGGCACCCGGCGAGTACTCCCAGATGGACCTGTGGCCCGGCGACGAACACTTCGGCAACCGCTACGCCCGCGCCGCCGAGTACGTCACCGTGATGAAGGAGCTGTGGAGCGAGGGCGTCAGCAACTTCAAGGGCGAGTTCTACGAGATGGACGACTGCGTGCTGTCCCCGCGCCCCGCGGACGGTCACATCGACATCGTCGCCGCCGGGCAGAGCACCACCGGGATCCGGTTCGCCGCCGAGCACGCCGAGTACAACTTCATCCTGGGCAGCGGCGTCAACACCCCCCTCGCGCTGTCGGGCACCACGGCCACGCTCGTCGAAGCGGCCGAGGAGACCGGCCGTGACGTGGGCGCGCTCTCCCTCTTCATGGTCATCGCCGACGAGACCGACGAGGCCGCCCACGCCAAGTGGCAGGACTACCACGACAACGCCGACCACGCGGCGCTGGCGTACATGGCGGGGGAGACGGCCACCGACACGACCTCCGACGGCACCTCGACCGCCCGGACCATCGCGCTGCCCGAGGGTGCGGTGAACTTCAACATGGGCACACTGGTCGGGTCGTACGAGACCGTCGCGAAACTGCTCGACGAGGTCGCCGAGGTCGAGGGAACCAAGGGCATCATGCTCGTCTTCGACGACTTCCTCGAAGGCCTGGAGAACTTCGGTACCCGCATCCAGCCGTTGATGAAGTCCCGGGCACAGTCCCGCTGACCCCTTTCCACGCGAAGGCGGCCCCGGAGGGCCGGACACCCCCACTGTCCGACCGCTCCGGACCGCCAGGACAGGAAGGACGCCGCCATGACCCGTCGTTCCCGACAGGAGGAGGACTACGAGCGCGCCGGGCTCGACGGGCGGCTCAGCCCCGGCACCTCCCCGGCGCTGATCCTGGTGGACCCCGCCCGCGCCTACGTCGACCCCGACTGCCCGCTCTACGCCGGCGTCGAACCGGCGGCCGACGCGATGAGGACCTTGCTGGCCGACGCGCGCCGCGCCGGGATTCCGGTCGTCGTCACCCGGGTGCTGCTGAGGGCGGACGGCAGCGACGGCGGGGTCTTCTTACGCAAGGTGCCGAGCCTGCGGGTATTCGTCGAAGGGAGCCCCTTCGGCGAGTTCATCGACGGACTGGCCCCGATCGCGGGCGAACTGACCATCACGAAGCAATGCCCGAGCGCCTTCTTCGAAACCGGGCTGGCCGAGCATCTCACCGCCGCCCGCATCGACACGGTCCTCATCGGGGGACTCTCGACGAGCGGCTGCGTCCGCGCCACCGCCCTCGACGCCATGCAGCACGGATTCGTCCCGATCGTGGTCGAGGAGGCGGTCGGCGACCGGGATCCCGACATCCACGCGGCGAATCTCTTCGACATCGCGCACAAGATCGGTGAGGTCTGGCCGATCGGGCGCGTCCAGAAGTACCTGGAGCCGTTCGGCTGACAGCGGCGTCGGACGGCTACGCCGCCCGGTGCCGCCCCATGACGGGCTCGGCCAGCACCCTCGCCACCGGGCACAGGGTCTGACCGTGCCGCGCGAAGAGTTCGTCGCGCGAGTCGAAGCGGCCCAGATCCGCCACGACGTAGGCCGAGAGGTCGCACCCGGCGCCCCCCGTCGGGCAGAGCGTCGTCGCACCGTCCCAGTCGACCGCCGTTCGGGACAGCGCCTCGAAGAGCGTCTCCGAGCCGGAGTTGGTGAAACCGGCGGCGCCACCGTCGCTCAACTCCCCAAGGCTGCCGAAGAGTTCGGACACCGCCAACCAAGAGGTGGACGGCGCCTCGTCAAGACGGAATTCCGGCCAGGCCAGCAGCACCCGGTCCGGGACGATCCGGCGCAACCGGGGAAAGCGCGGATACCAGAACGTCCCGTCCACCAGCAGACCGCGCACCCGGGTGGCCGTCCCGGTGGCCCGCGCCACGGCTTCGAGTACGGCGAGCCGCTGGCTGCACGAGCCACGGCCGCGGCGCAGCACCTCGGACACCGGTCGCTCGTCCTGCACCGAGTACACCGGCCGTACCGCTTCGGTGATCCGGCGGTGGGCCAGGCGGAGGGTCTCGATCCGGCGGACGGGGCCCGTGTCCCCCGTCGCGTCGAGCCCGTCGAGCAGCGGGGCCACGAGCGGATCCCGCCAGTCGAGGATCCGTGTCGGGGCCGTGCTCCCCGTCGCTGCCGCACCGCCGGTCGCGCCGACACGGGAACGCCTTCGCGGTGTGAGCAGAGAACTGGTCATGATCGTGGTCCTCTCGTCGGACGGCCCCGACGGTCTGGGCTGCCCGACGGGAGGACCATCATGATGGATAAGTTGAACGCGTTCAACTCTGTGGGTGTTGCACGTCAGCCGATGTGCAGGTCGTCGACATAGCCGCGGTAGCCACCCGTGGCCCCCGAGCGGTCGAAGCCCAGGAGCACCTTGCTGATCGACCGACCCGCCCTGACCGCGCCGAGGTTCACCGTCACCTGGTTCCAGGTGTCCAGGGTCAGGTGCCCGCACTGCCGGGCCGGATGGACCCCGTTGCCGGACTGGTCGGTGGCGCCCGAGTCCCTCAGGTTGCTGCCGTCGGTGAAGACCAGGTCGACGGCGACGCAGGTGCTGTTGTCGGAACCGGCGTCCACCCAGGGGGTGGTGGCATTGGACTGCGGGAAGATCCAGTAGCTGAGCGTGGTGTCGCCGCGGACGGTGAGCGGCGCGCCGTTGAAGCCGTAGACCTGCATGTACGCGTGGTCGTACGGACCGCCGTCGGCACGGCCCGAGTACATCAACGACGTGTCACCGGTGTGGGCCTGTTCACCGGTGCGCAGGGTGGCCTGGGGACCGGTGAGACCGCAGCACAGGCCGGCGATGCCGTAGTTGCCGTCGCCGTGGGTGTCGACGTTGTCGACGGTGTCGGTCCAGGTCGGCTGGGGCTGTCCGGTCTCGAAGCCCGTGGTGAGCGCGGACGTTGTCGCGGACTCGGCCGGCTGGGACAGCTCGTGCCGGATGGTGGCCTCGCTGGTACCCGCCGGCGCGAAGTCGATCGTCTCGCCAACTGTGGTGCGCAGCTTGAGGGTTGTGCCCGAGAGGGTGCCCTTGTGGACGCCGTTCGCGTAGTACTCCACGGACTTGCCGGGCCAGGGGTTGGTGAAGGCGAGGTCGCCGCCGGACCTGCTGGTGATCCGGGCGTACTCGATCGCGTTGTTCCGGATGCTGCTGGACACCTCGAAGTTGCCGTAGGCGAGCAGGCCGCCGAACTTGGCGTTGGAGTCGGTGGGCCAGTTCGGGAAGACCTTGATGTCGTGCTGGGCGGACTGCAGGAGCATCTCGTCGAGCCCCGAGGTGGTGACGTTGAGGTTCTCGATGCCGCCGCCGTAGTGGTGCACCGCCATGTTCGGGTAGGAGTAGGCGGTGGCCTCGGAGTGCAACTCCTCCATCAGGGTGCTGGGGCTGTAGCCGACCATCGCCGCCGCCGCGTACAGGGTGGCCGGGGAGTTGTCGCTGTGCCAGTTGTTCAGCTGCTCGACGGTGTTGCGCGCGGTCGCGAGCAGGTCGGCGGAGCTGTTCAACCCCACTTGCAGGCCCGGGTAGACGGCCTGAATGGCGACGTCGTTGCCGTCGGTGACCCAGCCGGAGCCCTCGGAGGTCTGCCGGAAGACGGTCCGGCCGTTCCGTGTCATCGTGGGCAGCGGCGCGAGGTGGCTGTCGATGTGCTGCCAGGCGGGGATCTGTGAGGCGTTGATGTGCAGGTCCTGGCTCATGTCGATCAGGCCCTGGAACAGCAGGTGCACCAGGCCGAGGGACAGGATGCTGTTGGTCTGCGGGTAGACGCCGCCCTCCTGCGGGGCGTCGTTCTCGATGATGTACGTGCCCGTGGCCGCGTCCCAGGTCAGGTAGTCCTGCCAGAACAGTCCGACCTGCTGGAGGTAGGGGAGGACCTTGCGCGCGTAGGAGGCGCTGCGCGTGTACTCGTACTTCATCACCATGTCGCTGGCGAAGTTCACCGCGTCGGACTTCTGGTTGTACAGGTCGTCCGCCGCACTGGTGCCGTTGGGCGAGATGCCCACGGGATAGAGGACACCCTTGTAGCCGGCCGCAGCGGCCTTCGCCTTGCCTCTCGGCATCCAGTCCAGGATCGGGTCGTCGTAATTGCCCATCTGGGCAACGTGGTTGGTGGACAACGTCGGGTAGAACGCCGCCTCGTAGTTGTAGTTGGCGTGGTAGTCGCCGTACCAATTCATGGGCCCGGTGGTCCAGTTGCCCCACAGGCCCGGGGCGTACTTCCCGGCCCGCGAGACCGAGCCGAGGAGATAGAGGGAGCCGTACCAGCTCTTCTCCACCGCCTGGTCGGGGATCTGTACGAACGACCGGGACCAGTAGGCGCGCCACCATGACTCGTGGGCCGAGTACAGCTTCGCCAGTGTGCCGTCGGTGAGTTGGGCGGCCGTCGTATGGGCGACCTCCTGATAGCGAGGCGTGTCGTGACTGCTCTGTATCGCCGCGACGAGGGTGTAGGTCACGCCGGGCTTGAGGGTGAGGCTGATCCGGTTGCCCGCCGGTTTCGCGGTCGTGCCGCGCACGCTGGTCGCGATACGGGCGTGCGGGTTGCCGGGCGCGTCGGTGGTGCCTGCCTGTACGTCGGCGTCAAGTACGCCCTTGTTACTGGAAGTTGACGGAGTCTTCCCGAGACCGTCCTGCACGGTGACGGTCGCGTCCTGTGCGCGCGAGCCGGACAGCCGCAGGGTGGTCACGAAGAGATTCTCGGTGGCGGAGACCCAACTCCTCGACGAGAGCGTCTGGTTGCCGAGGGTGTAGGTGCCCTCGACCTGTGCCTGGGCGATGTTCTGTACGACGTGATGGCCGGCGCCGGCCAGCCCCGGGACGGCGAGCACGATCCGGCCCAGCGGTTCGATGCCGTTGGTCGCGGTGGAGAAGAAGTCGTTCTTGCCGAGGTAGAAGGTCTGGTCGTCGATGGAGCCGCCCACCGCGACACCGACGTCACCGTTGCCCATGAGCGGGGCGTCGACGGTCTCGCCGTTCGACAGGACGGTGGGCGGGGAGTCCCACTCGCCCTTGAACTGCGCGACGGTGCGCAGGGCTTGGGCCGTGGTGGGATCGGCGCCGGTCTGTACGGCGGCCGTCGCGGACGGGCCGCCTTGGAGAGTGGTCAGGCCGATGGCCACCAGGGCCGAGGCCAGCAGAGCGCTGATGCGTCTCCGGTTGCGAAGTGAGGATGCCACTACGGTGTGACCTTTCTGCTCATCCTTCACGAGGGTCCTCACCGCACGCCGAGGCCAGGTAGGCCGCGCCGAGCAGGGGGGCTTGAGTCGGTTGCTGCGCCGGGCTGATGAGGATGCGTCGGTTGCGTTCCGGGTCGGCTTCGACGAGCCCCGCCCGCAGTGGTTCGGCCACGAGGTCCCAGGCGCCCGCGATGGCGCCCCCGACCACGAGAACGGTCGGTTCGAAGGCGGCGAGCGAGGGGCCCAGCACCCTTCCCAAGGCGGTGAACGTCTCGGCGAACACATCGGCCGCCGCTGCGTCGCCCTCCCGGGCCCGCCGGGCGATCTCCCGCACGTCGGGCGGCGTGGCACCGGTGGCCCGCGCGTAGACCCGTCGCAGGGCACGCCTGGACACCGTCTCCTCGACCGGCCCGCCCGCGTACCGCAAGGTGTGGACGCGGCCCTCGGGCGGGATCCCGGGCCCCTGCCGCACGATGCGGCCGTCCCGCAGGAAGCAGGAGCCCACGCCGGTTCCGAGGGTGATCCCGACGACGGACCGGTGCCCGCGCGCCGCCCCGGCCCACCACTCGCCGAGCACGAACGCGTCCGCGTCGTTCCAGAAACTGACCGCGGTGGCGCCGGGCAGCGCGACCGTCAGGGCGGTACGGAGATCGAAGTCCCGCAGGGCGTCGAACTTGCCCACCCCTTCGTACCGCCCGAACCCGCGCTCGTAGTCGAAGGGACCGGGCAGCGCCACGGCCCACGGCCCCGAGCCGTCGGTGGCCAGGCGCCTCGCGCACCGGACGAGGGCGGACAGTATCTCGTCGGCACTTCCGTCCCCGTCCATCGGTTCACGGAACGACCGGCCGGACCGCAGACCACGCGTCCCGATGTCCACACACGCCGAGGTCACATGCGTACCGCCGACCTCCAGCACCGGCACGACACTCCCGTCGCCGGGACTCATCGCACCAGCGCCTTCACACAGCGCACCGGTTCCGCGCCGAGGGCCCGCACCCGGTAGGCGCCGACCGAGGCGGGCACGGTCAGCGTCTCGGCGTAGGCCAGCTCGTAGGAGTGTCCGCCGCTCGTCTCCAGGAGGATGCCGTCCCCCTCGACGACATTGAGGACGTGGAAACGATCGTCCGTGTCGTCGTTCACGACGGTGTCCGGGGTCAGTTCGAGCCGCCGGACCTCGAAGAACATCTCCGGGAGCCGCCCGATGACGTCCTCCCGCCAGCCCGCGCCCGAGCGCAGGGTGCGAGGCTGCTGGACCAGGTCCCGCGCCACGGCCTCTCCCGACCGGTCGGGATCGAGGTTCTCGAAGGCGTGGTCCACGTGCACCGGCCGCCGCTTCCCCGCGCGGTCGGTGCGCAGCCAGTCGTAGAAGCGAAGGCTGTAGAGGTAGGGCGTCGCGCTGATTTCGAGTACGACATTGCCCTCGCCGCTGCCGTGCGGGGTGCCGCCCGGGATGAGGAAGAGCTGGTGCGGGTCGGCGGGGAAGGTCTGGACGTGGCGCTCGATGTCGAACGGCACGCCGTCGTGGAACGCCCGGTCCGCCTCGCTCCTGAAGGCCGCCAGGTCGGCGCCCTCGCGCAGGCCGAGGAAGACCTTGCCTCCGGGCCCGCCGAGCATCATGTAGTACGTCTCGTGCTGGGTGTACGGCCACCCGAACACCCGCCGCATGTAGCCGGATTGGGGGTGGCAGTGGACGGACAGGTTGCCGCCGCCGACGGTGTCGAGATAGTCGAAGCGGATCGGGAACGAGGTGCCGAACGTCGCGTGCACGCCTTCGCCGAGGACCTGTTCGGGGTACAGCGCGACCAGTGCCTGGAGCGGGACCTCGACGCGCGGGCCGTCCGGGGTGCCGACGAGGATGCCGCTCTCCGGTGCGATGAGTTCGTAGCCGAGCGCGGTGTTGGGCGCCTCGCGGTTGAAGCCGAGCTGTTCCTGGGCCCAATGCCCGCCCCATGAAGTGGTGTTGAAGGTGGGCCGGGTACGGAACGGCCGCCCCGCCAGGCCGGCGAGCGCCTCGCGCAGCGCGGGGCCCGCCAACCAGGCCGGATTCTGCGGTAGTTGGGTGTCCAGCCACAGGTCGACACGGCCGACGAGCGTGTCGCGATGCCGGTCCAGGACGGGCCAGTCGATGTAGAACAGCCGTCTGGTCGTGCCCGCCCCGGTCCCGGCCGGCTGCCCCAGATTGCGGCCGCTCCCACCGGTGATCCCGGCCTCGGCATGGCGTTTGGGCAGGTCCGCGTACCAGAGCAGGTCGTACGACACCAGGCCCGCGCCCGGCCCGAAGACGACGGTGACGGAGTCGGCGCGGGCCTCGGGCGCGGGCAGTTCGGCGAAGAAGTCGGCCATGCCCGCCCGGGACAAGGGGGCGAAGTCCGGGTCGTCCGCCAGCTCCGCGGACGCGGTGAGGGCGAGGATGTCCGGCCAAGGGGCGAAGTACTCGCGCAGGTCGATCTGCTTGGCCGTGATGCCGCGGGCGGCCAGCGCGTCGCGGACACCGGCGGCGACCGTCTCCCAGTCGACGGCCACCGGACCGTCGACGGCGAGGACCAGCCCGGGCGTGAGTGGGGCGACCGCCTCCAAGTACCCGAGACCGACCTCTCCTGTGATGCTGTGGCACGGCTCGGCTTCGTAGCCGCGAACTGCCGGCATGACGGTCTCAGCCTTTCTGTGGGTACGGTCCTGGTCGCTCAAGAGACCGGTCCGAGCTGTGTGAGCGTGCCGACGCCCGAGACGGACAGGGCGGTCGGCAGCGGGGCGGTGTCGCCGGTCGCGAAGGTCGGGTTGATGTCGAACAGGGCCGACAGCACCGCCTCCGCTCCGGCCGCGCCCGCGATGTTGTCGCGCGCGGCGGTGCCGCGCTCGGCGACCCGGGCCCCGTGCTGTCCGTCCGGACCGGTGACGATCTCCATGGCCTGGCCCCACAGCCCGCCCGACGCGGCGGAGGAGAGGTCGCGCAGAAGAGCGATCGCCCGGTCGCGGTAGCCGAGGCGGGCCAGGCCGTGGGCGGTGACACCCGGCCAGGCGGCGAAGGCGCCCGCCGCGCCGTGGTCGGGACGGTCGGAGGCGGCGGCGATCGGATCGTCGGGACTCAGCGCCCGCATCCAACCGCCCACCAGCAGACGGTCGTTGACGAAGTCGGCCATCTCCCGCCGTGTCCCGTCCGGGAGTTCGCGGTGCAGGGCCGCCGCGACGAGACCGAAGTCCAGACAGTGCCCGATGGTGTCGGTCCCGTCCGGCCGGAGTATCCGCCAGCGGCCCGATCCGGCGTACAAGTCCAGGAGCGCGGCGGCCAGTTGGCCGGCCTCGGCCTCGGCCCGCTCGGCCTCCTCCGTGCGGCCGAGCCGTCGGTACAGTCCGGCGAGCGAGCGCGTCGAAGCGACGTAGGCGCCGTTGAAGGAGGCGACGACACCGGTGTAGGTGGGCACGCACTCCAGCAACTGCCATGGATCGGCACCGAAGTCGGCGAGCACGCCCCCTGTGGCCGGGTTGCGGCGCTCGCGCCAGCCGAGCCCGAGCCGCTCCAAGTGCGCGAGGACCGTGGTCCCGCCGGTCGTCTCGTCGAGGAAGGCGAAGTCGCCGGTGACGCAGACGTAGTGCTCGATCAGCCGGAACAGGGCGTAGTCGGTGGAGCTGTAGGCGTTGCCCAGGGGGCCGCCGCCGAGGTTCTCGACGCCGAAGGAGTCCCGGTAGGGCCCGGCCAGGACCCGCAGCAGCCAGGAGCGCAGTCCGGCCGGCTCCAGCAGGGCGTACAGGCGGCTCCACTCGCAGTGGTCCCAGAAGTAGGTCGTGGTCGGGCCGAGTCGGGGGCCGCCGGTGAGGAACACCGGTTCGCCGGGGCGGATACGGGTGTTGCGCAGGTACAGCGTCTGCAGGGCGCCCATGTAGTAGGTGCGCGCGAGTCCGGGGTCCTCGGTGGTGAAGGTCGGCAGGTGCCCGGAGAAGTCGGGGTTGCCCGGGGTGAACATGTTGGCCCACAGCCGCCGCCAGCCGTCCTCCCCGGCTCGTGCCGTCGCCTCGAAGTCCGCGGCGGCGGCACGGGCTTGGGCCCGGACGGCGTCGGTGTCGGTTCCGTACGCGCAGACGATCCCGAGGGACACGCGCCCGCCGGGTTCGAGCCGGTGGGTCCAGGTGGCCCGGCCGCCGGCGCCCGTGGTCCGGAGTTCGGCGGGTGGTCCGGCGAAGGCGTGGACGGCGCGCGCCGGTGACCGCGAGTCCGCGAAGGAGACCGTGCCGTCCTCGACACGGGACATCCAGCGCTGGGACTCCGTCCAGTGCCGGGTGCGGGCGATCTCGGCGCCCGCGAGCCGCAGCACGACGTGGTCGGCCTCCACCTGTATACGAATCCGGCGCCAGGCCCCGACGGGGAGTTCGGCGTCGGTGAACTCCCGCTCTCCCGTGATGCCGAGCCACAACCGGCCGTCCTCGACACCGATCTGCAGCGAGTCGGGGTGGTTGCCGTGGGTGAGGACGGTCCCGGACTGGTCCGCTGTATCGAGTCGCAGCTCGAAGCCGATCGTCAGGCCGGGGGAGAGGGCGAAGGGGGCGAGAGTCGTCTCGCCGTCGGGCGACAGCGCGATCGGCTCGTCGGCGGCTCGCAGGAACACCCTGCCGTCGGCACGCGCCACCCGCAGCCCCCGTACGGCTCCTGTGACACCGGCGCGTGGCTCCGGAGCCTTGTCGTGGCTGACGTGTGCGGGGAGCGCGTCGTCCAGGAGCATCGGGCCGTGGTCCTCGTCGCGCTGGATGCCGGGGATCCGGGGCTTGCCGAGGCGCAGGCGCCGGGACGCGGGGGAGAGGAGGTAGTGCGGCTCGCCTCCTCCCGTCGTGGCCCGGATGCGCTCAAGTGCCATGAAATCGTGGTGCATTCCGTGGTTCCACGGGCCGTCGTAGAGCCAGCCGTAGCCGACCTCGGAGTGGGCGGCCAGCGCGAAGAGGTCCTGGGTCAGCTCGACGGTCCGGGACTCGGCGCTGTCGTTGGTGACCTCGATCCGCCACAGGAGGAGGTCGCGGTCGAGGGCCATGCGGGTGTCGGTGGTCACCGACAGGCCGTCCGCGCGGCGGTGTTCGCGCAGTACGCCCCACGGTTTCCACAAGAACCGCTGTGCGGCCGGGACTTGGCCGTCGACGCGCAGCTCGCCGGTGTGGTAGCCGAAGGTGAACGGCGGGGCGGCCAGCCAGGAAAGCGAGGTCAGGTCGTGGTTGACGTGGGCCTGGCCCCGCTGGTTGCGCAGGGAAGGCAGATGCGCGATCTCGTCGGCGCCGACCCAGTGCCCGGCGACGTCGGCCAGGTCCGGGACGCCCGTCCGGCCGATGCCCACGGTCAACTCGTCGGTCTTCGTGGTCACTTGGTGGCTCCCGAGGTCAGTCCCGCGATGAACTGCTTCTGCAGCGCGAGGTATCCGGCGACCGGGATGACCGCCGCCAGGAACATCACGCCGAACAACTGGGCGTAGTTGGTGGAGTACTGACCGACCGACAGATAGAGCCCGGTGGTGATCGTCTGGCCGTGCAGCGGGCCGAGGATGAACTGCGGATTCATGAAGTCGTTCCAGATCCACAGCGACAGGAAGATCGTCACGGTCGCGGTGGCCGGGCGCAGCAGCGGCATGACGATCGTCCGCCAGATCCGCAGGCTCCCGGCGCCGTCCACGGTCGCTGCCTCGATGATCTCGCCGGGGATCGACCGCAGGAACCCGGAGTAGACGAACACCGCGAACGACAGATAGCCGCCGCCGACATTGGCCAGGACGAGCCCCGGATAGGTGTGATCCAGGTGCAGGAAGGTCAGGACGCGGATGGTGGGCAGCAGCACCACCGCAGGCGGGATCATCAGACCGGCGGCGAAGGCCGCCAGCACGATCCTGCGCAGCCGGGCCGAGCGGCGGGACAGCCAGAAGCTGAGGGCCGCGCCCAGCGGGATGATCAGCAGCACCGAAATGGCCACAGTGACCGCGGAATTGGTGAGCCCGATCTGGACGATCCGGTCGGGCCGGGCGAGTGCGTCCGACAGGTTGTGGGTGGTGGGCGGGGCCGGGGGAGCCGCCGGATCCCGCACGATCTGGTCCTGCGTCTTGAACGCGTTGACGATCGTCAGATAGACCGGGCTGACGAAGGCCAGCGTGAGCAGCGCGGCTGCCACGAGGTGTCCGCGCCCGGCCCAGGGCCGGCGGCTCCTGCGCCGCACCGGTGCGGCCGGAGGTGTCGTGGTCCGCCCGTGTGCAATGGGCCGGTGCGAGGTCGACGTGCTCACAGGTCCACCTCCCGGCGGCGCAGCAGGGCGGTGACGGACAGCGCGATCACGATCGAGACGACGAGCAGGAGCATCGCGACGGCCGAGGCATAGCCGTAGCGGTCGTCCGTGAAGGCGAGCTGGATGATGTAAAGGGCCGTGGACTGCGTGGAGTTGGCCGGTCCGCCCGAGGTGAGCACGGTGATGATGTCGTAGAGCTTCAGCATCGTGATCAGCGAGATCGTGACGCTGATGGTGGTGCCCGGGGCCAGCATCGGGAACGTGATCCGGCGGAACCGCTGCCACCGGCCGGCCCCGTCGACCATCGCGGCCTGGTACAGCTCCACGGGGATCGACTGGAGTGCGGCGAGGTGGACGACGGTGGTGAACCCGGTCAGCACCCAGGCCGAGACGATCCCCACGGACAAGGCGGCCAGGTGCGGACTGCCCAGCCAGGTGATCGGTTTGTCGATGATCCCCAGGGAGACGAGGACGTTGTCGAGGATGCCGTCCCGGGCCAGGATGTAGCGCCAGACGAAGCCGACGATGACCCCGGACAGCACCTGTGGCAGGAACGCGAGAGTACGCATCATCCGGAAGCTCAGCGAGGTCCGGTTCAGCAGCATCGCGAAGCCGATGCCGGCGGCGTTGGCGACGACCGTCACCGCGCCGGCCAGCAGGAGGGTGAAGCCGAGACTGTCGGCGAGGGCGCTGTCGTGCGCCATCTCCCGGTAGTTGGAGAGACCGACGAAGTCGGCGCGGGCCAGCAGCGGGTTCTCGTCGGTGAGGCTCTTCCAGGCGCTCATCAGCACGGGCACGACGATGAACAGGGCGTACAGGCCCAGGGCGAGGAGCGCGATCGCGCCCAGAGCGGGGTCGCCGCGGCGGGCGCGGACTCGGGTGGTCATGGCGGCTTCCTTACTTCGTCGCCGAGTCCCAGGCGGCGTCCAGCTTGGCCAGCTGTCCGTCGACGTCGTCGGAGGAGTACAGCGCCTGACTGGCCGCGTAGAAGGCGTTGTTGAGCCCGGAGGGCATGGAGTCGTCGTTGGTGGCCCAGCCGAACGACGAGACCTTCGTGTTCTGCTGGGTGACGTACGAGTAGGAGTCCTTGAAGACCTTGGTGACGTGGACGCCGTAGTCGTCGAGGGTCTTGCCCTTGAGCATCGGGAACGCGCCGTCGCCCTCGATCAGGGCCTTGTAGTTGGCCGGGTCCAGCGACCAGGCCTCGGCGAACGCGGTCGCCTTCGCGGGGTCCTTCGTCTTCGCGCTGATCGCCATCGAGCCGCCCACCGAGAACGGCACCACGAGCGAGCCGTCCTCGGTCGGGGTGAGGAAGGCGCCGAAGTCGTCGGCGTGGTCCTTGGGCACCGCGCCGAGGAACCAGCTGCCCATCATGTACATCGCGGTCTTGCCGGACGTGAAGTTCGTGATGGAGTCGGCGTATTTGACGCCCAGGGCGCCGTCCTCGAAGTAGCCGTTCTTCACCATCGTCCGGTACTTGCCCACCGCCGCCTTGACGTCGGGATCGGTGAACTTGACCTTGCCCGCGTAGCGTTCCTTCAGCCAGTTCGGGTTCTTGCCCAGCACGTCGGCCGAGAGGATGCCGGTCAGCGGCATCGACGCCGAGAAGGGATCGCCGCCGCCCAGCTCGACCGGGGTGACACCGGCGGCCTTGAGCTTGGCGCACACGGACATGAACTCCGCCCAGGTCTTGGGCGGTTGGGCGATGTGGGCCTTGGCGAACAGCTTCTTGTCGTAGAAGACCTCGGGGATGATCTGCGAGTTGGTCGGCGGGATGTAGACCTTGCCCTTGTAGGCGTTGCCCAGCGGCAGCAGGAAGTTGGCGTTCACCCACTTCTGGTCGTACGGCTTGAGCAGCCCGGCCGTCGCGAACGTCGACGGGGTGATCGACTGGAGCAGATCCGGGAACTGCCCGGAGGCCTGCAACTGCTTGGCGTAGGCGTCCCGGTCGGTACTCGGGGCGACGATCTTCTTCACCGTGACGCCCGGCACCTTCTTCTCGGCGCTCGCGATCGAAGTGTTCCAGAACGTCGCGGTCAGGCTGGGGGTCTCGAAGGTGAGGTAGGTCAGGGCGCTGCCGCCCTTCGCGCCCCCGGTGGACGCGGCAGAGCATCCGGTGAGGGCGAGTGCTGCGGCGAGGCAGACAACGGTCGGACGTTTGCGCCTCATGGAGGTCTCCTGAAGGGACGATGCGGCCCGACGGCGGGGGTGGACCCAACAGGATCGACACCTCGTGGCCTCTCGGGATAACGTTATCGCGAGAATAGAAGCGCGTTGCGGGAATGTGTCAAGGGCCGGTCTGATAACGGTCCGATGTTTCGAGGGATTCACGTTCAGGGATCCGAGGAGGAGCTGCCGGATGACGCAAGCACGGCGCGAGAGCGGGGGACGGCCCCGGCGCCCGACGATGGTCGACGTCGCACGCGAGGCCGGGGTGGCCCTGCGCACCGTCTCCCGGGTGGTCAACCAGGACCCCACGGTGGGACCGGAGTACGTCACCAAGGTCGAGGCAGCGATCGCCGCGCTGAACTACCGCCCCGACGACCGCGCCCGCCAGCTCCGCACCGGCGTCACCGGCACGATCGGCGCCGCCGTCCGCAGAATCGCCGAGGTCAACCCGGAACTCGCCGCCATCGAAAGGACCGCCAGGGACGCCGGCCTGACCCTCTTCGCCGCCTCCACGGACTTCGACGAGAAGAGGGAGCACGACATCCTGATCTCCATGTGCAGGCAGCGCCTCGACGGCATCATCGTCGAGCCGTTCGGCGAGAACCACGCCTACCTGCAACCGGAGTTGGACGCGGGCGTCCCGCTGGTGGCCATGGACCGCCCGATGAGCGGCATCTCCGTGGACTGCGTGATGTCCGACAACGCCTCCGGCATCGGCATGGCCTTCCACCACCTCCACCGGCACGGCCACCGCCGCATCGCCTACATCGGCGACAGCGAACGCGTCTTCTCCGGCCGCGAGCGCGCCGCGGCCTTCCGCGCGGCCCTGGGCGCCCACGGCGAGCCGGTCGAGGGCCTGGTGCACCCCGGCGAGATCACCCCGGAACGCGTGGCCGCGGCCCTCGCCACCGCCCTCCACGGCCCGGCCCCTGCGACCGCCCTGGTCACCGGCAACATGGACACCACCCTCGCGGTCCTACGACACCTCGGCCCACAGTCGGCCTCCCGCCTGGCACTGGTCGGCTTCGACGAGGTCCCGTTGGCCGACCTCCTGCAACCCGCCCTCACCGTCATCGCCCAGCAGACCGCCGAGATCGGCCGGACAGCCGTCGAGCTACTGCGCGCCCGTATCGCCGACCCCGCACGTCCCGTGCAGTCCGTGGTCGTGCCGGTCACGTTGAAGGTTCGGGGGTCGGGGGAGGTGCCGGCCTGACGTCCAGGGCGCTTGCCGTGCGAGGAAACGGCTGCGACGCTGTGCGCGATAACGTTATTCGAAAGGCGGGGAGAGCGGGCCCTGCATCACGAGAGCCAGGCTCTGTTCGGCGTCGTTGTTCAGGGCGTTGCGGAAGGCGCTGTCGTAGGCGTCGTCGCCGACCGCCTTGCGGGCCTGGTGCTCCCATTCCTCGCGGACGGCGGAGAGTTCGGGGGTGCCGTGGTTCGGGTGGCCGAGCATGCGCCAGAAGGTGTTCCCGGTACCGGACGTGCGCGCCGCCGCGATGCCATTGCCCTGGACCGCGTTCGCCCCGGTGAGGAGGTCGAGTGCGAGGGCGATGCCGAGATTGTCGTTGAGGTTGTGCTTGCTGGTGAGCATGGCCCGGGCATGGAGTTCGGCGTCGTGCGCGCGTCCCTGGAGGAGGTCTATGAAGGCGAGTTGGTGGAAGGCGTACGACCGCGCCCAGTGCTCGCCGTACCGCACGCTGAGGCGGCGCAGGGCGACGGCCGCCTCGTAGGCCTCGGCCAGCCGGCCCAGCGCGGAGTGGGCGAAGGTGCGGATCACCATGCAGCAGAGTTGCGGGGCGCCCGACGGCGGCGACTGGCCGTGGGCGATCAGGGCGTGGTCGCAGACCTCGTACGCGTCCTGGGGACGGCCCGCCATGAGGTGGGTGAGGCCGACGGTGTGGGCGGCGAAGAGCTCCGACTGCGGGTCGCCGTCCTGGTGCGCGGCGGCGGTGCATTCCTCTCCGATACGCAGGGCGCTGCGGTGGTCGCCCTGGAGAGTGAGGGTGACGCCCAGGGCCCACAGGGCGCGGGTGCGGGAGGGGCCCTTGGGTGTGTCGAGGGCCAGGGTGCGTTCGAGGTAGTCGCGGGATTCGTGGAGGTGCCCGCAGCAGGGCCAGAACAGGCCGGTGCGGCCGGCCATTGCCACGGCGGCCTCGGGATCCGTCTCGATGAGGTGGTCGAGGGCCGCGCGCACGTCGCTGTGGCCGGCCGAGATCCGCGCGTACCAGGCGACCTGTTGTTCACTGAGCCAGCCGGCCTCGGCCTCTTCCAGCACGGTGGCGAAGTGCGCGGCGTGGAGGTGGACGAGCGTCTGCTCCTCACCGAGTTCCGCGAGCCACATGGCGCCGTACTCGCAGAGTGTGTCGAGCATGCGGTAGCGGACGCCCACCCGTTGCAGCACGGACTGGTCGGCCAGCCGGTCGAGGAGCCGGGGGACGGCGTCGGCGTCCAGCGGACCGCCGGCGCAGACGGACCGCGCGTCCGCCGCGTCGAAGGGGCCGCGGAAGACGGAGAGCCTGGCCCACAGCAGGCGTTCCAGCGGAGAACACAGTTCGTGGCTCCAGCCGATCGCCGTGCGAAGGGCCCGGTGGCGCCGGGGCCACGCGGTCTCGTCGACGAGCGTGTCGAGACGTGAGGCGAGGCGTTCGGCGATCTCGCCCAGGCTGTTCTCCCGCAGCCGCGCGCAGGCCAGTTCGACGGCGAGAGGGATTCCCTCCAGGCGACGGCAGATGGCGGCGACGGTCTCGGCGGAGGCGGGGGAGTCGAGGGAGACGTCCGGGGCGGCCGTGGCACAGCGGTCGCGGAACAGACGTACGGCATCGCTCGCACCGCCGTCGTCCATCGACAGCGGAGCCACCTCGACGAGCTGCTCCCCCCGGACACCGATGGGCTGCCTGCTGGTGGCGATGACCGTCAACCCCGGGGCGGAGGCGAGGAGTTCGCTCACCAGGAGGAGACAGGCGGGCAGCACGCGCTCACAGCAGTCGAAGACGAGCAGCACCTGCCGGCCGGCCAGCCACTCGCACAGTGCCTCGACGGGAGCGCGCGGATTGTGGTCCAGGAGATCGACGGCGTCGCAGACCGTGGCGGTGAACAGCCGGTCGTCGTAGAGGTTCGACAGGTCGACCCACCAGACCCCGTCGGCGTACCGGTCCCGGACCTGCTCCGCGACGCGCAGCGCCAGGCGGCTCTTGCCCACACCTCCGCCACCGGTGAGAGTGACCGACCGATGCTGCGTCAACGCCGTTCTGACTGCGTCGAGTTCGCTTGCGCGGCCGACGAAGCTGGTCGTCACGACGGGGAGGTTGCCTACCACGGTCCCATCCTGCACGGCCCGAGCACGGCGCTAAACCCTCTCGCGGGAAACGGTCACAGGTGATCGGGCTTGGTAACCAAACGGTCGTGCCGTGCCGCGTGGTCGGTCCGCCGTGACGCCGTCGGTTCAGAGGCTCCCGGGGCGGACCAGACCGGTCCGCTTGACCCCGCTCAGCAGGGGCGTGACCTCCAGGGTGGAGATGTGGGGGAGGGCGCCGATGGTGTCGCTCACGAAGTGGTAGAGCGCGTCGAGATCGGTGGCGGCGACCGCCACGAGGAGGTTCGTGGCGCCGGTGGTGGCGGAGGCGAACCGGACCTGCGGATGGCGGCTGAGCCGGCGGCCCGTCTCCTCCAGACCGCCGGGTGCGACGGTGATCCACAGCAGTGCCTCGGTACGGATGCCGAGCCGGGCCAGGTCGACCTCGGTCGCGAGTCTGAGCACCTGGTTGTCCACCAGCGCCTCCAGCCGGCGCCGGGCGGTGAGCGGGGTGGTGTCGGCGCGGCGCGCGAGATCGGCGTCGGAGGCCCGCCCGTCCTCGATCAGGGCCGCGACCAGGGCGTGGTCGACCGGCTGGAGACCTGGGCGGACGTCCGGCGCGGAGTGCTCCGTGCGCAGGCCGGCCAACTCGCCCTCCGTCAGCAGCCCGCCGCTCCAGTCGAAGGCCGCCGGGAAGACCCGCAGAAGGATGTGCGAGGTCCACGACTGGACGGCGGGAGTGGCGGGAAGGTCGCGCAGCAGCAGCGAGTTGCGCGCGTCCGGCCCGTCCAGGAACAGGATGGTGCAGATCTCGTCACCGCCGCCGAGGACGTCCACCCAGACGGTGTCGGCGCGGCGGGCCAGGGTGGCGGCGATGGCGCTGATCCGGTTGGGCCGGCACTGATGCGCAGGGCCAGCGGAATCAGATCGGGAAACCACAAGGGGTTGCGTACGGCGGTGGCGCGCAGCGTCCGGTCGTGGAACAGCGGTGCCGCGCGACGCACCACGGTCCGCTCCGAGATGCCCAGGACACGCCCGACCGTGCGCCACGAGGCCCGCGGGGAGGCGAGCAGCGCGGCGGCGATCCGGCCGTCCGTCTCGTTCAGCGGCTGACCTGCTTGGGCCGGATTCCTGGATCTGCTGTCTTTCACTCGTCGTTCCAACCTCTCCTTCCGGCCCAGGGTACGAATCAATCCACTTTGTTGCGGCTGGCCCTGTCCTCGCCGCGCACCTGCCCGCTGGGATGGACCCGCTTCCCGCCGCAGCCGCTCGAAAGGCCCTTGATGACCATGCCGCGCCCCCGCTCGTTCGTACAGGTCGACGTGTTCTGCACGAGCCCCTACTCCGGCAACCCGGTCGCGGTCGTCCTGGACGGGACGGACCTGACCGACGACGAGATGCAGCGCCTCGCGCGCTGGACGAACCTCTCCGAGACCACGTTCGTACTGCCCCCCACCGCCCCGGAGGCGGACTACCGGCTGCGGATCTTCACGCCCGGGGGAGAGCTGCCGTTCGCCGGTCACCCCACGCTCGGTTCCGCGCGTGCCTGGCTGGACGGCGGCGGCACACCGCGCGACGCCGGCCGCATCGTGCAGGAGTGCGCCGCGGGCCTGGTCACCGTGCGCCGCGGCGAGGACACCCTGTCCTTCGCCGCACCGCCCCGGGTGCGCGAGGGCGCGCTCGACGACGAGTACCTGCGGCGGATCACGGCCGCGTTCGGCATCGAGCGGGACCGGGTCGTGGCCCACCAGTGGGTCGACAACGGTCCGGGCTGGGCCGTGCTCCAACTTCCCACGGCCGAGGAGGTCCTGGCCCTCGAACCCGACCTCTCCCTCATCCCGGGCGCGATGGTCGGCGCGATCGGCGCCCACCCCGACGGGCATCCGTACCGTTACGAGATGCGCACCTTCGCCCCCGCCGTCGACGTGCCCGAGGACCCGGCCTGCGGCAGCATGAACGCCGGCGTCGGCCAGTGGCTCATCTCCACCGGCGCCGCGCCCTCCTCCTACCGCGTCTCCCAGGGCACCCGGGTGGGACGGGCCGCGAGCATCGAGATCACCGCCGACCCGGACGGCACGGTGTGGGTCAGCGGCGCCGCCACGATCTGTGTCCGCGGCACCATCACCCTCTGACCGCGATCCTCACGCGCCGCCGGGCGCCAGCGTCTTCATGCTGACGTAGCTGGTCACCGTGGCCACGCCGGGCAGGCTCGCCAGCTGGTTGGCGTGGAAGTCCTCGTAGGCCGGCAGATCGGCCACCTCGACCTGGAGCAGATAGTCGAAGTTGCCGGTGATGTGGTGGGCGTGGACCACCTCGGACAGCCGGGTCACGGCAGCCTCGAACGCGACCACGTCCGCGCGGGTGTGCCGCAGCAGCCGTACCCCCGCGAACACCCGCAGCCCACGCCCGACCGCGGCGGGATCGATCAGCGCACGGTAGCCGCGGATCACCCCGGCCTCCTCCAGCTGACGCACCCGCCGCAGACAGGGGGAAGGCGACAGCCCGACCCGGGCCGCGAGCTCGTTGTTGCTGATGCGGCCGTGCTGTTCGAGTACGGCCAGGATCGACCGGTCCACCTCATCCATGGTGGCAGATTATTGCTCCAGCGGATTGCCTAGCACAATCGTGCGCCCTCGATGAGCGCAATTTGCTGCCAAAGTTGCCGAGATCCGGATACATCGGAGCTCCGGTCGGCCACGCTTCATGGAGTCATACCGACGGTCCACGGAGGGCAGCCATGCCGGGCAGCAGCACCATCACCGTTCACGCCGATCGCGAGGTCCACCCCAGCCGTGCCGTGGCACCGCCGATCTACCAGACGGCGGCGTTCTCGGCCGAGGACGCGGAGACGTTCGCACAGGGCGCCGTCGCCCCACGCGGCCAGGACTTCTACACCCGCTTCGGCAACCCGAACCACGCCCAGGTCGCGGCCGTCGTCGCCGAACTGGAGCACACCGAGGCGGCCATGGTCACCGCGTCCGGAATGGCCGCGCTCACCACCGCCGTCCTGGCCCTGGTGTCCGCCGGCGACCACGTCATCGGGCAGAAGTCCACCTACGGCGGTACGGCGTCGGTGCTGCTGAACCTGCTGCCGCGCCTCGGCGTGTCGACCACCCTGGTGGACCAGACCGACCCCGAGGCGTTCGCGCGGGCACTGACTCCTGAGACCCGCCTGATCCTGGTGGAGACCCCGAGCAACCCGCTGCTGCAGATCACCGACCTGCGCGCCGTCACGGACCTGGCCCGCGCCCACGACGTACTGACCGTCGCCGACAACACCTTCGCCACCCCGCTCAACCAGCGGCCGACGGAATTCGGCGTCGACCTTGTCTGGCACAGCGCGACCAAGTACCTCAACGGCCACTCGGACGTCTCCGCCGGAGTGCTCGCCGGGTCGGCGGAGATCCTCGACCGCGTCTGGGACGTCGGCCTGCTCACCGGTGCCACGCTCGGCCCGATCGACGCATGGCTCCTGCTGCGCGGCATTCGCACCCTGCCGCTGCGGATGCCCCGGCACAACGCCAACGGCCTGGCACTTGCGGAGGCCCTGGCCGTGCATCCGGCGGTGGCCAAGGTGCACTATCCCGGTCTGCCGACCCACCCCCAACACAAGCTGGCAGTCGACCAGATGAGCGGTTTCGGCGGGGTGCTCGGCATCGAGTTCACCGGCGGCTTCGAGATGGCCGACGCCTTCCTCGGCCACCTGCGCTACCCCCGCCGGTCCGCCAGCCTCGGCGGCGTCGAGTCGCTGGCCGTGCATCCGGCGTCCATGTGGCGCGGCATGCTCAGCGAGGAACAGCTGGCGGAGTCGGTTCCGCTCGGCCTGGTCCGGCTCGCCGCGGGCACGGAGGACACGGCCGACCTGGTCGCCGACGCGCTCGCCGCGGCCGACGCGGTGCTGGCCGGGACCGCGACTGCCTGAACGACGGCTCGCCCGGCGGCGAAGAGGCGCCGGGGAGACATAGGGCGCGGCGGCCCGACCCGCGCCGACCCGCGTACTCACGACCCTGAGCCTCAGGGCCGGCCGGCCCGACACCCGCGTGCAGCTGTCGCCACCGGCGGCCTGGTGGCGATGTTCGCCCTCGCCGGCCGCCCGCAGCAGCGGACGCGGCGGACTCCCAGTGCCCCGGCTCGCCCCCGGAAGTCGCGAGCGCGGTCACCGCGGCTGCCACAACATGATCTTGAACCGTCCCGAAACGTCTGTGAAGGAGTTCCTACGATGAAGACCCTGCTCACCGGCGGCACCGTGGTCAGCATGGACCCGGCCGTCGGCGACCTCCCACGCGGGGACGTGCTGATCGACGACGGTGTGATCGTCCAGGTGGCCGAGCGCATCGACGCGCCGGACGCCGAGGTCATCGACGCGACCGACCGGATCGTCATGCCCGGCTTCGTCGACAACCACCGCCACTCCTGGCAGACCGCGTTCCGAGGCGTCGGCGCCGACTGGACGTTCCCCGAGTGGGCGGTGGCCATGCACGGCACGGTCAAGCCCCACTACCGGCCCGAGGACGTCTACGCGGGCACCCTGCTCGGCCGCCTGGAGGCCCTGCACTCCGGGGTGACCACGATGCTGGACTGGTACCACGTCGCGCAGAGCCACGCGCACGAGGACGCCGCCGTCGCCGCCCTGCGGGACGCGCCGGGCCGGTCGATCTTCTGCCTCGGCGCCGGCTGGGGCACCGCCGACTCCGTCGACGCAGACATCCGCCGCGTCCGCGCCGAGCTGGCCGGGGACGGCCTGGTCACCATGGCGCTGGGGCTGCGCGGAGCCGAGGACACCGGCATGGACACCGTCGCCCGCGAACTGAAGCTCGCGGCCGAACTCGGCCTGCGCACCAGCCTGCACGTCGACGGCGACGGTGCGAGCGGCGGCGACGGTACGCGGCGACCGGTCGCCGATCTGCACGAGCACGGCCTGCTGCGGGACACCACCACCTTCGTGCACGCCAACGGGCTCGGTGACGAAGAGCTGCGCATGCTCGCCGACGCGGGCAGCTCGGTGTCGATCAGCCCGGACGTGGAGCTGAAGATGGGCTTCGGCTGGCCGATGACCGGCCGGGTACTGGCGGCGGGACTGCGGCCGACGCTGTCCGTCGACGACGTCCCGTCCGTCGGCGGCGACATGTTCTCCACGCTCCGCACCGCCTTCGCCGTACAGCGCGGTCTGGACGGCGGCCTGCGCTCGCGCGACCTGCTGGAGTTCACCACCGTCGACGCCGCCCGCTCCTGCGGCCTCGACGCCCGGGTCGGCAGCATCACGCCCGGCAAGGACGCCGACATCATCCTGCTCCGCACCGACGACCTGACCGTCTTCCCGGTCACCGACCCGGCCGCCACCCTCGTCAGTGCCGGGCACCCCGGCCTGGTCGACACGGTTCTCGTCGCCGGCCGCGTGGTCAAGCGCGACGGAGCGCTCGTGGGAGTCGACCTGCCGGCCCTCCGTTCCCGCCTGCTCGCCTCACGCGACCGGATCGCGGAGGCCGCCGGCATCCCGCTCGACGGCACCTGGCGTCCGCGCGCGGAGACGAAGTAGGAGCGCTCGGCGCTGCAGATCGGCAGGTACAGGGACCGTTCCTGCGGCGAAACAGGCCGGGCCCCGGGGGCGAGACATCGTCCCCGGGGCCCGGCCTCCGGAACTCATGACCCTGTGTGCGGAGTCATGTCGATTCCGCGCGCGGGTGTGGCTCAGCCCTCGACGACGCCGGAAGCGGCGATCTCGATCTTCGCCTTGGTGGCGCCCGACTGCGAGCCCAGGGACTCGATCTTGTCGATGATCTCCTGGCCCTCGATGGCCTCGCCGAAGACGACGTGCTTGCCGTCGAGCCACGACGTGACGACGGTCGTGATGAAGAACTGCGAGCCGTTGGTGTTGCGGCCGGCGTTCGCCATCGACAGCAGGTAGGGGCGGTCGTGCTTCAGGTCGAAGTTCTCGTCCGCGAACTTCTCGCCGTAGATGCTCTTGCCACCGGTGCCGTTGTGGTTGGTGAAGTCACCGCCCTGCAGCATGAACTGCGGGATGACGCGGTGGAAGCCCGAACCCGCGTAGCCGAACCCGTTCTGCCCGGTGGCCAGCTCGCGGAAGTTCCGGGCGGTCTTCGGGACGACCTCGTCGAAGAGGCTGAAGACGACGCGGCCTGCGGGGGCGCCGTCGATGGTGATGTCGAAGTAGACGTTGCTCATAATAAATTCTGTCACTTTCGGTGTGATGCACACTGCCCGGCGCGGCCGTGTGCCGAACGCCGGACCGTTACCTCAGATAGCCCTGATAGCAGAACTCTATCCACAGACCCGATGTCCCCACTGTCGGTACCCGCAGCGCGCACTGTGCGGGCCCGGCGGACCGGCGGGTGCCGTGGGTGGCCGCTGATAAAGTGGGACAACGCTTCGAGATCGCCGGGGCCCGTACCAAGGGGTGCGGGCCCCGGCGCGTTGCGGGCAACAGACCGAGGAAGGTTCCCATGAACGCGTCGCCGCCGACCGCCTCCTTCGCCACGCTCGGACTGCCACCCGAGCTGGTCGCGACGATGACGGACCTCGGGGTGACCGAACCCTTCCCGATCCAGGCGGCGACCCTGCCCGACGCGCTGGCGGGCCACGATGTGCTGGGCCGGGCACGGACCGGTTCCGGCAAGACACTCGCTTTCGGGCTCCCGCTCCTCGTACGGACCGCGGGCCTGCGCGCGGAGCCGAAGCGACCGCTGGCGCTGGTCCTGGTGCCGACCCGGGAACTCGCCCAGCAGGTGAACGACGCGCTCGCCCCCTACGCGCGGACAATGGGCGTGCGGCTGGCGACCGTGGTCGGCGGTCTGTCGATCAACCGGCAGCAGGCGCTGCTGCGCACCGGCGTCGAGGTGGTCATCGCGACGCCGGGACGGCTGACCGACCTGGTGTCGCGCCGCGACTGCCACCTGAACCAGGTCCGGATCACGGTGCTGGACGAGGCGGACCAGATGTGCGACCTGGGGTTCCTGCCGCAGGTCTCGGACCTCCTGGACCAGGTCCGCCCCGACGGGCAGCGGCTCCTGTTCTCGGCCACGCTCGACCGCGACGTCGACCGGTTGGTCCAGGACTACCTCCACGACCCCGTTCTCGCGTCGGTCGACCAGGCGGCGGGCTCGGTCCCGGCGATGGAACACCATGTGCTGAACATCCACGGCGCCGACAAGTACGCCACGGCGACCGAGATCGCGGCCCGGGACGGCCGGGTGCTGATGTTCCTGGACACCAAGGCGGGCGTGGACCAGTTCACCCGTCATCTGCGGGCCGGCGGGGTACGGGCGGCGGCCCTGCACAGCGGGAAGTCACAGCCGCAACGCACGCACACACTCGCTCAGTTCAAGAACGGCGAGGTCACCGTGCTGGTGGCCACCAATGTCGCCGCTCGCGGCATCCACATCGAGGCGCTCGACCTCGTCGTCAACGTGGACCCGCCGGCCGACGCCAAGGACTACCTGCACCGGGGCGGTCGTACGGCGCGCGCCGGGGAGTCCGGGAAGGTGGTCACCCTGGTGACGCCCGGCCAGCGGCGCGACGTGAACCGCATGATGACCGAGGCCGGCATCCGGCCGACCGTCACACAGGTGCGCTCCGGCGAGGAGAAACTCACCGCCATCACCGGGGCCAAGCGCCCTCCGGCGGGGACGAAGCCCACCGGCAACGCCCCCTTCCGCGGGATGGGCACCCGTCCGGGCCGCCCGGCCAAGGAGTCCCGCAAGGCCGCCGAGGCCCGCAAGACCGCGGAAGCCCGCGCGGCGGCCCGGGTACGCAAGGGCCGCTGACCCCACGGACGACCGTGCCGGGCCCATGAGGCCCGGCACCGGCTTCATGCGCCGCCGACGACTCCGGGTGGGACGAAGCGGCGATGCAGTGGCCTGAATTCACTTTCGGGCCGACCGCTGATACCGGCCTTCTCGACGGCGGGAGCCAACCGTTCGGCGAAGAAGGTCTGGAAGGCCTCCTCGGAGTCCCAGACGTCGGTCACATTGAGCGCTTCGTCGTCGAACCAGGCCACGTGCACCTGTGAGCCCGCGGGAGCCGTCTCCTCCCAGCCCACGGTGTCCCGCACGGTGTCGTACTGCTCGGGGGTGACACCCGTCCAGCGCATGAACATCACCACAGCCAATGTCCGCTCCTCGCTCGTGTCGTGTGCGTCCGGCCATCGTCCTGCCCGACGGGGACCGGGCGAAGAGCGTACGGAGGCGCGGCACGGCTGCGGTTCACTCCTCACGCCCGGTAGGCAGGAGTCCGCATGTGCGTGCGGAGGTCGTCGTCGGCGGCGGGTAACGGTGACCTGTCCGGGATTCACTCGTTTGACGCAACGGCACCTCGCCGCGTCCTCTCCCGTCCTGGAAAGCGTCCCGTTCCATGAATCTTCGTTCGCTCCGCCCCCATGCCGGGGGTGCCAGGTCTCGGGTTCGGGAGGCCGAGTCCGTCCTCGTCGAGCAGTACGGCGATCTGGTCCGCCTGGCGCACCTCGTCCTCCCGGCCTCGCTCGGCCGGCACCGGCGGGTCCTCGTGGCGCACGCCCTCGTCCAGCGGGCGCTGCGCCGCGCGGGCACGACACGCACCGCGCCCGCCGTCCCCTCGCCGCGCGGGGAGTCCCGCGCCGGGGACTCCGTCGAGCGCCGTCTCCTGGCCGAGGTGCTGCGCGCCGCGCTGGCTCATGGGCGGCGCCCACGGATGTGGCCCGCACGGTTCGTCCACCCGGGCGTGCTACTGCCCCGGCTGCCGCTGGTCCTGGGGCTGCGGCTGTTCCCGCGTTCGGGCGGGGCGGACGAACTCGCCCTGGCGCAACGGCTGTCCGCGGCCCCGCCCGCGGCCCGTGCCGCCTTCCTGCTGCGTACCGTCCACGGCCTGTCCCTCGGCGCCGTCCACGACCTGCTGGAATCGGCCGACGCACCGGACCCGGACGCCGCCCTGCGCACCGCGGGCCTTCTGGAGGAGAGCTCGCGCAGATCGCCCGCCGCGCTGCTCGCGTCACAGGAGTTCGACGCCTGCGCCCTCCAGGCCGGCCCCACCGACCTGCTGCGCCGCACCCGGCGGACCCGCCTGCTCCTCGGGGCCGCCGCGATCGGACTGGTGACGGTGGTGACCCTGGCCGTCGCGGATGACGGCACGGCACACCGCTCGGACCCCGGGACACCGGCGGCACACGGCCTGCCACGCCCGGCGGACCTGGTGCGCACGTCCGCCGGGCTGTGGGACAACACCTCGCGGGTCGACTTCACCGCCTGGCCGACCCGAGGCGCCCGCGTCCACGACCAGGACCTCCTGGACCGCGCCCTGACCGCATGGACGCACCCACAGGCCCACACCCGCCGCCACCTAGCCCCCGCCACCACCGCGACCCCACCGTCGACCGCACCGCAACTCCTCTACGCCGGCGAAGTCGGCGACCGCGAGGTGGTCCTGTTCTACGACGGACAGCGCCTCGCCCGCTACAGCGAGACCCGCTCCGCGGCGCGGGACGCGGAGTTGAGCATCGCGCGCGTCGACGACGCGGACGTCACCACGGCGGCGGCCGTCACCCTCACCCCGGCGGGCGGCACCGCCCGCTATCTGCTGGCCCCCTGGGTGGCCGAGGCAGGGACCCGCGACCTGCTGCGCCCCGATGTCCTCGCCCGCGCACTGCACGTCTCGAAGGACGGCGTCACGGACCCGGTCCCGACCCTGCCCGCGACAGCGCACTGCGACAGCCGGCCGGTCCTGCAACTCCGTTCCTCGCCACGCATCGCCGAACACCACGCGTTCCTGCTCGCCCCCCTCGGCGACCTGTCCCCGGTCCACCTCACCTACACCCCCTTGCCCGGACACGGCACACCGCCCGCCCGCCAGCCCCGCGAGGCCACCGGCCCCCAGGCCCTGACGGCCTGGGCCCACCAGGCCTGCGCTCTGCAGCCGCTGCGCGGCACCGGCGTACGCGCCGTCAACAACTGGGACTTCGCCGAACAGGACCTGCCCGACGGAGGCGGCCACGCCGTGTGGACCTGCGCCCGCGCGGACACCTGGCGCGGACCCGGCGATGTGACGGTCTCCTTCCGGACCGGCGGGTCCGCGCCCGCCGCACCGGCCCGGACGGTGGCCCGGGCCCACGCGACCGCGTCCTGCAGCCGGTTCGGTCAGCACGTCGTGGCCGCGAGCGGCTGGCGCTCCCCGAACGGCCACTGGTACGCGCTGGCCGCCGGCAGCCGCGCCGTCACCAGCCTCACGGTGAGCGGCGACATCACGACCACGAAGCAGTCCCGCACCCTCGCCGTACCCGCTCCCCACGACCCGCACATCACCGTCCGAGCGCGACTCGCCACCGGCGAAGGGCTGAACGGCCTCGGCACTCCGGGGAGTTGAATCCGCGGCGCAGCGCGGCGGCTTCGGGGAGGCCCGGCTCGTCACCGCGGGGCCGGGCCATGGTGCTCAGGCGGTCGACTCCGGTGGGAGCCAGCGGTAGCGATCACCGCACTCCTCGGTGAGCCAGCCGTTGAGGCTGCTCAATCCCCGCTCGTTGATCTGCCCGTCGTGGATGCCGTACGCCCGCTCCGGATCGACGGCGCGTACGAAGTCGATGGCCTCGTCCGTCTTCATCCATGAACCTTGCAGGGGGACCAACAGTGTCTCCACCGGTTGGTCGGGGAGGTGCAGGGAGTCCCCGGGATGGTAGAGGTCGGACTCGACCAGGTAGCCGAGGTTGGCGCAGTCCGGGCGGTCGCCGTAGATCCGCGCGTGCCGCCCGCCATGGGCGGTCACACGGAAGCCCGCCGCGGTGAACTCCTCACCCGCGACGACCCCGGTGAAGTCCAGGCCGGGGATCCGCGCGGTCTTGGGGGCGTAGACGGGGACGCCCAACCCCCTCAGCCGCAACAGGTCGACGTGGTCGTTGTGCTCGTGGGTCACCAGGACCGCGTCCGCGCCGACGAGTGCCTCGGGCTCACTCCAGATGCCGGGATCGATGACCAGTGTCCTGTTGTTGCGTTCCAACCGGACACAGGAATGGGTGTACTTGGTAATCCGCATCCGCGTGAGCCTAGCCGGAAGACCGTGCCGATTCACTGGGGGAATGGCCGGAAAATGCCGCAAGGACATATCCCTGGATTGTGCTCGGCCGACCAGCGGGAATCCGCGAAACGCATACCAAGGAGGACGCGGCTATCGCGTCAACTTCCCTCTGGTTGGTTCGCAATCGGAACAGTTCGGGATCCAGCAAACACGGAATCGATCGTTCACCGGCCTCTTGCGCAGAAACTGCTTCGCCGCCTCGATTGTTTCCCTGTTGAGTTCCTCGACGGAGACTCCCGAGCTCTCCTCCCATTCGTCCAGGTTGAGAGCGCATGAGACGAGGGACTGCAGTTCTTCGGGGTAGCCGAGGTCGTAGGCGATGTCTGACCAGATGAGGTGGGTGCCGGCGGCGGGATCGAGAGTTCCGTCGGCTATCTGACCGGCGATCCAGTGGGCCATCGCCCACTTTGCGGCCCTGGGGTCGCCGGGCGGACGGAAGACCAGTCCCAGCTCTTCCAGTACCTGGTCGAAGAGCGCAGGCGCTTCGGATTCCTCGCTCCGAAGGAGGCCGGCCGACATGGCAAGGGAGGGACTGTCGACCTCGGCGACGAGTGCGTCAAGCCCTGCCTGGATGAGCCGGTCGGATCCGACGTGTCTACCGAATGCCCGTTCGTGCGCGATGTGGCTGAGCTGCTTGAGGGCATCATCGCGGGTCATCAGCGTCTTCTCGGTCGGCGTCCGGGAAAGGAAGGCTCGCACATCCGCCGCCGTTCCCGCATCGCGTTTCTCTTCGGCCTTCTTCGGCCTGTCGCGCGGTCAGCCATGCCGTTGGTGGCGCCGGTTCGCGGCCAGGCAGGGTGTCGAGGGGCTGGTGGCATTCGCCGTCCGTGATGACAGAGGCATACGAGTGTGCGCGGCGGGCCGGGCACCGCCCGTCCTGTCGGCGTGAGTTCGACACGCTCCAGTGCGGGCAGACCTCACCGGCCGACCGGTCCCTCAGCGCGATGTCGACCGTGCCGAACGCGATGGTCACCTTCTCGACGTCGATGGTGTCGATCCCGCAAGCCGCGGACCGCCTTGGTTCAGCCCAGCGCGTCCATCAGGGCGACGACATAGGCATCCAGCCGCTCCTCCACCGCCCGCGTCGTCAGCTCCACCCTCCCGGCCTGCTGCCACGGCCGGACCACGAGCGCCACGCCACCCGCAAATGCCAGCGCGTCCAGCAAGCGCCAGTACAACCGCTCGCTCGCCGCCGACGCCAGGACCCCGCCGGCCTCCTCGTACGCGTCGGCGAACCGCAGGCCCCAGGCCGGGCCGTGCAGCATCGCGAGGTTGGTGGAGCAGTGCGCCACATCGAGGTCCGCCGGGCCCCAGGAGGTCTGCACCCAGTCGACGACCCCGGTTATCCGCGGACCTGGCATGCATGGGGGTGACATGTCGAACAGCACGTTGCCGGGGTGGAAGTCCCGGTGCAGGAAACGCCCTTCATAGGGCGGCGCAGGCTTACGGATCACGTCGATCGCCGCGGCCCATGCCGCCACGTCGGCGCCGTCCGGAGGGACGACGGCGTCGGCGGTCGTCCACGCCTTGTACTCCTGGGGCCGCTCGGCGGGTCGTAACGCATGGATCGCCACGAGTTGACGGGCCAGCAGGGGGATGCGCGCCTCCAGCCCCTCATCGCCGAGGACTGTCCGGCCCGCCAGATGTGTCATGAGGAGCGACGGATACTCGCAATGCGAGGCGGTCGGATCAACCGCGACCGGTCCGGGAGCCGCCACGTCCGTCCCCGCGAGCAGGGTGAGGGCGTCGGCCTCCCGATTCAGCAGGTCCTCGGCGTGCTCCACGAAGTACGGGTCGATGAAGGTCCGCAGTACCAGGTCGCGGATGTCTCCATCCTGCGTTCCGACGGTCAGCCGCCGCATTTCGGCGGTGATGCCGCCGTGCAAAACCTCGGTTTTGACGATCCGTTCGCCGGCCTTCAGAAACCGGCCCACCCAGGCCAGGGTCAACGGTCGGACAGCGCCCGTCTCATCGTGGTTGATCACCGTGCCACCCCACCATCCGGATAACGGCTCGCGCAAAAGCTTTTGCGGGCTGAGCTCGTAGCGGTCATGCACACGTGTGGACGTTCCGCCGCGGGCCGGACACGAGGCGGCGTCACAGCGGGCGCTGAGCCTGACATCCGAATGCCCGGCCCGAACGAGCGCGGACAATGGGCCGGACCAGAACACTCTCTCGAATCACGCCCCAATGATCGCTATCGTGGCGGCTTCCCGTGATCGCTGGGCGGTCAGGCGACCGGTGGCTGGGCGAGCGAGGGGTTCGCCCTCAGTTTTTCGAATGCTGTGGGGGTCGGGCGATGCGGTAGGAAGTTCTTGATCTGCTGAGCGCAGTCGGCCGGACTGGCGGTGCTCGTGTCGCACTCGATGTCGTAGAGGCCATGGGCATGGACCTGGGCGATCTGGCGTGCGGCCAGGCCCGGAGGGCGGTCCCCGCGCTCCTGCTCGCGCCGCTGCAGTTCTGGCAAGGGGCAGTGCACGCCGACCAGTACCACGTCTTCGGGGGCGAACAGGGCGACGCAGTCGAGCAGACGCCACTGCTCGCTCAGGACGTGGTCGACCACGATGTTGTTGCCGCCGGCAGCCATGCCGGCGACCGCGCGGTGGAAGCCCATCCAGGTGCGCCTGAGCATGGAGGGCACTTCGTCCGGTGCGATGTCCCGGCGAGCCCGCATGGCATGAAAGGCGTCGACCGGCATGTGGAAGTACGTGTCGTCCAGGACCGGGAGGAGCTCCCTGGCGATACTCGACTTCCCTGAACTGGATGTGCCGTTCAAGAAGATGATCAGTCCGCCGGATGGCTGCGAAGCTCTCGCGGAGTCCGCGATCTGGTGGGATTCGGTTTCTGCTGGAGTTGCCATCTTCTTCCCCCCCCCGCTTTGTGCGCCGCCGGTATCCGATCATGATGCGTGCTCGGTCGTCGGTGTCTATGGGCGCCCCATACAGTGGCCGATTCAGCGGCTGCGATGGCCTGTTGACGCGCTCTGGTGTGAGTGAGTCGGTCCACCGGCCTCAGCCGAACAGCTCGACCGGGGACCACATCCCGAACCACTGCTCGGCGCCCCAATCCTCATACCGTTGGACCTCGGTGAACCCCAGCTTCGCCGCGAGGCGCATCGAGCGCTGGTTGGCGGTCTGGGTGGTGAGCACCACCGGCTCACCTGGCAGCGCTCCGGTGCACCAGTCGAGTACCGCCGCGCACGCCTCCGCGGCGTACCCGTGTCCCCACGCCTGCGGCAGGAACATGTAGCCGAGTTCGGCCTCCGAGGTCCCGGGGCAGGCGTGGACCGGATGCTTCGGGTCGCGCCGGTCGAGCGTGACGATCCCGATCATCGTCCCGTCGAGTTCGACCACGAAGAGGCCCGGGCGCCGCTTGGGCGCCTCGGGCACCGCACTCTCGAACTCGTCACGCTGTCGAGGGCCACCGATGTAGGTGCCCACCTCAGGCGAGGTGAACAACTCGATGACTGCCGCACGGTCTTGGGCCTCGGGCTCACGGAGTACAAGCCGCTCGGTCCTGATCGGGGCAGGGGGCCAGGCGACGGGTCCCAACTCAGTCATGCGGGCCAGCCAATCACCAGGCTCGGCAGCGATCAATGTTCGCGGCCCGATCAACCCACCTGCCCGGGCCCGTCCTCTTTCTCTCGGATCCCCTTCACCGAGCCACAACCTGCACTGCTTCGCCGTGCGGATTCGAGGATGGGATCTCTGACGTCATCTCTCGTGAACGTCGCGAGGCCACCGGCTCTCAGGCCCTGCCCGACGGAGGCGGCCACACCGTGTGGACCCGCGCCCGCGAGACCGTGGCCTGCGGCCGGTTCGGTCAGCACGTCGTGGCCGCGAGCGGCTGGTGCTCTCCGAACGGCCACTGGTACGCGCTGGCCGCCGACAGCCGCACCGTCACCAGCCTCACAGTGAGCGGCGACATCACGACCACGAAGCGATCTCGCACCCTCGCCGTACCCGCTCCCCGCGACCCGCACATCATCGTCCGGGCGCGTCTCGCAGGCGGCGAAGGGCTGGACGGCGTAGGCACTCCCGGAACGTGAGCCCTGTGCCCGTCTGCCGGTCTACCGGCGTGCGGTCCTCGGCGGCGCGACCGAACCGCGTGGCTTCGCCGCCGGAGGCAGGACTTTGCGACGGCTGAGTTTGTTCTCGTCGATCGCTTTGACCGTGCGCTTGACCACCAGGTCCACCAGCAGGTCGGCGGGCCACCGGTAGCTGGACAGCGGCGGTGTCAACAGCCGCGACAACGGGTGGTCGTCGAAGCCCATGACCGAGACGTCGTCCGGTACTTCGAGTCCCAGCTCCCGGGCCCCGGCATAGACGCCGTAGGCCATCGAATCGGCCAGGCACAGAAACGCGGTCGGCGGATTCGCGGAGCCCAGTACGGTCCGCGCCACGGCGGTGGCGCCGTCCAGGTCGTGCGGTGAGGGGTGGAGTGTGACGTCCAGCCCGAGACTCCGCGCGACCCGATGGGCGATCACCTCGGCGGGGCGGTCGGGGGTGGTGGGTCGGCTCGGGGTCATGACGGCGATCCTGCGGTGACCGCAGTCGACGAGTCGGTGGAAGGCGTCGGTGACCCCGGCCTCGTTGTCGAAAACGACCTCCGCCGCGGTGGCCGCACCTGGCAGTCCGTCACCGATGGACGTCAGCACCGTCCGCCGGGCGACCTCCTTCCAGTGCGCGGCGGCCGGGTCGACCGGCAGCACGATCAGCGCGTCCACCCGCTGGTCGGCCAGTTGGGAGGCGAGCGTCGCCTCAAGCTCGGGGTCGTTGGAGGCGTCGACGATCAGCGCGTGCCGGCCGACGCCGAGGAACCTGCGGCCCAGGGCGGCGGCGAGGTCCTGCTGCCAGACGTCGGCGAGCGACCCGCACAGCACTCCGACATACCCGGTGCGACCGGAGGCCAGGGCGCGGGCGATCGGGTCCGCCTGGTAGCCGAGCCGATCGGCCACCTCGCGGACGCGTCGCTGGGTCTCGGGCGGTACTTGAAGACCGCGGAGCGCGTAGGACACCGCGGCGGCGGAGAGCCCGGTCTCCTCCGCGATGTCGCGCAGGGTGATCCGCCGCGGCTGTTTTGGCACGTCGCCAGTGTAACGACTCGATGAACTGGCGAGCCGCTCCTGCCGTCCGGAGCGGAGCGACCCTCGGCGCACATTGACACCGGCTTGACTTAAGCGCTTCACTGGAACGCATCACTGAAGCGCTTAACCAAAGAGACGGCACGAGCGGACACAGTGCGACCGCCATTCGCCAACACCCGTGTCCGGAATGCCTCGTCGGCCAGTTGTGCCTGGTCCCGTGCACGATCCTTCGTCGTACGACCGCCGTGCGTGCCGCACGCGTCGGCAATCCACACCACCTCCTACTCGAAGGAGTACGACCATGACCGCACCGCTGCCGTCCCACGACCTCGACACCGCAGCCGCCCGCGATGCCGAGCCGTGGCACCGGGTGCGGGCGGCCGTCACTCTCGACGCGCTCCCGGGCCGCGACCTGGACAAGCGGGAACTGCTGGAACTGGCCTCGTCGATCGCCGCGGACCCCGGCAGCTGGCGTGAGCACGTGGCCTTCGACGACGACAAGCGGCACTACGTCTCGCTGTACCGGGACGCCCATGTCGATGTCTGGGTGCTGTGCTGGACGCCGCGGAACGACACCGGCTGGCACGATCACGATGTTTCGTCCGGCGCCGTGGCGGTGGCCGAGGGAGCACTCGTCGAACACAATCTGGCCGTCGGCGTGCCGAGCCTGGCGACCGAGGTGTCGGCCGGTCAGGTCTTCTGCTTCGGCCCCGACCACATCCACCGGCTCACCGGACGCGATGCCGGGAGCGTGTCGATCCACACCTACTCTCCGCCGCTGTGGCGGATGGGCCAGTACGCGGTCGCTCGCAACGGGATCCTCCGCCGCACCGCGGTCTCCTACGCCGACGAGCTGCGTCCACTGGACGACATGGCCTGACCCGACTCGTGCAGTTCGCTGCTGACGGCCGGAGATCTGCGCGCTTCGTGGCGTAGTGGGCCCGGGAGTCGGGACCGCTGAGCGAGGCGAACGAATGCCGCCGGCCGACCGCCCGCAGATCAGGCGGCGGCAGCGCGCAGATCTCCGGCCGTCAGCAGCGACAACAGCCCGATGTCCTCGGCCGCGAGGGCCTCGGCGCCGCCTTGTTCACGGTCGATCACGCACAGAGCCGTAGAGACCTGAGCCCCCAGACCACGCAGGTCCGCGGTCGACAGCACGATCTGTCCGCCGCTGGTGACCACGTCCTCGACGACCAGCACCCGACGGCCCTCGACCTCGGCTCCTTCGGCGAGACGGCAGGTGCCGTACGGTTTGGCCTGCTTCCGCACGAACGCGCAGGGCAGGCCCGTGTGTCGGCCGAGCGCGGTCACCACCGGGATGCCGCCCATCTCCAGGCCGGCCAGGACCTCGGTGCCGGAAGGCACCAGCGGAACCATCCGCCGGGCGATCTCGTCCAGCAGGACCGGGTCGCCCTCGAACCGGTACTTGTCGAAGTACTCCGTGGCAGTTCGTCCGGACCGAAGCGTGAAACGCCCCGTCAGATGAGAGGCGGCATGGATACGGCGAGCGAGATCAGAATGTGTCACAGGCGTCCAGTCTTCCAGCCGCTCGTCCGCGCGAGGACACCGGCTCCCTCCACGCTGTCCGTCACGGCCGCCCAGGACCTGCCCCTTCCTGGCCTCCGGCCCCGGCCCGGCCGCTGAGCAGGCTGCCCGCGCCGGGAACGACCGCGGGCAGGCCCAGTTCGACGAGGGCGCGGTACGCCGTCGCGGTGGCCGCCGAGAGCACGGGAAGCCCCGCCGCTTCCTCCACCGGCTGGATCGACGGCAGCGAAGGCATCTGGACACAGGCGGACAGGACGAGCGCGTCGGCCCGTGACAGATCCAGGCGTCGCCAGTGCTCGCGCAGATCGGCGGGGTCGAGGCGGGCGACGGCCAGATTGTCCGGTACCTCCAGGCTCAGCGCGTCCACCACCTCGATGCCCGCGTCCTCGATGTAGTCGGCCACGAGCTGCGTGAGCGGCTTCAGATACGGCGTGACGATCGCGACCCGGCGGGCCTCAAGCGCCCTGATGCCGTCGAGGAGAGCGCCCGCGCTCGACACCACGGGGGCCTGTGAACCCTCGGTGCGCAGTACATCGGTGATCTCGTCCTCGGCGGTGCAGTGGTACCCGGACCCCTGCGCCATGATCGCCACGAGGCAGGCCGTGACGACGACATCGGGCCGGGCGTCGGCCAGTTCCAGTGCCGCTCGCCCGGTCTGCGCGTTCATGGCGCGCAGCTGCTCGGGCGTGACGTGCCGCATGCGCATACGGCTGCTGTGGAAGACGAACCGGTCCTCCGGGACCAGGGACTCCCGCTGCCGCATCATGCGCGGCAGTTCCGTCTCCATGGTCAGGTTCGAGCTGGGCACGATCATGCCGATGTGGTGATCGGTCACGGGATCCTCCGGGTGTGGTCGGCCACCGGGGATCCGGAAACCGCCGCCGCGGAGTCAGGAGCCCTCGGTGAGTCCCTCCCAGTGGTCGGCGAGGGACGTGAACAGGTGCATGATGTGCTCGCGCTGCTCCGGCCCGAACGGCTCAAGAAGCCGCTCGTCGAGCTGCCGGGCGCGGAGGTTCGCGTCGTGGAGGGTCTCCTCGCCCTCCTCCGTGAGATAGAGCAGCTTGCGCCGGCCGTCGTCCGCGGCCGTCCTGCGCACGATCAGGCCCCGGTTCTCCAGGCGCCGGGCGACATCCGCCATCGTCGACGTGTCCAGGGAGACCGCCGACGCCATGGAACGCTGGTCGCTCCCCGGAGCCGCGTCCACGGCCTGGAGCACCGCGAACTGCGGGCCCGTGAGCGTCGGGTCGACGGCACGGATCCAGACCGCCAGATACGCCTGGTAGAGGCGGCGGACCTGGTAGCCGGGCGCGGCGGTGAGCTCCGGGGGAGGCCCGGGAGGCGTGGACGTCGGGGCTGTGGTTTCGTCACCCATGACGCCCACTTAAGCACGGCACTTGATCGAGTCGTCAGCCGGAGGGGCGATCTCCGGGAACCCGCGCGCCGACGTCACACCAGCATCGGACGCAGCACCTGGCGCAGGGCCGCGAGTGCGGCGCGCGGGCTGTCCCAGAACAGCATGTGGCCGGCGTCCGGGACCTCGGCCAGTACGGCCGACGGCAGGAGCCGGGCCGCTTCCGCCGCGCCCTGAGCGGTGACGACCGGGCTGTCCGCGCCGTACAGAAGTGCCGTGGGCCCGGGCACGGAGGGCCACCACTCGAAGAAGTCCTCGCTCTCGAAGCCGCGGTGCGTGGCCGTGACGGCCTCCGGGTCGCAACTCGCCAGCCAGCGCGCCCGTAGCTCCTGCTCCCGGCGTGGCCAGCGCGGCCAGGACCGGGCCACCTCGTCCGCGTCGGTGCCGCGCCGCGCCTGCGCCAGCTGGTCGAGGAAGACGTCCAGGGACGTGGGATAGGGCCCACGTCCGGGGCCGCTCATCGGCGGGTCGCCCAGCACGGTGCCCCGCAGCGCCACCTTGGCCCGGACGGCGGTCACGGCCGCGATCCGCGCGCCCATGGAGTGCCCGAAGAGGACCGGCCGGTGCAGACCGAGGCCCGCGACGACGGCCTCGGTGTCCTCGGCGTACTCCTCCAGCCCGTACGATCCACCGCCGTCGGACAGCCCGCGCCCACGGACGTCGACGACCAACGGCCGTACGAGCGACGTCAGTTCACGGGCCACGAAGTCCATCGCGACGGCCGGACTGGTGATGCCGGGCAACACGACCAGCGGGACGCCGTGACCCCCGTAGTCCAGGACGTGCAGGCGTGCGCCGCCCGAGCGGACCCAGCGGCTGGTGGCGGGGACGTCGGCGAGATCGGCGAGTGCGGACTGCGCGAGCAGGCGGGTGGGTGGGGGCATGGGGATCTCCAAGTGGGCGGAGCGGCAAGGGGGTTACGGGGCTGTCCTCGGCAGTCCTTCGAGGTAGCCGACGGCGTCCTTGAGGTCGATCACGTCGCCGTACTTGGCCTGGATGTCGAAGAGGTTCGCCTCGTGCGGACCCGGCGCGCGGTCACCGACGCACTCCCTCGGCACCAGCACCGAGAACCCGGACTGCACGGCGTCCACGGCGGTGGCCCGTACGCAACCGCTGGTCGTCGCGCCGCACACCAGCACCGTGTCGCGGCCGAGTCCGGTCAACAGGGCGGCCAGGGACGTACCGAAGAACGCGGACGCGCCCTTCTTCACGATCAGATGGTCCTGCGGCACCCGGGGGAGCCGTGGGTCCAGCGCGACCTCGTCGCCGCCTTCGACCAGGCTCCGCATGCCCCGCGACTTGTGCAGCCAGGTGACGGCGTCGCCCGCCGCCTCGGCCGGTGTGTAGGCGATCGCGGTGAACACCACCGGTACGCCGGCCGGACGCGCCGCCGCGATCAACCTGCCGGTGGCACCGACGACTTCGGTGAGGTCGGCGCCCGAGGGGAAGGCCGGTTCGGTGAAACCGCGGGTGAGGTCGACGACGATGATCGCGGGGCTGCTGCCGCGGCGCACGGGTGCGCCGAATCCGGCCCGCTCGTAGGTCTGTTCCGTGTCCCGCCCGTACTGGGCCTCGCTCATGACGTCCTCCGCAGTGTCCGCAACTCCCGTGCCTGGGCGCCGAGTCGGCCGAGCAGCCAGCCCTCCAGGACACCGAGGGCGAACACCCCTGCCACCAGGCCGTACTTGGCGGCCCGCGGGCCGAGCAGCATCGCCAGGCCGTCGAGGTCGGAGTCCTGGGCGATGGCCGGCCGCGCGGCTGCGGAAGTCGTCGGAGTCGAGGCCGCGGGCGAAGACGGCCCGGCCGCCCGGTCCTGGTCCAGCAGGCTTCCCAGGTTTCGTGCGAACTGCTGGAGGATCCGGTCCGACACCGTGACGATCGCGCCCTTGCCGAACTGGACGATCTTGCCGCGGATCACCAGGTCCGTGGAGAGCTGGAGCAGCGCTCCCTCGGGCGCCGCGAGAACTTCGAGCGCGACCTCCGCCTCCGCGTCCCCGCTGCCATGGGTGTCCGTACCGCGCGCGTGCACCCGCAGTCGCCGCTTCTCGGCGTCGGTCTCCAGGAAGCGGACGGTGCCCGCGTAGGAGGCGCTGATGGGACCGACCCGGATCTTCACCCGGCCCCGCCAGGCGTCGCCGTCCTGCCCGTCGAGTGCCGCGCCCGGCATGCAGGACGCGACCCGTTCGACGTCGTTCATCAGGGCGAAGACGTCGTCGGGGGAGGCGTTGATCGGCACCGTGTTGGTGAGCTGCATGGGTCAGTGCTCCTTGTCGGCAGGCACGTCACAGGGGGTGGCGCAGGCCCCGCGTCGGGCCGTCGCGCAGGCGTCGATCGCCTCGACAATGGTCTGGTAGCCGGTGCACCGGCACAGGTTCGAAGCCACCACTTCGCGGATCTCCTCCTTGGTCGCCTCCGGCCGTTCGGCGAGGAACCCGTCGGCGAGCATCAGGAAACCGGGCGTACAGAACCCGCACTGCAACGCGTGGTGCTCGGTGAACGCCCGTTGCAGATCGTTCAAGCCGCCCTCACTGTCCGACAGCGACTCGACCGTGCGGATCCGGGCTCCTTCGGCCTGGGCCGCGAACATCAGGCAGGCGCGGACGGGCCGCTCGTCGACCAGCACCGTGCAGGCGCCGCAGATGCCGTGCTCGCAGCCGACGTGCGTACCGGTCAGCCGGAGGTCGTGGCGGAGTACGTCGACGAGGGTGCGGCGGGGCTCGGTGATCACTTCGTGCTGCTCGCCGTTGACGTCGAGGGCGATGAGCTGGAGCGGCGGATGTGTCACCACGGGGTCGGTGTTCATGAGGACAACTCCAGGCTCGGAGCGCCGTTCAGGGCGCGGTGCACGGTCTCGGGGGTGATCGGTGTGTGGTCGAGTTCGACGCCGGTCGGGCGCAGCGCGTCGTTGACGGCGTTGAGGACGGCGGCGGGTGCCCCGATCGTGCCGCCCTCGCCGGCCCCCTTCGCGCCCGTCTCCGTGAACGCGCAGGGCGTCTCCAGATGGTGGATCAGCACGTCCGGGATCTCGTGCGCGGTGGGCACCTTGTAGTCCATGAAGCCGGTCGCCGACGGTTCGCCCTGGGCGTCGTACGTCACCTGCTCGAACAGCGCACCGGCGATGCCCTGCGCGATGCCCCCACGGCACTGCCCCTCCACGACCTGCGGGTTGACGGCGACCCCGCAGTCCTCGACACACACGTACCGCAGGATCTCCACCTGCCCTGTGTCCGCGTGGAGTTCGACGACGCAGCCGTGGGTGGCGTTGGAGAAGGTGCCGTCGTTGAAGACGTCGAAGGTGGCGGTGACCGACAGGCCCGGCTCGATGTCCTTGGGCAGCAAGTGGGCCTGGAGATAGGCGATGTCGGCGATCTGCTCGTAGGTGAGGACGTCGGAGGCGTTACGGCGACGGGCCGCGCCGGACGTCAACTCCACCTCGCCAGGGGTGATTTCCCAGCGGGCGGCGGCGATCGCGCGCAGCTTGTCGCCGAGTTTCGCGGCGGCCAGGCGTACGGCGCTGCCGCCGATGGTGATGGAACGGCTGGCGAAGGTGCCGAAGCCGTAGGTGATGCGGTCGGTGTCGCCCTGATGGAGCCTCACCTTGGCGATGTCCAGGGCGAGTTCGTCGGCGACGATCTGTGCCATCGTCGTCTCGTGGCTCTGTCCGTGGTTCATGGTGCCGGTGGTGAAGGTGACCGTGCCGCTGGTGTCCATCCGTACTTCGGAGATGTCGAAGCCGGGCACCACCTTCATCTTGCGCTGCGCGAAGGCCGCCGAGCCGTAGCCGGTGCGCTCGCTGAAGCACGAGTAGCCGATGCCGAGGTGCCGGCCCTCGGCCGCAGCCGCTGCCTGCTTCTCGTACCAGCCCTCCGCCCGCACGAGCAGTTCGCAGAGGTTGAGCGACTCCAGGTAGGAGCCCGGGTCGTAGGTGATGTTGTTGACGCCCGTGTACGGGAAGTCGGTGATGACGTTGCGGCGGCGGATCTCGACCGGATCCAGGGCCAGTTCACGGGCGGCGCGCTCGAAGAGCCGCTCCATGACCATGACGTACTGGGGCCGGCTCACCCCGCGATACGGCCCGGTGGGGGCCTTGTTGGTGGTGACCGCACGGCCCCGCACCCGGTAGGCGGGCACCTTGTAGACGCCGGGCATCTCGGCGGACGCCATCAGCGGCTCGATGCCCGCCGTGAAGGGGTAGCAGGAGTAGGCGCCCATGTCGCAGACCACGTCCGTGTCGAGCGCGAGGATCCTGCCGTCGGCGTCGAAGGCCGCGCGAGCCCGGTAGTGCTGTTCGCGGGCGAGGAAGGAGGCGGTCAGGGCGTCCTTGCGGTCCTCGATCCACTTCACCGGCCGGCGCAGTCGTAGGGCCGCTGCCGCGGCGGCGATCTCCTCGCGGCCGACCACGCACTTCTGGCCGAACCCGCCGCCCATGTCGGGCACCACGACCCGCACGGCGCGCTCGTCGAGACGCAGACAGCGGGACGCCACCGTCCGTACCTGGTGCGGGATCTGGGTGCAGGTGTGCAGGACGAGCTGTTCCTCGCGGTCGTCCCAGTGGGCCACGGCGCCCCGGGTCTCCAGCGGCAGGGCGTTCTGCCGTCCGGTCCTGGTGTCGACCTCGACGACACAGGGCGCGGACGCGAAGATCCCGTCGATGCCGTCCGTCGCGAACAGCGAGACGTCCACCAGGGTGTTGTGCGCGGCCTCGGCGTGGACGAGGGGGGCGTCGGCCGCGAACGCCGCCTCCTCGGACATGACCGGGGGCAGCGAGATGTACGAGATCTTCGCCGCCTCCAGGCCGTCCTCCGCCGCGTACGCGTCGCGGGCCACGACGATCGCGATCGGCTCACCGACGTAGCGGACCTTGTCGCGGGCCAGGACCGGCATGGCGGTCGGTACGAACTCCGAGAGCGGGCGCCCCAGTTGGGCGACGATGTCGCCCAGCTCCAGGTCCTCGGCCGTGAACGCCGCGACGACGCCCGGGATTTGGAGGACCGCCGACACGTCCACCGAGGCCAGCTCCGCGTGGGCGACGGTGCTGCGCACGAACTGGGCGTGCAGCATGCCGGGCAGGGCGATGTCGTCGACGAACCGGCCGCGCCCGGTGAGCAGTCGGGGATCCTCGCGGCGGCGAACGGCCCTGCCGACCAACTTCCGTTCGTTCATGGGGACATCGCTCATGAGGACACGGCCTCCTCGCAGGCGCGGCGGACCAGGGTCCGGACGAGTTGCCTGCGGTAGTGGGTGCTGCCGGACGCGTCCGCGGGCGGCTCCACGGCCTGCGCCGCGGCCGACGCACAGGCCGCGAACGAACCGCCGTCCGCCAGCACGGCCTCCGCCTCCGGCACTCGGACGGCCGCGGATGCCACCCCGCCGAGCGCGACCCGCCCGGAGCGCACCTCGCCGTCCGCCACATCGAGGTCGACGGCGGCGGCCACCAGGGCGAAGTCCCCGCGCCGCTCGGCGAATTCGGTGAGCGCGGCGTGCGGCGCGGGACGCGGGAAGACGATCTCGACGAGGATCTCGTCCGGGTCGAGGGCCGTCGTGTAGTAGCCGAGGAAGAAGTCCCCGGCGGCGATCGTGCGCTCTCCCCGCGGCCCGCGTGCCACGAACTCCGCGCCGAGCGTCACCGCGAGCAGGCACCACTCGGCGGTGGCGTCGCCGTGCGCCATGCTGCCGCCCACCGTGCCACGGGTACGGATCGGGAGGTGCCCGATCCAGGTCATGGCCCTGTTCAGGACCTCGAAGCCCGCCTCCAGTACCCCGGCCGGGTCGCTCTCCACCGTGTGGTGGGTGGTGAGCGCCCCGATGCGCAGCGCGCCGTCGGCGTCCCGGTGCATCCGGTCCAGTTCCCGCAGGCCGGCTATGTCGACGAGGTGCCCCGGCCGGGCCAGCCGGTAGTTCATCATCGCGACGAGACTCTGTCCGCCGGCGATGACCTTGGCGTCCTCGCCGAGTTCGGCAAGCAGTCGCGCGGCACCGTCGACGTCGCGGGCCCTGTGGTACTGGAAGGGAGCGGGCTTCATGGTCCTCCGTAAGGTGACTGGGCGGCCCGGGAGGGCCGGGGTCGGCTCAGAGCGCCGCCTGCTCGGCGATGCCCAGAGGTGCGCGGGCCGTCGGCGTCTCCTCCTCGTCGGCGTCCAGGACCCGGCCCTTCGTCTCCGGCGCCGCGAACGCCATCCACACGACGGCCAGCAGCACCGCGACCCCCAGGACCGCGAAGGTCGTCGCCAGCCCCAGCGCGGGCCACATGAGCGAACCGAACAGCAACGGGGCGAATCCGGTGAGCGCCCGGCTGACCGAGGAGGCCCAGCCGAAGCCGCTGGCCCGCAGTTCGGTGGGGTACAGCTCCGAGGCGTAGGCGTACAGGACGGGAACCGTGAGCTGGATCAGGAAGCCGAAGACGGCGATCGCCACGACGGACCCGGTCGGCATCTTCATCACCAGCGCGAACACGACCAGCGCGGCGGACGCGACCGGAGCCGAGACCCCGATCAGCCACTTGCGGCCGACGATGTCGACGAGCGCCGTGGACACCAGCACACCGACGATTCCGACACCGCTCATCAGGGTGGTCTTCATGAAAGCCGCCGTGTCACCGAGACCCTCGTCCTTGAGGATCGTCGGCATCCAGCTCAGGGCCGCGTAGTAGACCAGCATGATGGTGGCGAACAACGCCCAGGCCGCGGAGGTGATGCGCGGGCTGAACTTCCATACGCGGCGCAGCTGTTCCGCCGCGGCGGCCACTCCGCGCGGACCGGTCTCGGCGACGGGCTCCGGGATCGTGTACAGCACGGCCGGCGCGCCGGTACGGGCGACCAGGTCGTCGATGACCTGCCTGGCCTCCGTCTCGCGGCCCTTCTTCGCCAGGTAGACGGGCGACTCCGGGATGCCTCGGCGCGCCCAGAAGAGCAGCAGCGCGGGCAGGACCATCGTCGTCAGCATCCACCGCCAGTTCCCGTCGAGCGACAGCATCGCCGTCGACACGAACCCGCACAGCGTGACGCCCCCCGGCCACCACACATCGAGCCCGGTCAGCACCCGGCCCCGGTACTTGCGCGGCGAGAACTCGCTCACCAGCGCGTAGTCCACCGGTATGCAGCCGCCGAGGCCGATGCCCGCGAGGAAGCGCAGCGCGAGGAAGACCGGGTACGTGGGCGAGAGCGCGCCGAGGACGGAGAAGAGGGCGAAGACCAGCAGCGTGACGCTGAAGGCCTTCTTCCGGCCGATGCGGTCCGCGACCGAGCCCCAGGCGATGGCACCTACGGCCATGCCGACGAGGTTGGCGGTGGCGACGTACCCGCGTTCGCTCAGCGAGAGGCCGAAGTGCTCGCCCACGAGCGGCATCAGGAAGCCGTTGAGGGCGATGTCGTACGCGTCGAAGAGGTAGCCGAGGCCACCGATGATGAAGATCTTTCCCTGGACGGACCATCTCCAGGGCAGTTCCTGAACGATCTGATCGCCTGTTTTCACGTTCGCTCCACGGGGTCGCGTTGACGTTCTTGAGGGGAAAGTGCGGGGGGAAAGAGGGAAGGGCTCAGCGGGCGAACTGGTACGAGAACGCGCCGAGATCCGGGTCGTTGAGCGGGGTGCCCGACCACAGCCAGTCGTAGGACAGGTCCGACTCCCCGTCGAAGTTCCTCAACTTCTTGTCCCTGGCCCGCTGTTCGGGGCCGTCGGGCAGGTGGTAGAAGGTCTTGTTGCGCAGGGAGGCGTCCTGCACCATGCCGGCGTGCTTGGCACGACGGTCGACGTAGCGACGCAGTGCTCCCTCGACGCCGGCCGCCGTGACCGCGCCGAGTTCCTCGGCCAGTACGGCGGCGTCCTCCATGGCCTGCGAGGCGCCCTGCGCCTGGTAGGGGAGCATCGCGTGGCAGGCGTCGCCGAGGAGGGCGACCCGGCCGTCCGTCCACACCGGGTCGCGGCGCCGGTGGTGGAGCGCGAAGGCGGAGACGTCCTCCTTCGCCTTCGACAGCATGGCCGGGACCCGGTCGTCCCAGCCGGGGAACGCGTCCACGAGGTCCTGCGCGGTCGCGGACACACTCCACTTCGCGGCGACCTCGTCCGTGCAGGGCACACACGCCACGACGTTGAGGTACTCGCCGCCGCGGATCATGTAGTGCACGAGGTGCCGGTCGGGTCCGTACCAGATGGTGCTCTGGAACCGGTCCACGAGCCAGCGCGTCGCCGGGTCGGCGGCGATCAACTCCCCTGGGATCAGAGCCCGGTAGGCCATCTCGCCGGAGAACAGCAGGGTGTCGGGGGCGCCCATCAGATCACGCGTCCGAGAGCGGATGCCGTCGGCGCCGATGAGCGCGTCGCCGACGTGCCGGCACCCGTCCTCAGTGACCGCGACGGGACGTTCGGGGTCGGTGCGGTCCAGGTCGACGACCTTGCTCCCGGTGTGCACCCGGACGACGGGGCCGGGACCGGCGGGGTCGACGCAGGCGTCCAGCAGGATGCGATGGAGATCGGCCCGGTGGTAGTGCCAGTAGGGGGCGTTGAACTGGTCCTTGACGCGTTGTCCCAGTGAGGTCAGCCCGACGATGCGGCCGTCCTGCCACCGCCGCCGCACCTGATCGAGCGGCTCGGTGCGGATGGCCTCCATCTGCCGCCGCAGTCCGAGCCCCATCAGCACCCGGCTCGCGTTGGGCGCCGTCTGGATGCCCGCCCCGGCCTCGCCGAGCTCGGACGCCTGCTCCAGGACGGTGACCCGCAGACCACGCTGCCGCAGTGCCAACGCGGTGGTGAGCCCGCCGAGACCTCCTCCGACGACGGTGACTTCGTACGACTGGCTGGGCGCCACACTTCCTCCAACTCGCGTGCGGGTACGGGTGGTTCGGTGGTTGGGCTCGTGGGAGAGGGCCGGCGCGGTCAGCGCTCGGTGAGTTTCCCGTCGGTGACGACCTCGATGTCGTCGACCGTCACGGTGCAGCCGCGCATCGCGATGTCGAGGTGGGCGTACGACTCACGGCCGAGGACCGGGTGCGGACCCGTCGACCAGAGGAAGTTGCCGGCGAAGGCGCGGGCGTCCATGCCCATCAGGTCGTCCTTGCCGTACATCGCCGTGGCGAACCAGTCGGCGGTACGCATCAGACCCCACCCCATGTGGGAGAGGCTGCGCGCCCACTGGTCCCGGGCGTCCTCGAAGAAGGTCGACAGCAGTTCGGCCTCGGCGCCGCCGGACACCTTCTCGATGTGCCCGCCGGCGATCTGCAGGGTGACGGGGGAGCGGACGTACTCCTTGAAGGGCAGCAGGATGTCGCCCTCGGCGAGCACGATCTGCCCGTCGGAGATCTCCGGCCAGCACAGCACCATCGTGCTGGGCCAGTGGTCCCAGCGGCCCGGGTCGTCGGCGAAGCCGCACTGGAACTCCGGCTTGGAACCGGCGAGTTGGACGGTGAGGTCGGTTCCGGCGTCCGAGGTGACCCGCATGACGGACGACCGCTTGAGCAGGCCGACGCCCTCCAGCACCTCCGCCTTGTCGCCCTCCTTGGGGAGGTTGCGGATCAGCACGTCGGGGGCGTCGCAGACGAAGATGATGCGGGTGCCGGCGCGCAGGATCTCCTGCTGGACCGGCGCGTGGATGAACCCCTCGCGGGTCAGGTCGACGACCAGGTCGGCCGACTTGAGCAGGTCCTGCGCGGTGCTGTCGTTGAGGACGGAGACCAGCCCCGGACCGGCGCCGGTGTGGGTGCTGGGCATCGGCGCGGGGCTGCCGCCCGGCACGGTCGCGGAGATGACGTGCGCCCCGCAGGCCTTGGCGGCGCCGAACGCGGCCGCGACGTAGTCGCCGCGACTGCCGGGCTCGGACAGCACCACGACATGCTCGTCGCTGCGCAGCTTGCACAGCCGCAGTTCACGGGTGAAGGCGTCGAGCAGGTCGACGGACGAAAGATCGAACACGGGCTTCTCCAGGTTTCGCCGAGGGGTGCCGACCGGGCTCTTCGGCGGGCTGCGGACATGGCGCAGGCACGCTCCGGGCACGGCGACGGGAGGGAGAGCGAACAGGGGGAGAGTGGAGGGGGAAGGGGAGCGGAGGCAGGGCGCATCGACCCCGCGGTGCATCGGTTGAGCAGCGGATTCGGGGCGGTAGGGTGCCGCCCGACAGAGATAATCCGAGCACGTACTATCTCGGCTTGGCAAGGGGGTGCGCGCCGAGTTAACACGGTTATTTCGTGACGGACCGTCAGGGTGGACGCGAACTTCCGACCTGACCTCGGCTTTGCACGCGCACCGCTCTGGGGGCGCTTGCGGTCGCCGGTGAACTGTGTGGGCGGCCTCGGATCTGTCGGGTCTGTGAGGCCTGTCCGGGCGGGCCGACCGCGGCCTTTAAACCGAACACCGCGGAAAGGGCCTGATCACGTAGCCTCTCCTGGCACGCACACGACAAGGGGAGGATCATGAGAGGCAGAACGGCCTGGGCCGCGGCCGGTGGGGCCGCGGCCCTGGTGCTGGTGACGGCGACCGGGGCGCACGCGGAGGGGCGAGGCGATGTCCGGGTGGTGAAGACCGTCGTCAACGGCGGCGGCAACGTCATCGTGGGCACGGCGAAGTCGATCCGCTACCCGGTCGACATCACCGTCAAGGACAACTCGGGGGTGAAGGGGCTCACGCACGTCAGCACCTTCAACAAGTCCAGCGGCTACACCTTCGCGACCTGGAACGACGACTCGTCCTGCACGAAGAAGAGCGCGACGACCTCGGTGTGCCGGGCCACGCTGACGATCGACCCGGCCTGGATCGCCGACAGCGACGACATCGACTCCAACAAGGTCGCCGGCGTCTGGCAGGTCAACGCCACCGTCAAGGCGAACGACGGCGACTACTGGATCTCCGACCACATCGCCGAGTACAAGGTCAAGCGGGCCGCACAGCTCACCACGGTGATCGCACCTGAGAAGGTCGCCAAGAACGCCAAGGTGACCGTGACCGGCAAGCTGTCACGGGCCAACTGGGAGGACCGCAAGTACCACGGGTTCCCCGGGCAGCAGGTCAAACTCCAGTTCAGGAAGAAGGGCGCCGCCCACTACGCCACGGTCAAGACCGTCACGACGGGTAACGTCGGCCAGCTGACCACCAAGGTGACCGTGACCTCGGCGGGCAGCTGGCGCTGGTACTTCCCCGGCACCACGACCACCTCGTTGAAGGCGTCGGCCGGGGACGCGGTCAGCTTGAACTAGTACCTCAGTGTGGCTTCGCGATCCAGGTGTCCGAGTGGTCTCGGCGTGGGTGACGCTGAGCGGAGCGAGGTGTCACGCTGGATCGCGAGGCCGAGGCGATCACCGATGGCGGGCGGAGCCGGTTCTCAGCCCTGGGACTCGATCTCGGTGTCTGCGACGGCAATGGCGATGCCGAGAGCCGTGGCGATGTTGCCGGCTGCGGTCATGACGCGGGCGGTGCCCACGATGGGCGCGATGGCGACCAGGACGTCCTGCAACTGGTCGGCGGTCAGGCCGGTCTTGAGGGCGGGGTCGATGTGCGCCACGTACGAGATCGGCGGGGCGTCCGAGGCGGCGAGCGCGGCGATACGCGTGAGGATGAGCAGGTCCGGGGGCATCCCGCATCGCTCGATCGAGTCGACCGTCATGGCGGCGAGGGTGTCAAGGACAGGTGTTTCCGATGAAGTGGACATGCCGTATGCCCTCCTGGTGAGATTCGACCCCGAGAGACAACAGGCGGAAGGAACCGAGTTCCGCGAAAGAGGGATTCCTCTCCACCGTAGAACTCTTCCGGGCCTCGCGCGCGGGGGGCGCATGGTCCGTCGGCGCCGGAGAGAAGCTCCGAGCGCCCGACCGTGAGGATGTCCGATCTCGCGCATGGCCTCAGAATGGGCGTAATCGACTCTTCTCTTCCGAAGGGGAGACACCCATGAAGGACCTGAAGTTCGAGCAGAAGCGCTCTCTGTCGCGCTTTGAGGCCGCTGACCAACTCACGGCACTAGCAGCCGCACTGAGGGAAGGCGGGGACGTCGATCTGGAACTCGGCCTCGGAACGCTCAGCCTGCGGATCCCCGACGACATGCGCACCGAGACGGAGGTCGAGATCGGCAACGGGGAGATCGAGCTGGAGATCGAGTTCAAGTGGCCGACCACGCCGCCCCGCAAGACGCCGTCGCGAACGGTCGCAGCCACGAAGAAGGCCAGAAGCGCCAAGAAGGCGCCCGCCGAGCCCGGCCGAAGCAGCACGCGCACCAGCAGGAGCAAGAACACCAAACGGTCCGCATCGAAAGCGAACTGAGGCATCCCCCACCGACTCCCGTGCCGGCCGACGAAGGGCCGGCCCGGAAGGAGAACCTCCTGAGCAGACCCTTGTCTCTGGTCGGTCTCATTTGCGTGACGTCACATGCCGGCGGGCGGTACGTCCTGCCCAGGTTGTTGATCTCTTGGGGTACCTGCGTGGAGCACGGCCGAGCGCTTACGCAGCCGCGTCGTAGACGGCCCGCAACCGGACGTCGCTGCGGGTCCCGGACGGGGGAGTTCCCTCGGCGAACACAGCCAGCCGCAGCACGAGATAGCGGCCGATCCCCACGAGCGCGGTGGCCGACAAGTACACCGACTGCTGCAGGACGAGTCCGGCCCCGGGGCGGAGCGCGGCCAGCGCGCCGACCGCGGCGGACGTGACCAGCCAGCCGACGGCCATGGTGGCGGCGCTCTTCAAGTGGCCGGCCAGACCGGGCCGTCCGTGGCGGAACGAGACGCGGGCGTGCAGCTCGGTGGCAACCACGGTGGAGGCGACGGTGGTCAGCGCGTTCGCCGCCGTCCACGGAATCCACTGCGAGAGCAGGACCAGCACTGCAGAGGCCGCCAGGGTGAGCCCGCTGCCCAGCCCGGCGAAGCGCCCGAAGGCCACCGCGTGCCGACGGATCAGTCGCAGGCTGTTCATGGTGATCCCCTCCCTGGCCGCCGCCCCTGGCGGGGCCGTCGTCGTCATGCCGCACAGCGTGACTGCGACCCCATTCAGCGCGGTTTCAGGGCGTTCTCAGGGGTCTCGGAGGTGGTGAAACCGGTGTGCGATGTGCCGCCGCCGGCCGCGACCGTGATCAGGTGCTCAACGGACCGGGGTCGGGGAAGATCTTGAGCTTGATGCAATGCCAGGGGTGATGCCGGGCACCGGGAACGGGGTACCGGGGCCGCGCGGCACGCGGGCCGGAACGTGTGGAGACACGGCGGCAACAGAGCCTCGGGGTGCGTGCGCCGGACGCCGCAAGTCAGTCGGTGCCGTCGCGAGGGCCGGCTGCCTGCCGGCCCGGCACGGTCACTTCGTCGTCACGCAAGGCCCCCACGGGTACCGCTTGTGCGGGCCCGACGGTCACCCGCAACTGGTGAGAGCGGTACTCGTCCTTCGCGTCCTCGACAGCGAATCCGGCGGACGCCGGGATCGCGGCCACCGCTTTCATCATCATCGCGGCCGCGATCTCGCTGGAGTGACACAGGACGGGACCGTCGAGCAGCCGAAGACGGAAGGCACGACTCGCGCGCTCTCGCAGGCGCGGGCTGATCAGTCGGCCCACATGCACGCCGTAGGCGGCGCCGGACCCATCGTCGACCTCCGCCCGCCGCGCCCGCCGGGCCGAGCGGCCGTGATCGCCGCCCGATTCGCCCGGACCACCCCCACACGGGGCCCATCCGACTTCGAGCCCGATGCCGGACGCGGCACCGGCCACCCGCTGATCACCGTCCGCCGGCCCACCCGGCGGCGTCCCTCCTGCGCGGGTCAGTTGGCCAGTGCGCGGCACAGCAGCGCCGCTGGGCCCGGTGAGCTGCCGGTGCGGGTGGTGTAGGCGATGCCCGCGGCGTACTCGTCGTTGGCGCACTGGCCCTTGTAGTCGCCGGTGGCGAAGTCGCCGCCGGCGGCGTCGGTGGGCCGGTTGTCGGAGCGGTCGAACCACACCGTGCGTCCCGTGCCCGCCAGGGCGGTACCGGCCGGAGCGCACAGGGCCGCCGACGTCGCTGTGCCCCGGTGGCTGTAGCCGATGAGGAACTGGCCCTGGGCGCACTGGAGTTTGGTGTATCCGGAGGCCCAGTCTCCGCCCTGGGGGACGTTGCGTTCGTCGGTGACGACCGACTGGGCGCCGTCCGCTGCACGCAGGTTGCCCGCGGTGACGTCCGTGCACAGTCCTCGGCCCGAGGTGTGACCGAGACCGATCAGCCGCAGCCCGTCCGGGCAGGCCGCCTTGGCGGCGCCCTGGTCCCAGTCGCCGGTGGCGCGCACCCGTACCGACTGCACGTAGTCGCCGTGGTCGGTGGCGAGCATCTGCCAGGCGGGGACGGGGGCGACGGGACCGCTGAGCGAGGCGGTGGACATCAGCCGCTGCCATCCGGCGGTGCGCCAGTCCGTGTCGTCCAGGAGGCCGTGCCGGGTGCCGTCCGTGTCGTAGCGCAGCAGGGCCCAGTCGTCGTGGCCCTGCCAGCCGACCAGTGGCCAGTAGGCGAAGTCGGCGTCGTGGTCGGCGAAGTAGTCGGTGACGTTGCCGAACCAGGTGCGCGCCGCGGTGCCGGTCTCGCCCGCTCCGATGCCGAACTCGCTGATCCACACGGGGGCGGTGTAGTGCTTGCCGGTGTCCTGGGAGACGAAGAACGCCTCGTCGTACAGGGCCTGGAACAGTGCGTCGCGACTGAGGTCCTGGTAGCGGGGGTCACTGGTCTCGCCGATGCCGGTGGCGCCGCTGTGGTTGGGGCCGGTGTAGCCGTAGAAGTGGGCCGAGTAGACGAGTTTGTGGGCGGTCACCAGGGTGTGCGACAGGGTGCGTGCGGGGGTGAGCAGGGGGCGGCCGTGGGCGAATCCGTCGATGGGCAGGCCGGTCCAGTTGATGCCCTCGATGACGATGAGCAGGTTCGGGTTCGCCTCGGTGAGGATACGATCAGCGGCGAGTTGGGCGGCGGCGTACCAGTCGTGTGCGTCGCCGCCGCCCCAGTTGGGGTCGTCCCAGACGTCACGGCGTACCTCGTTGTAGAGGTCGGCACCCACGACACGGGGGTCGGCGGCGTAGCGGCGAGCCATGAACACCCAGTCGTCCGCCCACTGTTGGGTCGACTGGCTGCTGTTCCACCGCTCGTTGCCGTCGATCCCGCAGCACCAACGGGACGTGTTGGTGTGGTTGTTGAGGATGACGGCGAAGTCGGCCGAGGTCAGCGCGGAGACCACGGCGTCGAATACCTGAAGCGGAGTTCGGCCGCGCAACTGCGGGTTGGCCGCCACGGCGGCGTCCGGTACGGCGGTGGTGTCGTGGATCATCGCGTTGGAGAACGGCAGCCGGATGCTGTTGATGCCCAACTGGTGGAAGTCGGCCATCAGTTGAGCCAGGGGCACGCGGTCCAGGCCCAGAGGGATGCCGTAGGAGATCTGCCCGGCGTGGTGATCGGCACTGTCGGCCGTGCTGCCGCTTCCGGTCCAGGAGCCCTGGGCGCCGTCCCAGTTGGCGGACTTCAGCCGGAAGCGGTTGCCGTTCGCGTCGACGATGTAGCGCCCGCGCGTGGACAGGGGTGGTTGCCAGGAACCCGCGGTGGCGGCGGTGGGCGTGGCGGGGGCTGCTTGTGCCGCCGAGGCGGTTCCGGTGGACGGGAGCAGGAGGGAGGCCGCCAGGGCAAGTAGTGTCAGGTACCGGACAAGTATGGTCATGAAGTGCCCTCCGTACCGATCCCGATCCCGACAGATGGCAGCGCTCTCGAAGTCCTGCGGCAGCTGCCCGGGGGACACTACCCGAGACCTGCGGACCTGTCGGGGTCTGCTGCGCTATTCCGTTGGGCGTCGAGCCTGATCGCGTTGAGTGCGACGGCGGAGAAGGCGTGTTGGAGCTGGCCTTTCGGCAGGCCGCCGTCGCGGGCCCGGCGGATGCCGGTGATGTTCAGGGCCTGATTGGCGGTGCCCTCGACTCCGGCGCGTGGGGCGTACGTGTTCTTCCAGGTGTCTGTCTTCTGTTCGGCGCGGGCCGGGCAAGGTTTTCGCGGAGTGCCCTGGGCCGCAGGACTAGCATGCGGCGACCGGTCTTCGAGGTCGCGCACTGCTTCTGGCGAAGTTGATGGTGAAGGCGTTCTTGTCGAGGCAGCGCTTGCCGGCCTTCACTCCGTGCCGGGCGAGCTTGCGCTGGATTGGGGCGGTCGCCTTGACACCCGGCACGGTCATCTTCCCGCGACCGGCACGAGTATCGAGAACCCCGCGCACATCAGACCTGTGACCTGCAACGTCACGATGCACACCGAGCATCGCCACCAACGGGGCGATCGGCACCAACAACCGGGCTGACGCGTTCCTGGGCACCTGGTCCGGCGAGGCGAGCATCAAGTCGATCAACAAGAAGACCGGCACCGTGACGCTTGAGTTCCACGCGTACAACACCTCCGACTGGCAGTCCGCCACGCATAAGGTGCCGCGCTCCTGGAACCCGCATTTCGCGGACACCTTCGGCGCGGCAGTGAAGGAAGACTTCAACTGGGAGGAGAAGTGGCCGGTAAATCAGTGCGTCAATACCTCGGACTGGCTGAACTAGCCGGAATCTTCCCGAGTTGGCGAACAATGGGGCGGTACGGAGCTGAGTCAGGCTTCATACCGCCCCGTCGTTATAGTGGCCTGGTGCACCGTACCGCCCTGAGAACACTTACCGCCCTGGCGCCACTTCTCCTTCTCACCGCGTGTGCGGAGAGCCAGCCGACGACCAAGGTCACGGCAGATCACATCACCGGGGACTGGATGGGACCGCACGGCGAGAAGTTCACTTTTGCCGCCGATCGAACGTTTACCGCCAACGGTCTCGATTCGAAGAACCTTGCCGATGAGATGTGCTCCGGAAAACCCTCCAAAGGTGGCTGGGCTTTCTACGTAGCGGCAAGCAGGAATACTGATATCTCGGACAAGGCCGCCAAATCTGGCTCCTGGATTGGTCTTTCATTCGATGGCGCGGCCGAGAACTGCCGTATTGACCTGGCGGTGGTGGATGGCGGAAAGGCATTGTGCGCGACGGACGACCCGGATGCGCCGTGCGGACTGGACGTGAAGTTCGCCAAAGAGCCGTAGTTGGACGGCTTACTTTTTGAGCCCCGCGATGACCCGAGCGTGGGGGCCAAGGCGGCACTGCCGTCGAGCGTCGGAGTACGCGGCGAGTGTGGTGGGCGCGGCCCGCAGAGCCTCTGTTCCCTCCGTCAAGTCGACGGCATCGGTCTGAGTCTTGGACGTGCGGCGGTGGCTTCGGCGGGGGTGCGGGGTTTGTGGAAGGCGCCGTCGCGGAGTGTTGCGAACAGGACGCTGATGTGTTGGCGGGTGAGGCGGAGAAGGGCCTGGATATGGGTTTTCCGCGGCCTTGCCGGCGGTCGTAATGGGCGCCGGAGGCCGTGTCGACGTTCATGCTGGCGAAGGCGGAGAGGAACGTGGCGCTTTTGATGTGTCCGTTTCCGCCTCTGGGGAAGCTGGTGCCCCCGCCGACGGTGGCCAGGGGGACGGTGGCGGTCCTGACGCCGAACGCCGGGCATCGACATTCGGACCGGGCTCCTTGGGATGGGCCCCGGCACTGCGTTGATCTGGTTTCCGGGGTCCGGCGATGGGTGTGGATGGCGGCGGGGGAGGGAGCGACGATGTTGAGGGTGCCGGGCACGACGACAGTCTGTTCGTCGAGTGCGTCGAAGCACGTGTCCGCCATGTGGGCACCGAGCGCGTACTTCTAGTGCTGTGACCGCATTGGTTCGCCGGATTGCCCGGGCGTTGGTCGCTGGTCGCCATGCACAGGACTGGATGGGAGGTCCAGCTGTCAGTCGGCGAGCGCGGCGTTGACGATCGCCTTGATGCACGGGAGGTCATTGCCGGCCCCAGTCGGGTTCAGGGAGTACACCACGCGGTGTCGGAGGTCGCGGGTGGCGAAGAGCCCGTTGTCCCAGCCGGGGCGGGAACCGGTCTTGCCCCACACGTACTCGCCACCTGGGAGCTGGTAGCGCAGAAGTCCGCCGATGCTGTAACAGGCCGTCTGGCCAACGCAGTTCGTGTTGTCGGCGGCGCTTTTCACCTTCGGTACCTCGAATACCAGCTTCTGCTGGGTGGGTGGGAGCAGGTTGCCCCGGAACAGTGCGGTGATGAAGCGGTCCAGGTCGGCGGCGGTGGAGACCATGCCTCCCTCGGCCCACGGGTACGGGCTCTGCTCGGTCACGTCCTGCCCATCGAGGTACACCTCCGCGTGGGGCGAGGGGATCGTCGGGTCGTCGGCGGCGGGCAGGTTGGTGTGCCTCAGATGCAGCGGCCAAATGATCCTGCGCCGCAGTTCGTTGCTGAAGGAGTGGCCGGTGACCTTCTCGACGATCAGGCCGAGGACGAAGGAGTTGAGTCCGTTGTACTGCTGCTCGGAGCCGGGTGCGGGCGGTGCGTCGGTGGCTGCGGCGAACGATTCGCGCAGGAGGTCTTCGGGCGTCACAGATTTGAGCTGCCATCCGGGTCCGTCGGTTGGGCCAGGGGTCGGGGCGGGCTTGGGCAGGCCGCTCGTGTGGTCGAGGAGCTGGCGCACGGTGACGCGGTTGTACTCCTCGGGCAGCACCTGGGGGACGTACTTCCGCGCCGGTGTGTCCAGGCCGATCCGATGTTCCGCGACGAGTTGGAGCACCACCGTGTTGGTGAACGCTTTGGTGACGCTGCCGATCCGGACATAGTCGTCAGCGGTGACCGGGCCGGCGGTGGCGCCCACGCCGTCCCGTCTGATCAGCGCGCCCGCAACGACGTCGTCGGGCAGGTGGTCGAGGATGTCCTGGACGGTGGGGTTCGCGGAAGCAGGGGCACTGGAAGCAGGCGTGGCGGCGGCTGTGGGCAGGGCAGCGCCGGCGGTGAGAGTGGTGGCCAGGGCGAGGGTGGCGGCGAGGCGGATACGCATTGAAGTTTGTCCTCCATGGCGTTGATGGCCCTTGCTGACAACGCCAACTCTGCTGCGTGCAGCCGTCGTCGCCCATCAGTGATCACCCTGATCACAACCCTGGACTGCCCCTGACAGATGTGACCGGGTGCTGCCACCCCGTCAGTTCGCCGAGTTGTTCAGGCTGCTGTCGTGAGTGGGCGTCCGCCCCAGCCGATGCCATTCTCGCTGTGGATACGGGCGCGTTCCTTGCGTTCGGCGGCTAAGACGCCCGGGTGGCGGGCGTCGGCGTTGCGCCAGCGCAGGTAGGCGTGCAGGGCTGGCCCGTTTCTGCACGGTGTGGTTGGGGTGGTGGGAGTTGGCGATGGTGTACTGCCGCAGCGGTCCGAAGTGCGCCTCGATGGGGTTCGCCCACGAGGCGTAGGTCGGGGTGAAGCACAACTTGACCTTGTGTTTCTTCACCCAGCGGCGGATGTCGGCGCCTTTGTGGGCGGACAGGTTGTCCAGGATCACGTAGACCGGGGCGCCGTCGGGCCTGGCTGCGCGGATCGACTTCAGTGCGGCCAGCGTGTTCGCGGCACCTTTCCTGCGATGGTTGACGCCCCACAGGCGGTCGTCACCGACCGAGTAGCAGCCGTGGAAGTAGCGCACCCCGTGCGTGCGGTGGTACGTGGCCGGCACCCGGTCGGGATGTCTTCGTTCGGCCCAGCCCGAGCCCGCGGTGGGCCGGATTCCGAGCGGTCCGCACTCGTCGACGGTGAACACCCGGTCGGGGAAGCGGTCAAGGACCTCCTCGATCCGGTCCAGCTTCGCCTCGCGGTCCGGGCCGGGGGATTCCTTCCATGTCTTGGTGCGCTGGAAGGTGACACCGCGGCGGGCGAGCAAGCCGCGTAAGGTCTCGCGGCCGATGCGGATGATCCGGCCGTGGACTCTCCACAGGCAGGCGACGAGCTTGCGCAGTGACCACCGAGTGAAAGGCTGGCCGAGCTTGGTGGGGCGAGTGGTGGCCGTCTGGACGACGAAGTCCTCGTCGTCAGAGCTGAGTTGGCGGGGACGGCCTCCCGCCCACCGAGGGTCCAAGCAAGCCAGGCCGATCTCGTTGAATCGGTGGATCACATCCCGGACGGTGTCCTCATCGGCCTGCACCAGCTGGGCGATCACCGGAACGCGGTTGCCGCCGGCCGAAGCCAGCAGCACCATTGCGCGCCGATACCGCACCGAACTGGTGCTGCCCCGACGCACGATCCGCTGGAGCTTCTGCCCCCCTGATCAGTAAGTCTGCGCACACGGACAGGCTCGGCCACCGCACCTCCAGCGGTCGGATCGGACCCCATCCCACATCCAACCGCCACGACCACCAACCCGGCGAACCTATGCGGTCACAGCACTGGCCGATCGCTTGCTCCACCATCGCCGCCATCTGCCGGTCGGTCAGGTCCCGCACCCCGAACTCCCCTTCTGGAACGCCGCCCGGACCACCACCACGGTCCGCGAAGGACGATCATCCCGCGCTCGCCGCCGCAGCCCTGCACGGAATTGAGCAGCAGAGTGGCCCTCGACGGACAAAGCGCGCACTCGGTCAAGCCTGCCGACCGAAACCGCCGCCCGCGTCCGGCCGGGGGCACGGGGGAACGCCGCGCTCTCCCGGCCGGACGGCAGGGTGACGGGATGGTCAGCGCAGTCCGGCGAAGAGGTCGTTCTCGGGTACGGCCGTGCCGGTGGTGTCCTGGACGCGGAGGAAGGTCTCGATGCCCATCAACTCACCGAACCTCTCCTTGCCCATCTTGAGGAAGAAGATGTTGTCGCCCTGACTGGCGTGCGCGGCCAGCGAGTCGAACTTCTGGCCGCTGAACGCGGTGGCGTCCACCCAGGTGGTGATCTCGTCGTCGGGGAGGCCCATCTTGGCCATCTCGGCGACCTCGGCGGGGTCCGGCTCCGGCATGTCCGGGTGGAACTCGCGCAGGAGCTCGCCGAACCGCTGCGTCGCAGAGCGAGGCATCGTGGTCCAGTAGACCTTCGGTGTCAGGTCGGTCATCTCCATGGCCGCCATCGTGATGCGGTGGGCCTGGATGTGGTCGGGGTGGCCGTAGAAGCCGTTCTCGTCGTACGTGACGACCACATCGGGCCGGTAGTGCCGCATGAGGTCCGCGAGCCGCGCCGCGGCTTCCGGCACGGGGGTCCGCCAGAAGGATCCGGGGGCGTCGTTGCTGGGCCAGCCCATCATCCCGGAGTCGGCGTAGTCCAGCAGTTCCAGATCGCTGATCTTCAGGACCTCGCAGCTCGCTTCGAGTTCCTGGCGGCGCATGAGGGCGACCGCAGCCGGATCGTGGCCGGGATCGCCCGGCTTGACACCTCCCGGTCCATCACCGCACGAGCCGTCGGTACAGGTCACGAGAACCGTGCGGATGCCTTCCGATGCGTACCGCGCGAGGACCCCTCCGGTCGAGGTGGCCTCGTCGTCGGGGTGGGCGTGCACTGCCATCAGCGTCAAGGGCCGGCCAGTCATGAGAAGTCCTCCAACAGGAAATGCGTCGCGGTCCACGGAGCGTGGTGGGTGTACCACCATCCTGGGGCCCGAATCCCGGCGGGACGGACGACCTCGCGGTCGCCGTGTTTTCCGCCCGTACGGCATCGGCCCCTCTGCCGGTGCAACCCCGCGGACCGGACCTGCTGTTCCCGATGTGGCCGCTGATCCCCGGCAGCTGTCAGGCGCCGTGGTGGAGCAGGCCCAAAGTCAGGGCGGCCGTCGCGGTGGCGAGGAACACGATCCCGCCGACGATGCTGCGGGAGCCCACCCGCAGGTGGGCGATGATCGCGCCGATGAAGTACAGCACGAGTCCGGCAGCGGCGAGGGTTCCCAGGAGCGGCACGGCGAGCCCGACCAGCAGCCCCACGGTGCCCGCTGCCAGCAGCAAGCCCAGAACCGGTACCCATTTCCGGGGTATGCCCTTCATGTCCGCCTGGGTCTTGGGGTATTCATGGCCGATCAGGTAGGTGACGGCGGCGGCACCGTTGAACACCGCGCCGAGGAGGGTGACCGTGATGTAGGCGGCGAACACGCTTTCTCCGGTTCTGTGGGGACTGCATCGCTGAGCACCCCGTTGTGGGATGCCGATCTCCCGGACGACGAACCGGCGCCCCGATTCTGTGACATCGACAGACACCGAGAATCACACCGCGAACTCGCGTATCACCGTGTTCCGGAACACCGCGCTGCCGCCGATCGTGAAGAGCGCGAGCCGGGTGTCGAGCAGGTACGGGAACACCTGGCTGGTGTGCACGTAGCGGCCGTCGTCGACGAACATCTCCACGGACGTGCGGTCCACCAGGATGCGCAGCTTCACCGTGCCGGCGGACGGGTCGACCGGGGTGTGGCTCTCCTGCCACTTGCCGGACGTGTCGGCGTTCACCGTGTTGCGCCGGTTGAGGAAGGCGTAGTCGGCGTAGACACCGGCGTCGATGTGCCGACCACCATCGGGCGAGCGCCTCAACTGGAGGCCCGCGCCGGTGAGTTGGGACCACTCGATCTCGGTCGTCACCTCGTAGGAGATACCGGTGTAGTCGAGCACCTTCGTGCCGTCCACGGTCACGTCGCCCAGGTTCACGGTGCGGGAGACGTACGAGTCGAGGCCGGCGACGGGCCGGGAGGCGAGGTAGTAGGTGGCGTCGGACGCCTGCTTCAGCGTGATCTCCCGGACGACGGAGTCCGTGCCGTTGAAGCCGTCGCAGTCGATGGTGGGGGTGGTGTTGGCGTAGTCCCAGTTGTTCACCCACCCGATCGCGTACCGGGCCGCCGCGTCCACCGCGCCGCTCGCGTCCCGCTTCTCGAAGGTGACGGCGCCGTACCAGTCCCAGCCGTGGTCGAGCCACTGCGGGTCACTCGCATCGGCGGTGAACGCGCTGCCGTCGAAGGAACCCGTCCAGTAGGCGTACGTGTTGGGCAGCCCCGAGCCCTTCCCGTTGGCGCTCACGCCGAGCACCCACTTCACGGTGCCGTCGCCGGCGGTGATGCGGAACAGGTCGGGGCACTCCAGGACGCCGATGCCGTCATGGACGAAACCGCCCACGTACGTCCAGGACTTGAGGTCGTCGGAGTGGTAGAAACCGACCTTGTCGTTCTCGGCGAGGGCCATCACCCAGCGGCCCCGGTCCTCGTCGCGGATCACCTTGGGGTCGCGGAAGTCGGCGACGCCGGGGTTGGGCAGGACGGGGTCGGTCCCGTGGTTGGTGAAGGTGAGACCGCCGTCGGTCGAGTAGTACAGGAACTGCTCCTGGTGGTCGGTACCGCCGCCGGGGGACATGGTGACGATGACGACGACCGCACCCGCGCCGAATCCGGCCGTGTTGCCCGTGTCGACCACCGCCGAACCCGACCAGAGATCGCCGTTGGGTGTGGTGTCCTTGGGCACGGCGACCCCGTGGTCGATGAAGGAGACCAGGTCCGTGGTGGTGGCCAGGCGCCACGCGGTGCCGACGGCTCCCGTGAAGTAGTCGGCGTTGTAGAGGTAGTAGTAACGGTACTCACCGTCGATCCAGACGGGCCGCTGCGGGTCGTTCTTCCACTGTTCGGGGACGGTGAAGTGGTACGCGGCGCGGTAACTCGCCCCGGTCGCAACGGACTTGGACTTGGCCTCGGCCTTGGTCCCGGCCGTGGCCGTTCCGGTGGGCAGTAGCGCGGCGGCGGTGCCCGCTGCCGATCCCGCGAACAGTGATCTCCTGGAAATCCCCGATGAAATCCCCGACGTTCCGGGCATGGCACATCGTTCCTCTCGTGCGGCTCATGTGAACGAGGACTGTAGACCTAACTCGTTAAAGGTCAAGGGGCCTAACCCGTTGAAGGTCAAGCGTTCCCGACCCTTGACAGGTCCACCGCCCGGTTCCCATCATCTGGGCATCACCCCTGAACTAACACGAGTTAGGCCCGTTGATGACTGACTCGCACATCCCCCGCCGCACGCTGTTGCGGTACGGCGCGTACGGGGCCGGAGCAGCCGCCCTGGCCGGGACCGCCGCGAGCTGGGACCGGCTCACGGGAGCCGACATCCCCGGCCGTGACGACGGCTCCCTCGTCGTCGCCACCCTCGGCTCCGCCTTCGACCCGGCCACCGTCGACGCCCTCACCAAGGGCTTCCACCGCCTCCACCCCGACATCCCGCTGCGGGTGAACGCGGTACAGGCCGTCGACTGGTCGGACTTCTTCGCGAAGATCCTCACGCAGATCGCCGCGGGCACCGCCCCCGACCTGGTGTATGTGGCCACCGAGGGCGTGCAGTTGTTCGCCCGGAAGCTCGGCGTGCCCCTGGACCGCTGGGTGCGGCGGGACGCGGCGGAGCTGCGCGAGTACTTCGCCGACGTCCACCCCTCGCTGGTGGAGTCGATGATGTACGAGGGGTCCCTCTACCAACTCCCGCTGGAGTTCAACGCCGCCGACATCTACCTCAACAAACAGGTGCTGAAGCGGGCGGGCGCGGGTTTCCCGGCGCCCGACTGGAGCCGCGACGACTTCACCGCGCTGCTGCGCGAGATGAAGCGCGCCGGCGACGCGCACTTCACGCCGTACTTCTGGACCAACCGGCTGTGGGGCGGCGTGGTCCCCTGGCTCTTCGCGAACGGCACGAACCTGCTGAAGGAGTCGAAGGCGCCCGGCGGTTCCTGGCTGTGGGACGCCTTCTACCCGGCCGCCGACCGCCAGGGCCGCGGCGGGGGCTTCCGCTGGAGCACCCCGCAGGCCACCGCCGACCGGGTCGAGGAGGCGTACGACTATCTCGCCTCCCTCGTCCAGGAGGACCTGTGCACCCGGCCCGAGGGCGGCAACGGCAGCAATCTGGTCGGCGTGTTCTCCACCGGCCGCGTCGGCGTCACACCGGCGGGCGGCTTCTGGGCGGGCGGCCTGCACCTGGCCGGTATGCCGGCCGCCGACTACGACGTGCAGTACTTCCCGCGCTGGCGCTCCCAGCGGCACCAGTTCGGCGCGGCGGGCTACGCGCTGCTGCGCACCTCGAAGAAGCAGGAAGCCGCCTGGGAGTTCATCAAATACGCGGCCCGCAAGGACACCATGACCCGGCTGTTCCAGGGCAACCAGACCACCCCGGCCCGCCGTTCGATGCTGACCGCCGCACGCTACGCCGAGAGCGGTCCGGCGCACTGGCAGGTCTTCTACGACACCCTCGACCGGTTTCCCGACACCGGCCCGATCCCCGCGCCGCCGCAGGTCGCCGGGGTGACCGACGTCCTGCTCAAGTACACCGGCACCGCGCTGGCCTCGCCGCGTGCGGTGGGTCCCGCGCTGCGCCGGATGCAGGGCGACCTGGAGCGGGCCATGGAGCGTGAGATATGACGAACACTCAGGTCCCCAACTCCGAGGCGCCGGGCGTACGTTCGCGGCCCGCCACACCACCACCCGCCGACACCGCCGTACGGCCGTCCGTCCGCGACCGCGGCTCCCGGCTGCTGGCCGCGCTGTTCCTGGCGCCTACGGTCGTCGGCATCGTGGTCTTCACGGTCGTGCCCATCATCGGGTCCCTCGTACTGAGCCTGTTCCACTGGAACGTGATCGACCCGCCCCGTTTCGCCGGCGGCGCCAACTACCGCACCACCTTCACGGATTCGACCGTCCTGGTCTCCTTCCGCAACACGCTCGTCTTCATGGTCCTCGCGGTCGCGCTGCAACTGCTGATCGCGCTGTCGCTGGCGCTCGCGCTGAACGCGCGGATGCCGGTGTGGCTGCGGTCGCTGTTCCGTTCGGCGTTCTTCTTCCCCCTGGTACTGTCCGCCGCGTCCATCTCGGTGGTGATGAAGTACCTGTTCAACCAGGACTTCGGGGTGGTGAACTGGCTGATCGGCCTGGTCGGCGTCGCGCCCGTGCCCTGGCTGACCTCGGAGCACGCGGCGATGGCCACGGTGATCCTGGTCTACGTCTGGCAGCAGTTCGGCTTCTCGTTCCTGCTGTTCGTCGGCGGTCTGAACAACATCCCCAAGGAGATCCACGAGGCCGCCGCCCTCGACGGCGCGACCGGCCTGCGCAAGCACCTCGGCATCACGCTGCCGCTGCTGTCGCCGACGCTGCTCGTCGCGTCGGTGGTCGGCATCATCAACGCCCTCCAGGTCTTCGAACAGCCCTATGTCCTCACCGACGGCGGGCCCGGCGACGCCACCCGCACTGTCGTGATGGTGATCTACGAGAGGGCCTTCGAGCAGCTCGACTTCGGCGAGGCGTCCGCGGTGGGCGTGCTGCTCTTCGCGCTGATCATGGCGGTCACCGCCGTCCAGTTCCGGCTCAGCCGGCGTTTCGTCCACTACCAGTGAGCCGGTGAGCCGCATGAGTGCCATGAGCCAAGCAACTCCGACCGTGAAAGCGACCCCGACCCTGAGCCGCGTACGGTACTCACTCGCCCCCTGGGCCCGGATCGCCGCACTGACCGTGTGCGCCCTGCTGACCCTGGGCCCGGTCATCTGGACCGTCGCCACCTCGCTGCGCACTCCGGCCCAGTCCTTCGACCTGCCCCCGCAGATCATCCCGACGCACCCGACGACCGCGGCCTACCGCGGGGTCTTCGATCAGATCGACGTATGGCTGCTCGCCCTGAACTCCACTCTCGTGACGGCACTGATCGCCGTAGGCCAGATGATCACGGCGGGCCTGGCCGGATACGCCTTCGCGCGACTGGAGTTCCGCTTCAAGAAGCCGCTCTTCGGCCTGGTCCTGGCGACCATGATGGTGCCGTTGCAGGTCACCATCGTGCCGGTGTTCCTGGTGCTGAAGTCGATGGGCCTCACCGACACCCTCCTCGGCCTGATCATCCCGGCCTTCCCGACGGCCTTCGGCACGTTCCTGATGCGCCAGTACTTCCTCGGGATGCCGAAGGACCTGGGCGAGGCGGCCATGCTGGACGGCGCCGGGCCCTGGCGGATCTTCCGCTCGGTGTACGCGCCACTGGCCGCGCCCGGCCTCGCGATCGTCGGCGTACTGGCCTTCAACTACCACTGGAACGAGTTCTTCCGCCCGCTGATCCTGGAGACCTCCGGCCAGAACTACACGCTTCCGCTGGGGCTGGTCTCCCTCCAGGGCAACCTCGGCACCGGGTCGATCTCGGTGGTCCTGGCCGGGGTCGTCCTCTCGATGCTCCCCGCCCTCGCCGTGTTCGTCGTCGGCCAGCGCCCTCTGCGTGAGGGCATCACCTCGGCAGGAGTCAACCGTTGAGCAATGACCCCAACGCGCCGCGTTTCAGGGTCCGTCCGCCCGCCGGCTGGATCAACGACCCCAACGGGCCGTTCCGTTGGCGGGACCGCTACCACCTCTTCTACCAGCACAATCCCGACGCACCGGTGCACGCGAACGTCCACTGGGGTCATGCCTCCAGCACCGACCTCGCACACTGGGAGCACCACCCGATCGCGCTCACCCCGACGCCCGGCGGCCCCGACGAGGCCGGCTGCTGGTCGGGCTGCGTGACCGACGATGCCGGCACACCGACCGCCGTGTACACGGGAGTTGACCGTACCCACACCGGACTCGGCACCATCTGCCTGGCACGGGCGGCGGACCCGGACGACGAGCGGCTGACCGAGTGGAAGCCGCTGCCGACGCCGGTGGTGGCGGGCCCGCCGTCGGGCCTGGACGTGGTGATGTTCCGCGACCCGTTCGTCTTCCGCTTCGATGACCGGCGCTGGGCCCTCGTCGGCGCCGGACACTCCGACGGCACACCGTCGGTCCTGCTCTACGACTGCGACGACCTGACCGACTGGCGGTTCGCCGGTGTGCTGCTGGACGGCAACGACCCTGTGGCCGCAGGTGTGTTCGGCGACAAGTCGGTGGGCTGGGAGTGCCCGCACCTGTACCGGACGGCGGGCGGCGACCACGTGCTCCTGGTGTCCCTGTGGGATGGAGATCCCTGCACCACGGGGTATCTGACGGGCTGTCTGGAGCCTGCTAGCCGGGGCGCGTTGAGATTCGCGCCGCGTGTCGGCGGCCGGCTCGACCAGGGGCGGGACTTCTACGCTCCCGCCGTGCTCCAGGAGCCGGACCGCACACTGCTGTGGGGCTGGTCGTGGGAGGCCCGCGAGCAGGAGGAGACGGATCGGGCCGGATGGGCAGGCGTACTCACGGCACCCCGGGTGGTCGACGTTCACCCGGACGGTTCTCTACGTGTGACCCCGGCCCCGGAACTCGAACTGCTGCGCCCGGCCGAGCCGTTCGTCACCGGGCCGGGCCGGGTTCCGCTTCCATCCGCCTACGACCTGACGGTCACCGCGTGCGGACCGACCACGGTGAGTCTGCTCCGGGACGCGGCGGGGCGGGAGTTGACCGTCCGGGCGGACCCCGACTCGGGGACCGTCGTCCTCGACCGCACCGCCTGGCCCCGGACCGGCAGGGAAGGCTCCGCCCCGATCACCGTGCACGTCCCGAAGGCACCGGAACTCGCGCTCCGGCTGCTCGTCGACGGCTCGCTCCTCGAACTCTTCGTCGCGGACCGGGCCATGGTCACCGAGCGCGTCTACCGCCGCCCGGGCGACATCGCCGAACTGGTTATCGAGGGGCCGGGTGCCCGGGTCACGGGGTGGGCGCCGGACCCGTGGACTCGCGGTTGACCACAGGGCGGGGCAGGCGCGGGTCGGGTGCGCCGGTTGCCGAGCGGACGTCGGGCTCAGGGATGCGCGGCTGACCATGGGGCAGGTCACGCTCGGGTCGGGTGTCCGGGTTACCGGGTGGGTCCCGGCCCCGGGGAGGCGCGGCTGACCAGGGGGCAGGTCACCCTCGGGTCGAGCGCCCGGGTCACCCGGTGGGTGCCGGACCTACGGAGTCGCGGTCGGCCATGGGCCTCGGCAGGCGCGGGGAGGGTGCGCGGGTCACGCGGTGGGTGCCGGAACTCAGGGAGGCGCGGCTGACCAGGGGGCAGGTCACACGCGGTTCGGTGCCCGGGGCACCGGGTGGGTGCCGGAGCCACGGAGGTCCGGCTGACCGCTGGGCAGGCCAGGCACCCGGGTCACCGAGAGGGCGCCAAACCCAGGCGGGCGCGACTGACCGCAGAACACGTCAGGCACGGGGCCGGGCACCCGGGTCACGGGGTGGGCGCCGGAGCCACGGAAGCTCGACCGACCACGGGACGCGTCAGGCACAGGCCACGCACCCAGGTCACCGACTGGGCGCCGGGCCCACGGAAGCCCGACTGACTACAGGACACGCCAACCGGCGGACGGTCGCCGGCGGCGTGCGGCCCGCTTCGATCGCGTCCAGGAGCAGTCGGGCCGCCGCCTCGCCCATCGCCCGGTGCGGCAGCGCGACCGAGGTGAGCGGCGGGGTGAGGAACGCGGCCATGTGCTCCTGGTCGTCGTAACCGACCACGGACAGCTCGGCGGGCACGTCGATCCCGAGCCGGGTCGCGGCGTGCAGGACGCCCGCCGCGACCCGGTCGTTGTAGCAGAGGACGCCAGTGGGACGGCGGCCCGGCTCGACCCCTTCGAGCAGACGCAGCGCCCCCGCGTACCCCGCTGAGATCTCACCGCCACCTCGCACGATCCACTCCTTGGGCACGGTGACGCCCTCGGCGCGCAGCGCGTCGCGGAAGCCGCGGGTACGTTCCACCGAGGCGATGTCGTCCAGACCTCCGATCACGGCGAGCCGGCGGTGGCCCGCACCGAGCAGCAGCCGGGCCGCGGTACGGCCACCGGTGCGCTCGGCGGGGACCACGGCGGGCAGGGAGTCGTCCTCGGGAAGGCAGTTGGCCAGCACGGAGTGGGTGCGGTGCAGGCCCTCGGGGACGCGGACCCGGCGCAGTGACATGGCCGCGTAGATGATGCCGTCCACGCGCCGGTCGAGCAGTTCCGCGACGGCCGCGTCCTCCTTGGCCGGGTCACCGCCGGAGTCGACGGTGAGGACGAGATGGTCCCTGTCCCAGGCGGTCTCCATGGCGCCGCGCAGCAGCCGGCCGGCGAACGGCGAGGACGCGATCTCATCGGTGACCAGCCCGATCACGGCCGTACGGCGCCGGCGCAGACCGCGGGCCACCGGGTCGGGGCGGTAGTCCAGCTGGGCAGCGGCCTGCCGGATGCGTTCCTGGGTGGCGGGGGAGAGGTTGCCCTCGGCCCGGCCGTTGAACACGAAGGACACCGCGGTGTGCGACACGCCGGCGAGCCGGGCGACGTCCCGTGACGTCGGGCGCCCGGTACCCCTGTTCCCGCTCTCCTCGGCACCGCCCACGCCGTCCGTCGCCCTCACCCAGCCCGTCACTGTCGATCACCGTCCACCCTATCCGCGGGGAGCGCCACGGCACACGGCAGAACCGGCGCGATCGTCTCAGCGCGCGGTGAGTCTCCACAGGTGGTCGGCGGTGCCGTTGTCGGACCACTGGAGGACCTGGGCGCCGGAGGTGGTGCTCATCTGGTCGACGCCGAGCAGGAGCCCGCTGTTGTAGTTGGCGATCTTGGCGTAGCCGTCGCGGGCCGGGATCACCTGCCAGAGGTGGTCGGCGGTGCCGTTGTCGCCCCAGATCAGAGCCGTGCCGCCGTCACTGGTGCCCGCGTCGGTGATGCCGAGCAGCAGGCCGCTCTTCTGGTTGACGATCTTGTAGAGGCCCTGGCCCGCCGCCACGAGGGTCCAGTTCTGATCGGTGCCGGTCGTGGACGTGGCCTGGACGACCGAAGTGCCTTGTGCCGTACCCGCGTTGAGGGTGTCCAGGGCGAGGCCGCTGTTCTTGTTGGTGATCTGGTAGCGCCCGGCCAGGGATGTCGAGGTGCCGCTGGGGGTGATCGTCAGGTGGTAGCCGTCGGTCGCGTTCATGGTGACCGGCACGGTGATCGAGCCGTTCGAGACCGAGTAGTCCGTGTCGGAGACGGTGATCGGGCCCGGGGAGGCGGTGGTGCGGCCCGTGCCCGGGCTGTACTCCAGCTTGACGTGCACGGTGCTGCCGTAGGCCGACAGGGACGAGAGCCCGTTGACCGTGACCGCGCACGAGCCGGTGCAGCCGCCCGCGATCACGCTGATCTGGTTGCGCGCGCCGTTGAGAGAGGCGAGACCGTCGATGCCGGTCTGCGCGGGCGGTGTGGTGGTGAGCATGGTCCCGGACATGTCGCCGTACCACTTGTACGTCCAGTACGACCCGTTGGGCGAGCCGCCGGTGTCGGTCAGGGTGTCGCCGAGGGTGCCGTAGTGGTTCCAGAAGGCCAGTTCGGCGTCGCGGACGCCCGCGCGCTCGAACTTGGCGGCGTAGCCGATGAGCGCGCCCGAGTCGCCCATCTCGGTGGGCGTGCCGTACTCCTCGATGGCGATCGGACGCGGGCTGATGCCGAGGCTGCTCTCCAACGCGCGGTAGGCCGCGACATGGGCGGCGATGCCGGAGCTGCCCTGGAGTTCGTGCCAGGCGATGACGTCGGGGACCGTGCCGGCGGCCTTGGCGTCGGTGAGGAACGTGGTCATCCAGGACTGGTTCCACACCGAGTAACTCGGGCCCTGGATCGGGGTGTTGGCGTCCTTGGCGCGGACCTCCTTGAACGTGCGCGTCCAACCGGCGTCGAAGGCCCCCGCGTTGGTGGTGTCCCAGGTCCAGTCCGGCTCGTTCCAGAGCTCGTACGCGCTGATGTTGGTGGCTCCCGAGGACTTCACCGCGGCGACCTGCTGATCCACCGCCGAGAGCCAGTTGCTCCAACTCACCCACTGGTACGGGAAGTTCGGGTACCAGTCCGGCATCCGTACGACGACCTTGGCACCCGCCGCCGCGGCCTTCGGGGCGACGACCAGGGCGTCGCCGGCCGGTGCGGGCTCTCCGTTGGGGAGTTGGCTGCCACCGGGCGCCATCTGGACGAACGTGTTGGGTTTCAGGGCCTGTACGACGCTGTCGGCGGGGGTGCTCGCGGTGGCGAGGCCGTAGAGGCTGCCGGTGGCGACGTGGCTGACGGAGCGCAAGGTCTGCGCGGCGTCGACGACCAGGGTGGTGGACGAGGTGGGGGTGGCTCGGGCGGGGGCGCCCGTCAGGGCGACGGCGGCGAGGGCGGTCGCCAGCACGGCGACGCCGACGCGGCCGAGGGGCGCTCTGGAACGGTGACGGTGACTCAGGTACGACATGCGGCTCTCCGTAAGTTGTTGGGCGGCCCGCACCGTGGGCCACGGATCAGTCCTTGACGGCACCGGCGGTCACGCCCGCCGCCACATAACGCTGGGCGAGGACCAGGAGCACGGCCGCCGGGATCGACGCGACGACGGCGGTGGCCATGATCGCGTTCCACTCCTGGTTGTTGTTGCCGATGTACTTGTAGATGCCGAGGGTGATCGGCCGCAGATCGCCGCCGCCGTCAAGGGTGTTGGCGAAGACGAAGTCGGACCAGGCCCACAGGAAGCTGAACAGCGAGACCGTGACGATCGCGTTGCGGCTCACCGGGAGCACCACGGACACGAAGGTGCGCCAGGTGCCGGCGCCGTCGATGCGGGCCGCGGAGAGCAGCTCGCCGGGGATGCCCGACATGAACGCGGTGAAGATCATCACGCCGAACGGCACGGCGATCGTGGAGTCCGCGACGATCAGTCCCCACCAGGAGTTGAGCAGACCGAGGTCGAGGAAGATGCCGTAGAAGCCCATCGCCATGACGATGCCCGGGATCATCTGGGCTACCAGCAGGGCGAGTCCGAGGGTGCCACCGCCGAGAGGACGGAGCTTGGCCAGGGCGAATCCGGCCGGGGCGGCGAGGACCAGGGTGAGGGCGACCGTGCCCAGGCCGATGAGCAGGCTGGTGCCCAGAAAGGGCAACTGGTCGTTCAGGACGGCCCGGTAGCCCTCGAAGGTGGGGTGCAGGGGCAGCAGGTCGGGCGGGTCCTTGCGCATGTCCTGCTGCGGGGTGAGGGACACGTTCAGCATCCAGTACACCGGGAACAGCATCACGGCGGTCAGCAGGACCCCGATGACGGTGTAACGGCGTTTTCCCGTACGGGACTTCACGCTTCCTGCCTCCTCTGGACGCGGATGTGGAGCAGGCCGAAGACGAGCGCGATGAGGATGAGGATGTTGCCGACGGCCGCGCCGGGGCCGAACTTCGGCAGCAGCGTGCCGAAGCCGAGTTGGTACGACCAGGTCGCGAGGGTGGAGGAGGCGTCGCCGGGACCGCCCTTGGTCATGATCCAGATCAGGTCGAACACCTTGAGCGTGTAGACGAGCCCGAGGAGCAGGGTGATCGCCGACACCGGGTGCAGCAGCGGGAAAGTGATCCGGCGGAACTGCTGCCAGGCGCCCGCCCCGTCGAGCGAGGCCGCCTCGTACAGCTCGGCGGGGATGTTCTGCAACCCGCTGTAGAGGATGACGAGATTGAACGGAATGCCGATCCAGATGTTCGCGATGACGACCGAAGTCAGCGCCCAGTCCGGCGAGTTGAGCCAGTCCACCGGGGACACGCCCACGAAGTGCAGGGCGTAGTTGATGACACCGGACTCGCTGTTGAACATCCACGACCAGGTCGACGCCGACACGATCAGCGGCAGCAGCCAGGGGATCAGGAACAGGGCGCGCAGGGTGCCGGCGAGCCGGAAATGGCGGTTGAAGAAGACCGCGAGAGCGAGCCCGGCCGCGTACTGGAAGGCGATCGACGCGAAGGTGAAGATCACGGTGTGGCGCATCGCCGGGCCGAACGTGGGGTCGTCCAGGACGGTCCTGAAGTTGGCGAGGCCGGAGAAGGGCGCGTCCCCCTGCACGAACGACCGGACGGTGTAGTAGCGCAGACTCAGGTCGAGATTGCGGTAGAGCGGATAGAGGTAGAAGGCGGCGAGGTACACGACCAGCGGGGTGACGAAGGCCAGCGCGGTGAGCCGGCTCCTACGGCGCTGTCGGCGCCGTAGGCCCGACGCGTCGGTCCGTTGTCCGGTGCCGGTCGCCCCGGACCTGGCCGGGGAGGCCGGGGACCGCTGCGAGCGGCGGTCGACGCGGGCGATGGTCATGCGTACTCCTGGATGCGGGTGGCGGTGCTGTTTCCGGAGGAGTGTGGAGACCGGGTGTCAGCCCTTGCTCGCGGCCGTCTGAGCGGTGTCGAGGGCCGCCTGCGGGCTCTTGCCGCCGGACAGGGCGTTCTGCACGGCGGTCCACATCGGCTGGGAGATCGTCGGGTACTTCGTGCCCAGGTCGTCACTTGTGCGGCCGCGCGCCGCGGCCACCGCAGCGACCCACGGCTTCAACTCCGGGGTCTGCTTGACCTGTTGGGCCTGCACGGCGGCGGTGGGTGCCACGTACGTCAACGTCGTGTCGGTGGTCAGCAGGTTCGCGGAGTTCGTCAGACAGGTGACGATCTTCTTGCTGACGTCGTAGCGGGAGGTGTCCTTCTGTACGGGGACGGTGACGAACTCGCCGCCGGTCGGCACCGGCGCCGAACCGCCGTTCTGCCCGGGGATGTTGATGACGCCGTACGCGAAGCCGGCCTTGTCCGCGTTGCCGAGCTGCCAGGTGCCGTTCTCGCCGAACGCGTAGTCGCCGGTGGCGAACTCCTGCCAGCTGGTGGTCTGGGTGTTCTGCAGGACGTCCTTGGGTGCGTATCCGCCGTCGACCCACTGCTTCCACAGCGACAGCGCGGCGACGCCCTTGTCCGAGTTGAGCTTGGTCAGGTCGCCGCCCGCACCCCAGAACCACGGCAGGAACTGGAAGCTGCCCTCCTCCGTGTTGATCGCGGAGAACGTGATGCCCTTCTTGCCCGCCGACTTGACCTTCTGCAGCGCGGCGGTGAGCGAGGCCCAGTCCTTGACGGACGCGGGGTCGACGTGGGCCGCGGCCAGGATCTTCTTGTTGTAGTAGAGCGCGAGGGTGTTGGCGCCGATCGGCACCCCGTAGGAGGCGTTGTCGATGACGCCCGCGCCGAGGATGTTCTTCTGGATGGCTGACGTGTCGAGGCCCAGGTCACTGGTCTTGTTGAGGATGCCGGCTTCCACGAGGGTGGAGACGACCGGGTTGTCGACCAGCATCACGTCGGGGGCGTTGCCCTGCTGGGCGGCGAGCAGGGCCTTGTTGCCCAGGTCCGTGGTGTCCATGCTGGTGCGCTTGACCTTGACCCCGGCGTCCGTGCCGCACTTGGCGACGAGCTTGCCCCACGCCGAGGAGGCGTCGAACTGCGGGTACGGGTCCCAGAAGTTGTACGTCCCTCCGGTCTTCCCGGAACCGGAACCGGAGGCGGAGGAGTCGGAACCGCCCCCGCAGGCGGCTACAGCGGTGAGCGCGCCGACGGTGGCCATGGCGGCGAGGAGGGTGCGGCGGGTGTTTCTCACGGTGACCTCGTTGTCTTGGTGCGGCTCGTGGAGACGGGGCAGGGGTTCAAGAGGTGGGCAGCCAGACGCGCATGGCGCCGTCCTGGCGGTTGGCCCAGGCGTAGTAGGGGATGGCGGTGAACTCGACGGCATCACCGTCCGGTTCCGGTGCCTTGCCGCCGGCGGAGACGTACGGCCACCAGCCCGGGTCGGCGATACGCCGGCGGTGGCCGGACACGACGATGGCGGTGACCCCGCCGAGCAGATCCGGGCGGTGGTCCAGGGCAAGCGGGCGGCTGGGGTCGAGGACGATGTCGTCCAGGCCGCCGCCGGGGTTGTCCACCTGTTCCAGGCAGTACACGAGCGGGCCGCGTTCGATCGCCACACAGCCGCGCACGGCGTCCACGCGGGGATCGGCCGCGGTCAGGCGGGGGTCGAGCGGCAGCTCCAGGATCACCGAGTCGCCCGGCGCCCAGCTCCGTTCGAGCCGCAGCCAGCCGTCGGAGAGGGGCGCGTCCGTCTGGTCGTACGACAACTCCCCGACCCGCAGCCGGAATTCACGGCACCACTGCGGGACACGCAAGGACAGGGTCCACGGCCGCTCGGGAGTCTCCTCGACCGTGAAGGCGATCGTGCCGTGCCAGGGATAGCCGGTCTCGGCGCGCACGGACATCGCGCCGTAGGAGTACCGGCCGGTCACGAACTGGTGGATCTGCAGGCCCTGTTCGTCGCCGGACGACAGGTAGTGCTCCAGTGAGGCCAGCAGCCGCATGACGTTCGGCGGGCAGCAGGCGCAGCGGAACCAGCGGGTGCGGCGGGCCGACTGGTCGCCGCCCGGGTCGGTGTGGCCGTCGCGGACCTGGAGCGGGTTGACGTACAGCCACCGCTCGCCGTCGAGCGACACCCCGGCGAGGAAGCTGTTGTACAGGGTGCGTTCGATCAGGTCGGAGTAGCGGGCCTCGCCGGTGAGCAGGGCCATCCGCCAGCTCCACTGGACCGACGCGATGGCGGCGCAAGTCTCGCAGTACGCCCGCTCGTTGGGCAGTTCGTACGGGTCGCCGAAGTCCTCCTCGTCGTGGTGCGCGCCGAGCCCGCCGGTGAGGTGGGTCTTGGTGACGGTCATCGCCCGCCACAACCGCTCGCCCGCCGCCCGGAGTTCGGCGTCCCCGGTCTCGGTCGCCAGATCGGCCGCGGCGGCCAGCAGGTACAACTGCCGTACCGCGTGGCCCTCCACGGTGTCCGCCTCGCGCAGTGGCACCCGGTCCTGGCAGTACGCCTCGCCACCCAGCAGACCGTGGCCGAACCGGTCGACGAAGTAGCCGGCCAGATCGAGGTAGCGGCGCTCACCGGTCTCCCGGTACAGCTCCACCAGGGCGGTCTCGACCTCGGGGTGACCGTCGATACCGTCGATCGGCTTTCCACTCCCGGGAAGGCCGAACACGGAGTCGATGTGGTCGGCGAACTTCCGTGCCACGTCGAGGAGTTGGGTCCGACCGGTGGCCCGGTGGTGGGCGACCGCCGCCTGGATGAGATGGCCGGCGCAGTACAGCTCGTGGCCCCAGCGCAGGTCCTTGTACCGCTCGCCGCCCTTGACCAGCTGGAACCACGTGTTCAGGTAGCCGTCGGGCTGCTGCGCGTCGGCCACCAGGTCGACGATCCGCGCCATGTCGGCCTCCAGCGCGGCCGAGGGCCCCTGGGCCAGCTGCCAGGACGCCGCCTCCAGCCATTTGTAGACGTCCGTGTCGACGAACGGGTACGCGCCCCGGAACTCGCCCTCGACCGCGCCCGCCGCCAGCCGCAGGTTGTTCAAGTTCCCTGCGGATTCAAGGAGTTGGGGTCCCTGCGGGAGAGAGATCCGCGCGTTCACCTCGCGGCGGGTGCTCCAGAAGCCGGCGCGCACCTCGACGTCGGCAGGCGCCAATGCGGCCTTGGCCCCTGGCCCGAGACGGACGGGCCCGGTGGTCTTGCCCGCTTGTTCGGACGGGGCCGGTGCCGAGGAGGAAGGCGCAACGGAATGAGGGCGGGGCATGGCTCTCCGGAGAGGTAGGCGGAAGCACGAGTCGGGGACCCGACGTGCGATGCGCGTCAGGGTGTCGCTGCGGGCGGACGGGGCGTTGCTCCGTCTCTGGAACTCGCTCTGAACTCGTCGAGGAAAACGTTTTTCTGCCCGGAAAGGTAGGAACGGGTTCGCATGCTCGTCAAGGCCCTGCGCAAACATTTTCTTCGCCTGGCGTGGGACTGGCCAGCTGCCGCGAACGGTGTCAGGATGCAGCAGACGACGTCATCTAGGAAAAGGGTTGCGTGTGACCGCCGTTCCAAGCCTTCCGCCCACCGGGCGGGCGAAGCTCACCGATGTGGCCAGACTGGCCGGTGTCAGTGTCGGGACGGCCTCGAAGGCGCTCAACGGCAGTGGAAGCATGCGCCCGGAAACCCGGCAGCGGGTCCTGGACGCCGTCGAGGAGCTCGACTTCCGCCCCAATCAGCAGGCACAGAGCCTGCACACCGGCCGCAGCTGGACCGTCGGGCTGATGACGACGGACGGCATCGGCCGCTTCAGCACACCCGTCCTCCTCGGGGCCGAGGACGCGCTCGGCGCCGGAAAGATCTCCGTGCTGCTGTGCGACACGCGCGGCGACGCCATCCGCGAGCAGCACCACCTGAGCAATCTCATGGGCCGCCGGGTGGACGGCATCATCGTGACCGGCCGACGGACCGACCCGCGTCCGCCCCTGAAGGGCGTCGAACCGATCCCGACGGTCTACGCGCTCTCGCCCTCCACCGACCCGGACGACATCTCCGTCGTGTCCGACGACCGCAGCGGAGCCCAGCTGGCCATCGAGCATCTGCTGGCCACCGGCCGCACCCGGATCGCACACATCACCGGCCCGGCCCACCACGCGGCGGCCCGCGACCGCGCCCAGCACACCCTCGAATTCCTCAAGCAGTCCTCCATGGAACTCACCACCGGCCGGGTCCACTTCGGGGAGTGGAGCGAGGCATGGGGCCGCCGCGCCGCCCAAGCGGTGCTGCGCACGGCACCGGACACGGACGCCTTCTTCTGCGGCAACGACCAGATCGCGAGAGGCGTCGCCGACGCCCTGCGCGAGAACGGCCTGGACGTCCCCGGCCAGGTCGCGGTCGTGGGCTACGACAACTGGGATGTGATGGCGCTGGCGTCCCGTCCGCCCCTGACGACGATCGACACGGATCTCTCCGAGGTCGGCAGGCGGGCCGCTCTGCTACTGCTGGACGCCATCGGCTCCAAGCCGGCGCCCGGCCTCCACAGCGTTCCCTGCCGCCTCGTGGTCCGTGAATCCACCTGAGTTTTCAGGTGAGTTGGTGCATGCCCGAGAGCGGTGCGCTCTGGAACGCACCGCTCTCGGGCAGTTGGGCCCAGACGGCCGCCGCGGCGGCGTGCAGGTTCTTCGCGGCCAGGGCGAGCCCCTCGGTCTGGGAGTAGGCGGCGTCCTCGTGCTCGATGTTCACGGCCATGTCCGGATCGACCTCGGCGAGGGCGCGCAGGAACTCGGTCCAGTAGGCGACGTCGTGGCCGATACCGACGGCGACGAACTTCCACGCCGGGTTCTCGGGCCAGGAGTTGCACCAGAAGCCGTAGCCGGTGGGCACCTTGTCGGGTGCGTCGGCGGGCACGCGGGTGAACGAGGTGTCCAGCACCCCGCGGATGTCGGCGCCGGGGCAGAGCGTCGCGTCCTTCGCGGCGGCGTGGAACACCAGCGGCCCCAGCCACTTGATCGAGGCGACGATGTCCATGCCCTGCCACATCAGGTGCGAAGGGTCCATCTCCGCACCGACGTTGGTCGCGCCGGTCGCGTCGACGAGCCGCTTCAGCGTGACGGGGGAGAAGACGAGGTTGTGGGGGTGCATCTCGATGGCGACCCGGACGTCGTTGTCTCGTGCCAGCGCGTCGATCTCCTTCCAGAACTCGACCGCCACACCCCACTGGTAGTCCAGGACGTCCATGTAGACGCCGTCCCACGGATTCACCACCCAGGAGGGGTACTTGGCGTCCGGGTCGGAGCCGGGCGTGCCGGACATCGTGACCACGTGCCGCACTCCGAGCAGCCCCGCCAGGCGGATCGTACGGCGCAGGTCGTCGGCGTGCTTCGGGCCGACCCCGGGGAGCGGAATGAGCGGATTCCCGTTGCAGTTGAGGCCCGTCAGCTCCATCCCGCGGTCCGCGAAGGTCGCCAGGTACTCCTCGCGCGCGGTCGCCGAGGACAGCAGCAGGTCGACCGGGCAGTGCGGGGAGGGGATGAAGCCGCCGGTGTTGACCTCGACGGAGGTCAGCCCGTTCTCCTTGAGGATGTCGAGGGCCTCGGCCAGCGGGCGGTCGTGCAGACAGGCGGTGTAGGCGCCGAGCTTGAGGGACATGCGGGTGCTCCTTGGACGGGTGCGTTGTGGGTGGTCAGACGGCGGGCGGGACCGTGACGGCGGCGCCGTGGGCCTGCGAGGACTCGACGATCGCGCGGATGATCTCCATGGTCCGCAGCCCCTCGGCGAACGTGGCGCAGGCGGGCAGCGGTTCGGCGACGCCCGCGACCTGGTCGAGGAACGCCCGGGCCTGATAGGTGAAGTTGTCGGCGTTGCTGGCCCCGACACCAGGTGCCTCCATCGGCACCCCGCCCGCGAAGTACGGCAGTTGGGGTCCGGCGATGATCTGCCGGGCACCTCGGGTCCGGGCGTCGGGCTGGGCGTCGTCGAACAGGTACTCGGCCGGCCGGTGCTGGTCGAAGGCGGCCCGGCCGCCGACCCCGAGGACGTCGAACGCGAGCCCGTTGGGCAGCCCGAAACCGGTACGGGTGACGGAGAAGGTAGCGATGAGCCCGGACTCGAAACGGGCGGTGAAGGACGCGGTGTCCTCGTTCTCCACCTCGCCGAACTCGTCCGAGACGGGGGCCGCGTTGTGCCCGACGACCGCGCCCAGCGGCAGCGGACGCTTCGGGATCTGGGTGGACAGTGTGGCACCGGAGACCGAGGTGATGGCCCCGGCTACGTACTCGGCGGCGTCGATGACATGCGAGCCGACATCACCGAGCGCGCCGGAACCGGCACCTCCCTTGAAACGCCAACTCAGCGGCCCCTTGGGGTCGGTGGCGTAGTCGCACCAGTAGCGACCGCTGAAGAGAGTGAGGTCACCCAACTCGCCGCGCTGTACGTGATCGCGGATCGCGGCGATGCCGGGGGAGCGGCGGAAGGTGTATCCGACGGCGGTGACGACATCGGAGGACCGTTCCAACTCGGCCATCGCGCGGGCGTCTTCGAGTGAACCGGCCAGTGGCTTCTCGCACAGAACGTGCTTCCCGGCGGCGACCAGTGCCTCGGCGATCGGCCGGTGAGCGTACAGACCCGGTCAGAACACAGTTGGGCCCCTGGTCCGGGGTGACTCGGTGAGGGTTGCGGTCGGGCTGTGCGGCGTGAGGGGTGCCGGGCGGTGACTGAAACGGAAACGGACATAAGTCTCCGCGTCACCGCCCGTCCCGGGGGCTGCGTTGGTCAGTTGGTGAAGTAGAAGTACTGCCAGGCGCCGTAGGTCGTGGTGTTCACGTTGTCGCCGGAGGCGGGATCGAGGTACGACGTGCGGACCCGGGCGCGGACGCCCGCGGTTCCCGGGTGGCCGAGGTTGACGATGCTCTTGCCGTTCGTGCCGAGGGCGAAGTACTCCGAGTCGGTCGTGTACCACCTGCCGTTGGAGTAGACCTGGAGGTCCAGGCGTTCCTTGCGGCTCTTGTAGTACGTCATCGTGGTGGTCAGGACCGCGTCGGTGTTCTTGTGGTAGTAGCGGTAACGGGTCGAGCCGATCGTGGCGGTGCGGAAGTACTTGGACAGCGAGCTGGCGGTCTTGACGTGCGCGTACGCGGTGGATTTGACGGTCCGCGGGCTGTAGCGGGGATCGCCCTTGAAGACGGCGCTCACCGCGGTGTCGCGGGACATGGTGACGGTCGCCGTCAGGTTGCCGTGCGCGTCCACCTTGCCGCTCTTGATCAGCTTGTTCGGCTTGTCCGGGCCGTAGGGGTCGGCCCAGATCTCCACCGTGCGGTTGGTGTAGGTGGTGCCGAGGTGGGCGGTGAAGACGACGTTCTTGCCGTAGTCGTACGTCTTCTTGTTGTTGGTGAGCGTCAGGGCCGGTGCGGTGCGGGAGACGGTGACGGTGTCCGAGGCGGACGCCCGGGTGTGCGCGGCATCCCCGGGATACGTCACCGTGTAGCGGACCGCGCCGCCGGCCGGAGGCACGTCGGTGAACGAGAACGCGCCGCCGGCGCCCAGCACTGTGGTGCCCAGGGACTTGCCCGACGGGGAGAGCAGGTCGGTGCGCACGACGTTCACCGGTGTCCCGGCAGGCGGTACGAGACCGGCGGTGAGGGTGCCCTTGACGGTGAGGGTCTTGGCACGCGGGGCGGTGGCCGGCGCGTTGACAGCGAGTTTGGTGACGTACTTGCGGGGCTCGTCCACCGTCTGGAACTGCATGGAGCCGGATGATCCGGTCAGCACAAACAACTTGGAGCCGTCCGCGGACCAGGATGTGGAATGGCCGCCCCAGGGCATCCACTCGTCCGACAGGTTGCGGACGCTGGCCGGGGCGTCGGCGCCGCCGGGGAAGACGTAGGTGTCGCCGGTGTTCTCGGTGTCCAGCGCGGTTGCCGCGATGGTGCCGTCCGGGGCGACCGTGACGGTCTCCGGCTCGTCCTTGACCGGGTACTCGTGCACCTTCGCGAGGTCGGAGAGCCGGTATTCGGTCACCGCCCGGTACCCCTGCCCGACCACCACGATCGACTGCGCGCCCGGAGCGAGCGCGGCGTCCCTGTAGAAGCCGCCCTCGTCCTTCGTGACGCGGATGACCGGGGTGCCGGAGGAGACGTCGTAGACGACGATCGGCCCGGTGCTGATGCCGCCGTCCAGGGCGACCAGGGTGTCCGGGTCGGACGGGTCGGCGTACAGCAGCGGCGTGCTGGCGAAGTCGTGGCCGCCGGCGAGGTCGAGTTTCACGGTTGCCGGACTCGCGGTCAGGTCGACCTCGCCGAGCCCGGAATCCCACTGGTCGCCGTAGCCGAACCAGATCCGGCCCTGCGTGAGCGCGATGTGGCGCGGCGCCGTTCCGGCGCCGGTCGGGTACTCGGCGCTCTGCGTGAGCGTCGTCGTGTCGAAGGCGACGATCTTGTCGGCGCCGGTGACCGCCGCGTAGAGCGTGCCGCCGTCGGGGCTCAGCAGGAGGTCCGAAACCCCGGACAGGCCGGTGAGGGTCTGGATCACCTTGCCGGTGTAGTCGACGACCGTGATCACGCTGTCGCCGCTGATGAAGAGGCGCTGGTGCGCGCCGTCGACGACCGTGTCGCGGACGTCGCCGACGCTGATCGGCACGCTGGTGTCGGCAGCCGCGGGTCCGGCGCTGAGCAGCACGGAACTGAAGAGGGCTGCCGTCGCGACGGCAGCCGGAAGTGTGCGGATACGCACGGGAATTGACCCCCCATGGGTGCGGCCAGTGCACGGCCGACCGGCCCTGTGACCGGTGGGTGAAGCGTAGGGCAAAGCCCTGACACGCCTTGCGGCGCCTGTCGGCCCCCGCTCTCCTCCGAGCTCGGCCCCTGCACAGTGGACGGTCGCCTCACCGACCCGGTCCGCTTCGCCTACGAACTGACCCGCAGACCCGTACCTGCGGTCGACGCGTCAGAGACGGAGCAGGCGACCGCGAAGACGGCCACGCTGGAGGTGCGCACCCCGTGGGCGAGGCCCTGACCTGGCTCCAGCCGCTGACCGAAGACCCGCGTGTCCTAGCGCTCGCCGCCCGAGTCGTCGACGTCACCTTCAACCTGCACGAGGCCCCCTACCGCGCCGACGGTGACCGGCGCAGTGACCTTGCCCGGGTCGCACACAACGCGTTCGTCGCCGCCACCGGCCCACTGGCGGAACAGCGCGACAGCGTCAGCCAGAGGCCCCGGGCCGCGCAGAGCACGGTTATGGTCTCCCGGGGTCGTCCACCTCCAGCGACACATCGGGTTGGAGGCCGGCGTCGGGCCTCGGGCGTCTTGTTGCCGCTGGCCAGGTCGGTGACGAGGGATGCGGTCCACCCCTCGGGTGAGGGCTGCGGCGGCATCAGCCGTCAGAGGATGTGCCAGAACGGGCCTATTTCGTTCCGGCCTACGCTGTGTCATTCCAACGGGCCCCTGCCCGGGTGCGTTTGCCCGCTGGGCAGAGGGTCGTTGTCGACGACATCGACCGATTGAGAATCGGCGCCGGGACAAAGGCTCCGGCCCGCTCAGCCAGACGCCGATCTTCCGTTCCGGAAGGCCCCGGGAGTTGCCCATGGCGAAAAGCTCCTTCTGCGCAGACGCCTGGCCCGTGACGAAACCGACTGAGCCGTTGGACATCCACATCCCGAGATGCCGAGATCCTGCTCACCGACTCTCGAAAGCCTCTTGGACCTGGCGGTGGCCGACCTCGTCCCGCGACCAGATGCGCACACGACGACTCGGATTCTCGCGGTCCCAGCTTTCGCTGTCGCAGACCGCGGCTGACTCGGACAGCCGCCATCGTGAACTTTCCCACGAGGCTTCCGGTACGTGGACGAGTCCGTCCAGAACCTCGGCGGCCGAGGCGGCCGCGGTACCGCCGGCAGGCCAGGGCCGCCAGACGGACACGGCGTCGGTGAGGGCATGGGATTCGATCAGGTGGGTCATCGAGGGAGCCACGGGGAGGTACGGACTGCTGCCGTCCACGTCAGTGCCGACACTTCCGTCCGTATGGATCAGGTCGCGGCACGGCTTCGACACGCGCTGTCCGAGCCATTCGAAATACCAGCCACCTCGCACGGGATCCTGCCAGGCCCGTGTTCTCACGCCGAAATGGTCGTACTCCCAGCTGTAGGCCGTCTCGCATCGCTTCCCGTTCAGCGTCCAGCTGTGCCGCACCTGGTAGCGCAGGCCACCGAACCTCTGCTCGAAGCCCTCGCATCGAATGATCAGCTCCATGGGAGCCGGCACGAGATGGCCTGCGTGGTCGTGCACCCGCCACATCTCTATCGGGACTTCGAACCTGGCCGGACTTTCACGTCGGCCTGTACGACGAAGGAGATCCTGAGCACGCTCCGACAGCTCGGAGGGATTGTCCAGGATGCGCATCCTGTACTTCATTTCCAGAGGCAGCAAATGTCAGCAAGAGCGGCACCCAATCGCGGAGTTCAACGCATGAGTGAGAGGGCCGCTCCATCAACCCGTCCGCAACCGTCAGCGGCATACTGCTGACACTGGGACCTGCCAAAAACCTCTTCGGACCGTCACAGGTACGGATACGAGGTGGTCGACGTCCAGCTTCCCGGCGCTGTCGAGGTGGCGGTCGTCGTACGGCGAGTAGCAACTGCCTCCGGTCAGAGCACAGTTGGGGCCCTGGACGGGCGTGACGACGGCCTCGGCCTTGAGGACCTCGGCCCTCGTTGTCTGCGTCGCGTTTCCGGGTCTGAGTCCCATGTGCCACAGGTGCTTCGCTCTGTCGTGCCTCACGAAATGTGATGACGAGGCCAGGCACAAGAGACCTGGGCGAAGACTCACCTCGGCCTCACCATCAGGACCGTCAGCCACCCGAAGGACGCGAGCGGGTTCGTCGTCCTGCCCCGCCGCTGGGGCGTTGAGAGGTCGGGTCCACCAGCAGGTGCGTACAGGTCGGACAAGGTTTCGACAAGGTCGGCATTCCACACTCCGTGCAGCACCGCCGAGGGCCGGCCCGGGACGTATTCTCCGCCGGCTCGATCAAGGATCACTCACGGGAAAGGGTCATGAATGAACGTCACGACACGCACAGTCCGCAGGACTCTGAGCGCGACCGTCGTCGCCGCCACGGTGGCGGCTCTGGGCCTGCTGGCACCGAGTTCGGCCGAAGCCGCCGCGAGTGACTGCCCTTCCGGCAGCCTGTGCGTCTGGGACCAGATCAACTACACCGGAAACAGGTGCACTTGGAGCAACGCCGACGACGACTGGACCAGCGGGTCCGTGACGTGTTCATGGGCCGACGACCGTAACGTCAAGTCGGTCTACAACCACGGGACTTCTTCCTCGTACGAGGGAGTCGGCCTCTATTCCGGAGCGGGCCAAACGGGGTATCTCGGCTGCATAGGACAGGGCGTGAAGGGCCCTGGCGTCAGCGGCGGCCCCGGCCTCAAGGTGCGCTCCCACAAGTGGCTCGCCAGCTGCTGAGTCCGTTCACCGGAGAGAGTGAGCACGGCACGGGCCGAGCGCCCGGTGGGGCCGCCGAGGGGGAGCGGCCCCACCGTCGCCGATGCGGATCCTGCTACGGCGACCAACTCTCCCCGCGCGAGGGGGAAGTGGTCCGGCTGCTGCTCACCGGTCTGACCAACCCGGCCATCGCACGCGCACTTTCCCGTTCCCCGAAGACCGTTGCCGTGCAACCGAACTCCGCCATGCGCACATGCGGAGTGACCTCGCGCACCGCACTCAGCGGAGCAGATCCGGACTTGCGGAGCAAACCTTCAGAGCAGATCGGACCCGTAGACCATCCCCTGGATGCAACCGGTGCGGAGCCGCCCCCGTAGGACTTCTTCCTGCACCCATCGCGGAGGTTTCGCCGGGGCAGCGGCTTCGCCGGAACGGGACGCGCGGAGGGCGACGTTCCGGTCCGCTGAGCGGCACAGGTGTGGTGGACCGATGGCCCCCTGCCCAAGATGAGGGACGTGCCGAACCCCGCCTGCTTCCGTCGGGGCGTGGTGCACCGGCTGTGCCGGTTAGTGGGCGTTCTGGCGGTATTGAACGATTCCCGACTGTGTCGGGGTGCTGATTGCCTGGTCATGGGGTGTGGGCGGTGGTCCGCGGTCGTGGGGTGCTTGGAGGATGTCGGCTCCTGGGCTCCTGACCTTGGGCGGCTGTCGCGCCGCGCCTGGGACGGGCTGACGGCTGTTCATGCCCGGGCATGCCGGTGCGGGCACTGTCCGAACCGGCGCGATCCGCATCCCGCCGGTCCGGTGTGCAGAGCGGAAACACCAATCAGCCCCGAACGGGGCACTTCCACCGGGCTGCCGGACTTCTTGGAGTCGGCGCCACGCAGGGAACGGGGACATCTCATGCTCACACTTGCCCGTCTGGGAAGGCTCGGCCTGGCGGTGGGCACTGCAGCCGTTGTGGCCGTCGGTCTGTCCACCAACGCTCAAGCCGCTACGGGAGCGCTTCGGTACTTCTCGATCAGCGGTCAGGAGTTCCGGATCACCAACCCGCCGAACAACGTCTGCATCAACCTCCAGGTCCAGCCGGATCTGATCGCCAACCAGACGGACAAGACGATGAGCGTCTACTCCGGCGCCAACTGCACCTTCTTCGTCCTGAACCTGGACCCCGGTCGCTCGGTGGCCCATATAGGAGGCCCTCGTTCGGTGCTGTTCATTGGTTGAGGGGGTGACAGGAACCGGCTTCCAGGCACGTCACCGAGCGGGAGCCGGCCGGTCCGCATGTGCCAGGGACAGCCGACGGCACCTCCCGCGCATCGGTGTTCCGCGCGCCGCGTCCGCTGACAGTGTCATTCCGTGTGCGCGGTCGTGGACGCACCTGGAGTGCTCCGATTGGCCCGCGGGCAGCGCTGTTTGTACCCCCTTGCCGAGCGCCGTGTCCGAAGCGACCCTGCTGACTACGTCGGTCCCGGAGCACGGGCATCCGACGACCGGGAGCGGGGATGGAAGAACGCCGGACTGAACCTCACGCAGGATGGCCCCGCCGATGTCGTCATCGTCCTCATATCGGGCGCAGCGGTGGACGATCCGGCATGGCCGGAACAAGTCGCGCGGCATCAGGACGTACGGCTGGTCCCGGTTCGCGTCGATCAAGTCCGGAGCAGTCGGGCGCCTGAGCACCTGCGTCCCATCAACTGGGTCACGGTGGATCCCGTCTCGCCGGTCACCGCATTCGGCACCGTGCTGGTCGCCGCGCTGGGCGACCCCGAGCACGTGCGGGCACTTCGTGATCTGCGCGGCCAGACCGAGGCGTGGGTCCGGGGCGGTCGAGGACCGGAGCGACTGATCGCCGACCACCGGCAGGCGGCGGAGGCCCACGAACTGATGGCCGTTCTGCGCGAGGACGGCTACATCGACACCAGCGGTCCTGTCGGCGAGTTCGTCCAGACGTCGTTTCGGCACACCGCGTGGGAGCGGAGCAGGGAGCGCCGGCGGCGCACCCTCTGCACCGTGTTCGCCGTCGTGATGCTGCTGATCGCGGCAGCGGCACTGCCGCGGATCCTGAGGACCAGGGGCACCGACTTCAACGCCCTGGTGTCCTTGAGATGCGTTCTCACCGTCGGGCAGCTCGGCGATGTACCCGCTTTCGCCGGCGTCATGGCCCGCCGGTGCGGTCATCGACAGCCTCAACCAAGGGCGTGGCATCGCACCCCGTTATGAGAAGGCAGCCACGATCCATCCGGCGGGACTCCCCGTGACAGGCGTTTTCCTCTGGTCCGTACGGTGATCCGAGCGAAAGACCCTAGTTGTGGACAACTGGTGGCGCGTCAGGGGACGGAGGGTTGTAATAGTCCTCCAACCGGACCGAACGGGATGTTGTGGCCGTCGTCGCTCCGGGGTGTGAGGGGGGAAGGTGCAGGACGGCGAGTCCACGCCCACAGCCAGCCTGGTCGCCGTGGACGAGGACGCGGCCTGTGTGCGGGCGGTGCGGCGGTCGCTTGAGGCCGGCGGGATAGAGGTCACCGACGCAGGCGAGGTGGCTGTGATCGTCATCTCGCAGGCCTCGGTGGAGAACGCTGCCTGGCGGGCGAGGCTGACAGACCATCGCTTCGTGCGTCTGGTCCCGGTCCGGGTGGACAGGGTGAGCAGTTCCAAGGTGCCGGAACTCAGCTCGCTCAACTGGATCATATGGAACCACGACGCCCCGGTGACTACGTGTGGCAGCATCCTGGCGGCGGTGGCAACCGAGCCGGAAAAGCTGTGGCGACTGCGGGATCTGCGCGCGCAGGCTGATGTCTGGGCACGAACCGGACACCACGTCGAGCATCTGATGGGCGACCCCCGCAGAGCGCGGGACGCGGAGCGGTTCCTGGCAGAACTCGCGATCGACGAGAACGTACCGGGCAACGAGACGGTCGCCCGCTACGTCCGTCTCTCCCGGGCCCAGGCTGGGCGTTCGCGCCGGTGGAGGTGGATCCGTGGCTGGGGAGCGGTCGCCGTGGCGTCGCTGGTCGCCCTGGCTGTCGCCGCAGCGGTTCCGCTGATCGCCAAGGCGAAGCAGACCAACTTCGATGCCGTGGTCACCACCGGCGACCGCAGGGTCGAGCAGCAGGAGCCGGAGTGGTCGTCGCTGCTGGCCGGCGCGATGCTGCTGAACGGTGATGCGGGCCAGAAGGAGCTGGCCCGGCTCACACTGGGCGACACGTTGTCTGTGCCGTGGTCCCAGGGCACCTTGAATGTCGGTGTCGGGTACTCGCTGGAGGGCATGCAGCCCCTCGGCCGCGGCGAGCGGTCCGTGGTGCGGCTGCGCGCCCACAGCGGCGTGCCCCATCTCGGAATCTACGACGTGCGGTCGGGCGCGGTGCTGTACCACGTGGCGGTCGGCGGGATCGGTGAGCTGACGGACATGGACGCAAGTCCTGACGGCCGTACGGTGGTGGCCGTCGGCCCCGCCGGACTTGCGGTGATGGACACGGCGACCGGGCACGTACGAACCCTCCCTGTGCGACTGGCCCGCGAGTCGGTGGTGGTGTGCCTGTTACGGGACGGCCGGGTCGCCGTCGCGAACGACGCCGGCGTCCTGGAGACGGTGTCGCCACGAGGCGGCACTGTGCGTCGGTCCGGGGCGTTCGGCGAGATCCTGTCCCTGGAAGCCACCACGCACGGTGGCGCCAGAGCCCTGGTTCGGCGCGGGAGGAACGACTACGCGCTGGTGGACGCCGCCAGCGGTCGGGTGCTTGCACAGGGCACGGTCGCCGACCCCCTCGTACCCACGGGAGGGGTGGCTCCGGACGCGGATTACGGCGTGGTCACGGGGGCCGATCGGCAACTGTGGCGCCTGGTACCGGGACACGCCCCCGTACCGACCGGCGTGGCCGTGTCCGACCGTACTTATCTCACCGTTGTGCTGCCCGGGGAACGCGTGGCGATCGGCGGGCAGGACCAGCCGATGCGGGTACTGCACCTGCCTACGCACAGCGATCTGGGAATCATCTGCCGTGACGTCCCGCAGGTGACGAATCTGCGGGTCAGTAGAGATGGGACGACGGCCAACTGCCTTGGGTACAAGGCCGACGCGGTGTGGCAGGTCCCGGACGGTCCGGTCACCGGCCCGGTCCGCGTTCCGCTCTCGTCCGCCGCGAGGGCCGAGGCGGACGGCGTCCTCGTGGAGTCCGAGGGCCGCCGGACACGGATCCGCTACCGCCGCGACGGCAAGTCGTACCAGAGCGGCTGGATGACCCTGTTCGCCGGCGACGTCTCGGCGGTCGCGGTCTCCCCGGACGGCAGACAGGTTGTGATCGGCTCGGTGGCGGGAGACGTCGCGGTGGTGACGACCCAGACCTCCACCGCGCTGCGACTGGTGAAATGGAGGGTTCCCGACTCAAGCTCGGTTCGAGCGCTCGGCTGGCGGGACACGGACCCGGTGGTGCAGGCGGCGGATGGCCATACGTGGCGAGTCGACGGCTGCCCCGGCTGCTCCACCGACCAAGGACTGATCAAGCGTCTGGTCAGCCGGATGAAGGGGTGCTGGACCGCGCCCGCCCAACTGCACAGCCTCGATGCGGCGACGCGGCGCACGCTGCACGCGCACCTGTGCGGCCCCCTACCGCCGGTCTTGGAGGGATGACATGCCGCACCTCTTCGTCTCCTACAGCCGCAGCGACGAGACCTGGGTCAACGAGCTCGTTGTCTGCCTCACCGACCGCGGGGTGCCGGTGTGGATCGACCGCAGCGACATGTTGGCTTCCGCCCCCTGGCGTCGTGAGGCGCAGGAAGGCATCGACGCCGCGGAGCTGGTCCTCGTGTGCGTCTCCGACTTTTCGCGAGCCTCCGGCGCATGCGCTTGGGAACGCTCCATTGCGGAGAACCAGGGGAAGCGGATCCTGGAAATCGAGGTCGGTGCCGACCTTCCCTCCGTGGCACCCCGCCTCGCGGACGTCTACGCGAAGATCCGGCGGGAAGAGGAGTGGCGTACGGAACTACGCGTGCGCTCCCGCAACTGGGACGCGGCAGGCCGTCCGCGGCAGGCGCTCGCCGGAGCACGGGAGCAGCGGCTGATGCGCCGTCGGCTTCCGGTCGGACCGGTGGGCGCGCCCGAGGCCATGGCCTATTTGGCAGCCAGCCGACGAAGGACGGTCCGAAGACGATTCATCTCGGCGGGCAGCGTGTTCATCTCGGTGATTGCGCTGGTGTCCTACCTTGTCACCTCGACCATCCAGTCGAACTGGGCCCGGTCCAACGCCGCGGAAGCCGCCAACTACCAGGCGTCCAGCTGGCGGATCCGAAGTGCTGCGACCGACCCGTACAACGCCTTGGAGACCGCCGCCACGCTGGGAGGGGACGAGGCAGCCGTCCACTCGTTCGCCATCGAGGCGGCACTGGAACACCCGGTGCCCGACGACGCGTTCAGTGTGCCGTCGCACTCGCTGCGATTCCGCAGCTCACCCGTTGCGGGAACGGTCGTCGTGACAGCTGCGGACGGCACCAGCTGGGTCCGACAGTCGGCACAACGATCGGTCCGCACCGCTCGTCGCCTGGACCGGCCCGGCCCTGCGGCACACTCGCACGACGGCCCCCTGTCCGTGGCCTCAGGACCCGGCCCGGCTCAGCTCACCGTCCGCCGACACGGCCGACTCCTTCGGATCCTGACGGCCACCGAACGCCCGACGGCCTACCGCCTGGCCCCTGATCAGCGATGGCTCGCGGTCGCCGGAGCAACGGGTGTCGACATTGTCGACGTGGATCGCGGCACGGTGCGCACCCGGCTGACCGGTGCGGACGCGGTCGGGGACGTGGCCTGGTCCGTGAATGGCAGCCGACTGTGGGGGACCACGGGCCACCACGTCGTGTCCTGGCCGGTACGGCACGGCACCCTGCTGGTGAACCGTCCAGGAACGTCGTACCAGGCGCTGCTTCCTGCGGCGGACCCGCATTTCGCCTGGCTGGCCGACCGCAGCGGCACGCTCAGCCTTACCCGGCTCGCGGACGGCACGGCTGTACGGACCCTGCGTCCGGGCGGCACGATCCTGTTTGCCGCAGCAGACGTTCAGGGCCGTGTCGCGGTCCTGACCGGGGGCGGGGGCGGCCTGCGGGTGGTGGACCTGGCCACCGGCCGTACACGAACAGTGAAAGTACCCTGCACCGCCGGGGAGGCAACGCTCACCACGGACGCAACCACCGCATACGTACCGTGCCTGCTCGGCGACGTGGAAGTGGTGTCGACGACTTCGGCCCGGGTGACTCGCGTCCTGGCCGTACCCAAGCACGATGCCGCTTCGGTCGCTGTGGTGCCGTCCACGGGCCGGGTTCTGGTCGGCGGCTACGGCGGCGACATCTACGCCTACGACGACCAGAACCGTTTCCAATTGCTTCACACCCTGAAGTGCGGTCCGATCGTCGACCGTATCGCCATGACGCCCGACGGCCGCACTCTGCTGCCCGTGGGAGACGGCACCGGCAGCATCGGCTGCACACAGGAGATGGTCACCCACGGCGGACACACCCAGTGGAACGCGGTGATCGACGCGATACCCGACTCGATGCTCGCCCGCGCCGCGGCCTACGATCCGACGGGCGCCGAGTTCGTGATCGGCTACTCCGACGGCACCATGACCCTGCATCCGCAGAACATGACGCCGCGCGAGGTCGTCACCGACCTCCAGGGACCGGTCAGCGGCATGCTGGTGGCCCCCGCCCCGCACCCGGGCGGTCAGGCGCAGCTCTACGTGGCGACCCGCGAAGGCATGGTGGAGCGACTCGCACTGTGCCCCTCATGCCTCAGCAATGCCGCCATGGCCCTCCGGGCTCACGACATGGTCGAGCGCGCCGTGGCCATCGGCCTCGCCCACTGGGTGACCGAAAAGCCCACCCCGACTGCGACGAAGTGAGCTGATCCGCGGAGAGGCGGCACTGGCGAGCGAGGACACGAACAGTGCACCGTGCCGCTGGCTCCAGGCGGTGAGCCGTTGGTTCGGATCACCGCTCCACGTCGAAGCGGGTTTTGCCCGCCAACATCTCCGATGACGAAGGGAACATCGGAGCCAAGTCTCGTGCGAGACAGGGGGCGGCCCGGGCTCCGGCGCGGGGAATCAATTGTGGCCGCCGGGCGCTTTGACCTGCGTGGAGAGGATTGATTTTCGAATTGCGGCCGTAACTCGAAGAGTTGATGTTCTCCTCGGTGGAGGACGTAGTGGTGGAGTCGGTCGAGCTGACCGACACGGTCGTCCGGGTCGAGGCCCAGAGTACGGTCCGGCAGGCGGCTTGCCCGGGGTGCGGGTGCCGGTCAGGGCAGATACGCGGCTCCTACCCCCGGTTTCCTCGTGATCTGCCGACGGCAGGCAAGTTCGTTGTGGTGTTGTTGAGAGCGCGGCCGTTCGTCTGCGCGGAGGAGGTCCTGCCCGCGCAGGAGCGCTTGTCAGCCGGAACACCTTGCTGGGGCTGGTCACTTCGCTCCCGGAGCCGCTCATCGCCGCGCCCCGCGTGGGTGAGTACGCCCAGCGCAAGGGCTGTAACTACGGAACCGTGCTCGTCGACGTCGAAATGCGTCGTTCCAACGACCTCCCGCCGGACCGGGAGGCGGACACGCTCGTGGCCTCTCACAGTGCGCGGTGAGAGCGAGCACGACGACCAGGCGGTGGCGCACCCCACGCGGTTCACGCGCGTCCGGCACCCCGGCCACCCGCTCCACCAAGGCCCGGGACCTCCTCGGGGCCGACCTGCGGATTCTCACGCAGTTGGTCAAGGGCAGGTGGGATCAGAGATGATGCGTCGCCAGGCACGGTCCTCCACTCGGATCACGGGTCGTAGAGAACTCCATGATCTTGGAAACCGTGTCTGTCACGTTCCGAGAGCACCGCCGAGTCGACGGTTCGCCACGAACCGGGCGTCACGCGACTACGTCGAAGCCCTGGGCCGGATCCCGCTCGATGTGCGCGGTTTCAGGTCTTCCCTGCAATGCGACTCCCGGCCAAAGTCCGCGCGCCGACGTTGGTGTTCAGTCCTCGTGTGATGCCGCGCTCTGGGCGATGACGGAGCAGCATGGCACGGGGAGGAAAACGATGTATGAGACGGTCCTCCGGACCGAGGACCTCATCAAGACCCATGTGCCTGTGGAGCTCTTGAGCGAGTACGCGTCCGACTTCCGCGTGACCGATCGCGTCCTGACCCTCGGGAGCGTGGCGGTCAGGTCGATGCATGCCCCACCGGTGACCGTACGGCGGACACGGAAGCTCGTCCGGCAGGCCGATCCCGAGGTGTACCTGGTCTCGCTCCTTTGCCAAGGCAGCATGGAGGCGGCGGCGATCCGCCTCGTGGGTACCTTGAAGGCGGGTGCGCGCATGAAGTCGCCGAACCGGGCCGGAGCCGGCAGCATCAGGATCCTGTCGTCCTTTCTTCTTCCGGACGAGCGGCTGAAGTAGATCGGCGACGCGCGTGCAGTCGTCCTGTCCGAGGTCGATGTGGACCTCGGTGAGGCTGAGCGTGTGGCGGGTGGGGCAGCCGCCGTTGCCGAAGCAGACGTCGGCGCCGTACGTGCCGTTTATGGCTCCGACGATGGTTCCGGGATGCTGGGAGGCCGCCTTCAGCCCGGTCTTCCGGTACCAGGTGCCCAGGTCTTGGGCACCTGGTAGCCGCATCGCTTCATCAGCTTCGCGTCGTACCACGGGACGGTGGGGCGATGTCGTTGAGCAGGCAGTACGCCTTCCCGCCGGATGTGCAGGTGTCGAGGGAGACGGGGTTGAAGCCGCTGCGGACGGACTTCGGGACCAGGCCGTCGAGCGGGGCCGCGTAACCGAACTTCGCACTCGCGCGGGTCGCGGCCTCGGCCGGGCAGGACCCCGGGACCCGGTGTCTCGCGTGTCCGAAGGCAAGGGACAAGGCGCAAGATCATGTCGGCAGGGTCGGCCGTTGACGGTACGGCTTAGGGTGAGGCCTCATGGGGAGACCACCTGGACACGGCCCGGACTACGAGGTCAGACGGCAGGACATCATCGACAAGGCTGCGGCCCTGTTCGCACGGAAGGGGTACGCCGCGACCGGCATTGTCGAGCTGGGGACCGTGGTCGGGCTCGCGAAGGGTGCCTTGTACTACTACATCGGCTCGAAGGAGAACCTTCTTGTCGAGATCCAGGACCGGGTCATGCGGCCCTTGCTGGCCTCCGTGCGCCGGATCGCGGAGGTGGAAGCCGACCCGGTTCTGAAGCTGCGGATGCTGTCGCAGACACTGGTGGAGAACATCCTCGCCCGGCTCGATCACGTCTGGGTCTACGAGCACGACTACCGGAACCTGGACGGTGCCAACCTGGCCCGACTGCTGGGCAGGCGCCAGGAGTTCGAGGACGTTGTACAGGGGCTTCTCGTGCTGGCGGTGGAGGACGGTTCGTTCCGCGAGATGGACCCCAGGCTGGCCACACTCCAGTTCCTCAACATGCACAACCACACGTACCAATGGATCAAACTCGACGGTGAATGGGACGCGGAATCTCTTTCTCGCGAGTACTGCACAACCCTCTTCCGCGGCTTCGCGGCGCCGGGCCGGCAGTTCGACGAAGTCGAGGACCGCATGCGTGAGTTCCTCGCCAAGAGGGTGACGGCCCCGCCGACACCGCTGGAGACGTCTGTGGACTGAGGCACCCTGTTTCCTGGGAGTGGGGCCCGGCGGCAGCGGCGGCTCCGCTGGATGGTGGGTATGCGAGAGCGGGAGACCGGGGAAGAAGACGTCCGCTGGTTTGCGCGGGACGCCTGGAGCTTCCTGATGGGGGCGGGTTCGTGATGCCGGCCGACAGAGGAAGAGGTCTTGAGTGGACCGGCCGAGGTCTGAGGACCGCGGTCTACCCCTAGACGTGGAACCTGACCGACGTTCGCGAGTGAGCGGCCTCCACCTCCGTGGGGCTGGACCCACTCCCGGTCGGCCTCGCCTTCGGGGTGCTCGTCACCCATGCCGGCCTGCCTTGGTGGCGCGCGAGCCTGTTCACCTCGGTCGTCCACGCCGGCTCCTTCGACTTCCTCCTCGTGTGTCTGCCCGTCGCGGTCACCCCCCTGGCGACGGTCGCGTTGACCGCGTTCCTGGTCAACGTCCGCCATGTGTTCTACGGGCCGTCGTTCCCCCTCGACCGTGTGCGCGGGCGGCTCGCCCGCAGCTGCAGTGCTGTCGTCCTGCCCGACGAGGCGTACGCCCTGACCAGCGGCGACCGGGCCGGTCCCGGATCGGTTCCCGCATCCTGTGGCTCCAACGCTCGCGGAGTTCTACCGGGTCGGGGGCGTCATCGCCGGCGCCCTGCTCGGTTCCGTCGTGCCGGGTAGCGTGACCGGGAGTGTCCTGGCCGACGGCTGAGCCCCGCGACCAGAGGAGTACCCCTCGGGGTGGCGGCCCTCGTCGCACCCCTCGCCTGGCCGGGCCCCGCTGCCGCGCTCGTCCTGTGCGCAGCCGCCGCGGCCCAGGTGGGCGACGCCGTCATCGGAATCGCCACCCGGAAGACGACGATGATCGCGGGCGCCTCGCTGCTCACCGCAGTACACCGACGAGGACGAGGAACCGGACCACCCCGGCCACAGCGAGGAACATCCGACCGAAAACCGGCGCTAAGCCGGACCGCTCCGAGGACAAGATCGACCTGAGCGCCAACGGCCGTACCGGCGACCGGCGATGAGCAGGGGGTTCCACCCATGGGTAAGCGCCCGGCCGAGAAGGCCAAGCAGACACCGCCGCTGTCCGACGACCGCATCCGGGCGGGCTGGCAGGGCCCGGCGGGCACCCGTATCCACCTCGCCCGTCCGCAGGACGTCGAGGCGGCCGACGCGCTGATGGCCACCACCGGAGACGGGGTGAGGATCATCCCCGTCCTGCGCGCCGCCATCGAGGACGGCACGGCGGCCTCCACCATGCTCGCTGGACTGGGCGGCACGGACGCCTTCCACGAGGCCGCCTCCCTCGCCTTCACCAGCCGTCCCATGCACGAGTCGCTGACCACCGTGTCGCTGACGCTGGTCGCCACCGACCAGCAGGACCGCGCCGTCGGCGTGCTGTCCGCGACCGCCCCCGGCACCCTCATCGAGACGGCCCTGAAGAGCGGCTACGGCTCGGAGAAGGCCATGGCCCTGAGCCTGTTCGTCGCCAAGGTCCACGGCCTGGCGGTGGCCGGGCCCGCCCGCGGCCAGGGAATCGCCCCCGCACTGCTCAAGCGAACCTGGCAGGTCCACCAGCAGCTCGGCTACTTCCTGCTGTACGGCTCGTACTGGTCGACGCGGACGCTGGCCGGCCATCTGAAGCGGCGGGAGGGCATCTCGGTGTCGTGGCATTACATCGCCCGCATCTGGCGTGAGGAGAATCTGAAGCCGCACCGCTCGGGCACCTTCAAGCTCTCGAAAGACCCGGCATTCGCGGAGAAAGTCGCCGATGTCGTCGGTCTGTACCTGGCCCCGCCCGGTGGCGCCGTGGTGCTGTCGGTCGACGAGAAGACCCAGGTGCAGGCCCTGGACCGGACCCAGCCGGTGCTGCCGGTGGCCTTCGCGGCCACCGAGAAGCGCACCCACGACTATGTGCGGCACGGCACCACGAACCTGTTCGCCGCTCTGAACGTCACGACCGGTGAAGTGCTGGGCGAGTGCAAGCCGAACCGGAACGGCGCGAACTTCCTGGCGTTCCTGAAGAAGGCCGTCAAGCCGCATACGGGGAAGGAGATCCATGTCGCCCTGGACAACCTCTCCACGCATACCACCCCGGACGTGAAGGCGTGGCTGGCGAAGAACCCGCACGTCCACTTCCATTTCACCCCCGTCGGGTCCTCGTGGTTGAACCAGATCGAGATCTGGTTCGAGATCATCACCCGGCAGTCCATCCGCCGCGGCACGTTCGCAAGCGTCAACGTCCTGGTCAAACAGATCCGCGACTACATCAACTCCTGGAACGAGAACGCGAAACCCTTCACCTGGACCGCAACCGCCGACGAGATCCTCGCCAAGGTCCTACTCGTCCAGACCAGCGTGAAGAAACTCGTCAATAACAACTCGAAGTAACATGATCAGGATCACGAGACACTAGCCGACCATGATCAACCTCAACGGCACTTCCTGTACCGCAACTACTCACACCTGCCCCGTCTCATTCGATCTTGCTGCCGGGTGACGCTCTGATCTGCAGAAAGACAACTTCAAGTGATACGGCGGTACCGTGCCGTCTCACTTGAAGTTGTCGGCAGAGCGGGAACGGCGGTCTCGCCTCCGCGCGACGCATGTGCTGAACTGCGCAACATAATCCGCACGCGACGATGGGGTGAAGGCGATGCCTCTTGAGGGCGAGTACGGGCCGAGTCCAGCACAGTGGATTCGCGAACAGGTCGAGCTGTACGAGAGTTCGGGCGGCACGCAGGGCACGACGCTTTGGGACACGGGCCTGCCCGTCGTCATTGTCACGATGCGCGGCGCGAAGAGCGGCAAGATCCGTAAGATCCCGGTAATGCGTGTGGAGCATGAGGGCCGCTACGCCGCCGTGGCCTCGAAGGCTGGCTTCCCGCATCACCCGGTCTGGTACTTCAACCTCAAGTCCGACCCGCAGGTGGAGCTCCAGGACGGCTCTAAACGCCAGGAGATGACGGCCCGTGAGCTCACCGGAGACGAGAAGGCCCAGTGGTGGCAGCGCGCGGTCGCCGCGTATCCGCCGTACGCCGAATACCAGGAGAAGACCGATCGTGTGATCCCCGTCTTCATGCTCGAACCCGTGCGCGAGGCTGGGCCGGCGGACGCCCCAGCGCCGACGAGGAACTGAGCTCCGGGCCACACTTGCTCGGTCCGACAAGGCGCCTCGCGGCTGGGGATAAAAACCCGACGCCGGCCCTGACAGTCTCACCTGACCTTGCTCCCGGAAGGCGAACGGAACAAGGTCAGACGAGACAGAGGCAAGGTCGCGTGAGACGGGACAACACCCGTGAAGCCCGGCTCTCGGCGTGCGCCCACCGTTCGGCCTGTCATCAAACGATCGAATGACGACAGTCGCGACGGAGGTCCAATGGACCCGGGGATCCAGGGGTCTGACGACGGCTCAGATCCAATCGGATCCGATGACGGCTGAAGACAGGGCTTGATGACAGTCCGGGTCCGATGCGCCGACAGAAGCGGGGAAGAGCGTGGCCAATCTGGTCTACAAGAGGGTGTCGACCGACCAGCAGTCGACCGACCGGCAGGACCTCGTCCTCGACGAGGCCGGGATCGACGATCCGGTCGTCTTCGAGGAGGAGCCCGGCACCTCCAGCCGCCTCCACCCGCTTCAGCGGCCGAAGTGTCGACGATCTCGTATTTCCCCATGCGGAACTCCTCGTAATTGGCCAAGGGAACGGCGGAGTCGGCGTCGTCGTGGCCATGGGGAGGACGGGGGCGCGTCGTCGTCCCCACGACGGCGCGTTCTCCGCCATGGACCTCACCGCCCGCCACCCGCGCACCGGCGAGCTGCTGTCCACCGTGAAGTTCATGGTGCAGACCCTCGCCGCCGCCGGCGACCTCCAGCGCGAGCTCACCTACGACGGACTGCGCGCCGCCGAGGCCAAGGGCAACAAGGGCGGCCGACGCCCGGTCGTCACGGCGGCGAAGGCCGCCGCGGTGCGCGCCGGGTACCTGGGTGGCCAGTCGATCGCCGGTCTGGCCCGCGACCACCACGTTAGCCGGGGCGCCATCCGTACGGCCGTCGCCGACCTCATGCCCGAACACACCGCCGTCGACCAGGGCGCCCCGGCTCCGGAGCTGCCGGTCGCCCTCGACATGCCGGGCAAGGTCGCCGATTTCCTGCGTACTGCCGAACTGGAGCCCGCCGAGCGGGCCGCGCTCGACCTGGGCGTGACCGTACGGCGCGGCCAGGGCTACACGCTGCGTATCAGCACCACCCCGGCGGTCCACCGCCAGCTCCTCGCCCACTGCCAGCCCCTCGACGGCGCCCGGAGCGTCCCGGCCCAGCGCAAGGCCCGCCGCGAATACGAGAACCGCGTCAGCACCCTCGCCACAGCCGGACCATGATCGATCTCACCGGAGACTGCCCTCCACGGTCCAGGCGGCAGTCTCGACAGTGAGGCGGCTCCCGCAATCGTCCACGCAGATCAGCGGATGCACAGGGTGCTCGTCGGCCAGGTCGAGGCCACGTGCGAGTGCGGCCACTTGGGCGGACTGGCGGGTGCACTCGATCGCTTCCTGCAAGTGGGGCGGCACACTGACGGGCTCAGCGACAAGCAGCACACGACGCCCGTCAGCAAGGAGAAACGAGCCCACTTCGTTCTGTCTCTGTGACAGTGGGAACGGGGGGCTACCCGAAGCAGCGAGCAGGACCGAGACGTGAACGGCCTGGCCGGGGCCCGGGCTGACCAACTCGACTACCCGCCCCTTGCTCTTCTCGGGTTCGTAGTGCTGAAGATCCGAATCGGGCAGGAGAACGGCATACGCCTCGACCCACCCAGGCACGACTTCGTCGAGCGGAGGTGAGAACTTGTCGAACGCGCGGTCCATATCCTCTGGCAAATACCGGCTGGCGACCTCCTGGCTTACGAACGCAGTCCGCCACCGTCCTGACTCATGGAGGCTGACCTCGGCCAGTTCGCCCACTGAGCGACTCTGTCGGGAATCTTGAGGACGGGCGTCACTTCCCTTGGTGCCACCACAGAGGCCGGGGTAAGTCGCGTGCGTCGAGGTACTGCTGGAATGCTGTGGGAGGGCGGGGCCGATACGAGCCGTCGGCGGGTTCTTGAAGGCTCAGTCGCTCGACGTTGATCGCGAGTGCGGTCAGGACGTGCTGGACGTGCGTCTTGGCCAGGCCGCGGTAGCGGCACCGGCGTCCGCGGTGGCCGTCCGCGAATTCCTCGATGGTGCCCTCGGCCCCCGAGCGTCGCCCGTAGAGTCGGCGCCAGTCCGCATCCTGCTGGTCGGCGCGGTTCCTGGTTTTGGAGTTCGTGCAGGCGGCGGGTGGGAAAGTACAGGCTGCGAAACGGGCCTGGAGTGCACTTGGCCCGCTCGGGGCAGCGGCCGCACTGGCGGGCGTCGAACCGGACTGTGACCTTGGTCGGCTCGGCCACCGGCAGGTCCTGCCAGTTGCCGCTGACCTGCCCGGTGGGGCAGGTTACCTCGCGCTGGTCGAAGTCGATGATGAAGTTCTCCCGGCCGAATCCGTCGTTGGCCCGGTGCTGCGGGGTGGTGCTGGGCGGAAGCGGCCCGATCAGAGTGACGCGGTGCAGGCGGGCGGCGGCGTCCATGCCGGCCACGGATGGGTAGCCGCCGTCGACCAGGTGCCGGTCCGGCAGCAGGCGCAGCCGCCTGAGGCGGGCGTGGATGCCTGGCAGTGCCTGGCTGCCCGCGCTGGAGACGACGGTGGCCACGTCCGTGATGACGTTGATCCGCTTGTCGTCGCAGGTCACGTGCACGAGGTAGCCGGTCCAGCGGGTGTCGCCGCGGCGTGTCCAGCGCGCCTCGGTCTCATACGGCGACTCGATCTGAATCCGGGAGGGCGGCTGGCCGTCGCGCTTCGTGCGCGGCCTAAACCGCCCCTTGGCATCCACCAGGAAGTGCTGCACCAGGATCGTTCGGAGCACCTTCGCCTGCGCCGGAGCGCCGCCGGGGAACCGGGCGTCAAGGCGTTGCAGCAGTTCGCGGGCGTCGTTGCCCACCTGCTCCGGGCGGGCGACGGGGCGGCTGGGCTGGGAGCACAGGCGAACCGGCCGGCCGTAGCGTTGGGCCCATTCGGCGGTGACCAGCTCATCCAGCACCTCTGGCGCGTCGCGGGCCGTCTCTTCCAGCACGGCGCGGACCGCCTCGGTCACCAGCTCCAGGCGGGTCAACTCCCGTGCGGCGGAAAGGACGTGGGTGGAGTCGGTGCGCTGCGTGACGCGCCCCTTGAGCAGGCCGGCCCGTCGGATGCGGGTGAGTGCGAGGCCCAGTAGCCGGTCGGCGCGGTCGCCTTCGGCGAGCCGGTCGCGGAAGTCGGACAGGACGCTGTGGTGGAAGCCGGGATCGTCCAGGTCCAGTCCGAGGGTGTACTTGAAGTCGATTCGGCAGCGCACCGCCTCGGCGGCCTGGCGGTCGGAGAGGTTCATCGCGTACTGCAGCACGCAGACGGTGGCGAGCTGGGCGGGTGAGAGCCCAGGGCGGCCGTCGCGCGGGTACCAGGCGGTGAAGTCCTCGTCACTCCAGAGGCCATCGAGGCGGTCGCGGATCCAACATCGCGGTGGTGCCCTTGGGGTTGGCCGCGCGGGCAACCCGGGCGGTCAGCGGCGGGATCTCGGCTCCGGAGTGAGGTTGAAGGGACACATCGGGCTCCTGGGGAACGAGGGCGGGACGTTCCAACGAGCCTGACGCAACGTCACGATCGTTAACTGCCGTCCTCAAGATTCCCGACAGAGTCGCTCAATGCTCGTCGCTCACGTCGGTCTTGTAGGGCTTGTGCTCGCTCACGGTACCCAGCCCAACATGCCCATGGCCGCCGACCGGTCGGGATGCCGCACCGCCACACGTTCAGGTGACGGCAAATCTCCTATGTACTTTCATTCCGCCCTCTCAGATTCGCGGACCGGTCAGGCCGTTGATGAGTGCGGTCAGCAGCACGGTCATGCGGGGCTCGAAGTCGACGTGTGCCGAGGCCAGTTGAGGCACTCGCTCATACAGGAGCTCCAGGGTCTCCCCAGGGTTCGCGTACTGCCAGAAGGCGGGAGCCAGCGCGGTGGCGGCGGCCACGACCTCGCGTCCGTCCGCCCGAGAGAGGGCGGGCAGCGCCCGGTGGAGGGCATCGGCGAGTTCGTCGACGACCCGGACCGCGGCGCTCTTGTACTCGTGCAGGCAGTCGATCGGAACCTCGCGTTCCAGGGAGACGGCCGCATGGGCGAGGAGGTCGCAGAAGAGTGAGTGCTCCGCGAGGGAGGCGGCGATCGAGCGGGCAAGGCCGTTTGCGTCCAGCGGCCCGGCTCCGGTGAGCTGCTCGGTCAGGTCCCGCGACCACGCCTGCCACGACGCGGTCGCCAGGCGCAGCAGGATCTCCTCACGCGAGGAGAAATAACCGCGAACGGCTGAGGCGTGCACGCCGGCCCGCTGGGCGATCCCCTTCAGCGTCACCGTTCGGGTTCCGCCCGACTCCGCAAGTTCGGCGGCCGCCTGCAGCAGGTCCCGGGCACGACGCTCCCGATGCTCGGGCGAGCGGGCTCGCTGGAAGGCGGGAGGTTCTGTCGTGTCCATGGAGTCGAGTTTAACGCACTCGGGTTGCATTGTTAGCGCAACTCAAGTGTGCTAACTTAAGGCAATCGAGTTGCGCAAAACGCCAACCGTGGACGAGGAGACATCCATGAGCGAGCAGGTCTGGTTCATCACGGGTAGTTCGCGCGGTCTGGGCCGCTCGGTGGCGGAGAAGGCGCTCGCCGCCGGTCACCGGGTCGTCGCCACCGCCCGTCGTACCGAGGCGCTGGACGACCTGGCAGCCAGGTACGGCGACCGGGTGCTGGCGGTCGAGCTGGACGTCACCGACCCGGCGCAGGCCCAGGCCGCGGTCGACACCGCGGTGCGGGCGTTCGGGCGTATCGACATCGTGGTCAACAACGCGGGCTACGCCGACATGACCCCGATCGAGGAGGTCACCCTCGATGCCTTCCGTGCGCAGGTCGACGCCTGCTTCTACGGCACGGTCCATGTGACCAAGGCGGTGCTGCCCGTCTTCCGCAAGCAGAACAGCGGCTACTTCATCCAGGTCACCTCGATCGGCGGCAGGCTGACCGCTCCGGGCCTGGGCGCTTACCAAGCCGCCAAGCACGCGGTCGAAGGGTTCTCCGGCGTCCTGCACAAGGAAGTCTCGCCCCTCGGCATCCGTGTCACGCTCGCGGAGCCGGGCGGCATGCGCACCGACTGGGCCGGTTCCTCGATGGAGATCCCCTCCTTCGACCCCGCCTACGAGCCGACGGTCGGCGCTCAGGCCAAGCACCTGCGCGGCTGGACCGGCACCGAGCCGATCGACCCGGCGAAGGTCGCTCGTGTGTTCCTGGACCTCGCCGACAACCCCGAGCCCCCGCTGCACCTGGTGCTCGGCGGCCACGCCGTCGACTACATCGCCGAAGCCACGGAGCAGCAGGCGGCCGAGGACGCCGAGTGGGCGGAGATCGGACGTTCCGTCGACTTCACCGGCTGAGGGCCGCACCCCGCCCCGGTTCCACCATTCCCGGGCACCGGAGACCCGGCCCCGGCACACGTGAGGAGACAGGCATCATGAACACTGCGCTGGAAGGCAAGGTCGCCCTCGTCACGGGCGCCGGCAGCGGCATCGGAGCGGCGACGGCCCTCCTGCTCGCCGAGCGGGGGGCTGACGTGACCCTCGTCGGACGCCGCAAGGACAAGATCGACGAGGTGGTCACCCGGATCCGTGCGGCCACCGGCCGTGAAGCGCTCGCGGTGGCCGGCGACGTCGCCGTGCCGGACGACCTAGAACAGGCCGTCTCCCGCACCGTCGACCGGTTCGGCGCCCTGCACTACGGCGTCAACAACGCCGGAATGTCCGGCTACTTCGAGCCGCTGCACGAACTCAGCACCGAGAAGTGGAACCGAGTGCTGGGCGTCAACCTGTCCGGCCTGTTCCACGGGATGAAGTACGAGATCCCCGCGATCCTGGCCGCCGGCGGCGGCGCGATCGTCAACGTCTCCAGCGTCTTTGCCGACCGCGGCGGTCCCACGCCCGACTACTCCAGCGCCAAGCACGCGATCCGCGGCCTGACCCGCACGGCGGCCAAGGAGTATGCCTCCCAGGGCATACGTGTCAACGAACTCCAGCCCGGTGTGATCTCCACCGAGATGACCGCGGCCCATCCCGAGGAGGCACAGAAGGTCGCCGACAGCGGGATCCCCATGCGCCGAGTGGGCACCGGTCACGAGGTCGCGACGGCGATCGCCTTCCTGCTCTCGGACGACGCCTCCTACATCACCGGGGCGCACCTTGCGGTGGACGGCGGCTTCCTCGTCTGAGACCCCGGGCGGCCCCCGGGACGGGGACGGTGCCGCTCTCGCCGGCCGGAGCCGGCCGCATCGTCCCGGGCCGCCCGCGAGGCGGCCGACTCCGCCCCTGCACAGCGCCTGACATGGCAGACGCGGTTCGTGAGTGTCTCGGCAGCCAGCCGCAAGTCGCGCAGACCCGCCTCGGCGGCGATCGTCTGGCCGACCCGGACCGGCTGGGCATCGGCAGCTGGAGCCACGGCGGATTCATGACCGCGTGGGCCGCAGGGCGCGGCGACCGCTTCAACGTGGCGGTCATGTGCGCAGGGATCAGCGACTGGGCGATGCTCGCCGGTACCGGTGACTGGGGAGCGCAGGACAGCGCGCTGGCCGGCGGCCACGGCTGGCAGGGGGCCGACGCAGTGCGAGCACGCGTGGGAGATCCAGGAGGCATACGGCTACCGCCTCTACGAGGACCACGCCGCGGGCCGGAAGTTCCGGGCGTTCCTGCACGGGCGGGCCTGGACGGCGCACGCCGAGGGCCCGAAGGCATTGTTCGATCACGCGGTGGGCTGGTTGCGTCGGCATCGGGTGCTGCTGCCCGGGGTGAGTGCGCTGGCCCGGCAGGTCGCCGAGGTTCGGCGGATCGCGGACAAAAGGCTGCACACGACGGTCGCCAAGACGGCCCGGCGGGCCGATCCGGCTCAGCCCGGGGACCTGGTGGGCGTATCGGGACGGAATGGAGGACCAGATCGGATCGCTCGGCCTGGTTCTGGACGCCGTGGTGCTCTGGACGACGCAGTACATCGACGCCGCCGTCGCCCAGCTCCGCGCCGAGGGGCCACGAGATCCGCGACGAGGACGTCGCCCGCCTGTCCCCGCTCAAGCACCGCAACCTCAACGTCCTGGGCCGCTACAGCTTCAATGCCTCCATCCCTGCCGGCGGGAGCCTGCGGCCGTTGCGCGATCCGCAAGCGGCCGGGCTCGACGACGATGAGAACGGTGGGCAGGACTGACAGGGCGGTGGCTCAGAGGGCGAACTCGACGGGTTCCTTGCCCTGCGTGACGAGGCTCTTCCACAGGTCGCTGGGGTTGCCGGTGGAGGCGTTGCGGAACTCCTCCCAGTACCAGTCGGTGCCCAGGAGCTGCTTGACGCGGGGTACGGCGACTCCGTCGGGCCCGGTGTAGTAACGGACCTTCTCGATCCTTCCGTCGGTGACCGCCTGATAGATGGCCTTCGCGGTCACGGCCGGGCTGGAGCCGGTGCCCTGCATGCTGAAGAAGCGCTGCATGCCGGACTGGTAGTCCTCGGGAATGTCGCCCGCCTGGTCGATCTTTGTGAAGATGCGTGTGGCGTGGGCGCCCGGGAAGACCGCCTTGACCGAGACGCCGAAGTCGGCCATCTCGACGTTGAGGCCCTCGGAGAAGGCCGCGACCGCGGCCTTGGAGGCGGCGTAGACGGCGGTGTAGGGGTAGCCCTGGTCGGCGCTGATCGAGGAGATGTTGACGATCACGCCGGAACGCTGCTTGCGGAAGTGCGGCAGGAAGGCTTTGGTCAGGGCCATCAGGCCGAAGACGTTGGTCTGGAACTGGTCGTGGATCTGCTCCATCGATGCGGCCTCGACGGGGCCCATGTGGTAGTAGCCGGCGTTGTTCACCAGCGCGTCGATGCCTCCGAACTGGGCGGCAGCCTGTTCGGCGAAGGCAGTGTCGGCGCCCTCGTCGTTGACATCGAGCAGGAGGGTCTTCACGTTCGGCAGGTCGTTGTGGATGGCGAGGTCCGTCTCCTTGCGGACGGTCGCCACGACGTTCCAGCCCTGGGACGCGAACAGGCGGACGCTGTCGCGGCCGAAGCCGGAGGTGGTGCCGGTGATGACAACGGTGCGGTTCATGAGGGGGACTCCTTCGTGACTTTCTGTGCTGGATCGGTAGATGTGCGTCTGCGCTCGGCTTGAAAGGGAGAGCGCAGACGCTTCGCGTCGGCTCCGCAGGTCGCCGTTCGCAAAAGTCCTCTCGAAACCGGCGTGTGGTGCGAGGCACTCCTGAGAGGCTGCCGCCATGGATCTCAGTGCGTTGTGGCAGACCGGATCTTGTTCGAGACGTGCGGTGCGGGGGACCGTCTGGACGGAGGTGCGGGTGCGGCCGCGGGTATGAAAGAACGGGCCTTTTGGTAGTGACGCGGTTACGACACCCACCACAACCAAGGAAGCCCGTTGCTCGATCGGTTGAGCAGCATCTCTGTGCCTGCGTCCACCGCGGTCATCCCTGCGTGTGCCCGTCCCCGACCCCTGCCGTTGGCCGGACAGGCCCGGTCCACGAACACTGCGGTGCCGCCTCCGACGATGGCACTGCTGCGGGCTATTCGACGTTCTGGTTGGCGGCGACGGCGCGTTCGAGGAGGGCGGGGTCGGCGAGGGTGGCGGGGTGGCGGAGCATGTAGGAGACGTCGTTGAAGGAGCGAGCGACGCTGCCGTCGACGGTGCTTGCGCCGATGACCTGCTGAAGTGCCCAGCGCTGCCGGCGTACGTCCTCGGGGGGCTCGACGCCGGCCAGCGCGTCGAGGCGGGCGCTGTCGCCTCCGGCGGATACCGCCCATGCCGCGTCGACAACCAGTTGCTGCAGGGCGAAGAAGTCGGTGGCGGGCCGGGTGAGGTCGGGGTCGCCGGCGAGGTATGCCGACAGGCAGGAGCCGTGGAGCGCGGCTGAGGACATGCCCTGGCCGTAGACCGGGTTGAAGGAGGCCACCGCGTCGCCGACGACTGCCAGGCGTGCGGGGAAGCGCTCCAGGCCGGTGAAGTGACGCCGCCTGGATTCGGCCTGGTGGTAGGTGACGATGTCGCGGGTGACGGCGCCGGCGGTGGCCTGGGCGAAGACCGGGGGCAGTGCGGCGCAGGCCGCGCGGAAGTCGTCGATGGTCCTGCCGGGCCGGTCGTCTCCGTAGCCCATCAGCATGACGAGCCACTGCTTGTCCTCGACAGCGTTGGCGGCGGCGACGGACACCCCGTCGGGCCCGGCTCCCGGGCTGCAGAGCGCCAGTGCGCAGGGCACGTCGAGGTAGGTGGACTGCACGTCGCGTTCGAACAGGGCGGTGGCGTAGTTGATGGGGCTTTCCAGCCGCTCCAGGGCGGGCTTGTCGTAGCCGTCCTGGCTGATCCACTCCGAGAGCCTGCTGCCGCGTCCCATCGCGTCCACGACGAAGTCGGCTGCCAGGGTGTGCTCGGCGGTGCCGTCGGTGTAGGAGACGGCGCTGACCGCGCCGTCTCGGTACGACAGGCCCGTCGCCCGGCCCCGCACCAGGGAGACGCTGGGCCGGGCCAGGACACGGGCACGGATGCGGGCTTCGAGGAAGGGCCGGCTGCAGGTGAGCAGGTGGTGATCGGCGTGGCTGGGCGCCTGCGGGTGACCGTCGAAGGCGGTGAGTACCCTGCCCGCGCCCGCGTCGGCCAGGACGGCTCCCATGTCGAGTGCTTCCTGGGTGAATCCGGGCAGCCACCGCTCGACCCATCGGTGGCCGGCCGGCAGCAGCGTGTGCACCTGGTGGTCCTGCGGCACACTGGGACGTGACTGGCCTGTGGCCGACAGCTCGTCGCGCTCGATGATGACGACACGGCGTGCGTGGTCGGTCAGCACGCGCGCTGCCAGCAGCCCGGCGATGCTGCCGCCGATGACGCAGGCGGTGTCGAGCTTCGGCGTAGAGGCAGCGGGTGGTGCTGCCGCAACGAGTCCGTCGAAGGCGGATATCACAGAGTCGGACATGGGCGAAGTTCCTTAGCGGGACGGGCCGTTGCACGGCGTGCAGGGTGAACCAGGAACACGCTAGGGTCCCTCACGTGCCGCGACATTGCACCTGCGTGCCGACGGCGATGGACTTTTGTGCCATCGTGCGTGGACCGGCAGTGGCTCCGCCCACGGCCGACCGCAGGTGTCGGCATAGCGGGGTGAGCCAATCAGGAGGTGGTACGACGCCATGCAGCCCGATAACGGCCCCGGCCGGTTCACCATCGACATCACCGTGCCCTACGCCGATCAGAGCAGGAACGACGTCCTGCTCAGCGAGTGGCAGCGGCAGGCCGGCGGCCTGGTACCCGCGCCTCCGCTGAGTCTGCCGCGGCGCAGCGAGGGGGCGTACTCGGTGCGTATCAGGCAACGTCCGATCGGGGGCCTGGTGGTGGAGGACCAGTACAGCGACGCTGTCACGGGCAGCACTGGAGGTCCCAACGGCCACCTGGAGGACCGGGTGGTGCTCCACGCGACGTTCCGGGGGAGCTGGCTGTTCACCTCGGCGCGCCGGACGTCGATGGTCGGCGCGGGGCTGCTGTGCGTCCGGCGCAACGACGCGCCGTGGGACTTCGAGGTTCAGCGGGGCACGCGTGCGCTGATGCTGCACGTGCCGGCCCGGGACGTCGATCTGCGTGGTCCCGGCAGGCTTGCCACAGCCGCGCAGGACACGCTGGCTGCCCGGTTGCTCCTGGCCCACCTGCGCACGTGTGCCGACCTGCCGGGCGATCCGGGCCACGCGGCGCGCAACGCGACGGTGGAGTTGCTGAACGGCATGCTGCGGGGTCAGTGCATTGACGACGAGGCATTCTCCCCTGCCCTGGTGACCGCCGCGAAGGAATGCATTGAGGTCCGGCTGCTCATCGACGCCGATCTGACTCCTCGGGTGATCGCCGCCGCGCTGCACGTATCGGTGCGGACCTTGTACCGTGCCTTCGCCCATGAGGGGACGTCCGTCATGGGCTACGTACGCCGGCGGCGCCTGGAGCGCGCCAGAGCGGAGCTGACCTCGACCTGCTGGACGCTGTCCGAACTCGCCGCACGCTGGCACTTCGGCGACAGCAGCCACTTCATTAGGGCCTATGCCAAGGAGTTCGCCGAGACTCCGTCGGCCACCCGCCGCCGAAGCCTGTTCAGCCGGGGAGGCGAGTGAACTCATTGCGCAGATCGATGATCAGACCGTCCGGACCGACTGTCCCTCAGTGGGCGAGACAGCAGATAGACGTCGGAACTGCCGTGCTTTCCGAAGACCCGCCAGGTGGTCGACCGTCTGCGGTTACAGCCCTGAAGCGCACCACCCCATCCTTCGATCCCATGCCATCCCCTTCCACACGAGCTGCGCACACGGCGACGGACACCCTAGGCCGAAGACCTTCTCCTCATGAACTACCAGTAGCTACGGGCGGATCCAGATCTTCTGGCCGCACGGTTCGAAGCGGATACCGTTCGGCCCAGTGCTGACGGCCTCTGTCTCCTGGCCGCAGGCCGGGCATGGCGGCAGACCTTCGTACTGCGCCGCCATGGAGGTGCGCTGCTGCTCCCACACGCGCCACTGGGCAGCCGAGATACCTACCTCGGCCGCGGTGAGGTCTGTGAGTAGGCCATCGTGGTCGACTGCGTCCGCCTCTTCAGACACGTCATTCGCGCTGATCACCCACTGTATCTGTTGTATCGCCTTGCCTGACAGCCGCTTGATCTTCGGCCACTCCGCAGGGCAACTCACAACCTCGCCGCGGTTCCACCATCCAAGGTCAAAGGTTGGCTGTCTTCGCTTCCACTGCACTCCGTAGGTCAAGCTGAGTTTTCGATCGCGGCAGGTAAGCCACAGCATGAAGATCGGGTTCAAGTAGGAGCCGGGTTTGTAGTGCCACTGCTCGCTGGCCTTCCAACCGCACTGCTCGGCAATGCGTGACAGGACAAGCGCCTGTCCTGGCCGGGGCGGCTTGTCTGCTTGAGACAATGACTCACCGTGATCGACGGGAGGGAGGAAGCTCGGGTACCGCGGCATGATCGCTCCTGTCCTACAGGCTCAGTCCTCAGGAGGATACGGGGCAGCTGCTTGACCTCTCCGAACAGCAGATGGCGCGCAAAGCCCAAGCCGCTTCGAGGGGCCCGTGATGTCCCCCCGCCACGGGGAACACGACCAACCACTCGCCGGGCCCCGAACCCGGGCCCCGGAGCTGCCGGTCACCCTCGACATGCCGGGCAAGGTCGCCGACTTCCTCCGCACCACCGAACTGGAGCCCGCCGAGCGGGCCGCCGTCGACCAGGGCGTGACCGTACGACGCGGCCAGGGCTACACACTCCGCGTCCCCGCGCTGCCCGCGGTCCACCGCCAACTCCTCGACCGCTGCCAGCCGCTCGACGCCCCCTCGGCAATCCCGGCCCAGCGCAACGCCCGCCACGAGTACGCGAACCGTGTCAGCGCGCTCGCACCCATCGGACCATGATCGGTTCTCAGCGCAGCGGCGATCTCGATGTCCCTGTCAGTAGAGTCCGGGCACGCTGCCGGAGGAGTGGCCGGGCGCCATCCACTCGTGGAGCGCGAACCGCCGGTACACGTTCGGTCCGACGACGGTGTCGTACTCCCCGATGGCTGCCCGGTCCAGCGCGTTGTTCCAGCGGTGCATCCAGTAGCGGTCCGCGACCCAGTAGGCGGTCTCGGCGAGTGCCGAACCGTCGTGGATGACCAGGCTGTGGTCACGGACCCGGCGCAGAGCCTCGGCGAGGTCGTCCGTAGTGATCGGCATCCCCTTGCTGGCGGCGACGGCGGCCAGCTCGTCGTCGACCGAGTCCACCCCGTGCTCCAGGGCGTATTCGAGGGCCTCGATTGCGGCCTGGCGGCCGTCGGTGAGGTACTCGGCGTACTCCTGGCCGCCGCGCTCCAGCCGGGCGGTGAACTCCTCGGTGGTGAACTTGCCGCGGCTGCGGGCGACCAGGCCAGCCACCATCGCGGCACGGTCCTGGGGCTCCTCGGCGACTTCTCCCGTCAGGCGCCGACGAGCGGCGGTGTACGAGATGCCTTCGGCGTCGGCGAGTTCGCGGACGTCCTTCTTGAACTGCTTGTCGGTGGTCACGGTTGCTCCCGAGTCCCGGGGACGGCGGCGACCCCACGCATCCCCGCCGCGGGCACTCGGCCACGGACAGGCAGGTATCAGTGCGTGAGGCGGTGCCCTTGTCCTCGGCGCCGTTCGCGGCGTGGGCGCGATACGGCTTGGAGTCGGGCCGACGCAAGGCGGCCGACTCACACTCTAGGACGTCGAGTGTCGGCACCGACGCACATCACACGCTGTCAAAACTACTGACAGCAACACCGGTTCCCTGGTCCGTTCCTACCGGACAACCCCCGTAGCAAGCCATCTGCGGGCTTCAAAACCAAGGGAAGCTTCCGACCTGGGAGATGTCGAAGGCCTTCCCCGTTCCGCTGGTCACCGGCGCCTTCGGAGCGAAGGGCCAGGGCCGAAACCTACTGGCGGGTTACTTGTTCCCTGGTGTCTGGGCTAGGACTCTGGGGCCGTACCTGACCGAGCACATCAACCAGTTCGGCGAGTACTCCACCCACGAGCTCGGCATCCAGCCCGACGCATACGACCCGAAGCTGGACGTCGGCTTCACCCCTCTGCGCGGCGACGAGCCAGCGACCGAGGGGTTTTCGGGCTCTTCTGACTGATGTGTGGGTCATGTTGAGGCGAGTTGGCGTCCCGGTAGGGTCGGGCGTTCGCCGCCGAGGGTGAGCATGACGAGGGCGATGACCGCGCCGGCGGTGCGAAAGCCGAACCCTCGGCGGATGATCAGGCGGGTCTTGGTGTTGGTGGACTCGATGAGCCCGTTCGACAGACGCTCGACGATGGCGTTGACGATGACCTCGCGGTGGCGGCGGATGCGGCGGCCGAGGTCGACGAAGGTGTCGATGCGGCAGCGCTGGGCCCATGGCAGCCACCGGTCCAGGGCCTCGATCGCCGCCTGCGCGCCCTGCTCGCGGGCGATGGCGAAGACCGTGCGCAGGCCTTCGTTGAGCAGGTAGGCGCGGTGCAGGCGCGGATCGGTGGCCGCGATCCAGCCCAGCTTGGCCTGCTGGCGGCCGGTGAGGTCCTCGGGGTTCTTCCACAGCGCGAAGCGGGAGTCCTTCAACGCCCTGGCGGTGGCGGCATCCCGGGCCTGGTGGCGAGCCCGGTTCCACGCCGCGCGGCGCTCGGCGTCCAGCGCTTCGGTGGCCCAGGCGACGACGTGGAACGGATGCCCAGGGCACCGCGGCCGCCACCACGCCATGCTCGCGACAGCGCACCCGGGGCGCCTCCGCCTCGAGGAACACCTTCATGGTGCCGGCGTCCAGACAACGCCAGCGGCGCCGACCGCGCCCCTGGTCATAGCCGCGCCCGGGGCGACGGCAGATCCCGCACCGGTGCCGCTCCCGCACCACCGGCCGCACCCGGGCGACCAGCACACCCGCATCCTGGTCGATCTCGACCTGCTCGACCACGGCCCGTTCGACCGTCAGCAGCCGTTTCCATACCCTGTTCGCAGACACGCCGTCTTCCCGCATGTGGATCTTGACCTCAGAGACCCTGAACCATATGCACAAGACGGCGTGTTTCACGTATCAGGGCTGGTCAGGCACCCACACATACGGCAGAAGAGGCGGTTTTCGCAGGCCGCGTGAGCCCGTGTCCCGAGTCGGCGGCCGTCAGATCACCGCTCCACCTGGTCGGGCGTGACCTTCACGTCTCCGTGGGCTCCTGATCGTTGTGTTCTTGCTCCTGCGCCCAGGTGATCGCCCATTCGTCGAGCGGACCGAGGGCGTGCCTGAGTGCTGTCCCCAGCCGAGTGAGCTCGTAGCCATCGGCCGAGGGGGAGATGATCCCGCTCGATGCGAGTTCACGGAGCCGCTGGTAGAGGACGCTGGACGATAGCCCTTCGCACCGTGCCAGTAGCGCGCGGGCGCCGAGCGGACCCCCACGCAGTTCCCAGAGAATTCGCAGCGCCCACCGACGGCCGAACAGGTCCATCGCGGCCATGAGGGGACGGCCGGTCGTCGATCCACGAACCGGCGTTCCTGGGCGCGGTGTCGGCATACCCCTCCTAGTCCTTGCGTTTCGTTATTCGAAACACTAGCATCCACTTGGCGTTTCTGATTTCGAAACGAACTCGACGGGAGAGCCGATGTCGCGGATAGCCCTGCTGGACCCGCCGTACACCGACCAGGCCGGCGCACTGCTCATGCGCATGATGCCCGGGGAGGCCCCGCCGATCGGGCTGTTCCGGATGTTCGCCAGAAACCTCCCCATGGCCGACGCCATGCACGGGTGGGGTCGCTACGAGTTGGGCAGACAGCTGACCCTGACCATGCGGGAACGCGAGATCGTCATCGACCGGACGTGCGCGCTGTGCGGCTGCGAGTACGAGTGGGGCGTGCACATGATGACGTTCGCCGAGCGGGTCGGACTCACCCGCGAGCAGGCAGCATCCCTGGTACACGGCGGCCCCGCTGACGCGTGCTGGACGTCCGAGCGGGAACGGCTGCTCATCCTCGCTGTCGATGCGCTGCACGAGCGTTCCGACATCGATGACGCGCTGTGGACACGGCTCGTGTCGGTCTTCGACGAGCTCCAGTTGCTCGATCTGCTTCTGCTGTGCGGGTGGTATCACGCCGTCAGCTTCGCCGCGCGCGCCACGCGCGTGCCGCACGAGCCCGGCGCGCCTCGCTTCGCCGACTTCCTCCCCCTCACGACCGGGACCAACCGATGAGGCTCTGTTCTCGCGAAGCTGCCGCGAAGTGACACGTAACTCAGCGTGTCGTTCGGCCCACACCCACCACCGCGCCGACCACAGCGCCACCGCAAAGGAGTAGCAGCCGTGACCACCCCCGACCGTCCGCCCCAGTCCGTGCCCCTGCCGCAGTTCGGCCCGCCGGACCGGACCGCCGCCGTCGGAGTGGACGGCAGCGGCGCCGGGGTGTGCGGGGCGGGGTGCGGGGGCGGGGCACTGGACGACGGCGACGACTACGGGCTCGACCCGCTGGAGCGCGGCCTGGACCCGGAGCTGGCCGAGCTGCTGGCCGCTGCCGGGCTGGATCCCGTGGTGGTCGAGGACGTCGCGCACCTGGCCATCGAGGAGGACCTCGACCAGGGCGCCGACGTGACCACGGTGGCCATCGTGCCCGAGGACGCCCGCGCGACGGGCGACTTCACCGCCCGCGAGGCCGGTGTGGTAGCCGGGCTACCGGTGGCCGAGGCGGTCCTGTCCGTGGTGTGCGGCGACGACTTCGCGGTCGAGCGGCACGTGGCCGACGGCGAGTCGGTGGCCGCCGGCCAGCGGCTGCTCACGGTCACCGCCCGCACCCGGGACCTGTTGACCGCCGAGCGCAGCGCGTTGAACCTGCTGTGCCGGCTGTCCGGCATCGCCACCGCGACCAACAGGTGGGTGCTGGCGATCGAGGGCACCAGGGCGCAGGTGCGCGACACCCGCAAGACCACGCCGGGGCTGCGGTCGCTGGAGAAGTACGCGGTGCGCTGCGGCGGCGGCCTCAACCTCCGGATGTCGCTCTCGGACGCCGCCCTGGTCAAGGACAACCACGTGATCGCGGCCGGTGGCGTCGCCCGGGCGTTCGCGCTGGTCCGCGCGGAGTTCCCGGAGGTGCCGGTCGAGGTCGAGGTCGACACCCTGCACCAGTTGCGGGAGGCGCTGGCCGCGGGTGCGGACCTGATCCTGCTGGACAACTTCACGCCCGACGAGACCGCCGAGGCGGTCGCCGTCGTCGCCGGCCGGGCCCTCCTGGAGTCCTCCGGGCGGCTCACCCTGGCCACCGCCCGCGCGTACGCCGAGACGGGCGTGAACTTCCTGTCCGTCGGGGCCCTCACGCACTCCGCCCCGATCCTGGACATCGGCCTCGACCTGCGCGCGGAAGCGCCGACAGTGCAGAGGGAAGCGTAGCGGCGGACGCTGCTCACCATCGACGTCGGCAACACCCACACCGTGCTGGGACTGTTCGACGGGCAGGAGATCGTCGAACACTGGCGGATTTCCACCGAGGCGCGGCGCACGGCGGACGAGCTGGCGGTGCTGCTGCAGGGCCTGATGGGCATGCACCCGCTGCTGGGCGACCTCGGGGACGGCATCGACGGCATCGCGATCTGCTCCACCGTGCCGTCCGTGCTCCACGAACTGCGCGAGGTGACCCGCCGCTCCTACAGCGACGTCCCCTCGATCCTGGTCGAGCCCGGCATCAAGTTGTTCCGCAGCCGCTCCTGGTCCTCCTCCAGCAGCGTCCAATCCTCGATCAGGTCATCCGGCTCCCACTCCCGCCGCACCCCGGCTCCTTTCGGTCGTCATGACCGGACCAACGTCGCCGAGCACGGCCCTCGATGGACCCAGAAGATCGAAAACGCTGACAAGCGCACCCCAGATCCGCTACGGAGAGCTACTTGTCACTTCACGGCAGCTTCGGGAGAACAGGGCACACACACCGGCGGGCGCATGTTCGACACCGATGGACTTCGCCCGCACCATCAAGAAGGCCGTCCCCCACCAACGGGTGATTTTCACGGTGCACGAGATGAAGCGTCTGGGCCGCGGCGCCGCCGAACTTCTGGCCATCGCCGAGGACCTGCGCCACCACGACATCCAGCTCGAACTCCTCACCGGACCCCTCCAAGGGGTCTACGACCCATCCGGTCACGGCGCCGCCCTCTTCGCGTTCTTCGCCGGCATGACGGAGTCGGAGCGCGAGTACATCCGGGAGAAGTCCCTGGAGGGCCAGGCGTCCGCCCGCGAGCGCGGCCGTCACGGCGGACGCCCCAAGGTCGTCGACGACGACATGGCCGACCGACTACGCCCGCAGCCTGCGGGCCAACGGCGTGCCCGTACCGCAGATTGCCCAGAAGCTGGTCATCACCTCGGGCAAGACCAAGGGCCAGCGGCCCTCGGTCGCCACTGTCTACCGCATCCTCGCCGATACCGACGAAGCCGAAGGCACCACCTGAGAGGGCTTCAAGATCAACCCATTGCTCCTTCGACTCGTATCTCGGCGATACCCCTGGAAGATCCGGCGCGGATGTGACGTCACGGTGATCTCGCTCAGGAACAGCGCGCGGGCTGTCTCGCGGTCGGTACGCCCCTCGGCGAGCTGCCGCAGGCGGGCCGCCGTTGGCGTACGGCCTCGTGTTCCTGCCTGCCCCACGGTGCCCTCACCCTCTTGGGCCGGGCAGACCCTGAATCTGCCGCCGGTCGGAATTCGATGCGTTTCCCACCGGCGGTCGATCAGGCGCGACGGCCTCGCCATGCGTCCAGGCCCGGGTGAACCGACCTGTTGCGCGTGGCGCTCCTCGTTCCACCTCAGGCGATGCGGCCTACGGGGTCTGCCGGGAGCGAGCGGGCTCGTACCGCATCGACGGCTGAGGGCGGAGGCCGAACCGCGTCTCAACACCCTGTGGTGGATGCGCAGCGCTTTCTGAAGTCGGCTGGCACGTAGCCGAGTTGGCGGCCGGGACGTGTGTGACCGCCTGCCACGTGGCGGGCCACAGCGAGTGCCAACGGCCGTACATCGTGGGACGGCGTGCCCACCCGAGGGCGTGGAGGATGTGGGTTGCGGCGGCCGATGGCCATGCACGGAGTCGGACTCACGTGGGCAGGACGGACGGCAGGTGGCTGACGGCCTGACGCCACGCTTCGTGCACGGCCGTGCGGGCGTGTGCGGTGGCCTCGGTCATGTCGCCGGTGAGATGGAAGGGTTCGCCGAGGTGGATGTGCAGGTCGGGGCGGCGCAGGGGCGCGGTGGCGATGCCGCTGAGCTGTTTGAGTCGACTGCCGGAGACGATCCGGCGGGCTCCGGCGTGCCCGAGGGGGACCACGGGTGCGCCGGTGGCGAGTGCGAGGCGGGCCAGGCCGGTGCGGAAGTGGCCGGGTTCGCGGTCGGTGGAGTCCCGGCGCCGCGGGAGTCCGCCTTCGGGATAGAGCACCACGACCCGGCCGGCTGCGAGCGCCTCGGCCGCCAGGTCCAGTGCTGCCGCCGCGCTGCGGCTGCCCCGGTGAACCGGTATGTGGCCCTCGCGAGTGAGGCGGCGGCCGAGGACCGGGATCCTCCACAGCCCTGCGGTGGCGAGGACGACGGGTTCGGTGCCCAGGCGGTGCAGCGCGGCCAGGACGAGTGCGGGGTCGGCGAGGGCGGTGTGGTTGGGGGCGACGATGCTGCCGGGCGCGATGGCACGGGACGTCGCGGTGGTCACTGTCAGGTGGCCGAGGAAGGGGACGACGGTACGGGCGAAGGTGCTGAGCACGTGCTGTTGGCTCCCTGGTCTGCCGGTGCGGCCCGGCGTGCGTGGTCTGGCCCGTATCGTCACGTGAGCGGTGGGTGCAGGGCATGAGTGCGCGTACTCACCTACGCGCAGGGCTGGGGCGAGTGTGAAACCGCTGGCTTGGTGTGTTCGTGTGCTGCTGTCGTAGCGCCATGTCGTGTGCGGCCTTCACCATCGCTATTCGGTTCATGCTTGTAACGCATGTTGAATGTGATATGCGTGGTAGAATCGACATTATGAGTATGGCTCTGGGTGAGCGGGTGCGGTTGGCGGTGGCTGCGCTTCTGTATGCGTCGGGTGAGTCGCAGGTCGATCTTGCGGCTGTGCTGGGGGTGAGTCAGGCGCAGGTGAGTCGCCGTCAGTCCGGGGCGGCTGCCTGGAGTCTGGCCGACTGCGACAGTGTGGCCGCACATTACGGAATCGACGTGCTGGAGCTGTTGGCCGGTCCCACGCGGGCCACGGAGTCCCTGCCCGCGCGTCGCCGTCGGCCGCTCGGCCGTACCAAAGCCCGTGCCCGCCGGACGACCGCGGTGCAGGACGGGGGAGTGTGGTGACGGACTTCGGGGCGATCGATGCCCTGCTCGCCCGGGCAGGGCAGGAAACCCCCTTGCCGCCTGTTGAGGAGCGCCGCCTGCTGCGGGAGGCGCTGAGCGTCTCCCGTGCTCAGCTCGCGCAGGCTCTGGGTGTCGGTGCGTCCACGGTCGGGGGCTGGGAGTCGGGGCGTGACCCGGGTGGTGAAGTGCGGGAGAAGTATGCGTACTTCCTCAAGGGAGCCCGCACCAAACTGGACGCCACCGCAACCACGGACACGGACACGGAGCTTGCCGTCGAGCCTGCAGAGGAGCCGGCGGATCCCGACGCCCCGGCCGAACTGTCCGGCCCGGCCGAACTGTCCGGCTTGGACGACGTGGGTGAGCTTGTTGTCCCGCGGCCGTGTGTGCTGTGCGGGCAGCCCGCCGATCACGAGGTCGAGGGGTTCCCCCAGCACCTGGACCCTGCGGACTGCAGTCCCGCCGGGACCGTCCCGGCCGCCGAACCCGCCCCGGAGTCGGGGCCGGAACCCGCCCCGGAGCCCGCCCCGGAGCCCGCCCCGGAGCCCGCCCCGGAGCCCGCCCCGGAGCCCGCCCCGGAACCCGCCCCGGAACCCGCCCCGGAGTCGGGTCCGGAGCCGGTGCCGGCCGGGCGTGCGGAGGTGCGGCGTCCGGCGTCCGCGGGCAGGCCGGTACAGCAGGCCGGGCGCGGGGTGAGGGTCGTGCCGGTCGGGCGTCGTATGCAGACCGCCGACACCCCCGACCTGATCACGTCCGCCGTCACCGCCGCGCTCGCCGAGTACGCCGGTGATGTGGAGGCGGCGACCGCGGTGTTGGTGAAGCGGGCGATCCCGGACGCGATGGCCCTGCTGGACCACACGCGCAAGGGCGGCCGCTACGACGTCGTCGCGCACCCCTGGCTGCCCGACGTCCTGCGCAAACAGACCGCCCGCGGCGCCGACCAGATCTGGGAAGCCCGCCCCAAGTGGAGCCGGCCGGAGCTCCCGGCCGGTGTGCACGAGGTGACCGCGCTCGACATCAACGGCGCCTACCTGTCCGCACTCAAGACCCACCTCCCCCTCGGCCAGCTCGAACACTCCACCGGCGGTCACCACGACCGCCGCCGGGCCGGCATCCACCTGATCACCCCGCCCGCCTGGGACCACGACCAGGTCCTCCCCAACCCGATCGGCAACCGCGACGAAGCCGGCCCCCTGTGGGTGACCGAGCCGACCCTGCGCCTCCTCCTGCGGATCTCCAGCCCGAAGTACGCCCTGTGCGAACCGCCCGTGATCCACGAATCGTGGACCTCCGGGGCCACCGAAGGCCTGCTGGAGAAATTCCGCATCACCCTCAAGGACGCCCGCGACACCGCGATCGCCGACGGCGATGAGGTGACGTTGGAGTACGTGAAGGCGATGTACTCGAAGTTCGTCTCGACCATGGGGGAGTCGAACTACAACCGCGACCTCTACCGCACCGACTGGATGCACCTCATCCGCTCCCAGGCGTTCGCGAACCTGTGGTGGAAAGCCCACCGCGCCTACGACGAAGGCCTGATCGTCCTCCGCGCCATGGGTACCGACGAACTGCACGTGGCCGGCGACTGGCGCACCGTCTTCCCCGAAGGACGCGGCGTCACCGAGGTCAAGGTCAAGGACGTCTACACCGTCGGCCACGCCGACCACACGACCCCGGAAGAAGCCTGACATGCCCGAGCGCAACCTCGACTTCGGCAAATACGGCGCCCGCGGCATCAAAGGCCACGAAGCCGTCGCCCGCCAGCTCGACGCCCTCGCCGGCTACATCGCCACCCCCATCACCGCCCGCCGCGGCCTCCAAGCCCGCCTCCACTACCTCACCCGCACCGACCACGCCCACGCCGCCGCCCGCACCGCCGGACTGACCGTCACCCACCGCACCCTGCGCGCCTGGCTGAACGGCACCCGCACCCCCTCGCGCAAAAACCTCGCCGCGATCGAACAGGCCTACCGCACCGTCCGCCGCGAGAACGTCGCCCGCTACCTCCTCGCCCGCCTCAACCGCGGCACCCGCGTGGAGATCCACCCCCTCAACCAGTCCCAGGTGGACCGCCCCCACCAGCGGGCGGTGGAGTTCCGGACCCTGAACGTCCGCCACTGGGACCGGATCGTCGCCGCGTGGGCGGCCGGCGACACCCAGGCACTGGACGACGCCTGGGTCGACCAGGCCGTCGACCTCGGCTCGCAGTGGGGGCAGTACGAGTACGTCACCAACATCGGCTTCGCCGCCTGACGACACCCTGTTTACAGCGGTCTCTCCACCTCGCAGCATGTGAACATATGTTCCATGGCCGGGGTGCTGGGGACCGCTCTGCGGCGGGGCGGTTGGATGCCGGTGTCCGGTTGCACGGCGCCTCGTTGGTCAGCCAACGGGGCGTCGTGGGACCGGTGGACAGGCTCGGTTCGAGGGGATGGACGGCCGACCGTGGGTGATCGTAGTTCGATCGAGTGGACCGAGGCGACATGGAACCCGACAACGGGCTGCGACCGCGTCTCGCCTGGGTGTGACAACTGCTACACGCTGGCGCTGTCGAAACGGCTGAAGGCAATGGACTCGCCAAAGTACCAGGCTGACGGCGATCCGCGAACGTCCGGGCCGGGCTTCGGGCTGACGCTGCATCCGGACGCCCTACGCGTGCCATACGGGCGGAAGAGCCCGCGCACCGTGTTCGTGAACTCCATGAGCGACCTTTTCCACGCCCGGGTGCCGCTCGACTATGTGCGCCGCGTCTTCGACGTGATCGCGGACACTCCGCAGCACACCTACCAGGTGCTCACCAAGCGGGCGCGGCGCCTGCGGCAGGTCACCGACCGCCTGGAGTGGCCGACGAACCTCTGGATGGGCGTGTCCGTGGAGAGCATGAAAGAGCTGCCCCGCGTCGACGACCTGCGTCAGGTGCCGGCGGCGGTGAAGTTCCTGTCGTGCGAGCCGCCGCTGGGACCGCTGGACGGCCTGGAACTGACCGGCATCGACTGGGTCATCGCCGGCGGCGAGTCCGGCCCCGGGCACCGTCCCCTGGAAGAAGCATGGGTGACACAGATCCGCGACACCTGCCAGCAGGCCGACGTGGCGTTCTTCCTCAAACAGTGGGGCGGCCGCACACCGAAGGCCGGCGGCCGCGAACTGCACGGCCGTACCTGGGACCAGATGCCACTGCTCGCGACGGTGTGAGCAACAGCCGACTCTGTCCGCGGCTCAGGCCGCGAGGCCCATGGGATGGACCGTGATTTCCCGGATCCTACGGACGCCTACGCCATTGCTGGGAGTTTTGCCCTGCTCATACAGGAGCCGTACCGCCCCGCGCGCCACCGGCTCGGCCACCTGGCCGTAAAACCTGCCGAACACCTCCAGGGCGTGGTCCACCAGCTTGATGGGGCGCCGGGTGCGCAGCAGCAGATTCTCCAGATTGCCTGCGATCTCCAGCACCGCCTCGCTCTCGACTTCCTGAGGGTCCGGGCGCGCGGAGAAGAACGACAACTGTCCTTCCCCCTCATCTTCTTCACGCAGGTCGAAGGTTTTCCACCACTCGTCTCGCGCCCGGGCGACGGTGTCACCGAACACCCACAGCCCGTACGGGCTCCGGGTCGCGAAGACCAACCGGTAGACGGCGCGCTTGTGCGGGGCGTGTGAGACGGGCACAGACTGCACGAACATGCCCGTACGCCGGGCCAACCGGCGGGCGTACTCGGCTGCCACGGCCTCGATGGCACCCTCCGCAGCGCCATCCCTCGCGGAAACCATCGCCGCATCAGCGAAGTACTCGCGCCACCACGGGCCGCCGCACACGTCGTCGAAGCGCAGCAGCGACCGCTCGTTGCCCTTCGGGGAGCGGACGTGACCACCCAGGCGCCACACAGCCATCATGGAGAAGTTCATCAGCAACTCCGTCGCCGGCTTCTTCAGCGGCCGCTGCCACGCCAGCACATCACCGAGCCGCTCCTGGGACAGGACCAGCCCGCACGAGTCCAGGAAGAGGAACAGCGGCTCGCGCACGGCCCGCTGGACCACGCTGCCGAGAACGCCGTCCACCTCGCCGCGGTGAGCGTGCGCCAGCACACCGCCGGCCCGGTAGTGCTCGACGACCTTGTGCAACCGCCCGAACGACTTCTGCTGCGCCTCCGTGAAGAAGCACTCCACAGTGATCCCGCGTTGGGCACGGAAGTACGAGGCGACCCGCAGCGCGATCTCCGCCGACGCCGGCTCGCCGTTCTCGTAACGGCCCTCACCCGCGTACCCGTCCAGATAGACGACCCGCTTGTCGAGTGACTGAGATCCCGTCATCCCACCGAACTGAGGCAAGTAGCGCTTCAGCAACTCGTGCTTGAACACGCTGGGCAGCGCCTTGTCCAACCAGTAATCCCCGCCCGTTCCCGTAGACATAGGCCCCCCACTCCGTCACGGCAACCAACCGCCTGTAACGCATAGTCAGCCACCCGACAGAGCCCGACAAGAGGCCCATTGCGCCACCCACCCGCACCGGCAGCGCCCTGGAAGGCGAGGACATCCGCTACCCCGATACCGAGCAGCAGCCGAGGCACGCGGACCTGCTCGCCGCGCTCACCGACGGTCGCCGAAGCAGCCAGCACCCACGGTGATTCACTCAGTCGGCGATGAACAGCATGCGTGAGCAACGGACACGAGAACTCCCCAGACGTACGCCCGGCACCGGCGGTGCCCCTGGCGCCGGGGCCTGCTGAAACGGGACGGCAGTGAGACGCTTGAGCCGTGGAAGGCGGACGGGTCCGTACGCTGCATTTTGAGGTCGGCTGGGTTGATCAACACAGTGTGACCTGGTTGGAAGGTGCCTTCCCCGCGTCGTACGAGGTCGGCGGCTGGACGCTGACGCTCAGTGAGACGACTTGATGCCGTGCCGCCTTCGCCGATGTCCGAGGACGAGGCACGCGGGTGACCGATCTTGACCTTGATTCCCATCTGTCCTCATTTCATACAGGCAGCTACGTCACCTCGACCCGGTCTTGGCAAGATTCACCTCCAGCGCATGCCCAACTCATCGAGGTCGGCGCGGCGTTGGTCGCTCAACTTCCCGGCGCGGCGGCGGGTGTTGCCGAGCCACGCTCCAAGTTTCACGGCTTCCTCCCGACCGCCGTCGCCGTTCAGGGTGATCGTTTCGATATGCTTACGGGGGACCAGCAGATGGCCTTCGCGGGCATGGAACTGCTGCGCCGCCGCGAGGTTCGCAGCCCACCGGGCATCCTGCGACCGGACCGCGCCCGCGACCGGCTCACCCTCGCCCGCAGGCTCGACTCCGATCGTGGTCAGGAGGTACTGCTGCGCGGGCATCAGACGGTCCCATCCGGCCCGCTGCCCGGCGATCCACACCCCCAAATCCTCGCCCTGCACGATCAGCTGACCGGGCCCGGTCGAGAGTGCGCCACCGGTCTGGACGTGGGCGAGCGTGAGCCGGTAGCAGCGCTGCCAGCCGATCTCCCACGCCGGGCACCACCCCGGATCCACGTCAGCGAGAGCCTCCAGACGGGCCGCTGACAGCTCGCCAGCGGCCGGGACGACTTCCCCCGCCTCGCGCCGTGCGGCGTTCTCCGCCGCCTTCCGGGCCGCCGCACGCTGGTTCTTGGCCCACACCCCGAGCGGGAAGTCCTCCCAGACCACCGAAGCCGCAGGGAGGAAGTGCGTGTGCACGGCCGCGTACGACCGGGCCACGGCGAGGCCGGAATCCCACGCGGACGCCTGCACCGACCACACCATCCCCAGCGCCTCCAACTCGACGACACGGGACGCCGCCAGCACCCCGGCCGCGTAGTACCGGCGCTGATCCGCCACCCACACCCCCAGCGGATGCCCACCAATCGCCGGCCAGTCCTCCGGCGTCACGTACGTGTACGGCACCCGCAGCTCCGAACTGCCGCTCTCCCGCCGCCACCTGGTCGCCGCCTCGATCCCGCGCCGCCAGTACGCGGCCTCAGGGTCGACGACCCGCAGCCGCACGAACTGGGTAAGCACGGCCGGATCGCGTTCCTCGCTGAACCGCAGCACCCCGGCAGCCGCACTGCCGACCCGGACCACGTCCTGCTCCTGGCCGTCGTCCTCGCCCGCCTCCGAACGGCTGTTGCGGACGCGCGGATCGGCGAGCGCCTCGATCGTCTCCGAGTCGTGCGCCCGCAGCGCCCCAAGGATCTTCGCGAGGGTCCCGTACGCATCCGAGGTTAGTAGCTCGTTCGCATCCTCGTCCTCCCCGAGGAATACGGGAACGATCAACGTGGCCAGTTTCCCGACCCCGGGACGCACCCGCAGGGCACGCCCGACCATCTGCACGATATCCACCATCGACCCGCGCGCGTCCGCGAAAAGAACCGCATCACACTCGGCTGTATCGACGCCTTCACCCAAAACACGAACCGAGGAAAGAACCCTCAATTCAGCGCGCACATCCTGGCCCTCAAACTCTGGCCCACCGAGGAAATCAGAGGCGAACTCATTCAGCACATTGCGGCGGTGCGCGGGCGCATGCTCCCCATACAGCCACTCCGCCCACACCTGCTCGGCAGGAGGGAACGTCTCGGGATCGTCCTCAGCAAGCCGGCCCGCCGTCACCGGCACCGCGGCCGCCATCGCCTCCGCCTCACCGACCCGACTGTGGAAGCTCAGTACGCGACGGAACCGCTCCTGACTCGCCGCCCGCATCAACCCGGTCTGCACAGCAGCCAACCGCGCTCCGCGTACGGCGTCGGAGCCGGTCGCCTCCATGGTCAGTGCGGCGTACAGCGAGGGATCGCGGATGTCCAAGCACAGCACCTGATAGGGCGCCACCAGCCCCGTACGGATCGCCTCGGACAGCTTCAGCTTGTACGCGACCGGGCCGAAGACCGGCGAGTCCTCATCCATGGACGCGACCATGCGCGGCTGGTCGCCCTCGGCTTCCCAGACGCGGGCGGTGGCGGTCATGTACAACCGGCGGACGGCGGGAACCTGCGCCTGGTCGTGCACGGCCGCCCATGGCTTCAGGCCGTCACCACTGACCCGGTGCGCTTCGTCCACGACCATCAGGTCCCACACGGGCAGGCCTGCAGCGTGCGCGCGCTGCAGAGCGCCCATACCGACCGAGGCGTAGGTGGCGAACACGGTGACGGTCTCGGGGCCGGCCGTCCACGCGACGAGTTCGTCCGGGTCCGTCGTGCACGGCACGCCTTGGCTGTCCGCACCCCGCAGGGAGCACACCCCGATCATCGCGCCGCGACGGCCTCCTTCCCGCCACGCGGCAGCCATCTGCAACAGCAGGTCCAAAGTCGGCACCAATACCAGTACCCGGTGAGCCGAGAGACGATTCGCCGACTCCATACCAATCAGGGTTTTGCCGGACCCGGTAGCGGCAATTACCTGAGTCCGCAAACCACCGGGATGGATATCCTTTTCTGGCTGTTCTGAGAGATTCCGCAGCACCGAATCAACGGCTTCAATCTGATGCGGGCGAAGAATCATACGCGTCATCCTGAATCCATTTCTCGCACTATTTATGAAACTCCCTGAGAGAGAATTTTAAGCTGAGATTTCAGCCGACTCAATGCCGGAGAGGCAATGAACCGTAATCACAGAATCTAGCCGACCATTAGAAGTGACGCACGTCAGTGTTCGGAGTTGCCTGGAAGTGGTCGGCTCTGACAGTCCGAGTGGCAGTCAGGGAGGGTGCCACTCGGACCGATCTGACCGGTACCCGCCACCCCCTCCAGCCAGCCGCTTTTAGCAGGGTTGGGGCGCGGAGCGCACCGGCCCTGTCCGGGGCCGGCCGGAGGCTGGCACCGGTACTGGATCGCGGAGCGAGCCGGTGACCGGAACGGAGTTCCGGTCTTCCGCGCGGAGCGCGGTGAGTGTCGCGTAGCGACACCGCGTCGTGTCTGCGGAGCAGACCGCGCGC
>NZ_JBITGV010000022.1:0-65753 GCF_044457385.1 Streptomyces sp. NPDC050548
CGGTGTCCGAACCATCGGCGCCCAGGCCGCCGGACCTGGTCGACCGGGACTTCACCGCCGACGGCCCCGACCGGCTCTGGGTCGCCGACATGACCTATGTCAGGACCTGGTCCGGCTGGGCTTACGTCGCCTTCGTCCTGGACGTGTTCTCCCGCGTGATCGTCGGCTGGCAGATCGCGAACCATATGCGGACCGAACTCCCCCTGGACGCACTTGAGATGACGCTCTGGCGTCGGCGGATCAAGAAGGGCTCCGGCCTGGTCCACCGCTCCGACAGGGGGTCGCAAGGTGGATTCAACTGGTCGTCGCAACACTTTGATCTCGGAGGTGTGCGACGTGGCCACGGCGGACTGGAGTTTGAAGACCAGCGATGTTCCGGAGGGTCGGCGTCGGCAGTGGCGCGCTGATCGTGCGTTGCGGCCGGCGATGCGTTCGCCGGGGCGGCCTGATCCGTCTCGGGTCGTGCAGCGCCAGTTCTGGCGGCTGATCGCCACAGGGGTCACGACGGTGGAGGCGTCGTTGGCGGTCGGCGTGTCGTGGCCGGTGGGTGCGAGGTGGTTTCGTCACGCTGGCGGCATGCCTCCGATCTCGTTGGCCGAGCCCACGGGCCGGTACCTTGCCTTCGAGGAGCGCGAGGAGATCGCGATCCTCAGAGCGATGAACAAGGGCGTGCGCGAGATCGCCCGCGCCCTGGGGCGTGACCCCGGAACGATCTCTCGCGAACTGCGCCGCAACGCCGCCACGCGCAGCGGCAAGCAGGAGTACCGCGCGACGGTCGCCCAGTGGAAAGCACAGCAGGCCGCCAAGCGCCCGAAGACCGCGAAGCTCACAGGCAACGACAGGTTGCGTGAGTACGTGCAGGACCGGCTCGCCGGCAGCGTCCGCCGCCCCGACAACACGATCGTCCCCGGACCCAGGACGCCCGCGTGGAAGGGGCTGAACAAGCCGCACCGGCAGGACAGACGATGGGCGACGGCATGGAGCCCGGAGCAGATCTCGCACCGTCTCCATGCCGACTTCCCCGATGATGAGTCCATGCGCATCAGCCACGAAGCGATCTACCAGGCGCTGTTCATCGAGGGCCGTGGCGCGCTCAAGCGGGAACTGGTCACGTGCCTGCGCACCGGCCGGGCGCTGCGGACTCCCCGTGCACGGTCGCAGAACAAGCCGCAGGGGCATGTCACCGCGGACGTCGTCCTCAGCGAACGCCCCGCCGAGGCCGGGGACCGCGCGGTCCCCGGACACTGGGAAGGCGATTTGATCATCGGAACGGGCCGATCCGCGATCGGCACGCTCGTCGAGCGCAGCAGCCGCTCCACGCTCCTGGTGCACCTGCCCCGGCTCGAGGGCTGGGGCGAGAATCCGCCCGTGAAGAACGGCACCTCACTCGGGGGCTATGGCGCGATCGCGATGAACACGGCGCTCACGACGTCGATGACGCAGCTGCCCGAGCAGCTACGCAAAACTCTCACCTGGGACCGCGGAAAGGAACTCTCCGGCCACGCCCAGTTCGCCCTCGATACCGGGACGAAGGTGTTCTTCGCCGATCCTCACTCGCCCTGGCAACGACCGACGAACGAGAACACGAACGGGCTGCTGCGTCAGTACTTCCCGAAGGGCACCGATCTGTCCCGGTGGTCGTCCACGGACCTCGAAGCCGTCGCCATGGCGATCAACAACCGGCCCCGCAAGACCCTCGGCTGGCGGACACCCGCCGAGGTCTTCGAAGAGCAGCTACGCTCGCTGCAACAGCCCGGTGTTGCAACGACTCGTTGAACTCGCCCAATACGTGTCAATTCGCTACACGGAACGGCTGTCGGACATCGGTGCCTCCGCGTCGGTCGGCTCCGTCGCCGACTCCTATGACAACGCCATGGCCGAGGCACTGAACGGCACCTTCAAAGCTGAGCTGATCGAGATGCAGGGCCCCTGGCGGGACGTCGACCAGGTCGAACGAGCGATCTTCCAGTGGGTCACGTGGTACAACGAAGAACGCCTCCACTCCGCCCTCGACTACGTACCGCCCAGCGAGTACGAACGGGACTTCTGGCAGAGCCTGGAACAAGTCCCGCAGTCCGCCTGAACCAACATCATCGGACTCTACGAAACTCGGGACAGCTCACCTCGTGGATGCGAACGGAGTCGGGGCCGAACGCGGTGCCGTAGCGCACGCCCTCGGTGACCTGGTCCGCGAGAGCGCGGGCCTCGCTCATGTGGCTAGCGGCCGCTGCGACATCGCGCGCTCGGCCTGCGATGACCGCGGCCCTCATATGGAGCGCACCGCGGGTCGCGATCTCCGGCGGCTCATTGGGGGCGGGTACGGAATCCAGCGCGTGTTCCAGAGCGCGGAGCCCGGCGGCGTAGGCGTGGGCCGCGAAGAACGTCTCGGTACGGACGTAGGCGACGGACGCCGACAGCAGCGCGTCGCCGGCCTCGGGAGCGGCCCACCGCATCAGTTCGACAAGTCGCGCGGACAGGTCGCGGGCACCGTACTTGTAGGCCACGGCGTCGGCGGAGCGGTAGGCACTGACCAGGAGGGCGGCCAGTTCGGACCGCTCGTGGGTGGTGGTTCGGTGGTAGGCGCGCGTGAGTTCGGCGATCAGGTCGGGGAGCGTGCGGACGATACGCGTGTATTGGGCGCCCAGTCGCCGGTCGACGGCCTCGTCCACGGCCACACGCAGGCTGCGCAGGGAGCGTGTCGGGCCGTCCTCGGGCACGTCGTAGGCGGCGATCGCGGCGGAAGCGTGGGCAGGGCGTCACGGACGGCCCCTTGCGCGGGACGTCGATCGGCCCGCAGCCGGATCGGATCGACGCCCAGCGCGTGCGCGATGGCTTCGAGGGTGGTGTCCGTGACGCCGCGTTCACCGCGTTCGATCTTGCGGATGGTTCCCAGAGCGACGCTGCCGCATCGGCGAGCTGTCGTTGCGTCACCTTCGGACGCGCGACACTGCGGTAGTAGGCGATCCGCCTTCCGACTCCGTCGCTCGCGAACACGGTCATTCGGGCTCCACTTGAGGGCGTCTGCTCCGAACCGTACCGACACCGACACCGACACACCACGTGCACGCGAACGGCTCCACCGGGCAAGGCCAGCGGAGCCGAGCCGTTTCCGTCAGTCCGCCACGATCGACGTCAGCCGGCCAAGGCCGTCGATACGCCAGTCCGCCTCCGCCACGACCTTGGCGTCGTCCGCCCACAGATGCCCCCATGGGCCACGGCGGACATGCGCGACGCGCAGCCCCGCCCGCTTGGCGGGGAAGATGTCGTTGGCCGGGTGGTCGCCGACGTAGACCGTCCGGTCCGGCGCCGCCTGAGCCACCTCAAGCACGCGCTCGAAGAACTCCGGTTGTGGCTTCGCCACGCCCCACTCCCCCGACGTGACGACGAGATCCGCGGGCAGGTCGAGGGCACGCAGCAACTCGCCGGCGCGGGAAGTCTGGTTCCCGGCGACGATGACCCGCACTCCGAGTTCGCGAAGTGCGGACAGGGCCGGGCGGACGTCGTCGTAGAGGTCGCTCTCGTCGAGGTACTCACCCTGGCCAGCGGCTTCGCGTGCGCGGTACTCGGCGGCGACGTCGACACCCGGCCGGACGAGCCGGAGCGCCTCCGCATTGTCCTGCCCCCGGGCCACGACAGCCCCGACCAGCGCGGAGAGGGTATGACGAGGAACGTCCAGCCAGTCGGCCCACGACTGCCAGTACCGGTCGTCTCGGGTGATCGTCTCGCCGACGTCGAACACGATGGTCTCAATCACCCCTCGAAGCCTAGGCGGTCACGAGGCACCAGCGATGGTTGCCCGTGATCGGATGGCCCTCATGACCACGCCCTCCCGTGTCCTCTACCTCTTCGCCTCCGCCGCACCCCCCACCCTCGACATCGCCGAGGTCATCGAGGACGCGCAGTCCCGCGGCTTCGACGTGTGCCTCGGTCTCACCCCCACCGCCGCCCGTTGGCTCGAACCCCGGCTCGGCGCGCTCGCGCTGCTGACGGGGCACCCGGTCCGTAGCGAGTACAAGATGCCGGGTGAGCCGGACGTCTGGCCGAAGGCGGACGTGATCGCGGTTGCGCCGGCGACCTTCAACACCGTCAACTCATGGGCGCTGGGGCTGACTCACGACTTCGTGGTGGGTGTCGTCGCCGAGGGCATCGGGAAGGGCATCCCGATTGTCGCGATGCCCTGCGTCAACTCGGCCTATGTGCAGCACCGGCAATTCGAGCGGAGCATCGCCGAGTTGCGTGCCATGGGCGTGCAACTCCTCTACGGCGAGGGCGGCTTCGTGCCGAACCGGCCCGGACAGGGCAAGCCGAGGGAGTTCCCCTGGGCGCTGGTGCTCGATGCGGCCGTGGAGGCGAGCCGCACCTGAACCACCGGCCCTCGACCGGCAGTTGGTGTTCCGAAACGCACCCCCACCGTCGAATTCCCGCCACCCCCCACTTCCCCCCACACCCGATCATCACCCCCACCACAAACGCACTCCCCTTCGACCCCCGCGCACACACCCGAGACCGGCCGGACCACCCCCACCCCCTCGGCCAGTGCCCGCCACCCAGGCAAATGGCAAGGTAGATCGGCATATTCACCGCACCTCGGCCACCAGACACCCCCTCCGGCCGCCACGCACCGTCACCGCGCACGCCACCCCCAGCCGCGTTCGATCTCCCCCACGCGACCGGATCCGTACGTTCCTACAATCCGTAATCCTGGCCGAACAGACCGTAGTCACCGCACTCGGGCGCCCCTAGCTTGTGCCCCGTGCGCCGACCCCCAGCTCGACACAGCCAGTCCACGCCGCCCACTCCGCCGTTCAACGCCCCCGCCGCCCGCAGGCTCCGGACCGCTCTCGACATGGGTCCCGAACACGTCGCGTACGGGATGCGTGTGTCGTTCGGGCTGCCCTATGTCACGCCTGACCTGGTCATCGCCTGGGAGCGTGGGCTCACCGCGCCGTCGAGTCCCGAACTCACCGCGCTCGCGGGCGTGTTGTGGTGTTCCGCGAGTGAACTCATCGGCAGGCCACGCACGCTGCGTGAGCACCGTCTCGCCCGTGGCCTCGCGCCGGAGGACATCGCCCGTGCCGTCGGGCTCGAACTCCTCGTGTATTTGCGGATGGAGGAGAACGACGAGTGGCGCGGCACCGAGCGCCAGTCCGCCACGCTCGCCGATCTGCTCGACCTCTCGCTGCCCGACTTCATCAGCGTCACCGGACGCGACGCGAAACTCGCGGAGTTGCTGCGCGGCGCCGTGACCACTCGCTGGCAGGCCGCCGTACGGCCGATCGGCAAAATGGTGCCCCTGGAGCGGCACGTCCTGGAGGAATCCCTCAAGGAGCTGCACCAGGAATACCAGGGGCGGATGCTCGCCACGCTCAGCTGGGCCGGCGGCAACTCGCCCGGCGACGCGAGCGAGGCCGGGCGCGACTTCCTCGACCAGATCATCAGCCGTTTCTGGGCCGTGGTCGAGAAGGGCAACACCTACTGAACAGGCCGGTCTGAACAGGCGTCCGGTCTGAACAGACCGGACCCGCCACACCTACGGGACCTACCGGCCCTAGAAGACCGACTCCGCCTCGTCCATCCGGTCCTTCGGCACCGTCTTCAGCTCCGTGACCGCCTCCGCCAGCGGCACCATCACCACCTCGGTGCCGCGCAGCGCCGTCATCCGTCCGAAGTCGCCCCGGTGCGCGGCCTCCACCGCGTGCCAGCCGAACCGCGTCGCCAGCACCCTGTCGTACGCGGTCGGTACGCCGCCGCGCTGGACGTGGCCGAGGATGACCGGCTTGGCCTCCTTGCCGAGGCGGCGTTCGAGTTCGTACGCCAGTGCCGTGCCGATGCCCTGGAAGCGCTCGTGGCCGAACGCGTCGATCTCGCCCTTGCCGTAGTCCATGGAGCCCTCGGCGGGGTGCGCGCCCTCGGCGACGCAGACGACGGCGAACCGCTTGCCGCGGGCGAAGCGTTCCTCGACCATCTTGACCAGGTCGGCGGGGTCGAAGGGGCGCTCGGGCAGGCAGATGCCGTGGGCGCCCGCCGCCATCCCGGACTCCAGCGCGATCCAGCCCGCGTGCCGGCCCATGACCTCGACGACCATCACCCGCTGGTGGGACTCCGCCGTGGTCTTCAGGCGGTCCATCGCCTCCGTCGCGACCCCGACCGCCGTGTCGAAGCCGAACGTCCGGTCGGTCCCCGAGATGTCGTTGTCGATCGTCTTGGGGACGCCGACCACCGGCAGGCCCGCGTCCGACAGCATCCGCGCCGCTGTCAGGGTTCCTTCGCCGCCGATCGGGATCAGCGCGTCGATGCCGAAGTCACGGGCGATGTCGAGCGCGTTCTCGCAGGCCTCGCGCAGGCGGTCGCGCTCCAGGCGGGAGGACCCCAGGATCGTGCCGCCGCGGGCGAGGATGCCGCTGACCGCGTCGAGGTCGAGGGCGCGGTAGTGGCCTTCGAGCAGCCCGGCGTAGCCGTCCTCGAAGCCGATGACCTCGTCGCCGTAGTTGTCGACCGCTCGGTGCACGACCGATCGGATCACTGCGTTCAGGCCGGGGCAGTCGCCGCCTGCGGTGAGAACTCCGATGCGCATCGTGCTGTGTCTCCTGCTCGCTGTTGAGACCGGTGAGCCGGATCCGATTGTTTCACGTCCCCCGGGGCGATGCCGCTCCCGTCGGACCGAGGGGCGTCTTAACCACCCCCGGAGGTATTGTCAAGAGGGTTCTGCTCACCTCGGTGGGCGATTTTTATGACCACCGGATTTGACCAGCGAAACGAAGCGAGGTAGCACGCGTGACCCGCAGCGTGTACGTGACCGGGATCGATCGCGGCGACGGCCGTCAGGTCGTCGAGCTGGGGGTCATGGAACTCCTGACCCGGCAGGTCGACCGGGTGGGGGTGTTCCGGCCTCTCGTCCACGACGATCCCGATCGGCTGTTCGAACTGCTGCGCGCCCGCTACCGGCTCTCCCAGGACCCGGCGACCGTCTACGGCATGGACTACCACGAGGCGTCCGCCCTCCAGGCCGAGCAGGGGACGGACGAGCTGGTGTCGACGCTCGTCGAGCGGTTCCATCTCGTCGCCCGGGACTACGAGGTCGTCCTCGTCCTGGGGACCGACTTCGCGGACACCCAGTTCCCGGACGAGCTGGCCCTCAACGCCCGTCTCGCCAACGAGTTCGGCGCGTCCGTGATCCCCGTCGTCGGCGGACGCAAGCAGACCTCCGAGTCCGTGCTCGCGGAGACCCGCAACGCGTACCGGGCGTACGACGGCCTCGGCTGCGACGTCCTCGCCATGGTCACCAACCGGGTCGCCCGCGAGGACCGGGAGGAGATCGCCCAGCGCCTCACCTCCCGGCTGCCGGTGCCCTGTTACGTCGTACCGGACGAGCCCGCGCTCTCCGCGCCGACCGTCGCGCAGATCACCCACGCCCTCGGCGGCCGGGTGGTCCTCGGGGACGACTCGGGGCTCGCGCGGGACGCGCTGGACTTCGTGTTCGGCGGGGCGATGCTGCCCAACTTCCTCAAGGCGCTGACCCCGGGCTGCCTGGTCGTCACCCCGGGCGACCGCGCCGACCTCGTCGTCGGGGCGCTGGCCGCGCACAGTGCCGGCACCCCGCCGATAGCCGGCGTGCTGCTCACCCTGAACGAGGTGCCGAGCGACGGGATCCTCACCCTCGCCGCCCGCCTCGCCCCGGGCACGCCGGTGATCTCGGTGGCCGGGAACTCCTTCCCCACCGCCGGCGAACTCTTCGCCCTGGAAGGGAAGTTGAACGCGGCCACCCCGCGCAAGGCGGAGACCGCGCTCGGCCTCTTCGAGCGGTACGTCGACACGAGCGACCTGCTCAGGCGGGTCTCCGCGCCGAGCAGCGACCGCCTCACCCCGATGATGTTCGAGCACACACTCCTGGAGCGGGCCCGCTCCGACAAGCGCCGGATCGTCCTCCCCGAGGGCACCGAGCCCCGTGTCCTGCACGCCGCCGAGGTGCTGCTGCGCCGGGGCGTCTGCGAGCTGACCCTGCTCGGCCCCGAGGACCAGATCCGCAAGAAGGCCGCCGACCTCGGTATCGACCTCAGCGCCGCCCAGCTGATCGACCCGGGGACCTCCGAACTCCGCGACCGCTTCGCCGAGACGTACGCCGAACTCCGCGCCCACAAGGGCGTGACCGTCGAACTCGCCTACGACGTCGTCGCCGACGTGAACTACTTCGGCACCCTGATGGTGCAGGCCGGGCTCGCCGACGGGATGGTCTCCGGCGCCGTGCACTCCACGGCCGCCACCATCCGCCCCGCCTTCGAGATCATCAAGACCAAGCCGGACGCCGACATCGTCTCGTCCGTCTTCTTCATGTGCCTCGCCGACAAGGTGCTGGTGTACGGCGACTGTGCCGTCAACCCCGACCCGAACGCCGAGCAGTTGGCCGACATCGCCATCCAATCGGCCACCACCGCCGAGCAGTTCGGCGTCGCGGCGCGGATCGCCATGCTGTCGTACTCCACCGGTACGTCCGGCTCGGGCGCCGACGTCGACAAGGTGCGCGAGGCGACGGAGTTGGTGCGGCTGCGGCGGGCCGATCTACGGATCGAGGGGCCCATCCAGTACGACGCCGCCGTCGAGCCGAGTGTCGCCGCCACCAAGATGCCGGAGTCCGAAGTCGCGGGCCGCGCAAGCGTGTTGATCTTCCCCGACCTCAACACCGGCAACAACACCTACAAGGCCGTGCAGCGTTCGGCCGGCGCGATCGCCGTCGGTCCGGTGCTCCAGGGGCTGCGCAAGCCGGTCAACGACCTGTCCCGGGGCGCCCTCGTCTCGGACATCGTCAACACCGTCGCCATCACGGCGATCCAGGCCCAGAACCCGAAGACCTCGAACGAGAAGGCCCCCCAGCAGTGACCGCGACCCGTGTCCTCGTCCTCAACTCCGGCTCCTCGTCGGTGAAGTACCAGCTGCTCGACATGCGCGACGGCGAGCGGCTGGCCCTGGGGCTCGTCGAGCGCATCGGCGAGGAGACCTCCCGGCTCAAGCACACCTGCGTCACGACCGGCGCCGTACGGGAATGGATCGGACCGATCGGCGACCACGAGGCCGCCCTGAAGGCTGTAGCGGAGCAACTCGCCACGGACGGGCTCGGGTTGGACTCTCCCGAACTCGCGGCCATCGGGCACCGGGTCGTGCACGGCGGGCAGACCTTCACCGCGCCCACGATCATCGACGACACCGTGCTCGCCGAGATCGAGCGGCTGATCCCCGTCGCTCCGCTGCACAATCCGGCGAACCTCGTCGGGATCCGGACCGCGATGGCGCTGCGGCCGGATCTGCCGCAGGTGGCCGTGTTCGACACCGCGTTCCACACGACGATGCCGGAGTCGGCCGCGCGGTACGCGATCGACGTGGCGACCGCGGACGCGTACCGGATCCGGCGGTACGGGTTCCACGGGACCTCGCACGCGTATGTGTCGCGGGCGACGGCGAAGCTGCTGGGGAAGGCGCCCGAGGACGTGAATGTCATCGTGCTGCATCTCGGGAACGGGGCGTCCGCCTCGGCCGTGCGAGGCGGACGGTGTGTGGACACCTCGATGGGGCTGACGCCGTTGGAGGGGCTGGTGATGGGGACCCGGTCGGGAGACCTGGATCCGGCCGTCATCTTCCATTTGATGCGTGTTGGCGAAATGTCCACCGATGAGATCGACACTCTCCTCAACAAGAAGAGCGGTCTGATCGGGTTGTGCGGGGACAACGACATGCGCGAGATCCGGCGCCGGATCGACGAGGGTGACGAACAGGCGGAGTTGGCCTTCGACATCTACATTCACCGATTGAAGAAGTACATCGGTGCCTACTGCGCGGTACTCGGCAAGGTGGACGCGGTCGCCTTCACGGCGGGGGTCGGCGAGAACGACAGCGACGTGCGGGAGGCCTCCGTCGCGGGCCTGGAGCTGCTGGGGCTTGAGGTGGACGGGGCGCTGAACGCCGTACGGAGTGACGAGCCGCGGCTGATCTCGCCGGAGTCGTCGCGGGTCGCGGTCGCGGTGGTGCCGACGGACGAGGAATTGGAGATCGCCACGCAGACGTATGCACTGGTCGGAAATTCCAACGCCTGAGCGCCTGCCCGCCCATTTGTATCTTCCGCCAGACGGAATATTCCGTAGCGAAACAAACCGATAGGATCGTCCCATGCGCCGTTCGAAAATCGTCTGTACTCTCGGCCCCGCGGTCGACTCCCACGAGCAGTTGGTGTCGCTGATCGAGGCCGGCATGAATGTGGCCCGCTTCAATTTCAGCCACGGCACCCACGCCGAGCACCAGGGGCGGTACGACCGCGTCCGTGCCGCGGCCAAGGAGACCGGCCGTGCCATCGGCGTCCTCGCCGACCTGCAGGGCCCGAAGATCCGCCTGGAGACCTTCGCGGAGGGTCCCGTCGAGCTGGTGCGCGGTGACGAGTTCACCATCACCACCGAGGACGTCCCGGGCGACAAGACCATCTGCGGGACGACGTACAAGGGCCTGCCCGGTGACGTCTCCCGCGGCGACCAGGTCCTCATCAACGACGGCAACGTCGAGCTGAAGGTCCTCAGCGTCGAAGGCCCCCGCGTGAAGACGATCGTCATCGAGGGCGGCGTCATCTCCGACCACAAGGGCATCAACCTGCCCGGCGCGGCCGTCAACGTGCCCGCGCTCTCCGAGAAGGACGTCGAGGACCTGCGCTTCGCGCTGCGGATGGGCTGCGACATGGTCGCCCTGTCCTTCGTGCGCGACGCCAGTGACGTGTACGACGTCCACAAGGTGATGGACGAGGAGGGCCGCCGGGTCCCCGTCATCGCCAAGGTGGAGAAGCCGCAGGCGGTCGCCAACATGGAGGCCGTGGTCGCGGCCTTCGACGCGGTGATGGTGGCCCGTGGCGACCTCGCCGTCGAATACCCGCTGGAGAAGGTCCCGATGGTGCAGAAGCGCCTGGTGGAGCTGTGCCGGCGCAACGCCAAGCCGGTGATCGTGGCGACCCAGATGATGGAGTCGATGATCACCAACTCCCGCCCCACGCGCGCCGAGGCCTCCGACGTGGCCAACGCGATCCTGGACGGCGCGGACGCGGTCATGCTGTCCGCCGAGTCCTCGGTGGGCGCCTATCCGATCGAGACCGTGCAGACGATGTCGAAGATCGTCCAGGCGGCCGAGGAGGAGCTGCTCAGCAAGGGCCTGCAGCCGCTCGTGCCGGGCAAGAAGCCGCGGACGCAGGGCGGTTCGATCGCCCGTGCCGCGTGCGAGATCGCCGACTTCCTCGGCGGCCGGGCCCTGGTGGCGTTCACGCAGTCCGGTGACACCGCCCGCCGGCTGTCCCGCTACCGCGCCTCGCAGCCGATCGTCGCCTTCACCACCGACGAGGGCACCCGCAACCAGCTGACGCTCAGCTGGGGCGTGGAGTCGCACGTGGTGCCGTTCGTCAACAGCACGGACGAGATGGTCGACATGGTCGACGGCGAGATCGCCAAGATCAACCGCTTCAACCCGGGCGAGACCGTCATCATCACGGCCGGTTCGCCTCCCGGTGTGGCCGGCACGACGAACATGCTCCGCGTCCACCACCTCGGCGGCGGCGAGGGCAACTGACGTACGCCTGAAGGTTCTTGTACGGCGCTGAGGGCGTCCCCTGCGATCAGGGGGCGCCCTCGGTTCTTGTTCCGACCGTCTCGCGCAGCCACGCATTGGCGCGCAGTTCCGGGTGAGCGGTGGTGATCAGCCGGTATGCCTCGGTCTTGGCCCGGTCGGTGAGCTGCCCCAGTTCGGTCCAGGTCAGTTCGGCCTTCGCCGGAGGCCACACGGTCGTGAGAGTGACCGTGCCCGCCTCGCGGTGGAAGGAGTAGACGTGCTGGGTGAGGGAGGCCTCGACCACGACGTCGGTGTGCGCCTCCAGTTCACGCACCGCGTGGTCCAGCAGCAGGGCGATGTCCACCACGGGCTCCCCCAGCAGCCGCACGCCGAGATCCACGCCGTGGACGACAAGCCTCAGGTCGGCCTTGAAGTACCTCAGGCTGAAGTCCGAGGCGCTCAGGTCGGCGACCGGTGGCCGCCAACCCGGTGACCAGGAGTCGTCGTCCGTATGCGGCTCGAAGGCGAAGTCGATCATCTGCCCTCCCTCCGGACAGAACAGTGCCCCGCCGAGACGATACTCGGCGGGGCACTGCTCCTTCGCGGCTCCCGAACGGGCTTGTGGACGGGCTCAGTTCTGATAGCTGTGCAGACCGGGGACGGTCAGCGTGCCGCCGAACTGGCCGGCCTGGACCACCTTCACGTTGGTGAAGTAGATCAGCGGGATGTTCAGCGGCGGCGGGTTGTCCGGGTCGAACGTGATCGGGATCAGTCCGAACAGGTTGCCCGAGATGGACTCCGTGTACATCACGGTGTCGCCGTCGCGGATCGTGGAGGTCGAGCCGGAGGCCGCCTGCACGTGGTACGTCTTGCCGGACTGCTTGTCGTCCACCGTCTGGTGCAGGTCGCCGATGTCGGTGCCACCGGAGATGACGTACTTCAGGACCTTCTTGACCTTGCCGCTGGCCGTCTTCACCTCGACGATGCCCTTGTAGTCGGCGCCCTTGAGCAGCAGCGAACTCGCGTTCAGGTACCAGGGATCGTCGGGCAGCAGCACCTTGTTGTCGACGCCGCTCAGGTCGTCCGTGGCGACCGGGCAGTCCGAGGTGTCGGTGCTCGCGCTCGCGGACGGGCTCGCCGTGTCAGAGGCGGTGGCGGTGGGCGTGGCCGTGTCCTCGGCCGCCTTCGTCGCCGTGTCGGTCGTGTCCTTCACGGTGTCGTCGACCGTGTCGGCGGCCTTCTTCGTCGTCTCCTTGACGGTGTCGGACGCGCTGGAGGAGTCGTCCGTGGACGTGTCCTTCGTGGCGCTCGCCGAGGCGGACGCGGTCGGCGTCGGCGTGGCGGTCGCCGTGGAGTCCGAACTCGACGAACCGCCGGTGAGGATGCCGGTGATCGCGTCGCCGATGGTGTCCAGCAGACCTTCGCTGCTCGCGGTCGCCGAGGGCGTCGCGGTGGCGGTGGAGCCGGACGACGTGGTGCCGGACTCGCTCGACTTGCTCGCCGAGGCCGAAGCGGTCGGCGTGGGCGTGGACTTGTCGTCGGAACCTGAATCCGACGAAGAGGTCTTGCCCGAGTCCTTCGTGGCGGAGTCCGTCGCCGTGGCCGACGGTGTCGTCTCGTCCTTGGACGAGTCCGAGGACTCGCTCGCGGACGGCGTGGCCGAGGCGCCCGCCGTCGACTTGGCGAGGGCCGCGACGCAGTCCTTGTACTCGTCGGCCGTCAGGCTCTTCGACGACGGCGAGGTCGTCGAACCGTTTTCGGCGAGGGCGAGCGAGGACGTGAAACCCAGCCCCACGATCACGGCGGTCGGCATCGCCACCGTGGCTATCGCCTTGCCGGCGGGCATGTGGAGCCTGGTGAGCAACGGCTTCTTGGGCGCCGCGTGCCGCGGCCCGGTTCTCACACGGGACGCGTCCACGTCAGTCCCGTGGGTCACCTCGTCAGCCGGCACTGTGCCTCCCGTTCGCCCCGTTGCTCACCGGGCTCGTTCCTGACAGATCCTTGGGCTCGTCCGCGGCGTCGGCGGACTCGTGCGGCGTCGGCTCCTGAGGCGCGGCTTCGTAGTACGCCGACGACTCGTGGGGCGCGGCCTCGTACGGTGCGGCTGCGGGCGCGCCGCCCTCTCCCTGCGTGTCGTCCTGTACCGCCTGCGGCTGAGGCGGTGCGCCCGGCGCCCACGACACGGCCAGCGCTCCGCCGACCATGGCGAAGAGGAAGCCGATGAGGAAGCCACCGAGGTTGGACACGGGGATGGACACCAGCGCCAGCAGAATCGCCGCGACACCCGCGAAGGTGCGCACGTGCTTCTGGAACCAGAGGCTGAAGCCCAGGACGACGAGCAGCACGCCGATGATCAGGGACCCGGCGCCCGCCGTGGTGGCCATCGCCAGCGTCAGATGCCCGATCTGGAGATGCGCGTACGGGAAGTAGGCGATCGGGAGTCCGCCGAGCATGACGTACAGACCGGCCCAGAACGGCCTTGTGCCACGCCAGGCGCGGAACTGCAGCCTCCGGCGGGTGAACTGACCGGGTGCGGCAGGAGTCTCGGCGCTCATGGAAAACAGCTCCCTGGTACGGCGTTGCTGTGGTGGAGAGTTGCACCTCGTGTGAAGGCGCTGGTGGAAGGTGGACGGGCGGGGGCGCCACCGGCTCCCCCGCCCGCCGTCAAGTGCCTAGTAGCACTCGTGGGTGCCGGCCGAGACCGACATCTTCAGCCCGCTGAGCTTGAAGGTTCCGGCAGTGGTGGCCCACGCCGTCTGCTGCACGTGGGTCAGCGTGGCCGACTCGGCCTGCTGCGCGAAGCCGTACGGGTTGGCAGCCTCGCTGCCGCCCTTCATGCCCGGACCCTTGGTCGCGCTGCCGGCGGCCACACCGATGTCGATGTTGTGGAACACCGCGTCGGCGTTGAGGTCCTGGACGTCGATGTACAGGTTCTCGGCCTGGACCGGCGTACCGTCGCCGCCCGCCTTCAGCATGAGGCTGACCGATCCGAAGATCGGGATGTTCGGGGTGACCACCGACTGGCACATGTTGGTGATCGAAGCGGACTTGAACGCCGAGACGGCGACGGGGTGAGCCGTCTTGCTGCCGTCCAGGTTGTAGCCCGAGTCCAGGGCTCCGTACTGCGTGAAGCCCGTGCCGTCGAGCTGATCGGCCGTCACCTTGAACGACTGGCCGGAAACACTGAACGACGCGGCAAGGGCGCCCTGCGCGAGGGCGACACCTATACACGCCGTAGCGGCGACGCTGGGCACCATGACCACAGCGAAGCGCTTCCATCTCGTCCCGCCACGCACCTGGGACTCCATATTTCCTCCTTCTCGGACGTACATCTCCTGGCCCTGACTGCCCCCAGATGGCGGCTCAGCCGGGCAGGGATGGGAGAAGTGCTACGTCCTCGGGAAGGGGAGCGCCTGTACCCGGAGGCGCGAACCCGCGCACCGATCACCGGCGATCACCCCCGAGCGACAACCACTGGTCGCGCCTGACGCACATCACGCACAACCTTGCTGGACAGGCTCCGCCTCGCGGCGAAGACCCCCCTGCCCAAGAGCCGACTCCATTGTTTCCGGCTCTACTCGGTGGGGACCCAGGAGACCCCGTCGACCCGACCGGCTGTCGGGGTACGGAAACGGACCGAGCGTCGCCGATCGTGGTGCATTCTCGCCGCCCGCACAAGGGGCTTCGTTACTGGGTAGTAACGACCGGATAACCGAACAACGACCCGCCGGTATCGGCCGACGACGCTGGGTGTCATCGTGGGCCAGGACAAAACCGTTGATCTTCGGACGGAATCCGACAGAACAACGGCTTCGGCTTACTCCAAGTAACAGCGACCGCGATTACCAAGATTTGGTAAAGCGCGGTCGCAGTGACACTCCGTCGGCAAATCTTTCACACCGGCAACACCGTTCCCGAGGTTTACCGACTGGTCAGAACCGGCCTCGCACCCCGCTCAGAACAGCGCCCGCGCCAGTGCCCGCCGGGCCGCCGTCACCCTCGGGTCGTCGCCTCCGACGACCTCGAACAGCTCCAGCAACCGCACCCGTACGGTGTCCCGGTCGTCACCCACCGTGCGCCGCACGGTCTCGATCAACCGCCCGAACGCGTCCTCGACATGACCGCCCACCAGATCCAGGTCCGCGGCGGCGATCTGCGCCGGCACGTCACCCGGCTTCTCGGCGGCCTCCGTCCGCACCTGCTGCGGGTCGAGCGTCGACACCCGCTGCAGCAACTCGGCCTGCGCGAGCCCGAGCTTGGCCTCCGAGTTGGCCGGGTCGTCGCTCAGCACGTTCCTGTAGGCCTGTACGGCCCCGCCGAAGTCCCCCGCGTCCAGGGCCCGTACAGCGGCCTCCAGCAGCCCGTCGTAGGGTCCCGCCGGCATCTCGGAGACGGCCTCGGGGCGGTCGCCCGGCACGGCGTCCGGGTCGACGGTCAGCCCGGTGAGACCGAAGCGCTGCTCGGCGACCTGGATCAACTGGTCCAGGGTCTGGCGGATCTGCGGCTCGGTGGCGGCCCCCTGGAAGAGCGGCAGCGCCTGCCCGGCGACCACCGCGAAGACGGCCGGGATGCCCTGCACCCCGAACTGCTGCATCAGCATCTGATTGGCGTCGACGTCGATCTTGGCGAGGACGAAGCGTCCGTCGTAGTCGAGGGCGAGCCGCTCCAGGATCGGGCTCAGCTGCTTGCACGGCTCGCACCACTCGGCCCAGAAGTCGATGACGACCGGGACCTCGGTGGACCGCTGCAGGACCTCGCTCTCGAAGCCCGCCTCATCTACGTCGATCACAAGGTCGGCCGGCGAGACGGCTCCGCCACCGCCCTGCCTGGCGGATTCGGCGCGCGCCTGCTCCGCCTTGGCCTTGGCCTCCTGGGCCGCCTTCACCGCGGCGAGGTCGACGACTCCGCTCATGGACATGTTCCGTGGCTGCATGCGTCTATCCTCCCCCGTCCGCGCGTGTGAATGAAAAGCGTTGTGAAAGCCGGTCCGGTCAGTGCTGTTCGCCAAGTGCTGTACGGCGTCGGGTCCCCACCCCACGCCCATGGTTTCGCTACGGGTCGTAGCGTAATCGTGCCGGGTGCCTCGCGGAAAGGGATACCCCGTGATCTCCCTCACTGCACCACAGGAACCGCCGGTTATGGTCGAGGGATGCAGAGCCGCACTCCCGTCCCACGCGCCGCGGGCCGCCCCCGCAGCACCACCGCGGACACCGCGATCCTCGCGGCCACCCGGGAGGCCCTGGTCGAACTCGGCTGGTCCAAGCTCACGTTGGGAGACGTGGCGACCCGCGCCGGGGTTGCGAAAACCACCCTCTACCGCCGCTGGGCGGGCAAGAACGAACTCGTCGTCGACGCCGTCGCCGAACTCTTCGACGAACTGGAACTCCCCGACCGCGGCACCCTGGCCGCCGACATCGAGGGCGTCGTCCTCCAGTTCGCGGCGATCCTGGCCCGCCCGGAGGCCAAGAGCGGACTGATGGCGGTGGTCGCCGAGTCCGTCCGCGACGACGCCCTGCGCGAACGCATCCGCGAATCGATCGTCGACCGCCAGAAATGCCTGGTCGTCGAGGGCAGGGCCCGCGCCCAGGCCCGCGGCGAACTGCCCCCCGAATCAGACCCCTTGGAGGCCGCCCGCACCGCCGACCTGATCTTCGACGTGGTCGCCGGCGCGGTCGTCCACCGCACCCTGGTCAGCGCGGAACCGGCCGACGAGGACTGGGTCCACAGCTTCACCCAGGTCCTCCTGCTGGGCCTGACCTCACTCAGCGGGGCTCAGGCGCCTCCGCGCTAGTCCGTGTCCCGAAGTCCCGACCCGCCCGGAGGGCGGGCTCCACGGCGGCCGGTACCCGCTCCGGGGGCCCCGGCCGAAGGCTGGGGAAGTGCCGGGCGTCGCAGGGCAGGCAGGACTGCGCGGACACGACCCGGCGGACCGGGCCGCGGGAGAACATCGACACCTGCCCAGCAGCTGTCGTCTGCGACAGGACCGGCCGCACAGGCCCTGGTGCCCCAGAAGCCGGCAGGGCAGGGCTACTGGGCCTGACCTCACTCAGCGCGGCTCAGACACCTCCGCGCCAGCGCCGGCCCGGCTAATCGAGCCGCGGGAGAACAACACCCGTCACCGCGGGCCACGCGACGGGATCCCCACGCCCCCAAGGCAGTTGGGGAACACGACCGACGCCCCGCCCGCCTCTGCCACAGGATCCGCCGGACAGGCCCTGGTGCCCCAGAAGCCCACAGGACCGCTGCACCTGACCTCACTCAGCAGGGCTCAGACACCTCCGCGCCAGCGCCGGCCCGGCTAATCGAGCCGCGGGAGAACAACACCCGTCACCGCGGGCCACGCGACGGGATCCCCACGCCCCCAAGGCAGTTGGGGAACACGACCGACGCCCCGCCCGCCTCTGCCACAGGATCCGCCGGACAGGCCCTGGTGCCCTAGAACCCGGCGGGCTCGGTGTAGACGCCCCACTCCTCCCGCAGCACCCCGCAGATCTCGCCCAGCGTCGCCTCGGCCCGGGCCGCGTCCAGCATCGGTCCGATCATGTTCGACCCGTCCCGCGCGGCGGCGAGCATCGCGTCCAGAGCAGCCGCTACGGCCGCCTCGTCCCGCGCTCCCTTTCGCGACCCCAACTCCCGGACCTGCTCCCGCTCCACCTCGTGGCTGACCCGCAGGATCTCCAGGTCCCCGGTGACCGACCCGTGGTGCACATTGACGCCCACGACCCGCTTGTCGCCCTTCTCCACGGACCGCTGGTACTGGAACGCGGCCTCGGCGATCTCGCCGGTGAACCAGCCGTCCTCGATCCCGCGCAGGATCCCGGAGGTGATCGGCCCGATCGGGTGCTGCCCGTCCGGATGCGCCCGCAGCCCGCGCTCCCTGATCTGCTCGAAGATCTTCTCGGCGTCCGCCTCGATCCGGTCGGTGAGCTGCTCGACGTACCACGAACCGCCCAGCGGATCCGCCACGTTGGCGACCCCGGTCTCCTCCATCAGCACCTGCTGCGTGCGCAGCGCGATCTCCGCGGCCTGCTCGCTGGGCAGCGCGAGGGTCTCGTCCAGGGCGTTGGTGTGCAGCGAGTTGGTCCCGCCGAGCACCGCCGCGAGGGCCTCGACTGCCGTACGGACGACGTTGTTGTACGGCTGCTGCGCGGTCAGCGAGACGCCGGCGGTCTGGGTGTGGAAGCGCAGCCACTGCGCCTTCTCGGACCGCGCGCCGTAGACGTCCCGCATCCAGCGGGCCCAAATCCTGCGCGCCGCGCGGAACTTGGCGATCTCCTCGAAGAAGTCGACGTGCGCGTCGAAGAAGAAGGACAGGCCGGGCGCGAACACGTCCACGTCGAGGCCCCGGGACAGGCCGAGTTCGACGTACCCGAAGCCGTCCGCGAGGGTGTACGCCAGCTCCTGCGCGGCCGTGGAGCCGGCCTCGCGGATGTGGTAACCGGAGACGGACAGCGGCTTGTAGGCGGGGATGCCGGTCGCGCAGTACTCCATGAGGTCGCCGATGAGGCGCAGGTGCGGCTCGGGCTGGAAGAGCCACTCCTTCTGGGCGATGTACTCCTTGAAGATGTCCGTCTGGAGCGTGCCGTTGAGAACGGCGGGGTCGACGCCCTGGCGCTCGGCGGCGACCAGGTACATGCAGAAGACGGGGACGGCGGGCCCGCTGATGGTCATCGAGGTCGTCACATCGCCCAGCGGGATGTCCTTGAACAGGACCTCCATGTCGGCGGCGGAGTCGATGGCGACACCGCAGTGCCCGACTTCGCCGAGCGAGCGCGGGTCGTCGGAGTCCCGCCCCATCAGGGTCGGCATGTCGAAGGCCACGGAGAGGCCTCCGCCGCCGTTGGCGAGGATCTTCTTGTAGCGCTCGTTGGTCTGCTCGGCGTTCCCGAACCCGGCGAACTGCCGGATCGTCCAGGTCCGCCCCCGGTAGCCCGTGGCGTGCAGCCCGCGCGTGTAGGGGTACTCACCGGGCCACCCGATCCGCTCGAAGCCGTCGTACGTGTCCCCGGGGCGTGGACCGTACACCGGCTCGACGGGGTCCCCGGAGAGCGTGGTGAAGTCGGCCTCACGCTTACGTGCGGCGTCGAACCGGGCCTGCCAGCGTCGGCGGCCCTCTGCGATGGCGTCAGCGTCCATGCTTCGAATTTACTAGGACGTCCTAGTAAATGTCGAGGATCGCCCCTCGGAGGCATCGGGCCACCCGATCCGGAACGAGCGCAAGGCCGGGTGCTGCATACAGTCGTGCTGTCCGACGCCAGGGAGGCCAGACGTGGTGCCACGTTTTACGGAGTTCGACTTCGGTGTGTCGTGGGTGATGGGGTTCTTCCACCAGGACGGAACCCACGACGGGGACACGGCCGCCGAGATCGTCGCGACCCACCTCGCGGGGTGGAGCGGCGAGGCGGCCCTGGCGGTGCGCCGTGACGCGCGGACCCTCGGCAACCTCCCCTCGGAGACGCTGGAGGTGCTCTGGAACGCCGGGGCTGAGTACCTGCCGAGTTTCGATACGCGCCTCGGCAGCGGGGCCGAGTGGACGCGGGAGGTCGTCGGCCTCTGCGACGCGCGGCTGTCCACGGAAACCGGCGTACGCCCGCTCGCGGGAGCGGACACGGAGGACGGCGAGGCCTGCCTCGACGCGGTCGTCGCCGAGATCGAAGCGGCCCGGTTCCTGGCGGACGAGGTGCGGGCCGCGCTGGTCGACTGCGCCCGCCGCTGCACTCCGGACCTGGCGTTCCGGGTGCTGCTGAGAGCGATACTCCGCGCCACGCCGGACCCCTCGCTGTCCCCGGACCGGTACGGGCGGCTGGAGGCCGTCGGATCGGCTCTCCAGTACGGCGAGTTCGTGGTGGACAACGTCAGGTTCCTGGTCGAGGAGCCCTGACGGCGGCCCAGGGGCCCGCACTCGGCCGAGTGCGAGCCGGCCGCTACGCCTTCGCGGCGACCGGAGTCGGCTCGACGATCTTCGACTCCAGCTCGTGGCTGATCTTCCGCTCCACGAAGAAGGCGGCGGTCGGGATGGTCCCCGCGAGCAGCACCCAGAGCTGCTTGCCGACCGGCCACTTCGCCTTGGAGCCCAGGTCGAACGCGAAGAGGAGGTAGACGACGTACAGCCAGCCGTGCGCGATGGCGACGACCTCGGTGAAGCTACCGGCGCCGTCGATCTTGAGGAGGTACTTGGCGATCATGCTGAGGCACAGCAGGACCAGCAGGACACCCGTGACGTACGCCATGACGCGGTAGCGGGTCAGCACGCTCTTTTTCATGAGGACGAGCGTAACGACCGGTTCCGGGCGATCTTTCCCCGGGTCGGCCCTCGTCCTCTGCCCGGTCAGTCCTCGTCGAAGTCCGCCGCCGCGACCCTCAGCGGGCGCAGCATCGCGAAGATCTCCGCGCACTCCTCCGCGTCGTAGGCGCTGAGCCCGAAGTCCATCTCCATCAGGTCGCGGGTGGCCGCGTCGCAGACCTCGCGGCCCTTGTCGGTGATGGAGGCGAGGGTGCCGCGGCCGTCGTTGGGGTTGGGGCGCTTGTCGACGAGCCCGGATCTGACCAGCCGGTCCACGGTGTTGGTGACCGACGTGGGATGCACCATGAGCCGCTCGCCGATCTTCGACATCGGCAGCTCACCCGCCTTGGAGAAGGTGAGCAGCACCAGCGCCTCGTACCGCGCGAAGGTCAGTCCGTACGGTTTGACGACCGCGTCGACCTCGGCGAGCAGGATCTGCTGTGCCCGCATGATCGAGGTGATGGCGGCCATCGACGGTACGTTTCCCCAGCGCTGCTTCCAGTGTTCGTCGGCGCGGGCGATGGGGTCGAAAGGGAGACTGAGCGGCTTCGGCACGTCACCAGACCTTACCGGCCGGTCACATCGTGGTCAGCCCCGTCTCGCCTTTCGGTCCTCCGGCGGTCCCCCGGGCTTCTGCGGTCCTACGGCCTTCCGCGCTCCTGCGGGCTTCTACGGCGAGCAGTGCGCAGCACACCGTGCCGAGCGCCCCGGCCCCCACCACCGCCCCGCGCACCCCGGCGAACTCGGCGGCCGCACCGGCCAGGGCCATGCCCACGCCCTGGATGGTCATCAGCCCGGCGGTGAGCAGGGTCATGGCCCGGCCGCGCAGTTCCTCGGGGACGTCCCGGACGAACCACTGGTCGAGGCCGAGCGTGTACGCGGACCCGGCGCCCGCGACCGTCAGCAGCACCAGGGAGAGGGCGAGGCCCGGCCGGGAGGCGTAGGCGAGGTAGGGCAGGAGGGTGCAGCAGGCGAGCGGGAGGGCGATCCGTTCGCGGGTGGCGGGGCGGAGTCGGGAGCCGGCGTACAGCTCGCCGGCGATCGTGCCGACGGGCAGGGCGCACATCAGCAGCCCGAGCCCGGTCGAACCGGCGCCGAGTTCGGCCGCGTAGGGGGCGCCGAGCGCCTCAGGGGCGACGGAGAACATCGCGGGCAGCCAGAACAGCAGGAGCAGCGCCCGTACCCGGCGGTCGGCGAGGACCTGCCGGGCACCCTTGAGGGAGTCGGCCAACAGAGCGCCCCCGCCGCTCGCCCGGGCGGGGCGGCGCCGGGTGCCGAGGCGCAGCAGGGCCGCGGAGGAGAGGAAGGTGCCCACGGTGCTCAGCAGAGCGTGGCGCGGAGAGACGACGGTGAGCAGCAGACCGCCCGACCCGTACCCGACGAGCAGCGCGCTCTGCGACACGATCCGCAGCAGCGAGCGGCCCAGCACGAAGAGATCGCCGTCGCCGAGGATGTCGGCGAGCGTCGCCATCCGGGTGCCCGCGAACACCGGCGAGACGACGGCGAGGGCGCAGCGGAGCAGCAGCAGTACGGCGATGCCGGTGCCCGGCGCCACCATCGCCGCGACGCAGCCCGCGCACACCAGGTCGCAGACCACCAGCACGCGCCGGGCCGGGTAGCGGTCGGCGACCCCGGCGAGCAGCGTCCCGCCGACGAGATACGGCAGGAACCCGACCGCGAACGCGAGCGCGCTCATCAGGGGCGAGCCGGTGAGGTCGTAGACGAGGACGGAGAGCGCGATCTCGGTGACGATCACGCCGAGCAGGGACAGCGCGTGCGCGGCGAAGACGAAGCGGAACTCGGGGACGGCGAGGACGCGGCGGTAGCCGGTGGGCGGCGCGGGAGGGGTTCGGAGCATGGGGAGCAGCGTGCTCGGCGGCGGCTCCCGCCCATAGAGTTTCGGACAGGAGCGAATCTTCCGGTCCGGTTCTTTGGGGGCGAGACATGCCGTCGCGGCTGTATTTCGGGGAGGACGACTTCCTCCGGTGCCGGTTCGCCGTGTCGCCGCTCTGGGAGACGCAGGAGGTCGTACGCACGCTGAAGCGGCCGGAGCGGCACGGGTATCACGCGGACTGGCTGCGGCGGACCGGTGCGGCGGCGGCCGGTCTCGACCTGGGGCCGCTGTGGCTGCTGATGCCGCAGACCGGGCACTGCCCCGACTGGCTGTGCCCACCGCCGATCGGTCCCGCGGCGACCTTCGAGCAGGAGATCGCCGCCGTCCGCACGGTCGATCCGGCCGAGGCCCGGGAGGACACGGCGAGGTCGCTGGCGGACACCCCGGGCGCGCTGGAGTCCGCGCGCGGTCGGGCCTGGCTGCGTGAACCCGCCCGCATGATCGAGGAGTTGGCGGACTCTTTGGAGGCCGTCTGGCAGACCCTGGTCGCGCCGGACTGGCCACGGCTGCGCGCCCTGCTGGAGGCGGACATCGCCTTCCACTCGCGCCGGCTCGCCGAGGTCGGGCTGGGCATGCTGCTCCCGGAGATCAGCCGGCACTGCGCCTGGGACGCGGGGACGCTGACCGTGGACTTCCAGGGCGAGCACGAGCGCCGTCTCGGCGGTCAGGGCCTCGTCCTGCTGCCGAGCGTGTTCATCTGGCCGAACATGGTGAGCACCTTCGAACCCCCCTGGCAGCCGACCCTGGCCTACCCGGCCCGCGGCATCGGCGCCCTGTGGACCGAGCCCGCCGACCACACCCCGGACGCGCTGCTACGACTGCTGGGCCGCGGCCGGGCCACCGTACTGACCGCCCTCACCGAACCCGCCTCCACGACCGCCCTCGCCCACCGCCTCCGCCTCGCCCCCTCGTCGGTATCCGCACACCTGACGGTCCTGCGCGACGCGGGCCTGCTCACGGCGCGCCGCTACGGCCACCAGGTGCTGTACGAACGGACCGCGCTCGGGAGCACGCTGGCAACGGGCGGGGGCTGACCGGCGCACCGGGGCCGGGCGCGGTACGGCAACACCCGACGCACGCGTCGACGGACGATGTAGGGAATCCTCGCCGCCTCCAGTCATCGGCCGACCGACGCACCGGCATCCGACCGGGTTCACGAACCCACACCGCCGGAAATCCACGGCCGGCCTCACTCGGCGCCCGACCGCCGCGCCAGCCGGGCACGGCAACACCGTGCACCGACAGACCCCGCCGAAAATCCGCACCGGCCTCGGACAGCAGCCGACCGCCCCACCACCACCCGACCCGGTTCACGAACCCACACCGCCGGAAATCCACGCCCGGCCTCCGGGCGGCGGCCGAGCAGCCCATCAGCACCGCCCCGGCCCACGGACGAACACCACCGGCATTCCACACCGGCCTCGGGCGGCGCCCGACCGGCACGCCGGGCCAGGCCCGGCCCGGCGCAGTGCGGCGACACAGGACGCCCTGTGTCGAGGGACCGTTTCGGGCATCCGTGCCGCCCTCGCGCGGCGGCCGCCCCACCCGGCGCGCGAAGAGCTCCCACCGGAAATCCGCGCCCGCCTCCGGCATCGGCCGCCCGGCGCGTCAGGGCCCGCCCCGGCGCACGGACGAACACCACCAGCACCCCGCACCCACCTCCCCCACCGGCCGACCGGCGCGCCAGGGCCCGGCTCGGTGACGGATCGTTCACAATCACTGACGAATCGTCACTTGATGTCCCCTCGCGCAAGGGAGCGGCATGTCCCGGCTGATCCGCACGTTCGCGGTGGTCTCGGTGTTCGGGCTGGCGGTGGGCTGTTCGTCCGCCGCCGACGTCGACGAGGCCTCCGTCGCCGGTGCCCGGTCCAAGGACCCGGCGCACGCCACGTCCTTCTGGGTCGACCCGGCGAGCCCGGCGGCCGAGCAGATCCAGATGTGGGAGCGGGAGGGACGCAAGCACGACGCCGCGCTGCTCAAGCGGATCGCCGATCAGCCGACCGCGCTGTGGCCCGCCGGCGAACTCGACCCCGGCCCGGTGATCCGGGCGGCGACGGCGTCCGCGCGCCAGGAGGGTCGTACGCCCGTCTTCGTGGCGTACGACATCCCGCACCGGGACTGCGGTCAGCACTCGGCGGGCGGGGCGGCGGACGCGGACGCGTACCGGGCGTGGATCGGCAAGTTCGCGGAGGCGCTGGGGAGTTCGAAGGCGTTCGTCGTGCTCGAACCGGACGCCGTCGCGCACATGGTGGACGGGTGCACCCCGGGCGAGTACCAGGGCGAGCGGGAGCAGTTGCTGAGCGAGGCGGTGGTCCGGCTGAAGCAGCAGTCCGGTACGACGGTGTATCTCGACGCGGGCAACCCGGCCTGGATCAGGGAGCCTTGGAAGCTGGTGGAGCCGCTGAAGCGGGCCGGGGTCGAGGAAGCGGACGGGTTCTCGCTCAACGTCTCCAACTTCCAGACGGACGACGTGACGAAGGAGTACGGCCTCCAGTTGTCGAAGGACCTCGGTGGCAAGCACTTCGTCGTCGACAGCAGTCGGAACGGCAACGGGCCGCTGGCCGGGGCCTGGTGCAACCCGCCGGGCCGGGGTCTCGGCACCCGCCCGACCACCGACACCGGCGAACCCGCCCTGGACGCCTATCTGTGGATCAAGCGGCCCGGCGCCTCGGACGGAACGTGCGAGGGCGGTCCCGACGCGGGGCAGTGGTGGCCGGAGTACGCCTTGGAGTTGGCGCGCAACTCCAAGGCGTAGCAAGGCATTTCAGTTGACCTGAATCCACTTCGCCTCTGACGGCGTGCCCTCCGCGTCCGTCACGAACAGCATGTACCAGCCGGGCGGTACCAACGCCCGGTCGTTCGGTACGTCCACCGTCACCGACTTCCCGTCCTTGACGAGGCCGAGTTCGATGGAGCGCTGCTCGACGTCCGTCGTGTGCGTGACCGAACTCGGCCGCATCAGACGGGCCTTGACGACCCGCTCGGGGTGGTCGGTGCGGAAGGTCGCCCGGTGGTGGCGGTCGAGGGTCTCCGGACCGTCCTGCAGTACGGGCCTGTTGGAGCCGTTCTTGTGCAGCGCGGGCGGGGTGAAGATCTCCATGCGCTGCTCGAAGTGGCCGAGTTTGGTGTTGGCCTGGTCGTCGAAGAGCGGGTCGGAGCCGAAGGTGACGACGCGGCCGTCGGGCAACAGCAGTGCCTCGGAGTGGTAGTTGCGGCCGACCATGGGGGCGGCGGCCTCGCGGAAGGCGTTGCCCTTCGGGTCGTAGAACTGTGCCTTGAAAATGTTGCTGGCGCTGCGGCCCCGGTAGTCGGAGGAGCCGTTGGTGGTGAAGACCGAGTCGTCCGGCATGATCACGCTGTTCAAGTACCGGGTGCCCTGGGGGAGGTTGGGGCCGTCCTTGAAGACGGGGCTGTCCTGCTTCAGGTCGACCACGGCCGTGCGCGGGGTCGACTTCTTGGACTCGCCGACGCCTCCGCCGCCGAGGATCATCACCTTCTGGTCCTGGGCGGGGGGCAGGAGCAGCGAGGACGAGGTCTCGGTCTCGTCGGGGTCGCGCAGGCCCGCCACCGTCGTGAACTTGTTGGTCTTCAGGTCCCAAATCCCCGGCTCACGGCCCTTGTTGGCGGGTCCGTAGCCGGCGTTGGACGCCGGGTAGAAGAGCTTGCCGCCCTTCGTGAGGAAGAGGGCCGGGTAGGTGGGGAAGTAGCGCTTGGGGCCCGGGGTCCACTTCTTGGTCTTCGGGTCGTAGATCTCGTTGTCGCCCTGGTCGATGACGCCGACGTCGTCGAGGCCGGAGACGGCGAGGACACGGCCGTCGTCGAGGCCGACGAGGGTCGGGTACCAGCGGGCCTTGTCCATCGGGTCGACGGCGATGTACCGCTCGGCCTTGGGGTCGAACTCGTAGGCGGCGCGGATGCCTTGGTAGTCCTGCTTGTCCAGGGTGATCTTCTCGGAGAGGCCGTACGTGTTGTTCGCGTCGATGCCCTTGAGGCCGACGATGTCGTACTGGGCCTGGTTCTCGGTGACCGACATCGGGCCCGCCTCAGCGGCCTCGACGAAGACCCGGACCTCGCTCGCGGTGACCTTCGTCTGCCAAGGTTGCATCACACCACGGGCGTTGTACGTGACCTTGAACTCGCGCTTGGCCTTGGGGACGGTGACGTCGAACTTGGTGACGTAGTCGACGCCGGCCGGTGAGCGGAAGACGGTGCCCTTCTTGAGGAACATCGGCTTGTTGGGGTTCTCGTTCTTCACCCGCATGCCGCCGCCGGCCCGCTTGACCTCGCCGTCGAGGAGTTCGTAGCGGGCGGTGCCGCCGGCCACCAGCAGGTTGCCGCTGGGGAGTTGACTGTGGCCGCCGCAGAAGAAGTCGACCGGGGTGGGGATCTTCTTGAAGGTGTTGGCCTTCGGGTCCCACAGGACGGTGTCGAAGGATCCGGCGTTGAACTTCTTCTGCTCGTTGCCGGAGCCCGCGACGATCAGCACCTTGCCGGTGTGCAGCAGCGAGGCGTGGATGGCGTTGGTGCGGTACTCCTTCGGGATGTCGATCTGGTCCCAGGAGCCGTACTTGGCCATGTAGTCGGGCCGCGTGATCTTGTACTCGTGGTACTGCTCGCCGGCGAATTCGAGGGCGGCGGGGGCGTTGAGACCGGCCAGAACGGCGATGCCGCCGATGCCGAGGACGGTCTTCCTGGTCTTCTGGGACGGCTGGTACGCCATGGTCTAGTTGCCCCCTGTCGTGGTGCCGGAGACGGACGGGCCGGCGCCGGTGGTGGCGAGAGCGGGTTCGACGGTGTCGAGGGTGCGCGCGGCGCCGAGCGGCACGTGCCGCTCCCGGCGCTCCTTGACCAGCGAGCCGACCCAAACACCAAGTGGCGCAAGGGAGATGACCATCGCGAGGACGGCCCAGGTGCGCATGGCCGCGTGGGTGTGGTCGAGAACGACGGAGGCGGCCAGCGAGGTCGCCAGGAGGATCGCCCAGAAGAGGTGGATACGGAAGGTCATCACCCGGTCCGGGCTGGCGTCGCCGCCCTTGGGGGTGACGACGAACCGGCTGGGCCGGCGAATCAGCGCCTCGCCGAAGGACTTGAGGTAGATGGGCGCGGACAGCGCCGACATCGCCATACCCGCCAGACCGCCCGACCCCTCCGGCTCGTGCGGGGACACGTTGTGCCGCCGGTTCCAGAGATACAGCCCGATCTGGAGAGCGGCCGCGTCGCTGTAGAGCATCAGCCACACGGACGCGGCGACCTGGGTGCCGGAGGCCCCGAACCACAGGAACAGGACGCAACTCAGGATGCCCAGCAGCCAGTTGACGGCTGTCATCGGGTAGTAGACGAGCATCATCGTGTACGAGAACAGCCGCCCCGGAGGCATCGTGAACGGCGCCTTCCAGTACTGCTTGATCAGCGTCTCGTACGTGCCGCGCGACCACCGCATCTGCTGCGTGAAGAAGTCGGTCCAGGAGGCCGGCCCCTCCCCCACCGCGAGCACGTCCGGGGTGTAGACGGAGCGCCAGTGCGTCCGGGTCAACGGGTTGCGGTGGCGGTGGAGTTCGAAGCCGGTGGCCATGTCCTCGGTGATGGAGTCGTACAGCCCGCCGATCTGTTTGACGGCGGCGATCCGTACGACGTTGTTGGTGCCGACGAACATGGGGGCGCGGTAGCGGTTGCCGGCGCGCTGGATCAACGCGTGGAAGAGGAACTGCTGCGACTCGGCGGCCTTGGTGACGGGGTTGTGGTAGTTCCCGTACACCTGCGGTCCCACGACGAAGGCCACGTCCGGGTCGCGGAAGTAACCCATCATCCGCTCAAGGAAGTTGGGGAGCGGAACGTGGTCGGTGTCGACGGAGGCGAAGAACTCGTAGTCGCCGCCGTGCATCGCGATCCAGGCGTTGTAATTCCCGTGCTTCGTACGGGCCTTGTGGACACCCTTGGGGCGGTTCCACTCGGGAACCCCGTGCCGGGTGAAGTGCCGTACGCCCAACTCGGCGCACAGGGCTTTGGCCTGCTCGTCGTCACCTTCGTCGAGGAGCCACACATCCACGGGCCCGGTGTGGGTGACGTCGACCGCGCCTTCGAGAGTGGCGCGGACCATGGACAGAGGTTCCTTGCCCGGGACGTACGTCGTGAGGAAGGCGACGCGGGTGCCGGGGGCGGGGACGACGGGGACCGGGTCGCGCGCGACCAGCGTGGCGTGGGCGACGGAGGCGACGTTGACGACCATGAACAGCTCGATGAGGCCGATGGCTATCAGCATCGTGATGTCGAGCCCGACCATCCATTCCTGACCGCCCTCGCGCTCCACCCAGTGGGTGGGCCAGACGAGATAGACGAGCAGGGCGGCGGTCAGCACCGGGGCGAGGCTCATCAGGAGGACAGCGCGTATTCGGTGGGGCTCGCGCGAGAGGAGCGAGGTGTACTGCACCTGGTACGACGCACCGGACGGCTCGGTGAGCGGTCCGGCCAGTCGGCTGTAGGTGTCGTAGTCGTAGCCCTCCGGCCGCACAGCGCCCTCCAATGATTGAGGAGTGATCGACGCCCGGGGACCGCTGGAACCGTTGGGTTCCGAAGATCGACCGGGCCGATAACCTCACACAAGTGGAGAATTGAGGGCGTGTCGAACTGGGTGCGTCCAGGTGGGTGGGGGGTTGACCCCGGCGGCGGAACGGGCGGAGTGGCGGCTCCGGGAGAATGCCGCGACGATCAGCACTCCGAAGGGCACCCGCATGCACGACACCGCCGATCTCATCGCCGAGACCTACGCGCTCGGCACCGGACCGTGGACGATGACACCGGTCACCCGGGGCGCGCTCGGCCAGATCTGGAAGCTGTCCGGAGCCGGCACCTCCTGGGCGGTGAAGGAGCTCCTCTTCGGCTGCGACGAGGAACAGGTCCGCCGCGAGGCCGCGTTACGGCAGGCCGCCGAGCGGCTGGGCATCGCGTCGCCGCGGCTCATGCCCGACCGGCAGGGGGCGTACGTCTCCCGCCCCGGCTCCGGCTCCGGCTCCGGCTCCGGCTCCCCAGTCAAGGTGTACGACTGGATCGACGGCACCCCCGCGGACACCTCCGACCCCGACGTCCTGGACTGGTTCGGGCGGACCATGGCCCTGCTGCACCGGGCGGGAGCGGGCGAGACCGAGCCGCCGAGCGGCTGGTACGAGCGGTGCCCGGGGGACGACGAGTGGGCGGCGCTCCACACGGAGGTCCGGCGGGCGGGGATGCCCTGGGCGGACGCGCTGGGACGGTTCATCGGCACCTCCGCACGGGAGCTGGCGCAGTGGGTGACGCCGTCCGGCCCCGGTGACCTGGTGACGTCCCACCTCGATCTGCAGCCCCAGAACGTGCTGGTCGGCGCGGACGGACCCGTCCTCCTCGACTGGGACAACGCCGGATCCGCTTCGGCGGAACGGGAGTTGGCCCGCGCCCTGTTCGTGTGGTCGGGCGGGAACAAGGGGGACGTCGAGGCCGGGGTGCGGGTGGCGCGGGCCTATCGGAGTGCCGGCGGGCCTGCCGTCGTACAGGGGCCGCAGTCGTTCTCGATGCTCTTCGCGACCGCGCTGAACTACGTCCGGGTACAGGCCGAGTGCGCCGTCGACCCGACGGTGACCGCCGCCCAGCGGGAGTTCGCGAGCGGCCAGGTCGTCGCCTCGCTGGGCTGGGTTCCGGACCCGGCGGCCGTCTCGCGGTTGTGCGCGGCGCTGGACGGATGAGGTTCCGGCTAGTCCGCCAGGTGTCGTTCGACCGTCTCCACCTTGGAGGTGAGGCCGTCCGTCACTCCGGGGCGGATGTCCGCCTTGAGGACCACGGAGACGCGCGGGGCGCGTGCTTCCACGGCGGCGACCGCGCGCTTGACGACGTCCATGACCTCGTCCCACTCGCCCTCGACGGACGTGAACATCGCGTCGGTGCGGTTGGGCAGGCCCGACTCGCGGACCACGCGCACGGCGTCGGCGACGTACTCGCCGACGTCCTCGCCGACACCCAGCGGTGTCACGGAAAAGGCGACGATCATGCCTTCACGGCCCCTTCCTGCTCCTGGCGGGCGCGGGAGGCGATGACCGCGTCCTCGGACTCGCGCCTGAGCTTGCGCTCGGCGAAGAAGCCGCCGGTGGGCAGCACCGAGAGGACGAAGTAGAGGGCGGCCGTCTTCGGGCCCCACTTCGTACGGTTCCAGGCGTCGGCCCAGAAGAGGACGTAGAGGATGAAGAGGACACCGTGGACCATGCCCATGACGGGCACCGCGTTGAAGTCCGTGGTCCGCTTCAGCACCGAGCAGACGAGCAGCAGGAGGAAGGACACGGCCTCGGGGGCCGACACCAGGCGGAGGCGGCGGATTGCGGTGGCGGTCTTGATGTCCACGGGTCACCTTCGGTGAGGGAGACGTCCACAGCTTGTGAACGCGAGCACAAACGTTCACCCATTGTGGCAAACGGCGGAGCGGGCCGAGACTGGGGGTCCGTCGCCGATGCCCCGGGAGTGTCCGTGCAGTTCGTTTTCTTCATGACGTTGCCCGGACTGGTGGTCCTGCTGACGCTGCTCGCCTTCCTCGACCAGCTGCTTCTGAAGGCCGGGCGGGCCGGGATGCTGCCCTGGCGGAACGCCGGGCGGCAGGGGCAGATCTCCGCGACCGGCTTCGAGCAGCTGCACGCGAGCCTGTCGCCGGGCAAGCAGACCGAGTTGAAGGAACGGCAGAGCGCGCTGGCGATGCGGGACGACGAGGAGGACGGGGACCCGCCGTGGTCGACGGTCGACCTGCGGGCGGGCACGGCGGTCATCCGGCTGAACGCGCCCCGCGACACGCCATAGGTCTCCCTTAGGGGGCAGGTCAGGGTCGTTCTCCACCCACGGGCCCTGTCCGCGACCGTGCCCCTGCGGTTACCTTCGCACCGTGGCGATGTTTCGACTCCAGGGCAGCAAGGTGCTCGCCGTCGACATGACCGGGGACGCCGTGAAGGCGAAGAACGGCTCGATGGTCGCGTACGACGGGCAGATGGCCTTCAAGAAGATGAGCGGCGGCGGTGAGGGCATCCGGGGGATGGTCACCCGGCGGCTCACCGGTGAGCAGATGACGGTGATGGAGGTGAGGGGGCAGGGCACCTGCTGGTTCGCGGACCGGGCCTCCGAGATCAACCTCGTGAATCTCCAGGGCGACAAGCTGTACGTCGAGTCGAGCAACCTGCTCGCGACCGACGCGGGGTTGCGTACCGGCACGACCTTCACCGGTCTGCGCGGCGCCTCGCAGGGCAACGGGCTGTTCACGACGACCGTCGAGGGGCACGGCCAGGCGGCGATCATGTCGGACGGCCCGGCGGTGGTGCTGCGCGTCAGCCGGCAGTACCCGCTGACCGTCGACCCCGGCGCGTACATCGCGCACCAGGGGAACCTGCAGCAGTCCTTCCAGTCCGGTGTGACCTTCCGCACCTTCTTCGGGGAGGGCGGCGGCGAGGCCTTCCAGATCCGCTTCGAGGGCGACGGACTCGTCTACGTCCAGCCCAGCGAGCGGAACACGATCGCGGGGGACGTGTGACATGACGTTCACGGAGATCAACTCGAAGATGATCCAGGCCACCGTCATGCCGGGTCAGCGGCTGTACAGCCAGCGCGGCGCGATGCTCGCCTACAAGGGCGACGTCTCCTTCACCCCGAACATCCAGGGCGGCCAGGGCGGCGTCATGTCGATGCTCGGCCGCCGCGTCGCCAATGAAGCCACTCCCCTGATGACCGTCGAGGGCAGCGGCACCGTGATGTTCGGTCACGGCGGCCACCACATCCAGATCATCCGTCTCACCGGAGACACCCTGTACGTGGAGGCCGACCGCCTCCTCGCCTTCGAGGGCACCCTCCGGCAGGGCACGATGTTCATGGGCTCGCAGGGCGGCGTCATGGGCATGGTCCGCGGCCAGGTCACCGGCCAGGGCCTGTTCACGACCACGCTCCAGGGACAGGGCGCGGTCGCCGTGATGGCCCACGGCGGGGTCTTCGAGGTGCCGATCACCCCCGGCAGACCCGTCCATGTCGACCCGCAGGCCTACGTCGCCCACCACGGCGACGTCCGCAACAAGCTGTCCACGGCGCTCGGTTGGCGCGACATGGTGGGCCGGGGCTCCGGCGAGGCGTTCCAGCTGGAGCTGAGCGGCAGCGGCGCGGTGTACGTCCAGGCGTCGGAGGAGAAACTGTGAGCCAGTACGCGGGGTCCGGCCCCACGGTCTACGACCCGATGACCCTGCCGGTCGACGACAACGTCAACAAGTACACCTTCTGCGTGGAGCTCAAGGGGAGCCAGTGGTTCCTGCAGAAGGGGAAGATGATCGCCTACTACGGCTCGATGGAGTTCAACGGCATCGGGCACGGGCGACTCGACCGGCTTGTCCGTACGTCCTTCCATTCGCCTCTGCACGCGAGCGACTGGGTCGTGGCGGACGGCTCGGGCAAGATGCTGCTCGCCGACCGGGCCTTCGACGTCAACGCGTACGACCTCGAAGACGCCAACATGACCATTCGCTCGGGCAACCTGCTCGCTTTTCAGCCAAGTCTCGCTCTCAAGCAGTCGATTGTTCCCGGCTTTCTGACACTCATCGGAACCGGAAAGATCGTGGCCGCCTCCAGCGGCCCGGTGGTGTTCATGGAACCCCCGATCCGGGTCGACCCGCAGGCGCTCGTCGGCTGGGCCGACTGCCCCTCCCCCTGCCACCACTACGACCACGCCTACATGACCGGCCTGATGGGCGGTCTACGTGCGATGACGGGCATCGGCGGGGCCTCCGGGGAGGAGCACCAGTTCGAGTTCGTGGGGGCGGGCACGGTACTGCTCCAGTCCTCGGAGAATCTGATGCCCGAGCAGGCCACAGGGGTTGTGCCGCCCGAGCCGGGGGTACCGGGCGGGGGCGGGGTTCGCACAGGCCCCTCACAGCAAGCGGGCGCACCGCGCCTTCCCGGACAGCTGGGGGATCTCCAGCGTCGCTTCGGGCTGTGAGCGGTAGTCTGCGGAGTGTGACGTCGAACGTGTGCGCGCCGTCACGCCACCCTCACTAGTTCGCCTTTCAACATTTTAGGTAGACTTCATTCATGGAGACCGAGACGGCCACGCGCTGGCTGACCGATGAGGAGCAGTGCGCCTGGCGCACCCACCTGGAGGTCAACAGGCTGCTGACGTACCAACTCGAAAAGGACCTGCAGCCGTTCGGCCTGACGATGAACGACTACGAGATCCTGGTGAACCTCTCCGAGGCGGAGGACAAACGGCTGCGGATGAGCGACCTCGCCGCCGCCACGCTCCAGTCCAAGAGCCGCCTCTCGCACCAGATCACCCGCATGGAGAACGCGGACCTGGTGCGCCGGGAGAACTGCGAGTCGGACCGCCGGGGCCTGTACGCGGTGCTCACCGAACACGGCCTGGAGACGATGCAGAAGGTCGCGCCCCATCACGTGGCATCGGTACGACGACACTTCATCGACCTCGTGACCCCGGAGGGCCTGTCGGAACTCGACAAAACCCTGAAGCCGATCGCGGAACACCTGCGGGGGCAGCGGGGGCGTCCGTAACGGCAACTGACAGACGGGCGGCCGGAGTTCAAACAGAACTCCGGCCGCCCTGTCATCTCCGGTCGCTACAGCGCGCCCCTTAGGGGCGCGGGGAACTGCGCGACCAGCCACAACGAACCGGCAGACAAGACACAACCCCCGCAGCCCCCGCCACCACCCCGGCGAGCACAAAACAAACCCCCACCGGAACCCGCCCGACCAGCAGCCCCGTCACCACCGATCCCCCCGAACTCCCCGCGTTCACCGCCATGTTGACCCACGCCCCCGCCTGCGTCCGCACCTCCGGCGCAGCCACCTCGTCGGCCAGCAGATACGCGGTGGTCAGCGCCGGCGCGACAAAGAACCCCGCGCACGCCACCGCCACGGTGAGTGACCACACCCCCGCCGCCAGCCCGGCCGCGGCCAGTGCCAGCCCCAGACCCAGCGCCGACAACGCCAGCCGTACCCGCGCGGCCCGACGCCAGTCGACCGCACCGTTCAGCAGGCCACCGACCGCACTGCCCGCCGACAGCGCGGCCAGCACCCAGGGCACGACACCGTCGCCGTACCCCCGTTGTTCGGCGAAGGCCATCACCAGCAGGTAGACGGCGCTCAGCGCGAGCCCCATCCCGGCGGCCACGACGACCGGGCCGAGCAGCCCGCGGACCCGGGCGAGCCGCAGCCCCCGCCCGGCACCCGCCGGAACGCGTACTCCGGCCGGCGCCGGTGACGTGACGAAGGCGAACGTCCCCGCGCCGATCAGCACCGCGCTGAGCAGGACCCCGGCGGCCGGCGGGGCGAAGGTCATCAGCGCGCCGATCGCCAACGGGCCGACGACGTACAGGAGTTCCTCGGCGACGCCGTCGAGGCTGTACGCGCGCTGCAACAGCCCCTGGTCGCCGACCAGTTCGGCCCACACGGAGCGCATGGTGGGGCCAAGTGGGGGCGCGCACATGCCGGTCAGCGCAGCCACCGTGCCCAGCACCACCTCCGGTGTCCCGGGGCGCCAGGTCACCGCCGCGAGGACGCACAGGAGGGTGCCGTAGAGCAGGGCCATGGGGAGCAGGGCGCGGCGGGGACCGTGTCGGTCGACCAGGGCCGCGCGCAGGGGCAGCAGCAGGACGGTCGCGGTGCCGAAGACGGCCATGACCGTGCCGGCCGCGGCGTACGAGCCGGTGGAGTGGACGACCGCGAGCAGCACGGCCGGGGAGACGGTGCCGTAGGAGAGGCGGCCGACGAGGGTCGCGGTGAACGTGCGGCGCGCGTACGGGACTTGGAGTACGGCGGCGTACGAAGGGCACGCCGGAGTCGGCGTGCGAGAAGGCGCGGACATGCGAATGTTCCTCAACTGGAGGCATGGGAAAGGGACGCCGGTGTGTTCGGCGTGCCCTATGCCATGAGGAGGAACATGTGGGTCAACGTAGCAGCGGGGCAAGGACGTCGACCAGCGTATTAACCCGCCGTGATGCCCGCGATCAGTTCGTCCGCCGCGCGGTACGCGTCCAACTCCCCTGCCACGACCCGCTCCGCGAGCGCGCCGACGCGGCGGTCTCCGTGCAGGTCTCCGATGCGGGCGCGCAGGGCCGTGACCGCGATCGTCTCGATCTCACGGGCCGCCCGGGCCGCCCGGCGTTCCGCGAGAACGCCGTGTTCCTCCATCCACGCCCGGTGCTTCTCCAACGCCTCCACCACCTCGTCGATGCCCTCCGCGCGGGAGGCGACCGTCTTGACGATCGGGGGGCGCCAGTCGCCGGGGCCGCGGGACTCGCCGAGGCCGAGCATGTGGTTCAGCTCGCGGGCGGTCGCGTCGGCGCCGTCCCGGTCGGCCTTGTTGACGACGTAGACGTCGCCGATCTCCAGGATCCCGGCCTTGGCCGCCTGGATGCCGTCGCCCATGCCGGGGGCCAGCAGGACGACGGAGGTGTCCGCCTGGGAGGCGATCTCCACCTCCGACTGGCCCACCCCGACCGTCTCCACCAGGATCACCTCGCAGCCCGCCGCGTCGAGGACGCGGATCGCCTGCGGGGCGGACCAGGCGAGGCCGCCGAGGTGGCCGCGGGTGGCCATCGAGCGGATGTAGACGCCGGGGTCGGAGGAGTGGTCCGACATGCGGACCCGGTCGCCGAGCAGGGCGCCGCCCGAGAACGGCGAGGACGGGTCGACGGCCAGGACGCCGACCCGTCTGCCCTGCTTGCGGTACGCCGTGACGAGCGCGGAGGTGGACGTCGACTTGCCGACGCCCGGCGATCCCGTGAGGCCGACGACATACGCCCCGCCGGTCAGCGGTGCGAGGGCCGCCATGACCTCCCTGAGCTGGGGGGACGCCCCCTCCACCAGGGAGATCAGCCGGGCCACGGCCCGCGGCCGGCCTTCCCTGGCCTGGGCCACCAGCGAGGCGACGTCCTGCATCACGGCTCCGTTCCTAGAGATGTACGAGCTGCTCAGGCCTTGGGTACCCGCACGATCAGCGCGTCACCCTGACCGCCGCCGCCGCACAGTGCCGCCGCGCCCACACCGCCGCCGCGCCGCTTCAGCTCCAGGGCCAGGTGCAGCACCAGGCGGGCGCCCGACATGCCGATGGGGTGGCCCAGGGCGATGGCCCCGCCGTTGACGTTCACCTTTTCCGTGGACACCCCGAGGTCCTTCATTGACTGGACCGCGACGGCGGCGAAGGCCTCGTTGATCTCGATCAGGTCGAGGCTCTCGACCTCCAGGCCCTCCTTCTTCAGGGCGTGCAGGATCGCGTTGGAGGGCTGCGACTGGAGCGAGTTGTCGGGTCCCGCCACATTGCCGTGGGCGCCGATCTCGGCGATCCACTCCAGGCCCAGCTCCTGCGCCTTGGTCTTGCTCATCACGACCACGGCCGCGGCGCCGTCCGAGATCTGCGAGGAGGTGCCGGCGGTGATCGTGCCGTCCTTGGTGAACGCGGGGCGCAGCTTGCCGAGCGATTCGGCCGTGGTCTCGGCGCGGATGCCCTCGTCCTTGCTGAAGACGACGGGCTCGCCCTTGCGCTGCGGGATCTCGATCGGGGTGATCTCGGCCTCGAAGACGCCGTTCTGCTGGGCGGCGGCGGCCCGCTGGTGGGACAGGGCGGCGATCTCGTCCTGCTCGGGGCGCGCGATGCCGAGCCGCGTGTTGTGCTTCTCCGTCGACTCGCCCATCGCGATGTTCTCGAAGGCGTCGGTCAGGCCGTCGTAGGCCATCGCGTCGAGCATCTCGATCGCGCCGTACTTGTATCCCTCACGGGACTTGGGGAGCAGGTGGGGGGCGTTGGTCATGGACTCCTGGCCGCCCGCGACGACGATCTCGAACTCACCTGCACGGATGAGCTGGTCGGCGAGCGCGATGGCGTCGAGGCCCGAGAGGCACACCTTGTTGATGGTGAGCGCCGGGACGCTCATCGGGATGCCCGCCTTGACGGCGGCCTGGCGTGCCGGGATCTGCCCTGCCCCGGCCTGGAGCACCTGGCCCATGATCACGTACTGCACCTGGTCGCCACCGATACCCGCACGGTCGAGGGCGGCCTTGATCGCGAAGCCGCCGAGGTCGGCTCCGGAGAAGGACTTCAGGGAGCCCAGCAACCGTCCCATGGGCGTCCGGGCGCCCGCGACGATCACCGAGGTCGTGCTGTTCGTTCCAGACATGAGGTGCGATCCCCTTCCAGCGTGTTTCAGCTGAGGAGTGAACGAGGGTTTACTTGAAATGTACTGAGCGGTAGACCACCCCGTCATCGGGCCGTCGGTGTGATCGCGCGCACGTTGCGTAACCACCCGGTGAGCGCTGCACTACATACATGCTGACGCGAATCGACCACATCGGGATCGCCTGCTTCGACCTCGACACCACAGTCGAGTTCTACCGGGCCACGTACGGCTTCGAGGTGTTCCACTCCGAGGTCAACGAGGAACAGGGCGTGCGCGAGGCCATGTTGAAGATCAACAACACGGACGACGGCGGCGCCTCCTACCTCCAGCTCCTCGAACCCACCCGCGAGGACTCCGCCGTGGGAAAGTGGCTGGCGAAGAACGGGGAGGGGGTTCACCACATCGCCTTCGGCACGGCCGACGTCGACACGGACTCCGAGGACATCCGCGGGAAGGGCGTACGCGTTCTGTACGAGGAGCCGCGACGCGGCTCCATGGGGTCACGGATCACGTTCCTGCACCCGAAGGATTGCCATGGCGTACTGACAGAACTGGTCACTTCGGCGCCTGTTGAGTCACCTGAGCACTGACCCTCGTACATATGGGCCGGTAGGGTTGGGGTCGGTCGTCGCTCGCAACCAGGGCAACGGCATGCCGGGGTCCGGTTTCGGGGGGCGAGCGTCAGGGCAGCAGCTCGGGCTCCGCCGTTGATCTGACACCATTCCCCGGGAGCACCGTCCGTTGGATGGACGGCGCTCGTTGGAGTAAACCGCGACCAGGGGACGGATGGGACCGCGCAGTGCGGGGCTACGAACGCCAGGAGCGAGAGCCGGCGGCTGACGTCGACCACCTCTCTCGGTTCGAGGCCGAGATGGAGCGGCTGAAGACCGAGCGGGAAAAGGCGATCCAGCATGCCGAGGACCTCGGCTACCAGGTCGAGGTGTTGCGCGCCAAGCTCCACGAGGCGCGCCGCACCCTCATGTCCCGCCCGGCATACGAGGGCGGCGACATCGGCTACCAGGCCGAGCAGATGCTCCGTAATGCCCAGATCCAGGCCGACCAGCTGCGCCAGGACGCCGAGCGGGAGCTGAGCCAGGCCCGCGCGCAGACCCAGCGCATCCTCCAGGAACACGCGGAGAACGCCGCCCGCCTCCAGGCGGAACTGCACCAGGAGGCCGTGACCCGGCGCCAGCAGCTCGACCAGGAGCTGGGCGAACGCCGGCAGACCGTCGAGTCGCACGTCAACGAGAACGTGGCGTGGGCCGAGCAGCTGCGCGCCCGCTCCGAGGCACAGGCCCGCCGGCTCGTCGAGGAGTCCCGCGCCGAGGCCGAGCAGGCGCTGGCCGCCGCCCGCGCCGAGGCCGAGCGGGTCGCCGCCGAGGCCCGCCAGCGGCTGGAGATGGACGCCGAGGCCGCCCGCTCGGAGGCCGAGGCACTTCTGCGGCGCGCCCGCACGGACGCCGAACGCCTGCTGAACGCGGCCTCCAGCCAGGCCCAGGAAGCCACCGACCACGCCGAACAGCTGCGCAGCTCCACGGTCAACGAGTCGGACTCCGCCCGCCGGCAGGCCACCGAGATGAGCCGGGCCGCCGAGACGCGCATGGCGGAGGCCGAAACCTCACTGCGGGAAGCGCGTCTGGAGGCCGAGAAGGTCCTCACCGAGGCCAAGGAGGCCGCGGCCAAGGCCCTCGCGAGCGCCGAGTCCGCCAACGAGCAGCGCACCCGGACCGCGAAGGAACAGGTCGCCCGGCTCGTCACCGAGGCCACCAAAGAGGCCGAGACCACCAAGGCCGACGCCGATCAGATCGTCGCCGACGCCCTGGCCAAGGCCGAGAAGATCGTCGCGGAGGCCGAGGAGAACGCCCGCAGCCTCACCGCCGAGGAGACCGCCTCCCAGCTCGCCAAGGCCGCCCGCACCGCCGAGGACGTCCTCGACAAGGCGTCCGAGGACGCCAAGAACACCACGAAGGCCGCCACCGAGGAGGCCGAGCGGATCCGCTCCGAGGCGGAGGCCGAGGCCGACCGGCTGCGCGCCCAGGCGCACGACATCGCCGAACAGCTCAAGGGCACGGCCAAGGACGACACCAAGGAGTACCGGGCCAAGACGGTCGAGCTGCAGGAAGAAGCGCGTCGGCTGCGCGGCGAGGCCGAGCAGCTGCGCGCCGACGCGGTCGGCGAGGGCGAGCGCATCCGCGCCGAGGCCCGCCGCGAGGCCGTCCAGCAGATCGAGGAGGCGGCCAGGACCGCCGAGGAGCTGCTGTCCAAGGCCCGGGCCGACGCCGACGAGCTGCGCCAGACCGCCACCACGGACAGCGAGAAGGTCCGCACCGAGGCCATCGAGCGCGCCACCACCCTGCGCCGGCAGGCCGAGGAGACCCTCGACCGCACCCGCAAGGAGGCCGAGCGGCACCGCGCGGAGGTCATCGAGCAGTCCGAGGGCATCAAGGCGGACGCCGAACAGGCCGCGCGCGATCTGCGCGACGAGACCGAGCGGGCCATAGAGGCACGCCGCGAGGAGGCCGCCGAGAGCCTGACGCGGCTGCACACCGAGACCGAGGAGCGGCTCGCCGCGGCCGAACAGGCCCTGACCGACGCCCGCGAGGAGGCCGAGCGGATCCGCCGCGAGGCCGCCGAGGAGACGGAACGCCTGCGCGGCGAGGCCGCCGACCGCATCCGCTCCCTCCAGGCGCAGGCCGAGGCGGAGGCCGACCGGCTGCGCAACGAGGCCGCCGGCGACGCGTCCGCCTCTCGCGCCGAGGGCGAGGCCATCGCCGTACGACTGCGGTCCGAGGCCGCGGCCGAGGCCGAGCGGCTCAAGACCGAGGCGCAGGACACCGCCGACCGGGTCCGCGCGGAGGCGCAGGCCGCCGCCGAGCGCCTCGCCATCGAGGCCTCGGAGACGCTGGCCGCCGCCCAGGAGGAGGCCGTACGGCGTCGTCGTGAGGCCGAGGAGCTGCTCGGGTCGGCCCGTGAGGAGGCCGGGCAGGAGCGCGAGCGGGCCCGCGAGCAGAGCGAGGAGCTGCTGGCCTCGGCGCGCAACCGCGTCGAGGAGGCGCAGTCCGAGGCGCTGCGGCTGGTCGAGGAGGCCGACCGGCGCGCCACCGAGATGGTGTCGGGCGCCGAGCAGCACGCGCAGCAGGTGCGGGAGTCCGTCGCCGGGCTGCACGAGCAGGCCCAGGAGGACATCCAGGGCATCAGGTCGGCCGCCGAGCACGTGGCGGACCGCACCCGGCGCGAGGCGCAGGAGGAGGCGGACCGGGTCCGCGCCGACGCCTACAGCGAGCGGGAGCGGGCCACCGAGGACGCCAACCGCATCCGGCGCGTGGCCGGCGAGGAGACGGACGCCGCGAAGGCGCTCGCGGAGCGCACGGTCGCTGAGGCGATCGCGGAGGCCGAGCGGATGCGTTCGGAGGCCGCCGAGCACCTCCAGCGGGGGCGCACGGAGGCGGCGGACGCGATCGCGCAGGCCGACCAGGACGCGGCGCGGGCCCGCGCGGACGCCCGCGAGGACGCCAACCGGATCCGTTCGGACGCGGCGACGCAGGCCGACACCCTCATCACCGAGGTGACGGCGGAGGCGGAGCGGCTCCAGACGGAGACGGCCAACGAGGCCGAGCGGGTGCGCGCGGAGGCCGTGGCCAAGGCGGAGAAGCTGATCTCGGACGCGACCGGGGACGCGGAGCGGCTGCGCGCCGAGGCCGCCGAGACGGTCGGTGCCGCGCAGCTGCACGCCGAGCGGACCCGGGCGGAGGCCGCGCGGCTGCGGGCGGACGCGAAGGCGGAGGCCGAGCGGGTCACCACGGCGGCGCGCGAGGAGTCCGAGCGGACGCTGGACGAGGCCCGCAAGGAGGCCAACAAACGCCGGTCGGACGTCGCCGAGCAGGTCGACACGCTCATCACGGAGACCGCGGCGGAGGCCGACAAGCTCCTCAGCGAGGCGCAGCAGCAGGCACAGAAGACGACGGCGGACGCCGAGGCACAGGCCGACTCCATGGTCGGCGCGGCCCGCGCCGAGGCCGACCGGCTGGTGTCCGAGGGCACGGTCGAGGGCAACTCCCGGGTGGAGCAGGCCCGTACGGACGCGGACGAGCTGCTGGTCGGCGCGCGCCGGGACGCCACCGCCATAAGGGAGCGGGCCGAGGAGCTGCGCGACCGCATCACGAGCGAGATCGAGAGTCTGCACGAGCGGGCCCGCCGTGAGTCCGCGGAGACGATGAGGTCGGCCGGCGACCGCTGCGACGCGCTCATCAAGGCGGCCGAGGAGCAGCTCGGCAAGGCTCAGATGAAGGCCAAGGAGCTGGTCTCGGAGGCCAACTCCGAGGCGGGCAAGGTCCGTATCGCCGCGGTGAAGAAGGCGGAGGGTCTCCTCAAGGAGGCCGAGCAGAAGAAGGCCACGCTCATCCGTGAGGCCGAGGACCTGAAGGCGGAGGCGATCCGCGAGGCCCGGCGCACGGTGGAGGAGGGCAAGCGCGAACTCGACGTGCTGGTCCGCCGCCGCGAGGACATCAATGCCGAAATCTCCCGTGTCCAGGACGTCCTTGAGGCGTTGGAGTCTTTTGAGGCCCCGGCCGCGGCCAAGGACGGCGCGGTCAAGGCCGGCGCCGCCGCGGGCGCAACTCGTTCGGGTGGCAAGTCGGTTGAGGGCTGACGAAGCTTAAGAACCTGCTGTGAGGTTCGGGCGTTCTGGGGCCTTTGACCCGGTCTTTGGCAAGCGGTCGGACGGTTAGCCACTCAAAAGGGGTGTCATTCTCCAGATCAAACACGCATCCGCTCGATGACACACCGCTTCGGCCCCTAGGATTCCACCTATCACCTCACCGGTCTCATTCGACAGGAACCCCATGAGCGACACTTCCCCCTACGGCTTCGAGCTTGTGCGGCGTGGGTACGACCGCGCTCAGGTGGACGAACGCATCTCGAAGCTCGTCTCCGACCGTGACAGCGCTCTGGCTCGTATCACTGCTCTTGAAAAGCGCATCGAGGAGCTCCACCTCGAAACGCAGAACGCCGCGGCCCAGGTAAGCGACGCCGAGCCGTCGTACGCCGGCCTCGGCGCGCGGGTCGAGAAGATCCTCCGCCTCGCCGAGGAAGAGGCCAAGGATCTGCGCGAGGAGGCCCGGCGCGCGGCCGAGCAGCACCGCGAACTCGCGGAGTCCGCTGCCCAGCAGGTCCGCAACGACGCAGAATCGTTCGCTGCGGAGCGCAAGGCCAAGGCGGAGGACGAGGGCGTCCGGATCGTCGAGAAGGCCAAGAGCGACTCCGCGCAGCTGCGTGGCGAGGCCCAGAAGGACGCCCAGCAGAAGCGCGAGGAGGCCGACGCCCTCTTCGAGGAGACCCGCGCCAAGGCCGCGCAGGCCGCCGCCGACTTCGAGACGAACCTCGCCAAGCGCCGCGAGCAGTCCGAGCGGGACCTGGCGTCGCGTCAGCAGAAGGCGGAGAAGCGTCTCGCGGAGATCGAGCACCGCGCGGAGCAGCTCCGTCTTGAGGCGGAGAAGCTGCGTACGGACGCCGAGCGCCGCGCCCGGCAGACGGTGGAGACGGCTCAGCGCCAGGCCGAGGACATCGTGGCCGACGCGAACGCCAAGGCCGACCGCATCCGTTCGGAGTCCGAGCGCGAGCTGGCCGCCCTCACCAACCGCCGCGACAGCATCAACGCGCAGCTGACGAACGTGCGCGAGATGCTCGCCACGCTCACCGGCGCCGCGGTGGCCGCCGCGAGCTCGCCGGTCGAGGACGAGCCCATCTCCCGTGGGGTTCCGGCTCAGCAGTCCCGGTAGTTCGTACGGCTGAGGCCCGCATTCCCTCCGGGGGTGCGGGCCTCAGCCGTACCCACGCAGCAACGGCAGATACACATCGTCGACGATCTCCACGAGCGTGGAATCGACGACCGGTTCATGCGAGATGACCATCTCGTAACGCAAGAGCTGGGCGGGGACGGTGACGGCCCGCCGGGAAAGCTCGGCGGTGGGGATCTCCCCCCGCAGCACGGCCCGCTGAAGCATGGGCAGCAGGATGTCGTAAACGATCCCGAACACCTTCGGATCCAGGTCGGGCGCCTCCGCGAGCAGCCCCCGGATGACGTCGGACCCGATCTCCCGCTGCCGCGCGACCATCATCCGCAGAAGGGTCAGTACGTCCTCACGCAGCTCCCCGGTGTCGGGGATCCGGCCGGCGACGGTGCCGGTGCGATGGGACATGGCGGCTTTCACGAGTTCGGCGCGGTTGGGCCAGCGCCGGTAGAGAACCTGCTTACCGGTACGGGCACGGACGGCAACGCCCTCCATGGTGAGCCGGGCGTAGCCGACCGCGGCCAGCTCCTCCCATACGGCGTCCAGGATGTCGGCCTCCAGCGCGGCCCCGCGCCGCCGCGTCTGCTCTCCGGTCATCACCGGCACCTTCCACCCAGGAGACCTTGCGTCTCTTATCGCAGCCAGCCTATCGTGGACGCAATAAGAGACGCACCGTCTCTAAGGGGGACCACCTTGCCTGCCACCACAGTCCACCGCACCGAACGCCTCGACCCCGCCGTCCGCAAACTCGCCGGCATCCTCGTCCTGGGCGCCCTCGCCCCACTCCTCGACAGCACGATCGTCTCCATAGCCCTGCACACCCTGGGCCACGACTTGGGCGCCTCAACAACGAGCCTGCAATGGGTCAGTACGGCCTACCTCCTGGCCCTCGCCACGGTCGTCCCGATCTCCGGCTGGGCGGTCGAGCGCTACGACTCCCGCCACGTCTGGCTGGGCGCGCTCACCCTCTTCCTGACCGGATCCATCCTCTGCGCCCTCGCCTGGAACATCGGCTCACTGATCGCTTTCCGGGTCCTCCAGGGCATAGGCGGCGGCCTGCTGCTGCCCGTCCTCCAGACCCTGGTGATGCGCGCCGCCGGAGGCCGCAGCCTAGGCCGCCTGATGGGGGCGATCACCCTGCCCGCCATGGTCGTACCGATCCTCGGCCCGGTCCTCGGCGGCCTGATCGTCGGCCACCTCAGCTGGCGCTGGATCTTCTACGTCAACCTGCCCGTCTGCCTTCTGGCCCTGGCCCTGGCCTGGCGCGGAGTCCCGAAGGACACCCCCAGCCCCGGCCACCACCTGGACCTGACCGGCCTCCTGCTCCTCTCCCCCGGCCTCGCCACCCTGGTCTACGGCCTGTCCGAGACCGGCACGGCCCGCGCGACCGCGATCCCGGTCGGCCTCGTACTGACAGCCCTGTTCACCCGCCACGCACTCCGTGCCCGCGCCCCCCTCGTAGACCTCCGCCTGTTCAAGAACCGCACCTTCGCCCTCTCCTCCCTCCTGACGTTCCTGAACGGGCTGGCCCTCTTCGGCGGGATGTTCCTGCTCCCCCTCTACTACCAACAGGTGCGCGGCGAGGGCGTGATCGCGACCGGACTGCTGCTGGCACCGCAGGGTCTGGGCAGCCTGCTGGCCCGGGCCACCGGACCACTCACCGACCGCCTCGGACCCCGCCCGGTCGTCGTGTCAGGCATGCTCCTCTGCGCGCTCGGCACCCTCCCCTTCCTCTTCCCGCACCCCGGCGCCGTCCTGCTCGCGCTCGCCCTGGTGGTGCGCGGACTCGGGGTGAGCGCGGCCAACATGGCGGTCATGGTGGGCGCCTACCAGGGTCTGGACCGGGCCCACATCCCGCACGCGAGCACCAGCATCCGGATCGTGCAGCAGCTGGGCGGCGGCGTCGGCACCGTAGTACTGGCGACGATCCTCGCGCACGGCCACGGCACTCCGGCGTTCCCGCACGCGTTCGCCTGGGCGACGGCGTTCACGGTTGTTGCCTGCGCCGTCGGACTCTGTTTGCCCGTCCGGGTGGCATCAGCCCAACAGCGGTCCTAACGTGGCCGCATGATCGAGGTTGAGGGGCTGACAAAGCGGTACGGCGAGAAGGTGGCGGTGAACAACCTCACCTTCGCCGTCCGGCCCGGAATCGTCACGGGCTTCCTCGGCCCGAACGGCGCCGGCAAGTCGACGACCATGCGCATGATGCTCGGTCTCGACCGGCCGACCGCCGGTGACGTACGCATCGACGGCCGGCACTACGACCAGCTCAAGGACCCGCTGACGTACATCGGCGCCCTCCTCGACGCCAAGGCCATGCACGGCGGCCGCAGCGCCTTCAACCATCTCCTGTGCCTGGCACAGAGCAACGGCATCCCGAACAGCCGGGTACACGAGGTGCTCGACACCGTCGGACTGACGACCGTGGCCAAGAAGAAGGCCAAAGGCTTCTCCCTCGGCATGGGCCAGCGGCTGGGCATCGCGGGCGCACTCCTCGGCGACCCACGCATCCTCATGTTCGACGAGCCGGTCAACGGCCTCGACCCCGAGGGCATCCACTGGATCCGCAACCTGATGAAGTCCCTGGCCGCGCAAGGCCGTACGGTCTTCGTGTCTTCCCACCTGATGAGCGAGATGGCGCTGACGGCCGATCACCTCGTCGTCATCGGCCAGGGCCGCCTCCTCGCGGACACCTCCATGGCCGACTTCATCCAGCAGAACTCGCGGTCGTACGTACGGATCCGCACCCCGAACCGCGAGCGGCTGCTGGACGTACTCCACCAGGCCGGGATCACCGTCGTCGAATCGGGCAACGGGACCCTTGAGGTGGACGGCGGCAAGTCCGAGCAGATCGGCGAGCTGGCGGCGCAGCACCAGCTCGTGCTGCACGAGCTGAGTCCCCAACAGGCCTCCCTGGAGGAGGCGTTCATGCAGCTGACCGCGGAGTCGGTGGAGTACCACGCACATTCCGATGCACCACTCCCCGTCGCACCTGCCGAGCAACAGCAGAGCTGGGGCGACGGCTGGAGGAAGGACTGACATGGCGGCGACCCAGGTCATCCGTTCGGAGTGGACGAAGATCCGCTCGGTGGCATCGACAATCTGGACTCTGTCCCTCGCCCTGGTGGTGACGATCGGGCTCGGCATGCTGATCTCGGCACTGTCGAAGAACCAGTTCGACGACATGAGCGCCAAGGACAAACTCTCCTTCGACCCGACCTTCATCAGCTTCGCCGGGATGAGCCTCGGCCAGCTGGCCATGATCGTGTTCGGGGTCCTGGTCGTATCGAACGAGTACAGCACCGGCATGATCCGCACGTCCCTCGCGGCCGTCCCCCAGCGCGGCACCTTCCTCTTCGGCAAGATCGCGGTGGCCACCGGGCTCTGCCTCCTCGTCGGCCTGGTGACCAGCTTCGTCACGTTCTTCCTGGGCCAGGCGATGCTCGGCTCCCACAAGGCGGAGATCGGCGACTCCGGCGTGCTGCGCGCGGTGATCGGCGGCGGCCTCTACATGACCCTGATCGCGATGTTCTCCATGGGCGTCGCCTCGATGCTGCGCTCACCGATGCTGTCGCTGGGCATCCTGATGCCGTTCTTCTTCCTGATCTCCAACATCCTCGGCAACGTCTCCGCGACGAAGAAGATCGGCCAGTACCTCCCCGACCAGGCCGGCAGCAAGATCATGCAGGTGGTCACCCCGGTCGACGACTCCGCACCGTACGGCCCCTGGGGCGGCTTCGGAATCATGGCCCTGTGGGTGGCCGCGGCCCTGCTAGGCGCGTACGTCCTGCTGAAGCGACGGGACGCGTAGGGCCCCCTTCGAGCGCACGGGAGCGGGGCGTGGCGGTACGGCGAGCCCCCGACACCCCCACCGCCTCCACCGCCTCCACCCAAGGCCACGGCTTTACTTTCTCTTGAGCGGAACCGTCAGCGCCCCGATATCCTCCTAACCCTTACGGGGGCGTGTGCCCTGCTGTCCTGATCCTTTCGATGGGTGCGGAGCATGATCGAGGCTGTCGGCCTGACCAAGCGCTACGGCGACAAGACCGCCGTGTACAACCTTTCCTTCCAGGTGCGGCCCGGTGCCGTCACCGGCTTCCTCGGGCCCAACGGCTCGGGCAAGTCGACGACGATGCGCATGATCCTCGGCCTGGACAACCCCACGTCCGGACAGGTGACGATCGGCGGCTTCCCCTACCGCAGGCTCCCCAACGCCCCCCGTCAGGTCGGTGCCCTGCTCGACGCCAAGGCCGTGCACGGCGGCCGCAGCGCCCGCAGCCATCTGCTGAGCCTGGCCCAACTGTCGGGCATCCCGGCCCGGCGCGTCGACGAGGTGCTCGGGGTCGTGGGCCTCCAGGACGTGGCGAGAAAGCGCTCCAAGGGCTTCTCACTCGGCATGGGCCAAAGACTCGGCATCGCCGCCGCACTCCTCGGCGACCCCCAGGTCCTGCTCTTCGACGAGCCGGTCAACGGCCTCGACCCCGAGGGCATCCTCTGGGTCCGCAACCTGATGAAGGCGCTCGCGGCGGAGGGCCGTACCGTCTTCGTCTCCTCGCACCTGATGAGCGAGATGGCGCTGACCGCGGACCACCTCATCGTGATCGGACGCGGCCAGCTCCTCTCCGACATGAGCGTCCGGGACTTCATCTCGGCCAACTCCGCCGACTTCGCCCGCGTACGCACACCCGACACCGAACCCCAGCTCCGCGAGAAGCTGACCTCCGCGCTGACCGAGGCGGGCGGCCACGTCCTGCCCGAGCAGGACGGCGGCCTGCGCGTCACGGGCCTGCCACTCCCCCGCATCAGCGACATCGCACACGACACGGACGTACGACTGTGGGAGCTGTCCCCGCATCAGGCCTCGCTGGAGGAGGCGTACATGCGGATGACGCAGGGGGCCGTCGACTACCGCTCGACGACCGACCAGAAGGCCGGTCTGATGCAGCCGCTGCCGCCGGGCGTGCAGCCGCCGATGCCGGTGCCGGGGCAGGGCCAGCCGGGCTGGTACGCGCCACCGTCACCGGCGCAGGGCGGCCGGCCCTTCACCATGGGACAGCCGACGAACCCGTACGCCGCTCCTGCGGCGCCCGGCGGAGGCGTACCGGGCCCGTACACCACTCCGCCCCCCACGCCCCCGCAGACGCCGACACAGGCACCTCAAGCCCCGGCCGCCGCTCCCACCCCCGCGGAGCCCACTCCCACTCCCACTCCCGACCTGACCAAGCCCGAGGACGCCCGATGAGTACGCCCCAGCTCCCGATGCCGCCGGCCGCCGCGCCCAACTGGCAGGCGGCGAACGGCCCTTCGTACGGCGGTTACACCTCACCGATCCCCGTGGTGCGCACGCATCTCGGGCATGCGCTGGCCTCCGAGTGGACGAAGATCAAGTCGGTCCGTTCGACGATCTGGACGCTCGGGGTGTTCATCGTCCTCGTGCTCGGCATCGGACTGCTCGCCGCCGTCGTGGTCAGCAACTCCTCGTCCGAGATGAACGGCGAGAACCCGCTCTCCCTGGGCTTCTTCGGACTGCTGCTCGGCCTCATGTGCATCATCACGCTCGGCGTGCTGACCACGGCCTCCGAGTACGGCACCGGCATGATCCGCACGACGATGACGGCGTGCCCGAGCCGGGCCCGCGTGCTCGCGGCGAAGTCGATCGTGTTCTTCGCGGTCGCGTTCGTGGTGACGCTGGTGACCACGTCGTTCATCGCCTTCGTGGACGCCTCGCTGCTGGCGAACAACGGCGCGAAGGACCCGTCCGCCGGCGAGTGGCTGAAGGGGACCGTCGGGGTCTCCCTCTACGTCGCGCTGCTCGGGCTGCTCTCGCTGATCGTCGGCTCGATCATCCGGCACTCGGCGGGCGCGATCACCATCATGATCGGCGCGGTGCTCGCCCCGCTGGTCGTCGCCCTGTTCATGTTCTCGCAGTCCCTGGAGAACGTACGGCAGGCCCTGTTCGAGTACTCGATCCCGAACCAGCTGAGCGTCTTCTACTCCAACTCCCTCAGCGAGTCCGGCCCTTCGGGCTGGGACCCGCTGTGGATCATCCTGGGGGTGACGGCCGTCGCGTTCGCGGGCGCCGTCGCGCTGCTGGAGCAGCGGGACGTGTGACCAGTACCACGTTGGCCGTTTCCTAGAACCTCGGCGCGTTCCTGGACCGCTGCACCCGTGTGGTGCGGCGGTCCTTCGCGTTCCAGCACGCCTTGTGCCAGTGCCGCCGGTCGTCGACGCCCGCGTGCTCCGGCCAGGCCACGACATGCGGGACGCCGGAGGGAATCTGCTGGTCGCAGCCGGGGCAGCGGTACGTCTTGCCCTCGGCGCTGGCCCCGGCGACATGGCGCACGCTCCACTCCTCGCCCTGCCAGTGTTCCGTGGACTGCCAGCCGCCGTAGCGGCCCGAGCGGTCCTCGTCGGCACTCCGGCCGGAGGAACCGGACTCCTTGGGTCGGTTGCGACGCGGGGACACAGAACACCTCACGGGGCTATACAGGAGGCACGGGCTGTGTCCAGCGTACGTGCCTCACGCGGGGGTACGCGAAGCGCATCAACCCACACAAGTCCCCCTCAGGGCCGCACATTCTGCAGACAATCCGCAAATCTCTCCGCCAGGCCGTGTCCTAGGCACGTGTCGGGCGGTTATGCCCGGTGGGGGAGCTCCGTGTCGGAGCCGAGGAAGCAGGAAGAACCATGCGCGTCGGAAGTTTTGTGTTGGCGGCCCAGTTCCCGGGGCAGGGCCAGGGGGAGGCCCTGCACCGTGCGGTCCGCTCGGTGGAGGTCGCCGAGGAAGCCGGTCTCGACACGGCCTGGCTGGCCGAACACCACTTCGTGCCCTACGGCACCTGCCCGTCCGCGGTCACCCTGGCCGCGTTACTGCTGGGCCGCACCCAGCGCATCCGCGTCGGCACCGCGGTCAGTGTGCTGCCCACCGTCCACCCGGTCGCCCTCGGCGAGCAGGCCGCGCTGCTGCATGTGACGAGCGGCGGGCGCTTCTCGCTGGGAGTGGGCCGCGGCGGACCGTGGGTCGACCTGGAGGTGTTCGGCGCGGGCCTGAACGCGTACGAACAGGGATTCCCGGAATCGCTCGATCTGCTGATGCGCTGGCTGCGCGAACCCTCGGTGGCGGGCACCGGTGACCGCTACGCGTTCCGTGAAGTCCCCGTCGTACCAAGGCCGTCGGAGGCGCTGTCGGACGCGCCGGGCCCCGAGGTCGTCGTCGCCTGCACCTCGCCCGCGAGCGTGCGGCTGGCGGCCGAGCGGGGCCTGCCGATGCTGCTCGGCATGCATGTCGGGGACGAGGAGAAGGCCGAGATGGTCGCCCTGTGGCGGCAGTTGGCGCGGGCGGCCGGGCGGCCGGCGGAGGAGATCCGGGACGCGGCCCATGTGTCGGCCGGGGTCTGCCAGATCGCGGACAGGCGGGCCGACGCCGTGGAGGCGCTCGTGAAGGCGATGCCGGGCTGGCTGAAGCAGGGGCTGGACGCCCATGTGACGGTGGACGACCGCCAACGCTCGATGCGCGACCCGCTGGCGTACACCGAACTCCTCTGCGGGCTGCACCCGGTGGGCACCCCGCGGCTGTGCGTGGACCGGCTCGCGGCGACCTCGGAACGGACCGGCATCTCCCGCTTCGCGCTGCTCGTCGAGGGCTCCGGGGACCTGGCGTCGACCGAGGAGAACGTACGGCGGCTGGGTGCCGAGGTGCTCCCGCACCTCGGCTGAGCACGTGCGGGGAGCTTGCCGCCCCAGTACAGAAAGCACCTCCCGCGTACGGAGCGGCAAGCAATGCGCATCGCCTCGTCAGCAGTCCCTGAACTCCGGGGACTGGTTGAGCAGTTGGCTGCGCACCGAGGTGAAGCGAGCCAGCGTCTCGTCGACCGTGCCGTCCAACGGGAACACCGCCACCCGGTGGCAGTTCTGGAAGGCCAGCCGCACACCGAAGTGCCGCTGCAGCGCGCCGCGTATCGCGTCACTCGCGAGCGCACGCAGCAACTGACCGCGTGCCCGCTCGTCCGGCGGCGGCGTCTGGTTGTCGGCGAACGCACCGCCGTCGACCTTCAGCTGAGCCACCAGGGAGCTGATCATCTCCCACGCGTAAGGCAGGGAGGTCCGGACGCAGTCGACGAATTCAGCTTCGTCGACCTCGCCTCGCTCGGCCTTTTCGAGTAGGGCCGGTGAGACGTCGAGCGACATGGGTTCTCCTCTCGCACCCCCAACTCGCGGGGGTTGCCGGACAGATAAGGGAGTCCGCGATTACGAACACGCTGCGTACACGCCTCGCGACCTCCCGTTTATACGGTAGGCAACGGAAGGTGGCGGCACCAGGAGAATGCGTACATAGGGAACTCTCAATGGGCCCACAATCGGCCATTAATGAACAAGGGGCGTCAGGGGTCTTCCAGGGCGAATCGCGTGCACCCACGCCCGTCGAGTAGCGTTGCCGACCATGCGTCTCGTCATTGCCCGGTGTTCCGTGGACTACGCGGGCCGGCTCACCGCCCACCTCCCCTCCGCCCCCCGTCTGATCCTGGTGAAGGCGGACGGCAGCGTCTCGATCCACGCGGACGACCGGGCCTACAAGCCCCTCAACTGGATGTCGCCGCCCTGCACGCTGAAGGAGGGTTCCGGGGACGACGAGGGCGTCTGGACCGTCATCAACAAGGCGGGCGAGAAGCTCATCATCACGATGGAGGAGATCCTCCACGACTCCTCGCACGAACTCGGCGTGGACCCCGGCCTGATCAAGGACGGCGTGGAAGCGCACCTCCAGGAGTTGCTGGCCGACCGCATCGACACCCTCGGCGACGGCTACACACTCATCCGCCGCGAGTACATGACGGCCATCGGACCGGTCGACATCCTGTGCCGCGACGGCGAGGGCCAGACCGTCGCGATCGAGATCAAGCGGCGCGGCGAGATCGACGGCGTGGAGCAACTCACGCGCTACCTGGAGCTGTTGAACCGCGATCCCCATCTCGCCCCGGTGCGCGGCATCTTCGCCGCCCAGGAGATCAAACCGCAGGCCCGCGTCCTCGCCACGGACCGCGGCATCGGCTGCGCGGTCCTGGACTACGACGCCCTGCGCGGCATCGAGGACGACAAACTCCGCCTGTTCTGACCGACTCCGATCCCCCTACGACGAAAAGGGCCGGTTCCGATCATCGGAGCCGGCCCTTTCGGTGTCGTACGGAGGGTCAGATCACGGTGCCCGAGGCGATGCTGCTCGCGGGGGCGGCGGAACTGGCCGTGTCGACGGGGGCACTTGAGGAGGCGATACCGCTCGCCGAGGTTCCCGTGGACGGGGCGGTGGACGACTCCGACGGCGTGACCGAGGGCGAGGGTGATTCGGACGTGGTCGGCGAAGTCGACGGGGAAGTCGACGCCGAATGCGACGGAGTCGAACTCGGCGAATGCGACGTGGACCTGGACGGTGTCGGCGACGTGGGCCTGCCGCTCGTCCCGCTCGGCTTGTCCGAAGGCGTGCCGCTGCTCGACGGCGGGGTCGGGTCGTCCGAGGTGCCGTAGGTCCCGTCGGGGCCGGGGTTGGTCGGGCTGCTGCTGGCCGTGCCGTTGTCGCCCTTCTTCGCCGGGTCGGCGCCGAGGCTGTCGTCGGAGTTGCCCTGGCTGGCGGACGGAGCGGGGCCGACCTTGTCGGACGGGTTGTCGGCGTTGTTGTTGGACGTGGCGCCGAGGGTCACGACGGTGCCGAGGACGGCGGCGAGCAGCGCGCCCGCGCCGGCCGCGACGAGGTTGCGCCGGGCGTAGCCGCGCAGGCCGCCGCGCGCCTTGTTGTGGGGCGTGGGGCTGCCGCCGGACGGGGCCTGGTGGGCGACGAGGGTGTAGGTGTCGCCCGGGGGCTGGAGCGGCGGGAAGGGCGTCGGGGTCCCGCCGGGCGGCGAGGCGGACTCCTCGTAGCGGGCGTCGGGCACCTCCTCGCCGGCCGCGGCGCCGAGGCCGATCGTGATGCCGGAGCGGTCGGCGACCAGGGCGAGGGCGCGCCGGCCCGCGACGCTGCCGCGCTTGTCGGCGGCGGTGTCGCGGAGGCCGATGGAGGACTCCAGCTCGGCCCGGGCCCGGTCGAGGTCGCCCTCGCAGAGCGCGAGGACGCCCAACTCGTGCTGGAAGTAGGCCTGTTCGCTCGCGTTGCCGGCGAGCTGGGCGGCCTCGGCGCCGGAGCGCAACGCGCGTTCCCAGGCGCTCCAGTGGAGTCCGGCGGCGAACGCGGGGGCGGCGGTGCGGGCGAGTTCGACGGTGGCGCTCTCCTCACCCTCGCCGGGCGGGGTGGTCGCCGGTACGAGGACGGTGAGGGCGGCGAGCAGGGCGTCCGCCTCGGCGCAGACCCGCTGGGGGGTGACCGAGGGGTGTCCGGCCCACCAGGAGTAGTGCAGTCCGGCGATGAGGGCGCTGGCCTCGATCTCGTCGCCGTATCCGGCGGCCTCCAGCTGGGTCTGGACGCCGGCGGCGAGCCGGTAGCGGCCGCCGACCGGGGAGACCAGTCCGCAGGCCGCGAGTTCGCCGAGGGCGGCGTCCGCGTGGGTGTCGCCGACGAGGGCGGGCAGATGGGCCTGGTGCGGCACCTCGCCGCCGAGCGCGACGGCGAAGCGCAGGGTGGCGCGGGCCGAGGAGCTGAGCCGCGAGGCGAGCAGCGGGGCGGGCGCGGCGGCCTCGCCGAGGGACGGCAGGGGTACGGCGTCTTCCCCGTCGGAGTCGACGGGTGTGATGGGGGGCGCGTCGGCCGGGACCATGTCCTGGAAGACGCCGAACTCCTCCACCACGCTGGTGCCGACGCGCAGTTCGTCGCGCTGCCGGAGCAGGGCGCCGGCCTGGACGAAGCGCAGGGGCAGGCCCTCGGACTCGAAGTAGAGGTCGCCCGCCCAGTTCGCCTCCTCCTCGGTGAGGACGCGGCCCACGGCGTGCTCCAGGACCTCCACGGCACCGGCCCGCTGCAGGCCGCCGAGGAAGACCTCCTCGATGACGGAGTCGGCGGCCGGTGCGGGGATCTCGGGGGTCGCGGCGACCAGGAAGGCGCACTCGGGGGTCGCGTCGAGGAGTTCCTCCAGGGCGGCGCCGCCGAACTCGATGTCGTCGAGGACGACGACCGCGCCGATCTCCCGCACCAGGGCGAGCAGTTCGTCCCGGGCGGGCCGGTGCAGGGGTGCGTCGTAGACCGCGTAGAAGAGGTCGTGGAGGAGGTCGGTGGCCGTGCGGTGGAAGCCGGTGAGGCGGATCACGCCGTCGGGGGCGAGGTCGAGGCAGTCCTCGGCGACGAGGTCGAGAAGGCTCGTGCGGCCCGAGCCCGAGGGGCCGGTGAGGCGTACGGAACGGCCGCGGGCGAGCAGCCGTACGAGCCGCTCGCGCTCCTCCTGGCGTTCCAGGAGCGGGAGTGCGGGCCGGTTCAGGCCGGGCGGGACGGGCGGTTTGGCGGCGCGGGCGGCCTCGGCGCGGGCGGCGGCGGTGAGCTTGGCCGGCCGGCCGGGCCGCTGTCCGGGCGGGCAGGCCTCGATCTCGCTGCCGTCGACGGGGTTGACGGTGAGCAGGAAGTCACCGGTGACCAGCTGCACGGTGCGGGCGAGCGCCGGTGAGTGCTGGCCGAAGTCGGGTGTGAGCGGTTCCCGGGGCGGGCGCTGGCGCGACGACGTGTCGTCGCCGTCCTGGCCGTACTCCTCGGGTTCCCGGTTGATCGGGTCCATAGGTCCAAGCCCCCCAAAAGCGTCGTGTGCGGGTCGACAGGACCCAGGCCCCTCCCGGCCTTGCTGCACACCGCGCTGTCGCTTCTGGTCCGGGCCCGCTCGAAGGGTTGTCACACAGCGGGCGACCGAACCCTAAACCTTCGCACAGTATCTACGACAGCCCGGGGTACCGCGCCGTCCGAGACGTCACAGTCTCATGAGGATTGTGCCCGGCGGACGTCACACCCTGGGGTCAGACCCTGGGCAGCGACTCCACCCCGATCCCGCCCTCGATGGCGAGGATGCGGTGCAGCCGGGTGGCCACGAGCAGGCGCTGCATCTGCGGCGGTACGTCGCGCAGCACCAGGCGCCGGCCGCAGCGGCCGGCCCGTCGATGGGCTCCCATGATGACGCCGAGGCCGGTGGCGTCCCAGGAGTCGAGCTCGGACAGGTCCAGCACCAGATCACCGACTCCGTCGTCGACGGCCGAGTGCAGGACCGTACGGGCGTCCGCCGCGCTGCGGACGTCGAGGCGGCCCCCGACGACCAGCTCGACGTGGTCGCCCCTGATGTACATATGCGCTCCCCGTGAGTGCGGTGGCGTACTCCGTGATGTGGGTGATGCAACCTCTGACTGTGCGAAGTGCCGGGAGGTTGCCGTCTGTGAGCGAACCGATACCGAATTCACCCCTGCGTGTGATGCCGCAGGGGCCTGTGCGGTTTCAGTGCTTGTAGAAGCCCTGCCCGCTCTTGCGGCCGATGTCACCGGCGTCCACCATTCGGCGCATCAGCTCCGGCGGGGCGAACTTCTCGTCCTGTGACTCGGTGTAGATGTTGCTGGTCGCGTGGAGCAGGATGTCGACGCCGGTGAGATCCGCGGTGGCCAGCGGGCCCATCGCGTGACCGAAGCCCAGCTTGCAGGCGAGGTCGATGTCCTCGGCGGTGGCGACACCCGACTCGTACAGCTTCGCCGCCTCGACGACGAGCGCCGAGATGAGACGGGTCGTCACGAAGCCGGCCACGTCACGGTTGACGACGATGCAGGTCTTGCCGACGGATTCGGCGAACTCCCGCGCGGTGGCGAGGGTTTCGTCGCTCGTCTTGTAGCCGCGCACGAGTTCGCACAGCTGCATCATCGGCACCGGCGAGAAGAAGTGCGTGCCCACGACGCGCTCCGGACGCTCCGTCACGGCCGCGATCTTCGTGATCGGGATGGCGGAGGTGTTGGAGGCGAGGACGGCGTCCTCGCGGACGATCTTGTCGAGCGCGCGGAAGATCTCGTGCTTGACTTCGAGCTTCTCGAACACGGCCTCGACGACGATGTCCGCGTCGCCGACCGCGTCGAGATCGGTGGTCGCCGTGATCCGCCCCAGGGCCGCGTCGGCGTCGTGCGCCTCCAGCTTCCCCTTGCTCACGAACTTGTCGTACGAGGCCTTGATGCCGTCGGTGCCACGCTTGAGAGCCTCGTCGGTGACATCGCGCAGGACGACGTCCCAGCCCGCCTGCGCGGAGACCTGGGCGATACCGGAACCCATGAGTCCCGCGCCGATGACGGCAAGCTTCCGTGCCACTGTGCGACTCCCCTTTGAAACGCTTACAGCGTGTATCCGTATGCCTCACGGCGGACACTAGCGAAGCTGCCGCGCTGTGTGACCGGTTAGTAACGCGCGTCACGTCTCATCTGACGGACATCACACCGGCGCGGGTCATTCGACCGCCCGTACGGCGTAGTTGAGGACGTTCTCGCTCAACAGGTCCTCGATGTCGTCGAGGAGGACCAGGGCCTCTCGTGACACTTCGCCCGGATTGCGCTCCCTGACCATCTCCCGGCCGATCACACCCATGACGGTGCTGTGCACCCAGCCGAGCTGACCGGCGATCAGGTGCGGCATCGGGTCGTCGTCCGCGGCGCCGGTCTCCTCGCGCAGGGCCGCCTCAAGGTTGGCCTGAACCTCCTGACCGATCGCCCACAGCCGCGAGCGCAGCGCCGGCGCGTCCTCGATGACCCGCATGAAGGCGGCGTACCCGGGCATCAGCCCGACCCGCGGCGAGACCGCCTCGATCTCCTCGCGGAGTTCGCGCAGGACGGCGGCGGCGGCCGACTCCCCCTTGTTCCGGCCGCGCACCCAGCGGACCATCCGGTCGACCAGTCCGGCGGAGCGGTCGAAGAAGAGGTCCTCCTTCGCCGGGAAGTAGTTGTAGACGGTATTGACGGAGACGTCGGCGGCGTCGGCGATCTCGGCGACGGTCACCGCGTCGAAGCCGCGCTCGATGAACAGACCCGTCGCGACATCGGAGATGTACTGCCGGGTCTGCCGCTTCTTGCGCTCCCTGAGCCCCTCTGCCATGACCGAATCCTAGCTTTGGCTGGGCCCATTGAAAACTTGGAGTCACTGGAAAACTTGCAGTCATTGCAAAATTGGTGAGTCTCTGTTTTTCTGGGAGGCATGGCAGTCATCAGCGCGGCCGGACTGGCCCGCACCTTCCAGACCAAACGCGGCCCCGTGGAGGCCGTCCGCGGCATCGACCTCGCTGTCCACGAGGGCGAGATCCTCGGCTTTCTCGGTCCGAACGGCGCCGGCAAGACCACCACCCTGCGGATGCTCACGACCCTGCTCGCACCGACCGGCGGCACGGCCTCGGTCGCGGGCTGCGACCTGGCGGCCGATCCGGCCGGAGTGCGGCGGGCGTGCGGATACGTCGCCCAGTCCGGCGGGGCCGACCCGAACATCGGAGTGCGCGAGGAACTCGTCACCCAGGGTCGCCTCTACCGTCTGACGAAGGATCAAGCAGCGGTACGCGCCGAGGAGTTGGCCCGCGATCTGGGCTTCGCCGACCTTCTCGACCGCAAGGTGGGCGCACTCTCCGGCGGCCAGCGGCGCCGCCTCGACATCGCGATGGCCCTCACCCACGGCCCGCGGGTCCTGTTCCTCGACGAACCGACGACCGGCCTCGACCCCGGCAGCCGCGCCGACCTGTGGGACCTGATCCGCCACCTGCGCGACGCCCACGGCACGACCGTCTTCCTGACCACCCACTACCTCGACGAGGCCGACGCCCTCGCCGACCGTCTGGTCATCGTCGACAAGGGCGTCGTCGTGGCCGACGGCACCCCGGGCGCGCTGAAGCTGCGGCACGGCGGCTCGATCGACGCGACACTCCAGGACACGTTCCTCGCCATCACCGGCCGCGGTCCCGCCCCGGCCGACGCCGCCCCCGTATCCGTATAGGAACCCGAATCCGTATCCGTAGAGGAACCCCATGCTTCTCCACGACACCGCACTCATCTACGGCCGCTACCTCCGGCAGTCCCTCCGCTCCCGCTTCGCGCTGCTCTTCGGGGTGCTGATGCCGCTGCTGTATCTGCTGTTCTTCGGCCCGCTCCTGACGGGCCTGCCGCTCGGCGGGAGCGGCAGCTCATGGCAGGTGCTGGTGCCCGGGCTGCTGCTTCAACTCGGCCTGTTCGGCGCCTCGTACGCGGGCTTCACGATCATCATCGAGAAGAGCCAGGGGGTGGTGGAGCGGATGCGGGTGACCCCTGTGAGCCGTCTCGCCCTGCTGCTGGGCCGGGTGCTGCGCGATGCCACGGTGTTCGTCTTCCAGGCGGTGCTGCTGGTGCTGGCGGCCGTGGCGACGGGTCTGCGCGCTCCCCTCGGCGGAGTCCTGATCGGCTTCGGGTTCGTCGCCCTGCTGACGGTCTCGCTCGGCTCGCTGTCGTACGCCGCCGCGATGAAGGTCGACACCCCTCAGGAGTTCGGCCCGCTCATCAACGCCATGACCATGCCGTCGATGCTGCTGTCCGGACTGATGCTCCCGATGACCCTGGCACCGGCCTGGCTGGACGTGCTCTCGCACTTCATGCCGTTCCGTTATCTGGTCGACGCGGTGCGGGACGCCTACGTCGGCTCGTACACGACGGCCCACATGCTGTACGGCGTGCTGGTGGCGGTCGGCTTCGCCGTACTGGCCGTGACGGTGGGGACACGCGTGTTCCGAACCGCCGGGGCCTAACTACGCTGGCCACATGGTCAATCTGACGCGCATCTACACGAAGACCGGCGACAAGGGCACCACCAACCTCGGTGACATGAGCCGGGTCGCCAAGACCGACCTGCGGATCTCCGCGTACGCCGACACCAACGAGGCGAACGCGGTGATCGGCACGGCGATCGCCCTGGGCGGCCTCGACGAGGAGATCGTCAAGGTGCTCACCCGCGTCCAGAACGACCTCTTCGACGTGGGGGCCGACCTGTCCACGCCGGTGGTCGAGAAGCCGGAGTTCCCGCCGCTGCGGGTCGAGCAGTTCTACGTCGACAAGCTGGAGGCGGACTGCGACCGCTTCAACGAGCAGTTGCAGAAGCTGCGGTCCTTCATCCTCCCGGGCGGCACGGCAGGCGCGGCCCTCCTCCACCAGGCGTGCACGGTCGTACGGCGGGCCGAGCGGTCGACGTGGGCGGCGATGGAGGTGCACGGTGCCCAAGGAGAAAAAGGCAGCATGAACCCCCTCACCGCGACCTACCTGAACCGCCTGTCCGACCTGCTGTTCATCCTGGCCCGCGCCGCCAACAAGGAGGTCGGGGACGTGCTGTGGGTGCCGGGCGGTGAGCGCTAGCGGTTCGTGTCCTGGGCCGCGTCCTTGTCGGCCTGGGTGAGCGCGGACTCGGCGGCGGCCACCTTCTGCTGCATGTCCGTGTATCCGGAAGGGGTGGCGGCCGAGGGGGACGTGTCCGCCGTGCTCCCGCGACCCGCCGTGCAGCCGGCGGTGAGCGCCGCCAGGAGGGCGATCCCGGCCGCCGCGGTCCTCGGGCGCATCAGCTCGCGCCCTCGGCGCTGTCCTGGCACCACGTCTTCACGTCGGTCAGGTCCCGCTGTCGCTGCCGAAGCGTCGGCAGCAGGGACTTGCGGAAGTCCAGCCGGTTCTGGAGGTACGTGGCGACCGCGTCGTCGCCGGCCGACTTGGCGTTGTCCACGCGCTGTTGCAGGCGGGCGATCGAACCGCGGGTGCCGGCCCCGGCGTCGAGGCGTTTCAGCGCGCGGTCGATCCGGTTGTCGATCTTCGGCAGCCGCTTGCAGAGCGCCTGGGCGCCGTCACCGGTCGGTGTCGGCGCGGGGCTGCTCTCGGCCGTGGCCGCCGTCGTACCGCCCGTCAGCAGGGCCGCCGTGGCGATCCCCACAAACAGGCGCTTTCCCCGTGCGTGCATGGCCTTCTCCGTTCCCGGACGGTCCCGTCGGCCGTCCGACACGTCGGAGGCTAGGAAGCTTCTTTGGGGAAACTCTGTGACCGGTTTGCCCCGGCTGTGCCGATCAGCCAGTCGCGACGGCCGGGCAACTCCCCGCTGGCCGACGGCAGCCGCACCTCGAAGCGGGCACCCACACCTGCCGGGCCCTCGGTCACCGTCACGCTCCCCCGGTGCAGCGCCGCCTGCTGGGCCACCAGCGTCAGACCGAGCCCGGAGCCGGAGCTTTCGGGGCCGCGCCGGAAGCGCTCGAAGACGTGGGAGCGGGCCTCCGGTGGCACACCCGGGCCTTCGTCGTGGACCGTGATCACGATCTGCTCCCCCTCCCGCCGTACCCCGACCGCCACCATCGTCCGGCCGTGCGGGTCCCGGCCGTGGGCCAGCGCGTTGGCCAGCAGGTTGTCGAGGAGGAGCCGGATGCCCGGCTCCCAGCCGTGGACCGTCAGCCCGGGTGCCGCGTCCAAGGCGATCCGCGCGTCCTGGTCGCGCCGCCGGGCCTCCGCCACCGACGCGTCCGCCACCTCCGTCACGTCCACGGTCCGGAAGGCCTCCGCCTCCACCAGATCCCCTCGGCCGAGCTCCCGCAGCATGACCAACAGGCCCAGCAGCCGGGCGTGTTCACCGCGCAGGTCGGCCAGGACCTCGGTGCGGTCCGGCTCGGGGAGGCCGGGGTGGTCGGTGAGGATGTCGAGGTTGGTGCCCATGCTCATGAGCGGGGTGCGCAGCTCGTGGGAGGCCGCCGCCGAGAAGGAACGGGCCGTGTCGAGCGCCTCGGCGGTGCGGGCGGCCTGCTCGTCGTAGCGGGCGAGGACCGTGCGCAGGGTGGCGGCGAGTTCGTCGACCTCGGTGACACCGGTCGGTTCGTCGGGCGGCCGGGCGGCGCTGGTGCGCGGGTCGAGTCCGGCGGTACGGCGGCCGAGGCGACGCAAGGGGCCGGTCGCGCCGGTGGCGATGCCCCAGGCGAGCAGGCCGGACAGGGGTGCCGCGAGCAGCGAGGTGACGGCCACCCGCCGCCGTACCAGGCGGAGTTGGGCCCGGTCGGCCGCGTCGGGCGAGAAGACCCACAGGGTGCCGGCGCCCCGCACGGTGGTGATCGGCACGGACAGCGCGCGCCAACTGGTACCCCCGGAGCGGACGGTGACCGGTCCCGAAGTCCCGCTCGGCAAAGGGACATCGGCGTCGGGCTGTGGTCCGCCGGTGAAGGCGGCGTCCGGTCCCACGACACGTACGCCCACGTCGAGGGCGGCGCTGAAGAGCCGCCGCTCCCGGGTGTCGGCGGCCTTGGGCCGGTCGGCGGAGGAGGCGCGCAGCAAGGCGCGGGCGTCCGGGGTCACGGCGGCGGCGCGGGCGCGCAGATGGTCGTCCTCGGCGTTGTGCAGGTCGTGGTCGACCAGCCGGAGCAGCAGCCAGCCGGAGGCCAGCACCAGCAGCGGCACGGTCAGTCCGACCGCGATTCCGATCCGGGTCGACAGCTTCATGACGGCACTCCCGGCAGTCTCATGACCGCTCGTCCCGCAGCACGAACCCGACCCCGCGCACGGTGTGCACCAGCCGGGGCCGCCCCTCCGCCTCCAGCTTGCGCCGCAGATAGCTGACGAAGGTGTCGACGGCGTCCGTGCGGACGTCGAAGTCGTAGCCCCAGACCCGTTCCAGAAGCTGGTCGCGGGTGAGGACCAGCCCGGCGTTGCGGGCGAGCACCTCAAGGAGTTCGAACTCGCGCCGGGTCAGCTCCAGGGGCCGCCCGTCCCGCACCGCCGTACGGGCCGCCGGGTCGATCACCAGTCCCGCCACCCGCAGCACCTCGCCCGTCGGCGGGCGGCGGCGCAGCAGCGCGTGCAGCCGCAGCACCAGTTCCTGCAGGGCGAAGGGCTTCACCAGATAGTCGTCGCCGCCCACCTGGAGTCCGGCGATGCGGTCGGCGGTCTCGTCGAGCGCCGAGAGCATCAGCACGGGCAGGTCCTGGCCGTCCTCGCGCAGCCGGGCGCACACCTCGATGCCAGTCATCCCGGGCATCGACACGTCGAGGACGAGGACGTCGGGGGACGTCTCCTGGATCGCGTCCAGGGCTTCCCGCCCACCCTCGGCCGTCCGCACCCGGAAGCCGCTCAGCCGCAGCCCGCGCTCCAGCGAGCGGCGGATGGCCGGATCGTCGTCCACCACCAGCACCGCTCCGGGACTGCCACTGCTACTCATCCGGACAGCGTACGACCCGTATGAGCCAAGAATTCGGGGATCATGCACCCCCAACTCCCAAGTGGTCCAGACCTATTGACCTATGGTCCAGACCTTTCTATTCTCACGGCACCGTGGGCGCGAAGGCTCAGTCGCGCCCCAGCACCCCCGACACCCCTGAGGAGGCGCTCCAATGCGCTTCAGAACCAGAGCAGTTGCCGGGTTCGCGACCCTGCTGCTTCCGCTCGCCGCTCTCGTCGGTCTGGCGGCTCCCGCCCAGGCCGCCTCGACCGCGACCGCCACGTTCACCAAGACCAGCGACTGGGGCACCGGCTTCGGCGGTCAGTGGACCGTGAAGAACACCGGTACCAGCGCGATCAGTTCGTGGACGGTCGAGTGGGACTTCCCCTCCGGTACGTCCGTCGCCTCGGCCTGGGACGCGGACGTCACCAACTCCGGCAACCACTGGACCGCGAAGAACAAGTCCTACAACGGCACCATCGCCGCCGGCGCCTCCGTCTCCTTCGGCTTCAACGGAGCCGGCTCCGGCTCGCCCTCCAACTGTCTGCTGAACGGCGGCAGTTGTGACGGCGGCACCACGGTCCCCGGCGACGCGGCCCCCTCCGCACCCGGCACTCCCACCGCCTCCTCCATCACCGACACCTCGGTGAACCTCTCCTGGAGCGCGGCCACCGACGACAAGGGCGTCAAGAACTACGACGTCCTGCGCGACGGCACCAAGGTCGCCACGGTCACGACCACGTCGTACACGAACACCGGCCTGACCGCCGGCACCGACTACTCGTACACCGTGCAGGCCCGCGACACCGCGGACCAGACAGGACCGGTCAGCGGCTCGGTCGCCGTGCACACCACCGGCGGTACGACCACTCCCCCGGCCACCGGCAGCGCGGTCAAGCTCGGGTACCTCACCGAGTGGGGCACGTACCAGCGCAACTACCAGGTCAAGAACCTGGTGACGTCCGGCTCGGCCGCGAAGATCACGCATATCAACTACGCCTTCGGCAACGTGACCAACGGGCAGTGCGCGATCGGTGACGCCTACGCCGACTACCAGAAGACCTTCACCGCCGACCAGTCGGTCAGCGGTGTCGCCGACACCTGGGACCAGCCGCTGGCCGGCAACTTCAACCAGCTGCGCGAGCTGAAGGCCAAGTACCCGAACATCAAGATCCTCTGGTCCTTCGGCGGCTGGACCTGGTCCGGCGGCTTCGCGCAGGCCGCGGCCAACCCGACCGCGTTCGCGCAGTCCTGCTACAACCTGGTCGAGGACCCGCGCTGGGCCGACGTCTTCGACGGCATCGACATCGACTGGGAGTACCCGAACGCCTGCGGCCTGAGCTGCGACACCAGCGGCGCGGCGGCGTACAAGAACCTGATGCAGGCCCTGCGCGCCAAGTTCGGCACCAGCAACCTGGTCACCGCCGCCACCACGGCGGACGGCACCTCCGGCGGCAAGATCGACGCCGCCGACTACGCGGGCGCGGCCCAGTACGTCGACTGGTACAACGTGATGACGTACGACTTCTTCGGCGCCTTCGACGCGGACGGCCCGACCGCCCCGCACTCCCCGCTCACCTCCTACACCGGCATCCCGACCCCGGGCTTCACCACGGCCGACGCGATCGCCAAGTTCAAGTCGAAGGGCGTCGCCGCGAGCAAGCTGCTCATCGGCATCGGCTTCTACGGCAGAGGCTGGACCGGCGTGACCCAGGCCGCCCCCGGCGGCACGGCGACCGGCCCGGCGGCGGGCACCTACGAGCAGGGCATCGAGGACTACAAGGTCCTCAAGACGACCTGCCCGGCCACCGGCACCATCGCCGGCACGGCATACGCCTTCTGCGGCAACAACTGGTGGTCGTACGACACCCCGGCGACCATCGGCACGAAGATGGCGTGGGCCAAGACCCAGGGTCTGGGCGGCGCGTTCTTCTGGGACTTCAGCGGCGACACCAGCAACGGTGAGCTGGTGACCGCCATCAACAGCGGGCTGAGCTGACGGCCGGTCCGGTCTCCACCTGGGGCGCGCGGTGTATGCCGCGCGCCCCAGGCGTGCGCGGCATGGGGCCATACGGCCCTCCCGGGAAGGAAGGTCGGCGGGTGGGACCAGCCGCTGACCGGGAACATTCTGTATCTCAACAAGCATGCGGAATGGCTCATTCAGGGGGGAAGAATGAAACGCAGGTCACAGAAGTCCCATACGGTCAGGCGCCCTGCCAGGTCCCGGTCCCGGTATCTGTCGACGTCGGCCGGAGTCTTCGTGGGGGCGGCGGCCGCGGCCTTCATGGCCGCCTCGCCGGCGGACATGACGGTGACGGTCAGTCCCCAGGGGCACCCGGTGTGCGTGCTGGCCGAGGATCAGGCCACGTTCACTCGCTGACCGGGGGGTGCCGCCTCCAGCCAGGCCAGAAAACCGGTCAACGCGTCTTCGCTCATGGCGAGTTCAAGACGGGTGCCCCGGTGCAGACAGGTCAGGACGATCGCGTCGGAGAGCAGCGCCAGCTCCTCCTCGCCCTCGGGGAGGCGGCGGCCGGCCACCTCGATCGCGGAGCGTTCCAGGGTGCGGCGCGGGCGGTAGGCGTAGGAGAAGACGCGGTACCACTCGATGCGGTCGCCGTTGTAGCGGGCGACGCCGTAGCTCCAGCCCTTGCCGTTGGTGTCGGGTTTTTCGGGGACGTCCCAGCGGAGCGAGCAGTCGAAGGTGCCGCCGGAGCGCTGGATGAGTCTGCGGCGCAGGCCGAAGACGAACAGCCCCACCACCACAAGGGCGACAACAATTCCGCACACAGTCAGAGCGAGGACCATCGACACCGACCTCCTCGTCTCCTAGGCAAAACAGGTAACGGAACGGAAAAAACACCCACATTCGCCTCAGCCGCGGGGGGGGGGGGGGGGGGGGGGGGGGGGGCGGGCCGGGGGGGGGGGGGCGCCGCCGGGGGGGGGGGGGCGGGGGGCCCCCGCC
>NZ_JBITGV010000022.1:65763-154197 GCF_044457385.1 Streptomyces sp. NPDC050548
GGGGCGCGTGTCCCGACGCTGCGTAGTTTTAAAAAAAACCCCCCCCCCCCCCCCCCCCGCCCCCCCCCCCCCCCCCCCCCCCCCCCCCCCCGCGGCTGAGTCACGTCATCGCGTGGTGCGCCAGGTCTCAGTTGGTCGCCACCGCACGCAGTCGGACGTCCGCGGCGCGCTCGGCGGAGGCATCGCCCTCGGCCTTCGCCCGCTCCAGCTCGCGCTCCACGCGCTGGACGTCGATCTCGTCCGACAGCTCGGCGATCTCGGCGAGCAGCGACAGCTTGTTGTCCGCGAACGAGATGAAACCGCCGTGCACCGCGGCGACGACCGTTCCACCATCGCTCGTACGAATGGTCACCGGGCCCGACTCCAGCACACCGAGCAGCGGCTGGTGACCGGGCATGACGCCGATGTCGCCGGACGTGGTGCGCGCGACGACCAGGGTGGCCTCGCCGGACCAGACCTGGCGGTCCGCGGCGACGAGCTCGACATGCAGCTCAGCAGCCAAGGTGGGCTCCTCGGGTCACCACCCGGCGATCGTGCCGGGTGTGGGTTTAATTCTAGTAGGCGTGGGAGAGGGGGTGGGACACGCCCCACCCCCTCAGGTGAAGCACGGGGTCAGGAGACGCCCAGCTCCTTCGCGTTCGCCTTCAGGTCCTCGATGCCACCGCAGAGGAAGAACGCCTGCTCCGGGAAGTGGTCGTACTCGCCGTCGATGATCGAGTTGAACGCGGTGATCGACTCGTCCAGCGGGACGTCCGACCCGTCGACGCCGGTGAACTGCTTGGCGACGTGGGTGTTCTGGGACAGGAAGCGCTCCACGCGACGGGCACGGTGGACGGTGAGCTTGTCCTCCTCGCCCAGCTCGTCGATACCGAGGATCGCGATGATGTCCTGAAGGTCCTTGTACTTCTGCAAGACCGTCTTGACGCGCATCGCGGTGTTGTAGTGGTCCGCCGCGATGTAGCGGGGGTCCAGGATGCGGGACGTGGAGTCCAGCGGGTCCACGGCCGGGTAGATGCCCTTCTCGGAGATCGGACGGGAGAGAACCGTCGTCGCGTCGAGGTGGGCGAAGGTGGTGGCCGGGGCCGGGTCGGTCAGGTCGTCCGCGGGGACGTAGATCGCCTGCATCGAGGTGATCGAGTGACCGCGGGTCGAGGTGATGCGCTCCTGGAGGAGACCCATCTCGTCGGCCAGGTTCGGCTGGTAGCCCACCGCGGAGGGCATACGGCCAAGCAGGGTCGAGACCTCGGAACCGGCCTGCGTGAAGCGGAAGATGTTGTCGATGAAGAACAGCACGTCCTGGTTCTGCACATCGCGGAAGTACTCCGCCATGGTCAGACCGGCCAGGGCCACGCGCAGACGGGTGCCCGGGGGCTCGTCCATCTGACCGAAGACAAGCGCCGTCTTGTCGATGACACCCGAGTCGGCCATCTCCTCGATGAGGTCGTTGCCCTCACGGGTGCGCTCGCCGACGCCGGCGAACACGGAGACACCGTCGTGGTTGTTGGCGACACGGTAGATCATCTCCTGGATGAGCACCGTCTTGCCGACGCCGGCACCGCCGAACAGGCCGATCTTGCCGCCCTTGACGTACGGGGTGAGCAGGTCGATGACCTTGACGCCGGTCTCGAACATCTCGGTCTTCGACTCAAGCTCGTCGAAGCGCGGGGCCTTGCGGTGGATGGACCAGCGCTCGCCCGTGTACTTCTCGTCGCTGTTCAGCACCTCGCCGAGGGTGTTGAACACCTTGCCCTTGGTGAAGTCGCCGACCGGGACGGTGATGCCGTCGCCGGTGTCGGTGACCGGGGCCTGGCGGACCAGACCGTCGGTGGGCTGCATCGAGATGGTGCGGACCAGGCCGTCACCCAGGTGCTGGGCGACCTCCAGGGTCAGCGTCTTCTTCGCGCCGTCGAGGGCCGGGTCGGCCACCTCGACGTGCAGAGCGTTGTAGATCTCCGGCATCGCGTCGACGGGGAACTCCACGTCGACGACCGGGCCGATGACCCGGGCGACGCGGCCCGTGGCAACGGCCGTCTCAACTGTCGTCGTCATTACTTGTCACTCCCCGCGGTCGCGTCGGCCAGGGCTGCGGAGCCACCGACGATCTCGCTGATTTCCTGGGTGATTTCGGCCTGGCGGGCCGCGTTGGCAAGACGGGAGAGCGTGGTGATCAGGTCTCCCGCGTTGTCGGTCGCCGACTTCATCGCGCGGCGGGTGGCGGCGTGCTTGGAGGCGGCCGACTGGAGCAGCGCGTTGTAGATACGGCTCTCGACGTACCGCGGCAGGAGGGCGTCCAGGACGTCCTCCGCCGACGGCTCGAAGTCGTACAGCGGAAGGATCTCGCCCTTGGGGGCAGCCTCCTCCGCGACCTCTTCGAGGCTGAGGGGCAACAGCCGGCTGTCGACCGGCGTCTGCGTCATCATCGAGATGAACTCGGTGTAGACGATGTGGAGTTCGTCCACACCACCCTCCGCCGTGTCCTTCTCGATGGCCTCGATGAGCGGACCCGCGACCTTCTTCGCGTCCGCGTAGGAGGGCTCGTCGGTGAAGCCGGTCCACTGCTCCGAGATCTTGCGCTCACGGAAGTTGTAGTGGGCGACACCGCGGCGGCCGACGATGTACGTGTCGACCTCCTTGCCCTCGGCCTCAAGACGCGCGGTCAGCTGCTCCGCCGCCTTGATGGCGTTGGAGTTGAAGGCACCGGCCAGACCGCGGTCGCTCGTGAGGAGCAGCACAGCGGAACGGGTCGGCGTCTCGGCCTCGGTGGTCAGCGGGTGCCTGGTGTTCGAACCCGTACCGACCGCCGTGACCGCGCGCGTCAGTTCCTTCGCGTACGGCGTCGAGGCCTGCACCTTGCGGTGCGCCTTGACGACGCGCGAGGCGGCGATCATCTCCATCGCCTTGGTGATCTTCTTGGTCGCGGTGACGGATCGGATGCGACGCTTGTAGACCCGGAGCTGGGCTCCCATGAGTCAGGTCCCTTCCTTACGTCACTTGGCCGCGGCCGGGGCGTCCTCGCCGAGGAGCTTGCCGTCCGAGGTCTCGAACTGCTTCTTGAACTCGGTGATCGCGTCCGCGGCGGCGGTGAGAGTGTCGTCCGACATCTTGCCGCCCTCCTTGATGGAGGTCATGAGGCCCTGCTCCTTGCGGTGCAGGTACTCCAGGAGCTCCTTCTCGAAGCGGCGGATGTCCTCGACCGGTACGTCGTCCATCTTGCCGGTGGTCGCGGACCACACGGAGACGACCTGGTCCTCGGTGGGCATCGGCTGGTACTGCGGCTGCTTGAGCAGCTCGACCAGCCGCTGACCGCGCTCCAGCTGGGCCTTCGACGCGGCGTCCAGGTCGGAACCGAAGGCGGCGAACGCCTCCAGCTCGCGGTACTGGGCGAGGTCGAGGCGCAGTCGGCCGGAGACCTGCTTCATCGCCTTGTGCTGCGCGGAACCACCGACTCGGGAGACGGAGATACCGACGTTCAGCGCGGGGCGCTGACCGGCGTTGAAGAGGTCCGACTCCAGGAAGCACTGGCCGTCGGTGATGGAGATGACGTTGGTCGGGATGAACGCCGAGACGTCGTTGGCCTTGGTCTCGACGATCGGCAGACCGGTCATCGAGCCCTTGCCCATCTCGTCGGAGAGCTTCGCGCAGCGCTCCAGCAGACGGGAGTGCAGGTAGAAGACGTCACCCGGGTAGGCCTCGCGGCCCGGCGGACGGCGCAGCAGGAGGGACACGGCGCGGTAGGCGTCGGCCTGCTTGGAGAGGTCGTCGAAGATGATGAGGACGTGCTTGCCCTCGTACATCCAGTGCTGGCCGATCGCCGAACCGGTGTACGGCGCAAGGTACTTGAAGCCGGCCGGGTCGGACGCCGGGGCGGCGACGATGGTCGTGTACTCCAGCGCGCCGGCCTCTTCGAGCGCACCACGCACGGAGGCGATGGTGGAGCCCTTCTGACCGATGGCGACGTAGATGCAGCGGACCTGCTTGTTCACGTCGCCCGAGCGCCAGTTGTCGCGCTGGTTGATGATCGTGTCGACGGCCAGGGCGGTCTTGCCCGTCTGGCGGTCGCCGATGATCAGCTGGCGCTGGCCGCGGCCGATCGGGGTCATCGCGTCGACGGCCTTGTAGCCGGTCTCCATCGGCTCGTGCACCGACTTGCGGACCATGACGCCCGGGGCCTGCAGCTCCAGCGCGCGGCGGCCGGTGGTCTCGATCTCGCCGAGGCCGTCGATCGGGTTGCCGAGCGGGTCGACGACACGGCCGAGGTAGCCCTCGCCGACGGCGACGGACAGGACCTCTCCGGTGCGGGTGACCGGCTGGCCCTCCTCGACACCGCTGAACTCACCGAGGATGACGGTACCGATCTCACGCTCTTCGAGGTTGAGCGCGAGACCGAGGGTGCCGTCCTCGAACTTCAGCAGTTCGTTGGCCATGGCCGAGGGCAGGCCCTCGACCTTCGCGATGCCGTCGCCGGCAAGGGTGACCGTACCGACCTCCTCGCGCGAGGCCGCGTCCGGCTTGTACGACTGGACGAAGTTCTCCAGTGCGTCCCGGATCTCCTCCGGCCGGATCGTGAGCTCCGCCATCTGGGTTCCCTGCTCTCCTTGTTGGGCCCGAAGTTTCACTTGGGGGGATGGGGGGACTCCCCCCTGAACGAGGTGAATCCTCTGCACGGCCCAACTCGGGCCGCCTTACTACGTCTTTGTTGTGGTGGTGCTAGCTCGCCATGCGGCGGGTGGCGTCATCGAGGCGGTCCGCGATGGAGCCGTTGATGACCTCGTCGCCGACCTGCACCCGGATACCGCCGAGGACCTCGGGGTCCACGTCGATGTTCAGGTGCATGTGACGGCCGTAGAGCTTCGCGAGGGCGGCGCCCAGGCGCTGCTTCTGCGGGTCGCTCAGCGGGACCGCCGTGGTGACGACCGCGACCAGGCGACTGCGGCGCTCGGCGGCGAGCTTGGACAGGGATTCGAGTCCCGCTTCCAGGCTACGTCCCCGGGGCGCGGTCACAAGGCGCGTCACCAGTCGTTCGGTCGCCGGCTTGGCCCGGCCGCCGAGCAGGCTGCTCAGCAGCTCGCTCTTGGCCGCGGTGCCCGCCGCGCGGTTGGTCAGCGCGGCACGCAGCCCGGTGTCCGAGGCGACGATCCGGCCGAACCGGAACACTTCGTCCTCGACGTCGTCGAGCTGGCCCGACTGCTGGGCGGCGGTGAGGTCGGCGGTGGCCGCCAGCTCCTCCAGCGCGTCCACCAGGTCGCGGGACTGCGACCAGCGGGAGCGCACCAGGCCGGACAGCAGGTCGAGGGCGGGGCCGCCGACCTGACCGCCGAGCAGGCGCTCGGCGAGCTGGGCCTTGGCCTCGCCGTCCTGCGCCGGGTCGGTGAGGACCCGACGCAACGACACCTCACGGCCGAGCAGCGCGGTGACGGCGGCCAGTTCGTCGGCGAGCTGCGTCGCGTTCACGGACGTGGAGTCCGTCAGCGCGTCGAGACGCTCGCGTGCGGCTGCCAAAGCCTCGCGGCTCGCTCCGTGCATTGTCATCGAGCCGCCTCAGCCTTCTCTTCGAGCTCGTCGAGGAAACGGTCGATGACGCGGCTCTGCCGGGCGTGGTCCTCAAGGGACTCGCCGACGAGCTTGCCGGCCAGGTCGGTGGCGAGCTTGCCGACGTCCTGGCGCAGCGCCTGCGAGGCGGCCTTGCGGTCTGCCTCGATCTGCGTGTGACCGGCGGCGACGATCTCCTCGCGCTGCCGCTGGCCTTCCGCGCGCATCTCGGCGATGAGCGTGGCGCCCTGCTCCTGCGCCTCCTGGCGCAGACGCGCGGCCTCGTGCCGGGCCTCGGCGAGCTGAGCCTTGTACTGCTCAAGCACGCTCTGGGCCTCGGTCTGGGCGGCCTCGGCCTTCTCGATACCGCCCTCGATGGCCTCGCGGCGCTCGTCCAGAACCTTGTTGATGTTCGGGAGGAGCTTCTTGGCGAGGAAGCCGAAGACGATGACGAAGGCGATCAGGCCGATGACGAGCTCTGGGATCGGCGGGATGAGAGGGTTCTCGGCCTCCTCCGCCGCCAGCTGAACCAGGGGGCTCATATCAGTGCCTTTCGTCTAAACGTGCGCTGCGATCGGGTCAGGAGGCCGGGTAGACGAACGGCATGACCAGACCGATCAGGGCGAGCGCCTCACAGAAGGCGAAGCCGAGGATCTGGTTGGCGCGAATCAGGCCGGCCGCCTCGGGCTGGCGGGCGAGGGCCTGGGTGCCGTTACCGAAGATGATGCCGACGCCGACGCCCGGGCCGATCGCGGCGAGGCCGTAACCGATGGAGCCGAGGTTGCCCTTGATCTGGACAGCGGCCAGGGTCTCATGCAGAACGGACATGCCGGTTCTTCCTTCTCTTTCAATGACCGGTGGGGGTTGGCCACCGGATGTCATGGGCGGACAGACAGGGTGCTCAGTGGGACTCGGCGAGCGCGCCCTGGATGAAGCTGCAGGTCAGCAGTACGAAGACGTAGGCCTGAACAGCCTGGATGAAGAGCTCGAAGGCGGTCATCACGATGACCATCACGAACGACACGGCGGAGTAGGCGATGCCGATGCCGTTCAGCATGTACCAGCTGGCGATCGTGAAGAGCAGCAGCAGGGTGTGGCCGGCGAACATGTTGGCGAAGAGCCGGACTGCGTGGGTAAAGGGCCGCACGAGCAGGTTCGAGAAGAGCTCGATCGTCATCGACAGCGGGAGAACCGCGCCGAGCGACTTGTCGTAGCCGGTGAAGTTCTTGAACGCCCCGACGAAACCGTGCCGCTTGAAGGTCAGCGAGACCCAGGTGATGTACACCAGGCCGGCCAGGACGGCGGGGTAGGAGATGATCGCGGTGACGGGGAACTGGGCGAGCGGAACGATCGACCAGAGGTTCATCACCCAGACGAAGAAGAACAGCGAGACGACGAACGGAACGTACTTCTCGCCTTCCTTCTTGCCGATGGTCTCGTAGACGACACCCCGCCGGACGAAGTCGTAGCCGGCCTCGGCGACCATCTGGAGCTTGCCCGGGACGACCTTCGGGCGGGCGAAGGCGGCCCAGAAGAAGCCCACGATGACGATCGACCCGAGCAGCGCCAGCAGCATCGTCTTGTTGAAGTACACGTTGCTGTCCGCGTCACCGAAGAGCGGCTCGAACAGGAACGAGTGCAGGCCCGGAGCCGGGAAGCCACACCCGTCGAACAGGTGACAGCTCGTGTCGAAAGCGAGCGTCTGCGTCGGGTCAGCACTCACCGCGGGCTCCTTCATCATGGCGCATGGGTACGGCAACCTCGTGGTGTCGGCGCGGCGCACGGCCGCAGTTCGGCACGGGACTGGTGTTACGGATGTGGGGGCGGCTGGGGGGCATCTCGCCTCGCGATTGAGCAGGCGTCAGCTCAGATGCCCGCGCCCGCGATGCCGCAGTTGGCACCGGACGATAGCAGCATCTCTCGCGCGCCTTTATCGCGGGCCTACCTCTCACGACGACTGCCCGGTCTTGTCGGGCTCGACGTAGAGGATCTTGGCCTTCATGTGGGCGCGAGTCTGGGCGGCGATCCAGGTGAGCGTGGCGACCACGAGCACGATGGCGAAGGCCCGGGGATTGAACAGCGTCGTGTTCTTGAACGCGGCCATGAAGATGAACAGCAGCAGGAGCTGGGCCGCGTAGAGCATCAGGCCCATCATCTGGAAGAGCTGCGGAAGCGATTTGGCAGTGCGCTGCAGAACGTAGAGCCCGATTCCCATGAAGAGGATCACGATCAGCGTCGCAACGGCTGCCCCAATAGCTCCTTTACCGCCGGCGACCACACCACTGACGACGGCGGCAATCGCGCCGACGGCAGCTGTGGGCACAGCGGCCTGAAGGAGAATCCGGGCGTCATTGGACGGCATGGCGGCAACTCCGCTTGCTAAGGGGGGCGTGTCGTCATGGACGAGCGTAGTCCCGGGATGAGAGAGAACCTCACGCCAATGGACCCTCGCACTACGGTCCTTCGGCTCTGTCCCGGGTTCTCGTGAACCGTATCACAAACTATTTGATGCGGTCTTTACCTAGAAGGTGTGCTTGCTGTCACACATGAGAGTGACAGTGCGCGTCTGTGCAAAATAGCGGCCAACTTGTCTGGTATGGGGAGACTTTGTCTGCCCACGGGATGGCAACGCTTTAGTCAGATTCTTACCTTGGCGTCAGCGCGAGGACTCGGCTTTACGTCCGTCCAGGAGACGCGAACGGGCGCCGACAGCGGTCGCCCCGTTGACTCCTGACACTCCGGCGACAACCGGCGGACGCGGATCGCGGCACTCCTCCGCCAGCACCACCACGGGCTCAACTGCCGCCCTGCGACGCCGATAACGCGGCGGCACCAGGTACTCGGCCCACCGCGGGGCGCGCGGGGTGAAGCGCGGCAGCAGAAGCAGCACCAGACCGACCGCGCTCAGGAAGACGATGCCGAGGACGATCCACATCGAGGCCGAGTTGACCGAGTAGGCCAGGGCGCCGAACGCGATCAGCGCCGACCAGAAGTACATGATCAGCACCGCCCGGCTGTGCGAGTGGCCGATCTCCAGGAGCCGGTGGTGCAGATGGCCGCGGTCCGCGGCGAACGGCGACTGGCCCTTCCAGGTGCGGCGCACGATCGCCAGCACCAGGTCGGCGGTCGGCACCGCGATGATCGTCAGCGGCAGCAGCAGCGGGATGTAGACGGGCACCGTCGAGTGCACGGCCGCCTTCTCCGACTTCAGGAACAGCTGCAGCGCGTCCGGGTCGACCTGTCCCGTGATGGAGATCGCACCCGCGGACAGCACCAGGCCGATCAGCATCGAGCCGGAGTCGCCCATGAAGATCCGCGCGGGATGCATGTTGTGCGGCAGGAAGCCGATGCACATGCCCATCAGGATCGCCGAGAAGAGCGTGGCCGGGGCGGCGGCCTCGATGCCGTACGAGTACCAGATGCGGTAGGCGTACAGGAAGAACGCGGCGGCGGCGATGCACACCATGCCGGCCGCGAGGCCGTCGAGGCCGTCGACGAAGTTGACCGCGTTGATGGTGATGACGACCAGGGCGACCGTGAGCAGGGTGCCCTGCCACTGGGTCAGCGCCACGTTGCCGACGAACGGGATCGGCAGCCACAGGATCGTCAGACCCTGCATCACCATCACGCCGGCGGCGATCATCTGGCCGCCCAGCTTGATCAGGGCGTCGATCTCGAACTTGTCGTCCAGGACACCGATCAGCCAGATCAGGGCCGCGCCGGAGAGCAGCGCCCGCGGCTCGTTCGAGTTCTTGAAGACCTCGCTGAGGTTGGTCAGATGGTCCGCGACCAGCAGACCGGCGCACAGACCGAAGAACATGGCGATACCGCCGAGCCGCGGAGTGGGTTCCCGGTGCACGTCACGGGCCCTGATCTCCGGCATCGCCCCGGCCACGATCGCGAACTTCCGCACCGGCCCGGTCAGCAGATACGTCACCGCGGCCGTCACGCAGAGCGTCAGCAGGTATTCACGCACAGGCTTCCCCACAGGTCTCGCTGGCCATCACAGCCCCACACCCTAGCGAGGGACGCATATGGTTGGGGACTTCCGGGTAGCGACGATGGTTGCACGTGTGGCTGTGTACCTGGGTCCGGGTACCCCCGTTCAGCCCGGATACGGCAGGAATCCACCCACAAGATCCCGCACTTCGTCACGCGCCTTCCGGCTCTCCACCTTCTCCCGCAGCACCCCCGCGAGCAGCGCGCCGATCCGCGCCATCTCCACCTCACCCATGCCCTGCGTGGTCACCGCGGCCGTACCGAGCCGCAGGCCACGGGCCTCGCCGTGCGGCAGCGCACAGCAGTCCAGAACCACTCCGGCGGCGGCCAGCCGCCCGCGCGCGGTGCGTCCGTCGACACCGAGGGGCATCGGGTCGACGGTGATCAGATGAGTGTCGGTGCCGCCCGTGGTGACGACCATCCCCTCCGCCTCCAGTCCGGCCGCGAGCACCCGGGCGTTGGCGACCACCTGATGGGCGTACGCCGTGAAGGCCGGCGTGGCCGCCTCGCCGAACGCGACGGCCTTCGCCGCGATGGTGTTCATCTGCGCACCGCCCTGGGTGAACGGGAAAACGGCCCGGTCCACGCGCTCGGCCAGCTCGCTCCCGCACAGCAGCATCCCGCCGCGCGGCCCGCGCAGCACCTTGTGCGTGGTGGCACAGACGACATCGGCGTACGGCACCGGGTTCGGCGCCGCTCCCCCGGCGACCAGGCCGATGGGGTGGGCGGCGTCCGCGATGAGATAGGCGCCCACCTCGTCGGCGACCTCGCGGAAGAGGGCGTAGTCGATGTGGCGGGGGTAGGCGATGGAGCCGCACACGATCGCCTTGGGGCGGTGCGTACGGGCGAGGGCGCGCACCTGGTCGTGGTCGATGAGCCCGGTCTCGGCATCCACGCCGTACCCCACGAAGTCGAACCACCGCCCGGAGAAGTTCGCGGGCGACCCGTGCGTGAGATGACCGCCGTACGGCAGCCCCAGCGCGAGGACGGTGTCACCGGGCCGCAGCAGGGCCGCGTACGCGGCCAGTACGGCCGAAGAGCCGGAGTGGGACTGCACGTTGGCGTGCTCGGCGCCGAACAGCGCCTTCGCGCGGTCCACGGCGACGCGCTCGGCGACGTCGACGATCTCGCAGCCGCCGTGGTGACGGGCGCCGGGGTAGCCCTCGGCGTACTTGTTGGCGAGCGGGGAGCCGAGGGCGGCCAGCACGGCGGGCGAGGTGAAGTTCTCGGCGGCGATCAGCTGGAGCGTCGTCGACTGCCGGGTCAGCTCCCCGAGCAGGATCTCGGCCAGCTCGGGGTCCTGCCGGCGCAGGACATCGGCCTCAAGGACAGGGGTGACCGACATGGTGGACTCCGAGCCGTCGACGGTGACGTACGTCCAATGTAGGCCCGGGACGGGTGGGACGCGCGACCGTTGTCAGGTCTTCACGGACACACCCGTGAACGCGGTGGCCACCGGATCAAGTCCGCGCGAAAACCCCTGTAACCGCCGTGACCACCGGATCGATCACCTGGTCCAGCCACATCAGCCGCTCCGCGGCGGGCGCCGCCGCCTCGGCCCGCCGGACCGGCCCGCGCAGGAAACCCCCGCCGACTCCCCGCTCCCGCCGGAACACATCCGCGCGAGCCACGACCGCCGGATCAAGTCCGCGCGAAAACCCCTGCAACCGCCGTCACCACCGGATCGATCACCTGGTCCAGCCACATCAGCCGCTCCGCGGCGGGCGACTCCGACTCGGCCCGCCGGAACAACCGCTCCGCAGTGGCCCTCGCCGGCCCCGCTCCCGCCGGATCAAGTCCGCCCGAGCACACCCGCGAACACCACGACCGCCGGATCACGTCCGCGCGGAAACCCCCGTCAACGCCGTGACCACCGGATCGATCGCCTGGTTTATCTCGTCTCCGATGGAGCGGAAGAACGGGAGGGGGGCGCCGTAGGGGTCGAAGACCTCGTCCGCTTCTGCTGTGGGGGCCAGGAGCCAGCCTCGGAGGGCTGCCGCTGCGCGGACCAGGGCGCGGGCGCGGGCCACCATGCCGTCTTCCAGGGGTGGGAGGGTGGCCGGGTCGATCGCCTTCACCAGGCGGGTGAACTCCTTGAGGGTGAAGGTGCGCAGGCCCGCCGAGTGGCCCATGGAGATGACCTGTTGGCGGTGGTCCCGGGTGGCGGTGAGCACCAGGTCGGCGCGGATCACGTGGTCGTCGAGCAGCTCGCGGCCGGTGAACCCGGAGGGGTCCGCGCCGAAGTCGGTGAGGACGGTCGCCGCGTTGGTCTCCATGGGTGCGCCCTCATGGCCCCAGGTGCCGGCGCTCTCCACGATGAGCCCGCCCCACAGCGGGTCGCCGAGCCGGTCCGCCAGGGCATGACGGGTCAGCCGCTCGGTGATCGGCGAGCGGCACACGTTGCCGGTGCTGACGTGGAGGATGCGGAAGCTGTCCATGGGGAGCCCGAAGGTCCCCGTCACTTCCCCGTTGCCTATGCCACGCCCCGCGTCAGGGGCTGTCAATTCGCCACCTCAAGGTCGGGGACGACCTTCCGCAGCTCCTCGGCCGAGATCGCGCCGGCCCGCAGCAGCAGCGGCACCTCGCGCGTGACGTCGACGATCGACGACGGCACGTTGCCGGGGGTGGGACCGCCGTCGAGGTACACGGAGACCGAGTCGCCGAGCATCTGCTGCGCGGCGTCGCAGTCCTCCGGCGCGGGGTGGCCCGTGAGGTTCGCGGAGGAGACCGCCATCGGGCCGACCTCCGTCAGCAGCTCGATGGCGACGGGGTGCAGCGGCATACGGATGGCGACCGTGCCCCGGGTGTCCCCCAGGTCCCACTGCAGGGACGGCTGGTGCTTGGCGACCAGCGTGAGGGCGCCCGGCCAGAACGCGTCGACGAGTTCCCAGGCCAGCTCGGAGAAGTCCGTGACGAGGCCGTGCAGGGTGTTCGGGGAGCCGATGAGGACGGGCGTGGGCATGTTGCGGCCCCGGCCCTTGGCGTCCAGGAGATCGGCGACGGCCTCCGAGGTGAACGCGTCGGCCCCGATGCCGTAGACCGTGTCGGTCGGCAGGACCACGAGTTCGCCCCGGCGGACGGCGGACGCGGCCTCGCGCAGACCCGTCGTGCGGTCGGTCGCGTCATTGGTGTCGTATCGCCGTGCCATGTCTAGCGGTCTCCTTTTTTCGTAGCTCGGTTCGCCTCCGGGGCGCCTGTTGTCGGTGTCGAGACCGCGACCGTGCTCGACCCTGCGGGCCTCCGCGCTCCCCCAGAGGGGGGACCCCCAGCGCCCTCGACACCGACGCGCCCCTTCGGCTCACTCGCTGCTGCCGTAGCGAACGCTGCTGTCATGGCATGGCCTTGCGGGCGGTCGCGAAGCGCGGGCGGTTGTTGAGATCGGGGTGGTCGGCCGCGTCGGCCCAGCCACGTTCCTCGGTGAAGATCCACGGCACCTGGCCGCCCTGGGTGTCGGCGTGCTCGATGACGACGACCCCGCCGGGGCGCAGGAGTCGGTGTGCGGTGCGTTCGATGCCGCGGATCAGGTCGAGGCCGTCCTCGCCCGAGAACAGGGCGAGTTCGGGGTCGTAGTCGCGGGCCTCGGGTGCCACGTACTCCCACTCCGTGAGCGGGATGTACGGCGGGTTGGAGATGACCAGGTCGACATGGCCGTCGAGGTCGGGGAAGGCGTCCAGGGCGTTGCCCTGCCGCAGGTCGACCCGCGACCCCTCCATGTTCTTGCGGGTCCACTGGAGGGCGTCCTCGGACAGCTCCACGGCGTGCACCCGGGAGCGCGGGACCTCCTGCGCGAGGGCGAGCGCGATGGCGCCGGATCCGGTGCAGAGGTCCACGATCAGCGGCTCCACGACGTCCATCGCGCGGACCGCGTCTATGGCCCAGCCGACGACCGACTCGGTCTCGGGGCGCGGCACGAACACCCCTGGCCCGACCTGGAGTTCCAGGTAGCGGAAGAAGGCACGGCCGGTGATGTGCTGGAGCGGCTCACGCTGCTCGCGGCGGGCGATGGTCTCCCAGTAGCGGGCGTCGAAGTCCACGTCCTTCACGGAGTGCAGCTCGCCCCGCTTCACACCGTGCACGAACGCGGCGAGCTCCTCCGCGTCGTTGCGCGGCGAGGGCACGCCGGCGTCGGCCAGCCGCTGGGTGGCCTGGGCCACCTCTGCTAGCAGCAGGTTCACGCAAGTCCTCCGTGTCGTACTCGTCCGTGCCCAACGTGCCGTGCGTGCCGTGGTGTTACGACCTCGTGTTACGCCGCCGCGAGCTTGGCGGCCGAGTCCGCGTCGACGCAAGCCTGGATCATCGCGTCGAGGTCGCCGTCCAGGACCTGGTCAAGGTTGTACGCCTTGAATCCGACGCGGTGGTCCGAGATGCGGTTCTCCGGGAAGTTGTACGTACGGATCTTCTCGGAGCGGTCGACCGTGCGGACCTGGCTGCGGCGGGCGTCGGCGGCGTTCTTCTCCGCTTCCTCCTGTGCCGCGGCGAGCAGCCTGGAGCGCAGGATACGCATCGCCTGCTCCTTGTTCTGCAGCTGGCTCTTCTCGTTCTGGCAGGAGGCGACGACTCCGGTCGGAATGTGCGTGATGCGCACCGCGGAGTCGGTCGTGTTGACGGACTGGCCGCCGGGACCGGAGGAGCGGTAGACGTCGATGCGGAGGTCGTTCGGGTTGATCTCCACGTCGACCTCCTCCGCCTCGGGGGTGACCAGGACACCGGCCGCCGAGGTGTGGATACGCCCCGCGGACTCGGTCGCCGGCACGCGCTGCACGCGGTGCACGCCGCCCTCGTACTTCAGGCGGGCCCAGACACCCTGGCCGGGCTCGGTCGCGCCGTTGCCACCCTTGGTCTTCACCGCGACCTGGACGTCCTTGTAGCCGCCCAGCTCGGACTCGGTGGCGTCGATGATCTCGGTCTTCCAGCCGACGCGCTCCGCGTACCGCAGGTACATGCGCAGCAGGTCACCGGCGAACAGGGCGGACTCGTCGCCGCCCGCGCCCGCCTTGACCTCAAGGATCACGTCCTTGTCGTCGTTGGGGTCACGCGGCACCAGCAGCAGCCGCAGCTTCTCCGTGATCTCGTCGCGCTGCTTCTCCAGCTCCTTGACCTCGGCCGCGAACTCCGGGTCGTCGGCGCCGAGTTCACGCGCGGTCTCGATGTCGTCGCCGGTCTGCTTCCAGGAGCGGTACGTGGCGACGATCGGGGTGAGCTCGGCGTAGCGCTTGTTCAGCTTGCGCGCGTTGGCCTGGTCGGCGTGGACCGACGGGTCGGCGAGCTTCTTCTCAAGGTCGGCGTGCTCGCCGATGAGGTCCTCGACAGCCTCGAACATCTTGGGCTCCTGAAATGCGTGAAGAAAGGGAAGGCGGGCGACCAAAAACGCCGGTCCCGGCACGCCTGTAAGCAGGGCGTGGCCGTGGACCGGCGAAATTGAAGCTCGCTACTTCGTGGAGCCGGCAGCAGCCTTGCCGAAGCGGGCCTCGAAGCGGGCCACGCGGCCACCGGTGTCGAGGATCTTCTGCTTGCCCGTGTAGAACGGGTGGCACTCGGAGCAGACCTCGGCGCGGATGTTGCCGCTCGTGATCGTGCTGCGGGTGGTGAACGACGCGCCACAGGTGCAGCTGACCTGGGTCTCGACGTACTCGGGGTGGATCTCGCGCTTCAAGGTGTCTCCTAGGTTCGGGAGGGCGCCGGGTCGCTCCGCGGGTTTGCGGGGCGTGAACCGGGGCCGACTGTCCAGTCTGCCAGGACTGGCGCCATCCCCCAAAACGGGGGGTCTAGGTGATCTATTCCCTGCGGGCCGGTGGGGGGGGGGGGGGGGGGGGGGGGGGGGGGGGGGGGGGGGGGGGGGGGGGGGGGCCCCCGCGCGGGCGCGCGGGGGGGGGGGCCCGCGCCCCCCCCGCGCCCCGCCCCACCCGCCGTGTGTGTGGCTGTCTCTGATCCGCCCCCCCCCCCCCCCCCCCCCCCCCCCCCCCCCCCCACAACGCACCCGCGGCCGAACTACGACGTCACGACACCCTTGGCCTCGCCGGTCGCCGTGCCCTTGGAGGCCGCCGCCGGTATCGGCCGGTCGTTCTTCAGGGCCGTCCAGACCAGTTGGGCCTTGGCCTTCTCCACGATCACGCGGTTCGGGTTGGCCGGGTCGTACTCGACCGGCATCGTGACCATGGTCATGTCGGCGGAGCTGATGCCCTTGAGGCCGTTGGCGAAGGACGTGAGGGAGTTCACCGAGCCGAGGTCGGAGTCGGTGGTGACGGCCTGTGTGGCGGTGTTGGCGAGGTCGAAGAGCTTGGTCGGGCTGGTCAGGAGGCCGACGTGCTTGACCTGGTTGACCAGGGCCTTGATGAACGCCTGCTGGAGCTGGATGCGGCCGAGGTCGGAGCCGTCGCCGACGCCGTGCCGGGTGCGGACCAGGCCGAGGGCCTGCGAGCCGTTGAGCGTGTGCTTGCCGGCCTTGAGGTCCAGGTGGCTCTTCGTGTCCTTGATGTCCTTGGTGGTGGTGATCTGGACGCCGCCCAGCTCGTTGATGAGCTTCTCGAAGCCGGCGAAGTCGACTTCGAGGTAGTGGTCCATGCGCAGACCTGAGATGGACTCGACGGTCTTCACCGTGCAGGCGGCGCCGCCGGTCGAGTACGCCTCGTTGAACATCACGCCGGAGGCCGCGTCGTGGGTGACGCCCTTGGTGTCGGTGCACTCGGGCCGGTCGACGAGGGTGTCGCGCGGAATGGACACCACGCTGGCCTTCTTGTGGCCCTTGTAGACGTGGATGATCATCGCGGTGTCGGAGCGGGCGCTGCCGTCGTCGGTGCCGCCGCCCAGCTTCTTGTTGGTGCCGGAGCGGGAGTCGGAGCCCAGGACGAGGATGTTCTCGGAGCCGTTGTCGACCTTGACCGGCCGGTCGGTGCCGAGGGCCTGGTTGATGTCGACGCTCTTGATGTTGCCGTTGAGCTTGAAGTACACGTATCCCGCGCCGGTACCGCCCAGCACCAGGACGCCTCCGGCGACCCAGGCCGTGATCATCAGGGCCCTGTGGCGAGGACTGCGGTTCTTCTGCTTGCGGCCTCCGGCGCGGTGACGCGGGCCGCTGTTGCCGTCCTTGCCCGGTATAGCGGGCTCCGGCGTGCTCTCGGCGGACATGGGCTCCTCGGTCTCTCGTCCGGTCGGTTACCCCCTGCTTTCAGGGTCAGGCGCGGTCAGTACCGCTCCATTTTCGTCCGCCTGGTCAGACGGGGAAACTCGACAAAGGGTTGCACAACGCAGAGTGCCCATCGCGTACGGCGATGGGCACTCTGTGTAGTCACGTCAGCGGGTCATGCGCCGCTCACCTGCTATTTCACCCGAAGATGTCGTACTGCTGGAAACCGGTACCAAGTGACTTCGGTGTGCCGAAGATCTCGCTGGTCGCCTTGCCGGTACCCGGGTACACGTACAGCGAGCCGCTGGCGTTGCGGATCAGGAGGTCCGCCTTGCCGTCGCCGGTGAAGTCGCCGACCGCGTCGAAGGCGTTGTAGCTGGCCCAGCTGCGCACCTTGATGCGGGCCGCGAAGGCACCCGAGCCGGACTTGCCGGCGCCCTTGTACAGGTAGACGGCGCCGGTGCTCTTGTTGCGGGCGATCAGGTCGGCCTTGCCGTCGCCGTTGAAGTCGCCCTTGCCGACGAGCGCGTTGTACTGGCTCCAGCCCGCGCCGACCCGCGACGGCGAGCTGAAGGTGCCGTTGCCCTTGCCGGGGTAGATCCACAGGACACCGGAGCTGTCGACCGAGATCAGGTCGGGCAGGTAGTCGCCGGTGACATCGCCGGGGGCGATGATCCGGGTGCGGGTCTTCCAGTTGGTGAAGATCTTCGTGCTGACCCAACTGCCGTCGTCGCGCGCGCTGTTGAGCGCGAAGTGGTCCCAGTAGACCGCGCCGTCGGTGGTCCGGTAGACGTAGTCCTGGAAGCCGTCCCGGTTCAGGTCGGCGGACCGGACCAGGTTGACGCCGCCCCAGTCGCCCAGGGACTGGCGGGTGGCCAGTGAGGTGCCCTTGGAGTCCAGCTCGTAGCCCACCTTGGTGGAGGACTTGCGGGCGAAGATGTCGGCCTTGTTGTCGGTGTAGCTCAGGTTGCCGTCGTCGACCTGCGCGTAGGCCGCGCCGACGTACGCGCTGACCTTCGCGAAGACGCCGTAGGTGCCTTCGACGACACAGTCGTTGACCGTGGTGGCGTCACCGTCGTCGGCGCTCCAGGAGACGACACCGACGATCCGGCCGGCGACGACCAGCGGGCCGCCGGAGTCGCCGTTGCAGATGGCCGTCGTGGTGGTGTCACTGCCGGTGGCGGGCTCGCCCGCGCAGACGTTGTGACCCTTGATGTACAGGCTGCCGTAGGCGGCGGCGCAGGTGGCGTCCGACTGGATCGGCAGCGAGGCCGTCTTCAGCGTCTCGGAGATGTCCTCCGACGAGGAGCTGGTACGGCCCCAGCCGTAGACCTTGGCGGTCTTGGCGGCCGTGCCCGTGTACGACGTGGTGTCGGTGTTCGTCGTCATGCGGATCGGGGTCGCCTTGACGGGCGCCCCCAGGGTGAGGACCGCCACGTCGTTGTCGATCGTCGTCGCGTTGTACGACGGGTGGTTCCACTGCCGCAGGACCGCGGTGGCCTGGCCGCCGTGCAGGTCGAGGTTGCCGTCGGCGTCGGTGGTCGGCAGCACGGTGGCGCTGGTGACGACCGTGCCGTACTTGGCCCAGTTGTAGCCCTTGACGCAGTGCGAGGCGGTCAGGATCTTCGACGGCGAGATGACCGAGCCGCCGCAGAAGAAGCCGAGGTCGTCGGCCTCGTCGGCGGTGCCCTTGTCGTCGTAGTACCAGAGCTGCGCCATGTACGGCGCGGCGCTGATGGTCGTCGTCGTGCCGCCGATGATCCTCGGGCTGGCGGTCGTGGCGGTGGTGCTCGCACTCCGGGACGACTTCTTGGTGGTCGTCTGGCCGGCGATGTCGTCACCGGCCTCGGCGCCCGCGATGCGCTTCTTCAGCGTGGCGAGCGACGGCTGGCTGACGACGGGCTTCGCGGTCGGCGTCGGCAGCGCGGTGGCGGCACCGGCGGACGTCGTCAGCACCGCGGCGGTCACGGCGGCGGCTACAGCGGCCGCGGCGACGGGCAGGGCGAAACGTATCCGGCGTCTGTGCCGACCGGCCCCAGGCATGGGCGTACCCATTCAAGTCCCCCCTCGGGATCAGAAGTTCGGACGATCGTCGAAAGCGAGTCCGAAGAGCGCGATCCTACAGCGGGGCACTGACAACGCAGAGGGCCGCCCCCACAACAGGGGGCGGCCCTCCGATGACGCTGACTTCCCTCAGTCGCCGTTGCCAGGAGTGGTCTTCTGGATCTGGAGCAGGAACTCGGCGTTCGACTTCGTCTGCTTCATCTTGTCGAGGAGCAGCTCGATCGCCTGCTGCTGGTCGAGCGCGTGCAGCACCCGGCGCAGCTTCCACGTGACGGCCAGCTCGTCGCTGCCGAGCAGGATCTCTTCCTTACGGGTACCGGACGCGTCGACGTCCACCGCGGGGAAGATGCGCTTGTCGGCGAGCTTCCGGTCGAGCTTCAGCTCGGCGTTGCCCGTGCCCTTGAACTCCTCGAAGATGACCTCGTCCATGCGCGAGCCGGTGTCGACGAGCGCGGTGGCGAGGATGGTCAGCGAGCCGCCGTCCTCGATGTTGCGCGCGGCACCGAAGAAGCGCTTGGGCGGGTACAGCGCCGTGGAGTCGACACCACCGGAGAGGATGCGGCCGGAGGCGGGCGCGGCGAGGTTGTAGGCCCGGCCCAGACGCGTGATCGAGTCGAGCAGGACGACGACGTCGTGGCCCAGCTCCACCAGGCGCTTGGCGCGCTCGATGGCCAGCTCCGCGACCGTGGTGTGGTCCTCGGCCGGGCGGTCGAAGGTCGAGGAGATGACCTCGCCCTTCACCGACCGCTGCATGTCGGTGACCTCTTCCGGACGCTCGTCGACCAGGACGACCATCAGGTGGCACTCGGGGTTGTTGTGCGTGATCGCGTTGGCGATCGCCTGCATGATCATGGTCTTGCCGGTCTTCGGCGGGGCCACGATCAGACCGCGCTGGCCCTTGCCGATCGGCGCGACGAGGTCGATGATGCGGGTCGTCAGCACACCCGGGTCGGTCTCCAGACGGAGCCGGTCCTGCGGGTACAGCGGCGTCAGCTTGTTGAACTCCGGCCGCCCGCGGCCGTGTTCGGGCGCCATGCCGTTGACCGAGTCGAGGCGCACGAGCGCGTTGAACTTCTCGCGGCGCTCGCCCTCCTTCGGCTGGCGGACCGCGCCGGTGACGTGGTCGCCCTTGCGCAGGCCGTTCTTGCGGACCTGGGCGAGGGAGACGTACACGTCGTTCGGACCCGGCAGGTAGCCCGACGTACGGATGAAGGCGTAGTTGTCGAGGATGTCGAGGATGCCCGCGACGGGGATCAGGACATCGTCGTCCGCGACCTGCGGCTCGCCCGCGGCGGTGCCGCCGAACTCGTCACGGCCACGACGGCCACGACGGTCCCGGTAACGGCCACGACGGCCACGGCGTCCGCCGTCGAAGTCGTCGTCGTCCTGCGGGCCGTTGTCGCGCGGCTGCCGGTCCTGACGGTCCTGGCGGCCACCGCTCTGCTGCTGGCCCTGCTGCTGGCGGTCCTGACGGCCGCCGCCCTGCTGGCGGTCCTGCTGCTGGCCGCCGCCCTGCTGCTCGTCGCCCTTGCGGCGGTCGCCGCGGTCACGGTCCTGACGGCCACCGCGGTCGCGGTCACGGCGGTCACGGCGGCCCTGACGGCCGTCGTCACCCGCGTCGCCCCTGGCCTCGCCCTGCGCGGCGGCGGGCGTCTCGGCCCTCGGCTCGCTCTTGACCTCGGCGACGACCGTCTCGGGGCTGCCCGCCTCGGCGGTCGCCCGGCGACGACGGCGCTCAACAGGCGCATCGTCGCTGGCCGGCTGGCCGGGGATCTCGATCTGCTGCTGGGCCACGGCCTTCTCGGCGGCGACCTTCTCGGCCTTCTCCTCGGCCGGGGAGACCGTCTCGTCGCCCGTACGGGTCTTGGAGGTGGCGCGGCGCTTGGGCTTGGTCTCGGTGGCGGTCTCGGCCTTGGCCGGAGCACCTCCGCCCGCCTGCGCCTCCTTGATGACCTCGATCAGCTGGCTCTTGCGCATCCGCGCGGTGCCCCTGATGCCGAGGCCGGACGCGACCTGCTGCAGCTCGGCCAGCACCATGCCGTCGAGGCCGGTACCGCGGCGCCGCCGGGAGCCGGCACCGGTGGCAGGCGCGGAGGCGTCCGTGGCGGGCGCGGCAGCGGTCTCCTCGACACGCGCGCCCATCAGATCGGTGGTGTCGCTCACGAAGGGTCCTTCCCTGGAGCGGACGTCGGCCTGTCTGGCTCGGCGACCGGTTGTGCTGTCCGGCTTCGGTTCTTGCTGTGTGAACCGTGCCGGGGCGGTGGTCCGCCTAAGCGGCGGAAGAGATTTCTGGTGACGGCGCTTCCCAAAGCAGTGGCACCGAGTGGCTGTGTCACGTTGCTTGGTCGCACCAATTCCGGAGCTTTCCCGGCTTCCGGAGCGTGCCCGGCGAACCACTCAGTGCCCGGACGGAACAGAGTGTGGTTTGGGAGGCTCCCGGAAGAATGTCTGTCCCTGACGGGGACAACAAGCACCTCGCCATGGTGGGGTCGGGTGCAGACTTGAGATTAACACTACCGGATCCAACAAACATTCCCCCTCTCGAAATCCGGCGACGGTACGTAGTCAATTGCTGCTCGGGGCGCTGCTCGGGGCCGCGAGCGGAAGGACGCACGCGCCCTGTTCGTCGAGATCGAGCCGGTTGGCGGCCCAGCCCTCGCCGGCGAGATGGGCGACCTTGTCGGCGTTGTCGGCGTCGACCAGTGCCAACACGGTGGGCCCGGCACCGGAGATGACGGCCGGCACCCCGTCCGCGCGCAGCCGCTCGACGAGCGCCGCGCTCTCGGGCATGGCCGGTGCCCGGTACTCCTGGTGCAGGCGGTCCTCGGTGGCGGGCAGCAGCAGTTCGGGGCGGCGGGTGAGGGCCTCGACGAGCAGTGCGGCGCGGCCCGCGTTGGCGGCCGCGTCGACGTGCGGGACGTTGCGCGGGAGCAGGCCGCGCGCCGTCTCGGTGAGGACGGGCTTCCCGGGCACGAAAACCACCGGAACGATGGAACCGGCGGGGTCCATCCTGATCGCCCGTGCGGCGCCCGCGTCCATCCAGGAGAGCGTGAAACCGCCCAGCAGACAGGCCGCCACGTTGTCGGGGTGGCCCTCGATCTCGGTGGCGAGCTCCAGCAGGGCCGTGTCGTCGAGCTTGGAGTCCCCGCCTATGGTCACGGCGCGCGCGGCGACGATGCCGGCGCAGATGGCGGCGGAGGAGGAGCCCAGGCCGCGGCCGTGCGGAATGCGGTTGGCGCAGACGATCTCCAGGCCGCGCGGCTGTCCGCCGAGCAGGTCGAAGGCGGTGCGCAGGGACCGTACGAGGAGGTGGTTCTCGTCGCGCGGGAGGGTCTCGCTGCCCTCGCCCGCGATGTCGATGAGCAGCCCGGAGTCGGCGACACGGACGACGACGTCGTCGTAGAGCCCCAGCGAGAGGCCGAAGGCGTCGAAGCCCGGGCCGAGGTTGGCGCTGGTGGCGGGGACGCGCACCCGGACGGCGGCGGCGCGGAAGGCTGGACCGGCCATCGCTCGATGACTCTCCTTGAGCTGCGTGATTGTCGAAGACATTCGATGAAGTGCGATGAAGTTCGATGACATCCGATAGGTACGTGGAGACCCTCGGGCCGTGGAGACGGCGCGGTGCCGAGCCATGCGCGCAGGCATATGCGGCGGGCGGGTTCGGTACAGCCTATCGAAGGAAGGTTCTGTGGCGACATAGGGCGCACAGGAGGCGCACGATGCGTGTCGTAAGCCCCCTGTGCACCCCCCGCGGGGAACTCCCCTACGGGACGCGCCAAACGTCGTTCTACGCGAGTCCGAGTCGCTCGGCGGCGGTCGGCGCGTCGACCGGGATCGTGACCGGCTGCGGGGCGCCCGCGACGGCCCAGTCGGGGTCCTTCAGACCGTTTCCGGTCACCGTGCAGACGATGGTCTGGCCCGGGTCGACCTTGCCCTGCTCGGCCGCCTTCAGCAGACCGGCGACGGAAGCGGCGGACGCGGGCTCGACGAAAACACCCTCCTGTGCGGCCAACAGGCGGTAGGCGCGCAGGATTTCACGGTCCGTCACCTCGTCGATGAACCCGCCGGACTCGTCCCGCGCGGCGAGCGCGTACTGCCAGGAGGCCGGGTTGCCGATGCGGATCGCGGTGGCGATGGTCGACGGGTCCTTGACGATCTCGCCGCGCACGATGGGCGCGGACCCGGACGCCTGGAACCCCCACATGCGCGGAGTCTGCCGGGCGATCTTGTCGCCGGCGTACTCCTTGTAGCCCTTCCAGTACGCGGTGATGTTGCCCGCGTTGCCCACCGGCAGGACGTGGATGTCGGGCGCGTCGCCGAGCATGTCGACGATCTCGAAGGCGGCCGTCTTCTGGCCCTCGATGCGCACCGGGTTGACCGAATTCACCAGCGCCACAGGGTAGTTGTCGCTCAGCTCGCGGGCGAGGGTGAGGCAGTCGTCGAAGTTTCCGTCGACCTGGAGGATCTTCGCGCCGTGCACGAGGGCCTGGCCCATCTTGCCGAGCGCGATCTTGCCGCGCGGCACGAGAACGGCACAGACCATCCCGGCGCGCACGGCGTAGGCGGCGGCGGACGCGGAGGTGTTGCCGGTGGAGGCGCAGATGACGGCCTGCGCGCCCTCCTCCTTGGCCCGCGTGATGGCCATGGTCATACCGCGGTCCTTGAAGGACCCTGTGGGGTTGGCACCCTCCACCTTGAGGTGGACCTCGCAGCCGGTGCGCTCGGAGAGCACCTGCGCGGGCACGAGGGGCGTGCCGCCCTCGCGGAGGGAGACGACCGGCGTGCTGTCGGACACCGGGAGCCGGTCCCGGTACTCCTCGATGATTCCGCGCCACTGGTGGGTCATTGCTGGTTACTCTCCTTCAACCCGCATGATGCTGGCGACACCCCGCACGGTGTCGAGCTTGCGCAACGCCTCGACGGTCCCGGTGAGGGCGGCGTCGGACGCGCGGTGCGTGACGACGACGAGAGAGGCCTCGCCGTCCTTCCCCTGCTGCCGAACCGTATCGATCGAGACACCGTGCTCGGCGAACACGGTGGCGACCTGTGCGAGAACACCCGGTTTGTCGGCGACGTCGAGGCTGATGTGGTACCGCGTGACGACCTCGCCCATGCCCGACACGGGCAGTCCGGCGTACGCCGACTCCCCTGGCCCGGTGGTCGAGTTGAGCCGGTTGCGGCACACGGCGACGAGGTCGCCGAGGACGGCGGAGGCGGTGGGGGCACCGCCCGCTCCGGGGCCGTAGAACATCAGCTGCCCGGAGGCGTCGGACTCGACGAACACGGCGTTGTAGGCGCCGCGGACGGAGGCGAGCGGGTGGCTGAGCGGGATCATGGCGGGATGCACGCGCGCGGTGACGGACCCGCCGTCCTCGGCCCGCTCGCAGATGGCGAGCAGCTTGATGGTGCAGCCCATGTTCTTCGCGGAGGCGAAGTCGGCGGCGGTGACCTCGGTCATCCCCTCGCGGTAGACGTCGTCGAGACGCACGCGCGTGTGGAAGGCGATTCCGGCGAGGATGGCGGCCTTGGCGGCGGCGTCGAACCCCTCGACGTCGGCGGTGGGATCGGCTTCGGCGTACCCGAGGGCGGTGGCCTCGTCGAGAGCCTCCTGGTACCCGGCGCCGGTCGAGTCCATCTTGTCGAGGATGAAGTTGGTGGTCCCGTTGACGATCCCGAGCACGCGGTTGACCTTGTCCCCCGCGAGGGACTCACGCAGCGGCCGGATGAGGGGAATCGCCCCGGCGACGGCGGCCTCGTAGTAAAGATCCTTGCCCTGCCGCTCGGCGGCGGCGTGCAGGGCGGCGCCGTCCTGGGCGAGCAGCGCCTTGTTGGCGGAGACGACGGAGGCGCCGTGCTCGAAGGCGGTGGTGATGAGCGACCGGGCGGGCTCGATACCCCCGATGACCTCCACCACCACATCGATGTCGCCGCGTTCGACGAGGGCGGTGGCGTCGGTGGTGACGAGGGCGGGGTCGATGCCTTCACGGACCTTGGAGGGCCGCCGTACCGCGACTCCCGCCAGCTCGATCGGTGCGCCGATGCGGGCGGCGAGGTCGTCGGCGTGCGTCGTCATGATGCGCGCCACCTCTGAGCCGACCACTCCACAGCCCAGCAGCGCCACCTTCAGCGGACGCGTACGCATCATCCGACCTCGTTTCCTCATACCGTCATCGGTTGGACCAGTCTCACTCACCGGACGGGACTTTCTATCCATAGTCCGGATCGTGAGACATCGATTTCATTTTCACAGGGGTGGAAGACGAGAGATCTTCCACCCCATTCGTTTCTGCGGAGTGCGGCTCAACCGACGTCGAGCCGGAGCAGGTCCTCCTCGGTCTCCCGCCGGACGATGACCCGCGACTCGCCGTCCTTCACGGCGACGACCGGCGGCCGGAGCACATGGTTGTAATTGCTGGCCATGGAACGGCAGTACGCGCCCGTGGCCGGTACGGCGATGAGATCACCGGGTGCCAGATCCCCCGGCAGAAACGCGTCCTTGACCACGATGTCCCCGCTCTCGCAGTGCTTGCCGACAACACGGGCGAGCATCGGCTCGGCATCGGAGCGACGGGACACGAGAGCGACGCTGTACTCGGCGTCGTAGAGCGCCGTCCGGATGTTGTCGGACATGCCACCGTCGACCGAGACGTACGTCCGCAGCCCGTCGAGCGGCTTGATGGTGCCGACCTCGTAGAGCGTGAAGGCGGTGGGCCCGACGATGGCGCGCCCGGGCTCGACGGAGATCCGAGGAGTCCGCAGCTTGGCGGAGTCGCACTCGCGGGTGACGATCTCGGTGAGCGCCTTGGCGATGTCGTGGGGTTCGCGGGGGTCGTCATCACTGGTGTACGCGATCCCGAGCCCGCCCCCGAGGTCGATCTCGGGCAGCTCGACGCCGTGCTCGTCCCGAATGTCCTTCAGCAACCCGACAACACGATGGGCGGCGACCTCGAACCCGGACATGTCGAAGATCTGCGACCCGATGTGGGAGTGAATCCCGATCAGTTCGAGCCCGTCGAGCTGAAGCGCGCGCCGTACGGCCTCGGCGGCCTGCCCTCCCGCCAGCGGAATCCCGAACTTCTGGTCTTCGTGGGCGGTGGCGATGAATTCGTGCGTATGCGCCTCGACGCCGACAGTGATACGGATCTGCACGCGCTGCCGCTTGCCGAGGGACTGCGCGATGTGGGCGACGCGGACGATCTCCTGGAAGGAGTCGAGGACGATCCGCCCGACACCGGCCTCGATGGCCCTGTGGATCTCGTCCGTGGACTTGTTGTTGCCGTGGAAGGCGATGCGGTCGGCGGGCATACCGGCGGAAAGGGCGGTGGCCAGCTCTCCCCCGGAACACACATCGAGATTCAGCCCCTCCTCGTGCAACCACCGCACGACGGCACGGGACAGGAACGCCTTGCCGGCGTAGAAGACGTCGGCGTCGTGCCCGAAGGCGGTACGCCAGGCCCGGGCACGCTGCCGGAAGTCGTCCTCGTCGAGAACGTACGCCGGGGTCCCGTGCCGCTCGGCGAGGGTCTTCACATCGATACCGCCGACGGTGACGACACCGTTCGCGTCGTCGTCGCGGGTGACGGTCTGCGCCCACACCTTGGGGTCGAGTGCGTTGAGGTCGGCGGCGGGACCGGAGTAGTGCCCTTCGGGCAGCACATCGGCGTGACGGGGACCTGCGGGGTGTGCGGAACGGCTCATGTCGTGTTCTCTTCTGTCTCTTCCTGGCGCGAGGATCGAGCGGTGACTTCTTGCTGTCTGTGTGTCTGTCTGACCTGGTCTCGGCTCGGTCCTGGCGCTCAGAGGTGTTCGGGTGCGTCGATGCCGAGCAGGGAGAGGCCACCGGCGAGCACCGCCCCAGCGGCTTCGGCAAGCGCGAGCCGGGCACGGTGGGCGGCCAAGGGTTTCTCGTCCCCGAGCGGAAGCACCGCGGGAAGAAGAGAGAGCGTCGCATCGGCTACGACGACCAGGTGACGGGCGAGCAGGTCGGGCGCGCGGTGCGCTGCCGCGCGGGACAGGACGCGGGGGTGATCGGCGAGGAGGGGGGTGACCTCTGGGCCGAGAGGGCGCCTGAGGGAGGTGGTGACCTCTTCTACGACGCCCTGCACGTCGTACGTGTCCTGTACGTCGCCGGGTTCGGCGGTGAATCCGAGGTCGGCGGCGTTGCGGCTGACGGCCCGGGTGCGGGCGTAGGCGTAACGGACCCGGAAGAGCGGATTCGACTCCCGCTGCACAAGGTGGTCGGCGGCGAGACGGGGCCGGTCATGGGCGGCGGGATGGAGCAGGGCCCAGCGGGCGGCGTCGCGGCCGAGGGCGAGGAGGGCGGCGATGTCGGGGGTGGGGACGGGGACGGGGACGGGGCGTACGACTTCAAGGGCGAGGTCGAGGTCTCGGTCCCGGTCCCGGTCGAGCGGGGTGGATTCCTGGGGGTCGACGCCGGCGACACCGAGAACGGCCGCCCAGGTCGGCTCGGGCGACCGGGCCTCACAGCTGGTGCGGACGACGGCCCCCTGTGAGCGCAGCAGACGGGCGACGACGTCCATGACGACGAGGGCGCGTGGCTCGTAGGGGGCATGGAGTCGTACGAGCTGAGCGGCTGGGGCGTCAGGGGTGGTGTCATCGCCGATGATTCGGTCGTCGACGAACCCGTACCGCGGTCCGCGTCGCAGGATCTCCGCGACGAGCGAGGTGGACGCCGTACTCCCCAGACTGATGTTGAGAAACCCGGGCCCGGTGATCTCGACCCCGCTGACGCCCTGCGCGCCGGCCAGATGCGGCAGCAGCAGCTCGGCGACGTGCCGAGGGGTCTCTCCGGCGGGCCGGGCCAGTTGAAGGGCGATGTTGGTGGCGTAGTCACCCCACCCGCCGACCCCCGGCACGGTCACCGAGGCCGTCTCCGGCACGACCACGCTCAGCTCCCCGCCCTCGACAGCACGGCGCACCGCGCGCAGCACGGTACGGGAGAGCTCGACGGGGGTCACGGGACAAGCGTAGGGGAGGAGGGGGGTGGGTAGGCCAGCCGGTTTGGCCGGGGGTCCGGGATGTGGACGCCTGGGGGTGGGGATGCGGACGCCGGGGTGGGGGTTCGCGGGGAATGGGCTGGAGGTGTGTCCAGCGCCGGGGGCAACCGGCGTCAGGTGGGGGCAGTGTCGGGTGGGTGACGGTTTCAGCCGCCGGTACGACCGCCCCGTCCAGCCCGCTCGCCCCGTCCAGCGCGTTCGGCCCGGTCGACCCTTTCGGCGCGTTCGACCTCGCCCGCGCCGAAGGGATCCCCGATGGACAGTCCGTCCGTAGCGTCACGCCGTCCACGCTCGATCAACTGCCGTACGAGCGCGATGAGTTCGGAAGGCTCGAAGGGCTTGGCGAGAAACGCGTCGACGCCGACGTCGAGTCCGCTGTCGACCTCGTGCTGGGTACAGGCGCTGACGATGGCGAGGGGCAGATCACGGGTACGGGGATCGCTGCGCAGCCGAGCGGCGGTACGCAGTCCGTCCAGCCGGGGCATCACGACATCGAGGGTCACGGCATCGGGCCGTACCTGGTGGATGACGTCCAGACACTCGGCACCATCGGCCGCGGTCACGACCTCGAAACCCTCCAGTTCGAGATTGACCCTGATCAACTGCCGGATGACCTTGTTGTCGTCCACAACAAGCACCCGACCCGACGCGCCTGGCACAACTTGAGAGTAGGTCCGGACCGGCCACCGCGTCCGGGTTTTCCCCACTTCCACCCCCTGCGAGCGACCCGGGACACCTCCTGGACCATCCCTCCGCCGACCTCTCTGACCACCGGGAAACCTGTTCATGAACACGGGTATGGAGCTGGTAGGGTTCTACCCGTCGCCACGAACACCGCGACGAACACGCCCCCGTAGCTCAGGGGATAGAGCAACGGCCTCCGGAGCCGTGTGCGCAGGTTCGAATCCTGCCGGGGGCACCGGAAATTTAGGCCCTGACCAGCGGAAACGCCGGTCAGGGCCTTTCTTGTGCATGCCAAAACGCACACGGCCTACTTGACCGTTGCTCGTTTCAGTCCACACACCACCGCACACCCTGTGGATAACCTCGCCTGCTGAAATATTTCCGCAGGCCAAGGGCACGCACCTGAGCGCGCTGTGGCCTCGCTCGCCAACAAATGCCAAAACTGCGCGGCACCATGGGATTCCTGTCGCCGATACTCGCCAAACCGCGCGTGACCTGCCCTGATGTGTCCGAGAGCACACGGAAGCGCACACGGTCTGGTGGGTCGTTACCGTTTCTGCCTACCACCTGGTCCACGTGAGTTCAGTGCCGCAAAGCACGGGGACCGGCAGGCCCCGAAGGCGCAGCCCGTCAAACGCCGGCGCGCACCCGCCGCTGTTCCCCTCTGCCCCACTCCACAGCCGAACCAGGCAGTTGTCGTGCGCACAGGCCGCGACAATCGAGGATGCGACCAGCGGGGACCCCGGCGAGCGCGGAGACGATCAGGCAGTCGAGAAGGCGCTGGTGATGGCGGCCAGCGACCGACCGGTATCAGCAGTGATCCGGGCGTTGAGAACGGGAAGGCGATGCCCCAGTTGGTGAGCCGGGTGACGCACAGGGCGGGCAGGGCGACGCGAGGCCGCCGGTCTTCCGCCCCGGTCACGGCCTCGTTGGAGGTCGGTCATCGGTGCATCAAAAAACATGAGTCCACGACGGCCGGTTCCGTCACGGCGGCCTCGGCCGGGCCTGTGCAGCAGGCGCTGCTCTGTTTGGCCTGCATGTCCGCGTCGGCCTCGAATGGACTCTGGACGACTCTGTGGGCCAGTCCGTCGACGACGTCCGGCCCATCCGCGACGACATCGAGCGCCGGGTCCGCGGACTCCTCGACGACCTCTGCGTCCCGGCACTGCTGACCGCGCGGACGGCGTACGGAGCCCGGGCCCACGCCAGGACGCGACAACCCACCCGATCACCCCCTCCATGTACCGGCCGCCCCATCCCATGAGGTGTCGGCAGCGGCGGCTGCCGCGTTCAGCAGAGCCGAACGGCCCACGGAGGAAGGTCCGTTCGTCGATGTGTCGATGCCCTTTCGGCCCGGGTCGAGGTGGAACGGGGCGTTCCACACTTCAAGCATGATTGATTCAACAGGGACTGAAACGACCGTCGGACCGCTGCTCGAAGCGGACTTGGCGGCAGCCGCATCGGTGTCCCTGCTGCAGGTCGTCGCCGACCCGGTCCGCTGGAGCGTGCTGCAACAGCTCGTGCACGGACCGGCATGCGTGTGCAGCCTGCAGGAGCACCTGCCGATCGCCGCGAACCTGCTCAGCTACCACCTCAAGGTGCTGCGCGAGTCCGGTCTGGTGACCACCAGCCGACGGGGCCGCTGGATCGACTACGCCCTCGCCGACGATGCACTCGCCCGCATGCGCTCCTCGCTGCCCGGGCTGCCCGGGCTGCCCGGGCTGCCCGCGCCGGGGCGGGTGCGGCCATGAGCATCGCCGAACGGCTGCCTGCCTCGACCTGCGGCAGGACGCTGACCCTGGCCGGTGCCGCGGGTGCCTGGTTACTCGCTTACTGGATCAACGGATGGGTGTGGGACCGGCTGCTCTACGACGTCGCCAGGCTACGGGCCGACACCCGGCCGACGGAGACGATCCACTTCTTCTGCTACGACACGGTCAAGATCGCTCTGCTGCTGGTGGGCATCATCTTCGTCGTCACCGTCCTGCGCTCCTACATGAGCATCGAACGCACCCGCGCGCTGCTCGGCGGCAAGCGGCAGGGTGTCGGCAACGTCATGGCCGCCGGCCTGGGCGTGATCACCCCGTTCTGCTCGTGCAGCGCCGTACCGGCGTTCATCGGGTTCGTCGCCGCCGGCGTCCCGATCGGCGTCACGCTGAGCTTCCTCATCGCCAGCCCGCTGGTCAACGAGATCGCGATCGGCCTGCTGTTCACCCTGTTCGGCTGGCAGGTCACAGCTCTCTACATCGCGGCGGGCCTGAGTGTGGCCGTTGCCTCCGGCTGGACCCTGGGCCGCCTCGGTGTACAGAAATGGGTCGAACCCTTCGTGTTCGAGACCCGCCTGGGCGGCCAGGTCATCGACTCCACCGCCGGCCTCACCTTCGCCCAGCGTCTCCAGATGGGCGCCGAAGAGGTCACCACGATCCTGCGTAAGATCTGGCCCTATCTGCTTGTCGGCATCGGCCTCGGTGCCGTCATCCACGGCTGGGCGCCGGCCGACTTCTTCGCCTCCCATGCCGGAGGCGGCAACGCCTTCGGCGTCCTGATCGCCGTCGCCATCGGCGTGCCCCTGTACTCCAACGCCGCCGGCGTCATGCCCCTCGTCCAGGCCATGTACGAAAAGGGACTCCCGATGGGCACCCTGCTCGCCTTCATGATGAGCGTCGTCGCCCTCTCACTGCCCGAGATGATTCTGCTGCGCCGCGTCCTGAAACCGCAGTTGCTGGCCGCCTTCGTGGCCGTCGTCGCCACCGGCATCGTCGCCGTCGGCTACCTGTTCAACCTCGTCCTCGCCTGACCCTCACCCGATCCCGAAAGGAGACCCCACATGATCATCAAGGTGCTCGGCCCCGGCTGCGCCAACTGCCGCACCCTGGAGCGCGCGACCCGCGAAGCCGTGAACGCCCTCGGTCTCGACGCCACCATCGAGAAGGTCACCGACTACCCCACCATCGCCGCCTACGGGATCATGAGTACACCCGCCCTCGTCGTCGACGAGAAAGTCCTCACCTCAGGCCGCGTCCCCACCCCCGCCCAGGTCCGCGAACTCCTTACCAACATCATCGGCTGACGACCGTCGTCGTCGTTCCTCCCCGGCCGCTGCCGGCCCAGTCCCGGTGGCTGGTCGTGGGCCCACAGCAGGTCTTCGACGCGCCGAGCTCGGTGAGAACGTGCCCGCTTCTGCGTCTGCGACGCCCGGCCGTCGTTGCTCTTCCGCTCTTCCCCCGCCTTCGTGGTCGGAAGGGGAGTTGTCCGTGGGGCATGGGCGGTGGGTCCTCCCTGGCTGGCCGTGATGCCCGTTTCCGACTCGGTCTGCCCGACCGGTCGCCCGCCTCGGTCAGCGGTCCGTGCGGCGGACTTCGCCGAACGCGTTCACGTGGGCCTTCAGCGCCTCGTGGGCGAACGTGACACCCGGTTCCACCACCTGCTCGATCGTCAGATCGGGTGCCGGGATGCTGCGGTGGACGAAGTCGGGAGCGAACCCGTTGCAGGCCAACGGCTTCTCCGGGGCGACGGCGGGACGTTCGGGTCCGGTAGAGGCGCCTATCAGCTCCCGTGCCTGGCCGAAATGGAAGTAGTCGCTGAAGACGCGTGCTTTGTGCTCACGCGCCGCCCGCCGTTCCTCGCCCTTCCCCTATCCGGGCCCGAGGACCTCGCGCTGTACGGGGTGAAGTCCGGCTCGTCGTAGTTCACAACCGTCTGCACCGGCGGCAGGACATCCTCAACGGCCTCGGGTTCGGCGGAGGGATCGACGTCACCGAACCTCTCGCGCGTGAGCAGCCGGCTGTTCCACTCCCAGATTGCACCCCCCTTTTCAGCGCCCGCATGTTCACCGAGCAATCGCGCAGCGCGACCGGCTCTCGGTGGGGCGCGGGCGCGCGATCGGCCCGGGTGGGCCGAACAGAGGCGGCAGTTGCTTCCAGGTTCGGCCCGAGGCGGCCAGACAGATGCTCGCCGCAAGCAGCCCACGGTGCCCGTGGCGGCGTCGGCCGCCACCCTGCGGTCGGGTCGGCGCGGGCGGCACAACCCACTGGGAGAGCTCCCATGATTCAGGTCTCAGTTCATCGAGCGTGGGTGGGTTTCGTACATGCGGATCGCGACGACGAGGCCGGAGGCTGCGGTGAGGGCGGCGACGGTCCAGATGGCGGTGGTGAGGCTGTAGGCGTCGGCGAGGATTCCGGCGACGAGTGCGCCGACGGCGAAGCCGCCGTCGCGCCACAGCCGGTAGACGCCGACTGCGCGGGCGCGCCAGGCGGGGTGAGCGACGTCGCCGATGACGGCGAGGAGCGTCGGGTAGACCAGCGCGGTGCCGACGCCGAGCAGGATCTGGGCGGCGGCCCAGACGGAGAAGGTGGTTCCTTCGGCGACGAGGGCGATGGCGGCAGCCTGCAGCAGCATGCCCGCGGTGATGAGGTGTTTGCGGCCGATGTGGTCGGACCACCAGCCGGTGAGCAACTGGCCCGCGCCCCACACGGCGGGGTAGAGGGCGGCGAGGACGCCGATCTGGGCGATGGAGAGGCCGTGGGCGGCGAAGAGCAGGGGGAAGATGCCCCAGGCGAGGGCGTCGTTGAGGTTGTTGACCATGCCGGCCTGGCTGGCGGCGGACAGGGCCTTGTCGCTCAGGCTGGTGAGGCGGGCGATCTGGCCGGTGGTCAACTCGGCTTCCGAGCCTGGTTGTTGGTGGTGTTGCGCGGCCTCGGCGCGGGCGTGTTCGCGGGTCTCGCGGACGGCGAGGGTGGACAGGCCCAGGGCCAGGACGGCATAGGCGGCGCCGACGAGGAAGGGCTCGGGGCGCAGCCCGGCGTGTTCGGCGATGGCGCCGGTGGCCATGGCGGTGACGGCCACCGCTCCGTACCCTGCGGCCTCGTTGAAGCCCATGGCCAGGCCACGGCGCTGCGGGCCGACCAGGTCTATCTTCATGATGACGGTGGTGGACCAGGTCAGGCCCTGGTTCATGCCGAGCAGGACGTTGGCGGCGATGATCCAGGCCCAGGTCGGGCCCCAGGCCAGCATGGCGGGCACAGGCAGGGCGATCAGCCAGCCGGCGATCAGGACCGGCTTGCGGCCGTAGCGGTCGGACCAGGTGCCGGCGAAGAAGTTGGTGATGGCCTTGGTGGCGCCGAAGGCCAGGATGTAGGTGAGGGCGGCGGTGTAGGCGGACAGGTGGAAGACGTCGTCGGCGAGCAGCGGCAGCACGGTGCGTTCCTGGCCGAGCATGCCGCCGACCAGGGCGTTGACCGCGACGAGCAGGGTGAACTGAGCGAGGTTGGCGCGCAGTCCGAGCCGTATGCCGCCGGCGGTTGCGGATGAGGATCCCCCCTGTTCGGGCGGGGCCGAGAACTTCGGGGAGGTCACGCGCCTGCCTCCAACGTGCGGCCGGTGGCTTTCGCCCAGTCGCCCGGTCCGCCGTCCAGGACGGCGAGGCCCTCGTGTCCGGCGCGTGCGAGGAGGCTGGCGGCGGTCATCGCGCGCTCGCCGTGGCCGCAGGCGACCACGGCCCCGGCCGGTGCTTCGTCGGCGTGTCCGGCGAGCTCGCCGAGTTCGATGTGGACCGCGTCCGCGATGTGGCCGGCGAGGTGCTCGGCCCGCTGCCGGATGTCGAGGACCGGACGGCCGGCGATGCGATCGGCGGTGAGCAGGTCGATGGTCTGCTGCTCTCCGCCGTCCGACTGCCAGGCGGTCCACTCCAGGTGTCCGGCCAGCCGCTCGTATCCGATCTTCAGGGCCTGCCAGGTGAGTTCGGCGAGGTCCTGGCCGGGTGCGGTGACGAAGACGAGGGGGGTGGCGTCGGGCAGCAGCCAGCCGAGCCACGTGGCGAACTGGTCGCGCAGCGGGATGGAGATCGCGCCGGGGATGTGGCCGTGGGCGAAGTCCGTGACGGGACGTACGTCGATGATCTGGGCCCCCTGGCCCAGCAGTTGGCGCGTCTCGGCCGCCGAGAGCGCGGCCAGGGTCGGGGCGGCGCTGAGGACCGCGGGGCCGCGCCGGTTGATCTCGCCCAGGCGGTCGAAGTAGGCGGGGTAGGAGCCGAGGCTGCCCAGCAGCTGCCGTACGAAGGTGTCCTCGTCCGATGCGGTGAGCAGGGAGTTGGCCCGCTTCTGGGCGCCGAGGGTGGTGGTGCGTTCGGCGCTGGGCGGGGCGGAGCAGAAGGAGCCGGCGCCGTGGGTGGGCCACACGGCGGTCGTGTCCGGCAGCTGGGTAAGACGCCGCAGGGAGTGGTACTGGGCGCGGGCGAGTTCGTCCGCTCGCTCGGCGCCGAGCAGGTCGGTGCGAGCGGCTGAGCCGACGATGAGGGAGCCTCCGGTGAAGACGCCCAACTCCCGTGTGCCGTCCAGGAGGAGGAAGGACAGGTGCTCGTCGGTGTGACCGGGAGTGGCCAAAGCCCGCAGTATCAGCCCGCCCAGGTCGGTCTCGTCGCCGTCGGCGAGCGCTGTGTGCGGGAAGGCGCGGTGCCCGGCGGCGGAGGCCAGGACGGTCGCGCCGTCGTCGGCGGCGAGCTGGAGCGCACCGGTGAGGAAGTCGGCGTGCAGGTGGGTGTCGGCGGCGTAGGCGACGCTCAGCCCGCGTTGCGCGGCGGCGGTGCGCAGGGCGCGCAGGTCCCGGCTCGCGTCCACCGCCAGGGCGTGCCCGTCGCCCAGGTCGACGAGGTAGGCGCTGTTGCCCAGTCCCTCGTCGACCAGCGGTATCAGGTGGTCGTCGGCGAAGCCCATCGGGTCCTCCAGGTGTCACGGTACGGGCCGGGTGGCCTCCACACTCACCCACCTATACAATATTCCATGGATTTATGGAGGATGCCATGGGAGACCCCGCGCGCAAGTCGGCGCTGTACGACGCCTTCGCCCACACCGGTAAGGCGCTGAGCAGCGGGAAGCGCCTGGAACTGCTCGACCTGCTGGCCCAGGGCGAACGCACCGTCGACGCCCTCGCCAAGGCGGCCGGACTGAACCTGACCACCGCCTCCGCGCATCTGCAGACCCTCAAGCAGGCCGGGCTCGTGACCACCCGCCGCGAGGGCGTACGCATCCACTACCGGCTGGCCGGAGACGACGTCGCCGCCCTCTACGCCCTGCTGCGCCGGGTCGCCCAGACCCACCAGCCCGGCGTCGAGGCCGCCCGCACCGCCTACCTCGGCGACGACCAGCCGGAGGGCGTCGGGCGCGAGGAACTGCTGGCCCGTGCGCAGGCGGGTGAGGTCGTCGTCCTGGACGTGCGTCCGGCCGTGGAGTACGCCGCCGGGCACATCCCAGGCGCGCTCTCCATCCCGGTGGAAGAACTCGCCGACCGGATCGCCGAGTTGCCCGCAGAGGCCGAGGTCGTCGCCTATTGCCGGGGCGAGTACTGCGTCCTGGCCCACGATGCCGTGCGGCTGCTCGCCGCCCGCGGGCGTAGAGCCGTACGGTTGTCCGACGGCATGCTGGAGTGGCGCCTGGCCGACCTGCCGGTGGCCACCGGAGAAGCCGCGTGATCCCCGCGCACCCGGGGCTGCGGGGCGGGCCGGTCTATCTGGACTACAACGCCACCACCCCGGTGGACCCGCGGGTGGTCGACGCGATGCTGCCTCAGCTGGGGCAGTACTTCGGCAACCCCTCCAGCGACCATTCCTACGGCGATCAGCCCCGCCACGCGCTCGATCAGGCACGCGCGCAGGTCGCGGCCCTGATCGGGGCCCGGCCCGACGAGATCGTCTTCACCGGCTCCGGCTCCGAGGCCGACAACCTCGCCCTGCGCGGCACCGTACTGACCGCCACGGCCGACCGACCGCATGTGATCACCCAGGTCACCGAACACCCGGCCGTCCTGGCGACCTGCCGCGCCCTGGAACAATTCCACGGCGCCGAGGTGACGTACCTGTCCGTCGACCACGACGGCCTGGTCGACCCGGCGGCGCTCGCCTCCGCCCTCACCGAACACACGGTCCTGGTCTCGGTCATGGCCGCAAACAACGAGACCGGCGTCCTCCAGCCCATCGCCGAACTGGCCCGCATCACCCGCGCCCACGGGACGCTCTTCCACTGCGACGCCGCCCAGGCGGCCGGGAAAATCCCTTTGGACGTAGGGGAGTTGGGCGTCGACCTGCTGACAGTCGTCGGCCACAAGATGTACGCGCCGAAGGGCATCGCCGCCCTGTACGTCCGCCAGGGCGTCGCCCTCGAACCGCTCGTCTACGGCGGAGGTCAGGAAAGGGGCCTGCGCGCCGGCACCGAGAACGTGGCGCTCGCCGTCGCACTGGGCACGGCCGCCGAACTCGCCGCCGAAGAACTCGCCGACGGGACACCGGCCCGTATGGCCGCCCTCCGAGACGGCCTGCACCGGCGCCTGGCCGACGCCCTGCCCGGCCGCGTCCACCTCAACGGACCCGACACGGGTCGCCTGCCCAACACGCTCAACGCCAGCATCGACGGCACGCTCGGGCACGAACTCCTCGCCACCGCACCCGGACTGGCGGCCTCCACCGGCTCGGCCTGCCACAGCGGCACCCACACCCCCTCGCCCGTCCTGACCGCCATGGGCCTCGACGCGGGCCGCGCGCTCGGGGCCCTGCGACTGTCCCTGGGCCGCTGGAGCACGCCCGAGGACATCGAGACGGCGGCGACCGCGCTGCTCAAGGCGGCTGCCGCGCTATGAGAACGGGCCGTCGGCCCCCTCATGAAAGCGACCAGAAGGGGCTATCGGCCCCACCGTGAGAGCGATGATGAGCAGGAGAGGCATGACCGGCCGCACCTGCCTCGGGCCCATCCCCGACCCCGACCGGGATGTGTACGCGCTCCGTCTGACAGGCGGCGCCCTGGCTACTCGGCCCGACGCGCCATGGCACCCGACGGCCGACAGGACGGGGACGAGACCCGGGGCAGAGCGCAACGGCCTCTCTCGCAGACGCATCCGGTGACGTGGGCGGGGCCTTGGCGCCGTTCGCGGGAGCTGCCCTGGCCGAACCCCTTGGCGGCTACCCCGGCCTGTTCACTGCCCTCGCGCTGGCTTCTGTCGCAGCAGCGCTCCTCGCTCTGGGAAGTGGATCCGGGCACTCCTCGGTCTGGGGCCGCTTGCTGGGCTCCACGGCGGAGAAGGCCAGTGGGCACGCCCCCTGCTCGGTGCTGATCGTGCGCTGATGATTTCGGCGGACTGCCCCCTCCGGCCCATGGCAGGCGGCGGTGGGCTGGCCTGGAATGGCGGAAGGCGCACACTGGAAGAGCACGCCCCTGGGGTGGGAGTGCCGGTGATGGGGCTCACCGCAACCGCGGAGGCGTCCGCTGACGGTCCCTGGTCCAGCCGTGCTGACCAGGAGGAACCATGCCCGCATCCTCGCCCGGCAGCAGCACAGCCTTGCTGCACCGTGCCGTCCGCCTCGTCACACGACTGCGACCTCCTCCCGCTCCGCCCCCAGTGCCGCGCCCGGTCCAGGCGCGGGCGCTGCTCGCCGTGCTGGAGAATGCCGTCGCCGCCCAGCGGCGAGCCGACGCGGCGGTGGCCTCCTGCGGGGAGCCCGGCCCCATCCCCGGGCAGGTCGCCCGGGACTGCAGCGACGCAAGCTCGGCCTTCCTGCGCCTGCGGGCCCGGCTGCGGGAGCTACCACTGTCCGACCCCGACCTCGCGCAGACGCGGGCGTACGCGGGGCGGCTGCTGGACTACGGCCAGTGGATGGTGCACCAGTCGGTGAATATGGCCTTCACCGTGCACCCGGACGCCCGCACGGAGGCGGCCCGGCTGCAGCTGAACGGCCTGGGCCGGCCGGCGGACGATCTGCGGCGGCTGCGCGACACCCTCAAGGCGGAGGAGGACACGCCGTGAGGACAGGTGATCTAGCCCGCCGCCCGCGCGCCGGCCTGGTGGATGCGGACCCGGTCGAGCACCGCTACCGCCTCGGTGTGCTCCAGCACGTCCTGCACGCCGACCAGGAAGCACCGCAGCCGGTCCTCCTCGTCGACGAGCACGACCGCGCACGGGCCCTTCGCCGCCAGGTGGGCAGGGCGCTCGCGGTAGATCCGGCGCTGGGCGCCGAAGCCGGTGAATCCGTGGAAGACGCTCGCCCCGGCCAGGCCCTCGCGATGGGCCCGGTGCACGAGTTCGGCGTAGGCGGGCCGGTGGTGCCACAGCACCGCCCCGTCGAGGTGGATGGTCACACGGACGGCACCGCCGGCATCAGGCATCGCCCACCTCCTCGTGCGTGCCGTTGCGACCGTACTGCCGCGTCGGCAGGGCGAACAGAGCCCGCACCAGGCCGGGTTGACCAGGCCGGCCCCCAAGTGCAGGACACCTATGAGGCAAGGAGGCCGTCGTGGAGTTCGACGTGATCGTGTAGATCCCCCAGGGGTCCCGCAACAAGTACGAGATGGACCACGCACTGCGCCGGATCCGGCTGGACCGGCTGCTGTTCACCTCGACCAGGTACCCGGCCGACTACGGCTACATCGAGCACACCCTCGGCGGTGACGGGGACCCGCTGGATGCCCTGGTCCTGGTCGGTGAGCCGACGTTTCCCGGCTGCCTCATCGAGTGCCGGGCCGTCGGCATGTTCGTGATGAAGGACGAGCACGGCCCGGACGAGAAGGTGCTGTGCGTGCCCGCCCACGACCCGCGCTGGGCGAGTGTGCAGGACATCGGTGACGTCCCCGCTTTCGACCGGCTGGAGTTCACCCACTTCTTCGAGGTCTACAAGGACCTGGAACCCGGCAAGTCCGTCGAGGGCTCCCACTGGGAGGGACGGGAGCAGGCGTACGCGGAGATCGCGGCGTCCCGCCGGCGGGCCACGGACATGGCCGCGGGGAAGGGCTCGTGAGCGTGCCGGGCACGCTGGTCCTGTTGCGGCACGGACAGAGCACCGCCGACGCGGAGGGCCGCTTCACCGGCTGGGCCGACGTCCCGCTGACGGCCCACGGGGGGAAGTAGGCCGCCGCGGCGGCGCAGCTGTTGGCCCGGGACCGATGGGTACCCGACTCCGTTCACACCTCGGTGCTGCGGCGCTCGATCCGCACCGCGGACCTCCTCCTGGAGGAGCTGGACCGCTCCTGGATCCCGGTCCACCGCACCTGGCGGCTCAACGACGCCAGTACGGGGCGCTCACCGACCGCGTCAAACGCGAGGTCCGCCGCGCGGTGGGCCCCGCGCAATACCAGGCGTGGCGCCGCTCGCTCACCGCCGCTCCGGGCCCGCTGCCCGGCAACGAACTCGCCCGTCTGCGCGCGGATCCCCGCTACGCACCTCTGCGGGGCGGCGGGTTGCCCGCGGTGGAGAGCCTGGCCAACATGATCGCCCGGGTCGCCCCGTACTGGGCGGATGTCCTCGCCGGGCAGCTGTGCACCGGACGCCTCGTGCTGGTGGTCGCCCACGGCAACGCGCTGCGCGCCCTGATCGCGGTCCTGGACCGGCTCACCGAGCAGGAGGCCGAGGACCTGAACATCCCCACCGGGGCACCACTGCGCTACGACTTCGACCGCCACCTCCGGCCCCTCGTACGCGGAGGGGGCTAGCTGGACCCCGAAAGTGCCCGAGTGGCCGCAGCGGCCGTCGCCGCCGAAGGCCAGGCTTGAACCGGCAGCCCACGAAAGCGAACCGCCACCTGCTCCGACCGGACGACGGAGGAACCCAGCATGTCGCTGCACATTGCCCACCTGCACGCCGTGGAGATCCTCGACTCCCGCGCCCGCCCCACCCTCGCCGTCACTCTCACCACCGCCGACGGCACCCGCGTGCGCGCCGGGGTCCCCTCCGGCGCCTCCACCGGCACCCGCGAGGCCGTCGAACTCCGCGACGGCGACAAGACCCGCTACAACGGGCAGGGCGTCCTGACGGCCGTCGGCCACGTCAACGGCGAGATCGCCCAGGCCCTCACCGGCCGCGCCTTCACCTCCGCCGCCGACATCGACCGCGCACTGATCGAACTGGACGGCACCGACACCAAGTCCCGGCTCGGCGCCAACGCCATCATCGGGGTCTCCCTCGCCGCCACCCGCGCCGAAGCCACCCTCGCCGGACGGGAGTTGTGGCAGCACCTCGCCCAGACCGCGGGCACGACACCGCGTCTGCCGGTGCCGCACTTCAACGTCGTCAACGGCGGCGCCCACGCCGCCAACAGCCTCGACTTCCAGGAGTTCATGCTCGCCCCCATCGGCGCCCCGAGCCTGCCGGAGGCGGTCCGCGCCGGCGCTGAGGTGTACGCAAGGCTCAAGTCGCGTCTGTCCGCCGACGGCCAGACCACCGGACTGGGCGACGAGGGCGGCTTCGCCCCCGCGATCAACCGCCCCGAAGACGTCCTCCAACTCCTCGTCGACGCCATCACCGACGCCGGATACACACCCGGCCGCGACGGCATCGCCATCGCCCTGGACCCGGCCGCCAGCGAGTTCCGCAACGCGGCCGACGGGCTCTACCGGGTCGCGGGCGACGCGCTGGCCACCGACCAGCTCATCGACCGCTACGAAGCGATCACCGACCGCTTCCCGGTCTGGTCGATCGAGGACGGGCTGGCCGAGGACGACTGGGACGGCTGGGTCCGCCTGACCGAACGCCTCGGCGAGCGCGTGCAGGTGATGGGCGACGACATCTTCGTCACGAACCCGGCCATCATCACCGAGGCGATCAGCAAGAAGATCGGCAACTCCGCCCTGATCAAGGTCAACCAGATCGGCACGGTCACCGAGACCCTGGAGGCGATGCGGATCTGCCGCGAGGCCGGCTACACGCAGATGGTGTCCCACCGCTCCGGTGAGACCGAGGACTCCTTCATCGCCGACCTCGTCGTCGCCACCGGCAGCGGCCAGCTCAAGTCCGGCGCACCGGCCCGCGGTGAACGCGTCGCCAAGTACAACCGGCTCATCGAGATCGCCGCGGCCGAGCCCGCCCTGCCGTACGGGCTGAACCGCTGACGAGCAACGGGGGTAAAGCCGTGGCATCGAGCGGTGGTTCAGGAAGCCCGCCACCCTGACCACCGCTCCGCGGAGTTGTTCACTCGCTTGTGGCGATGGATCCCGCCGGGACCGCTCTGGTCCGAACCGCCTGCCCGGGCCGATGGTTCCTGACCTGGTCAGGAACGCACGCCTTCCTTGAGGTGCGCAGGTGGAATCGCCGCACAGGACCGCGCTCCCCGCACTCAGCCGCCGGCCTGCCCCCACCCCTGCTGCCGCCGATCTCCCACCGCATGTGTCTCCGACACTCCTTGGACGGGCTGGGCCGCGCCCCATGGCGGGCTCCCGCGGGTCCAGCGTCCAGCCCTTTGACGCGGGGTACGTCGAGAAGGTCGTAAAGCCGCCCAGCACACCGGTGCCGAAGAACGGCCGCACCAGCCGGTGTGCCACCCACACATCCGTGATCACCACCATGAAGACGCCGACCACCGCACAGCCCACTGCGTTGATCCACAGGGTGGTCCACGGGAACGCCCCCGACGAGGCCGGCCACAGGAGCGAGGCCCCGTACCGAGCGGAAGCCCCGATGGCTCCGCCGAGCGCCACGACCGCCACGATCGGCCACTGTGCTCGCCAGGACTGCTGCCGCTTGGCGGGCACGTGCAGATCGACGTCGCAAGTAGGGACTGTTGGCGGCACCGGTGCCGCCGTTCGGGTACGGCGAGCCCCACCGCCGCGCCGCGATCACAGACCACGGCCAGAAGCCAGGGTAACGCGGGTGTCTGCTGCGGCGCTTTGGGGTCCACGTTCCGGACCTGTCGCGGCATCTCGATACGTAGCCAAGATAACTCGCTGAGCAGGGATGACGTCCGCCGCCCTGGTCTCATTCGCCCGCGTCCAGCGCCGTACGAAACCCCAATCCGCACCCGCTCCACCCCAGGTCAGAACACCCACGTCCCCCACCGAACCCCCGGACGAAGACTTGGAAAGCGTGTTGGGGGCACCCCCTCACGAGTTCGAATCTCGTTTCCTCCGCCAGTGGCTCTACGGCGCAGTTGGCCCCACCAAAATCGGCCCTACGTGGACCCACGAGCACGTTCGATTCCGGCCCGGCCTGGCCCCACCGTGCACCGTCGGACCTGGCGAGTGGCGGGGCCGCTTCGGACCGGAACTGGGCCTGTCCGCTGTGGGCGGAGCCAGCGCAAGCCGGAGAAGTGGGGCCGCCGCAGAGCGTTAAAGCCACGCCAGTGCCTCACCGGGCACGATGTCGAAGGGCCCCGCTGTTGGGGGTTCCATCTCTGTCTGCGCAGGGGGGCGGATGTTCGTGCAACGCGTCGCCGATGGTGCGAGCGGAACAACGCCGTGCATGTCAGCGAACAGCCCCGGCTGTCGAGGCGGGGGATGCCAGCCCCGCCTTTCCGGCGCGCCCGAGGCGGACGGACAGCACGTCGACGGCCCTCAGTGCGGGCCCGGCCAGAGCGAAGCCGAGGCCCATCACCAGGATGCCGACGGCCGCGTCCATCAGGTAGTGGTTGGCCGTGCCCAGCACGATCAGGGTGGTCGCGATCGGGTAAATCACGCCGAGGGTGCGCACTGGCCAGTGCCGCCCGTAGCGGAAGAGCAGGATGCCGCACCACAGCGACCAGCCGACGTGCAGGCTGGGCATGGCCGCGTACTGGTTGGTGAGGTGGCCCATGCCGCGCGGTGCGCTCGCATCGCTGCCCCACCAGCCGAAGGAGCTGTACAACGCCATGGTGTCGATGAAGCCGTGTCCGCCGCTCAGCAGTCTCGGCGGGGCAGTGGGCAGCACGGTGAAGCCGACCAGGCCGATCAGGGTGGAGATCGTCAGCCAGGTACGGGCCCTGCGGTAGTGCACGGGGTGGCGGCGCCACAGCCAGACCAGAGTGGCGGGAGTGACGATGTAGTGCAGCGAGGCGTATGCGAAGTCGGCGGGCACGCCCAGGAAGGCGTGGTCCGCAAAAAGCCTGTTGAACCAGCCTTCGGGGTCCAGATGTACCAGTTGCTCGTCGTGCAGGATGTCGGCGCCGTGACTCACGGCGTCGCCCACCTCTCCCCTGACCAACAGACGCGCCCCGGAATAAAGGGTGTAGACGACGGCTATGAGCGGCAGTTCCGACCACCAGCGAAGGCGCCCGCGGTAAGCCGCGGCACGGAGTGCGGTGGTGTTGATCGTCATGCGGACGTGTCTCCTGATTCTCCGAAGGCAGCGGGGCGGCGGCCATGGCGTGGGGCGCACCGTCGCCGCTTCACCAGCAGGGACATGGACACCGAACACGTAGCTGACAGAACATATTGATTGCCGAATATATCGGCAACCGAAGAGGTTCGGCGCTGGTACACCGCCCGTTCGCCTTCGTTCGCCCTTCGTTTCGCTCTCCGCTCCTACGTCCACCACCGTCTGCACACGGCAGGCTCACGGATCCGGCGCGGGAGGGTCGTCACCCTCGGCATCGGCCATGTCGTGCGACTCGGGCCCGGCACACCGCCCCTGACCGGGACGGTCGAGGATGACGCACCGGACGGCACAGCCGCTCACACGGTGCTGCGGGGGCGGGAAGCCCATGTCCTGCCCCCGTCGTGTGGGTGCCGTCGCTGCGTCGTAGGATCCTGCCCCGGCAGTGGACCGAACTGTTGCGACCACCGGGGGCTGACAGTGAACAGGGCAGCGAAGAGCGGCGTCATCGGGGCCTGCGCGGTCGCGCTGGGCCTGGGAGGGTTCGGCGCCTACAACATCGCGCACGGCCAGAGCCGGCCGTCGGGCGGCAGGCGGAGGACCGTGACTCCCGCGGCGGAGTCGAGCACACCGCCGCCTGCGGTGGAGGCCGGGACGTTCGCGCGTGGCTTCCTGAAGGACTGGGCCGCGGGACCCGCCCACTACGCGGGGGCGGCGGCCGAGACGGACGCGCCGAAGGGCGCGCGGCAGGCATTGGATGCCTACCACGATGGGGTGAAGCTGCACTCTCTGACGTTCAGCGACGTCACCGCGGCCGGAACCGACCCGCTGCGCCGCAACGCGGTGCGGGTGACCTTCACGGCCACGGCCCGGCTCGCGGCGGGTACGTGGTCGTATCCCGGGGCGCTCGACGTGGTGCAGGACGCCGCCGGGCAGCAGGCGGTGCGCTGGTCGCCCTCGGTCCTGCACCCCAAGCTCGGCGCCGGCCAGAGCCTGCGCCTGGGCCCCCTCGCACCACCGGCTTCGCAGGTGCGGGTCCTCGCGCGGGACGGCAGTACGCGGCTGACGGGTGAGCGGTTCCCCTCTCTCGCGGCCATCGTGTCCACCATCGGAGCGCACACGGCGGCCACCGCGAAGGGCAGGAGCGGCAGCGGCGTGACGGTGGTGAACACCGCCGGGGCCACCGTTGCCACCCTGAAAGTCTTCAAGGAGCCGACGGCCGCGTCCGTGCGCACCACCATCGACGCCGGCCTGCAGGCGGCGGCCGAAAAGGCGGTGCACGACCAGCGGGTGGACGGCAAGCCGGCCGGGGTGGTCGCGCTCGACCGCCGCAACGGCCACATCCGCGCCGTCGCCTACGACGGGCCGGACGGCGACATCGCGATCAACGCGGCCAAGGCGCCCGGCTCCACCATGAAGATCATCACGTCGGCGGCGCTGTTCGACCGGGCGGGCATGACGCCCGACAGCACGGCCCCCTGCAACACGACGCAGGCGGCGTCCGGCCAGGTGTTCCACAACGAGGCGGACGTGCCGGCCAACCCGAACGCCACGCTCCTGCAGGCGTTCGCCGAGTCCTGCAACACCGCCTTCGTCAAGGAGGGTTTCGACCACCTCGTCCACGGCGGTGACGAGGCCGCCGACCTGCACGACGAGGCCCGCGACGTGTTCGGGTTCGGCAGCTGGTCGATCGGCGGGGGCGTGCAGACCACCGACCCGTCCGTCCCCGCAACCCCGTCGGGCGGGGACAAGGCGGCCCAGTTCATCGGCCAGGGCCAGGTCACGGCCAGCCCGCTGGTGATGGCCTCGGTGGCGGCCACGGTCCGCGACGGCGCCTTCCACCAGCCGGTCATCCTGCCCGACCAGCCGCAGACCCCGGCGCCCCACCCTCTGTCGCCCACCACCGCCGACTACCTCCAGCGCATGATGCGCGCGGTGGCCACGAGCGGTACCGCGAGCGCCCGTCTGAGCAGCCTTTCCGGGGTGGGCGCGAAGACCGGCACCGCGGAAGAGGGCGACGGCACCAACGGCTGGCTCACCGCCTACAACGGCGACCTCGCCGTCGCCTCTCTCGTGGAGGGCGGCAGTTCGGGCGTCGGCTCCGCCGGCTACGTCGTATGGGACCTGCTCACCGCAGGGTAGTGATGCGCGGCCGGGCCTCTGCCTTCGCAGCCAGCCCGCTGCTCACCCACCCCCGGATCACCCACCTCCGCACCGGTTGCGTGTTCTCGTCCCTGCCGGTCGCCCACCGATCTGCGCGGTATCGCGCAAACCGCCGCGCGCCCCATCGGTGGGCGTACGCAGCGACTCCGCGTCGCGCCTACGGACGCGTGTCGTCCCCAAGGGCACCGTCCGCCGTGCTCTCTTCCGGCTCGCCGAGGTTCTCGGCGAGCCGGAAGAGAGCCGGCAGTGCGCCCGAGATCGCCCGGCGCTCGGCGCCGTCGAGGGCGGCGAGCGCGGCGTCCATGCGGCGCTCATGGGCGGCGGTCCAGGCGGCGAGCTGCTCCCGCCCGGCGTCGGTGAGGGTGACCACGGAAGCGCGGCGGTCGACCTTGTCGACGTCACGCACGACCAGCCCCGCAGTGATCATCTGTCCGATCAGCCCGCTGACAGTACTGGGAGCCAGACGCTGACGGGAGGCGAGGTCGCTGACACGGGCCGGGGAGTGTTCACCGAGTACCTGCAGCAGTTCGACCTGGGCCATGGGGAGGGTCTCCCACGGGTAGTCGGTGCGGATCGAAGCGCGCAGTGCGCGGCGCAGCCGGGTGACGGCCTCGGTGAGCAGGCGTGCGTCCGGAGCCTGTCCGGCGGAACGGGGCGGAGAGACCTCGGAGTCGGGCTGCGCAGACATGGGCCAAGAGTAGTCGGACCGCGCCCGGGTACAGCCGGGCGTCCGCCGTGTGGCCGCTCCGCCCGCACCGATTCCGAATGCTTCGGTGTCCGATGTAATGTCGTGCGGGTACTCCGGCCGCGGGCCGGGTCCCAGATCACGCGAGAACGGTCGACCTGATGAACGAGGCGTACCTGCCCAGCCCCTCCCAGGGAGTGTGGCACCTCGGGCCACTGCCGATCCGCGCGTACGCGCTGTGCATCCTGGCCGGCATCTTCACCGCCGTCTGGCTCACCGGCCGCCGCTGGGAGGCCCGGGGCGGCCGCCGCGAGGACATCGCGGACATCGCGATCTGGGCGGTACCGTTCGGCATCCTCGGCGGCCGTCTCTACCACGTGATCACCGACCCGGAGCTGTACTTCGCCTCCGGCAAGCAGCCCCTGCACGCGCTGTTCATCTGGGACGGCGGCCTGGGCATCCCCGGCGCGGTGGCGCTGGGTGCGGTCGGTGCCTGGCTCGGCTGCCGCCGCCACGGCGTCAAGCTGTCCGACTTCGCCGACGCCGTCGCCCCGGGGCTGGTGCTGGCCCAGGCGATCGGCCGCTGGGGCAACTACTTCAACCAGGAACTGTACGGCGGCCCCACCCATCTGCCGTGGGCGCTGTACATCGACCCGGCCAACCGCCCCGCCGACTCCCCCTCTGTCGCCCTGTACCACCCGACGTTCCTGTACGAGTCGCTGTGGGACCTCGGCGTGATGGCCCTGCTGCTGTGGCTCGACGCCCGCCATCACCAGCGGCTGCGGCGCGGACGCCTGTTCGCCTGCTACGTCCTGGCCTACACCACCGGCCGGGCCTGGATCGAGGCGCTGCGCATCGACCACGCCAACCACTTCCTGGGCCTGCGCCTGAACGACTACGTCTCCCTCATCCTGTTCACCGGCGCACTGGCATACCTGATCGCCTCCCGGCGTCCGCGCCCTGACGACGACGCCCCGTACCCGGCCCCGGACGCTGCGGATGCCGAGCCGGTGGCCGCCCAGGCGTCCGCGCGGGAGAAGGCGTGAGGGAGGCCACCCAAGCGTCGCCGGCCGCCTCCGGGCACCCGCCGCGTCCAAGAGGGCACATCGGCCCGCTGCTGCCCGCCCGCCTGCGCCCCCTGGACCGGCCCCGGCTGTGGATGGAACTGGCCTGCAGCGGGCTCCTCTACTGGGCCTACACCCTCACCCGCAACGCCGTACCCGCCCACCGCACCGCCGCCCTGCACCGCGCACACGCCATCTGGCACGCCGAGCAGATGCTGCACGTGGACATCGAACTCACCGTCAACCACGCCGCCGACCGGGTCGGCTGGCTGATCGTGGGGATGAACTACTACTACGCCACCCTGCACTTCATCGTCACCATCGGCGTCCTGGTGTGGCTGTACGTCCGCCACCCGGGCCGCTACCGCGCGGTGCGCACCGCCCTCTATACCGCCACCCTGCTGGCGCTGGCCGGCTTCGCGTTCCTGGCCACGGCCCCGCCCCGGTTCCTGGTCGGGCGCGGGTTCATCGACACGGTGGTCGTCCACCACACCTGGGGATCGTGGGCGTCGGGGGACGTTGCCTCCCTCTCCAACCAGTACGCCGCGATGCCCTCGGTGCACATCATCTGGTCCGCCTGGTCCGGCCTCACCCTGGCCTTCCTCGCCCGCCGCACCTGGGTGCGGGTGCTGGGCCTCTGCTACCCGCCGGCGACCTTCACCGTCATCCTGGCCACCGCCAACCACTTCGTGACCGACGCGGCAGCCGGCGCAGCCACCCTCGCGGTCGGCTTCCTCATCCAGCGGCTCCTCACCGGCCGCCCGGCCTACCCAGCTCTACGGCGGAACGCCCTCACGGCCAGCAAGCCCTGACGCAGCGCCAGTACCGCCCAGATTCCGGCGACGGCGGCCAGCCAGCGCGCCTGCAACACCACCGCGCCCGTCACCGCGAGTGCGGCAAACAGGACGTCCAGACCAGTCACCCAGGCGTCCCACACCCACTCGCCGGTGTCCCGGATCACTCTCGCGATCCCCTCACATACCTCGTCATGGCGTCTCCCGCGCGGCTTTCGACTCGCCGTTCGGGCTCAGCCAGGCCGAGGCGACCGCGACGGCCGAAGCGACCGCCAGGACGGCGGCGGCCCAGCGGGCACCCGTCTGGACTCCGCTGTCGCCGGCCAGGTGGAGGGCGAGCGTGACCAGGGCGACACCCAGTGCGGTGCCCAGGCCACGGGTCATGTTGACCAGGCCGCCGCCGGTGCCGGAGGAGCGGGCCGGGATCGCCCCCATGATCATGGTGTTGTTGGCCGGGGTGAAGGTTCCCAGCCCCAGCCCGGCGAGCGCCAGGACCGGCACCAGCCAGGCGATCGTCAGCGGAACAGCCAGCAGTGCCGCCGCGGCGAGGGCGAAGACGCTGGCTCCGGCCAGGCAGCGCATGCGGTCGGTCAGGGAGCGCGGAAGCAGCCGGTCGCCTCCGGTCGCGGCCAGCGCGAACCCGGCCGGCAGCGCCGTCAGCACCGTTCCGGCGGTCAACGCCGAGGTGCCCTGTGCCGTGAGGACGACCGGAACCAGCACCAGCGGTCCGAACAGCACCAGGTACCCGCTCAGCGCTCCGGCCAGTCCGAACGCCACCGCCCGCCCCCGCAGCAGGGCCAGGTCCAGCAAAGGCGCGGCGACCCGCTGCTGCCGCCGGACGAAACCCCAGCCCGCCACGACGGCCACTGCGAACAGCACGGCCATTCCCCAGCCGGGCACCGGCAGTCCGGAGACCGCCGAGACTCCCAGCAGCGCGCTGGTGGTCGCCACCGCCAGCAGGGCCAGGCCCTGCCAGTCGAAGCGCGCCGCCCGGCTACGGGCCCGGGTCCGCGGCAGCAGATAGTGCCCCGCCACCAGCGCGACCAGCCCGATCGGAACGTTCACCCCGAACACCCAGCGCCAGCCCAGCGTCGACACCAGCAGCCCGCCCACCGTCGGACCCAAAGCCAGACCCAGGGCCTGCGCGGCGGCCTGCACCCCCAACGCCGTGCGCATCCGCTCCCGCGGCGCGCTGGTGGTCACCAGCGCCACGCTGTTGGCCTGCATCAGCGCCGCCCCGGCCGCCTGCACCACCCGGAAGCCCACCAGCGCCGCCAGCGACGGCGCCAGCCCACAGGCGGCGGACGCCAACGTGAACACCGCGAACCCGTACAGGTACAGCAGCTTGCGGCCGTGCGCGTCGGCCAGCCGCCCGGCCGGAATCAGCAGCGCCACCAGAGTGAGCAGATAGGCCAGCGACACCCACTCCACCGCCGCCAGCGACGTACGGAACTCTGTACGCAGGCTCCCGTAGGTCAGCGTCACGATGCTCGCGTCCAACTGGCCCATGAACGCCCCGAAGCACACCGTGCCCACCGCCAGCCACCAGGCGTTCGGCCGCGACCGTATCCCTTCCGGACGAGCCCGCTCCACGGTGAGCACGGCGGACCAGCGCCTCCTGGACGGGCGGGGACTGATTCGGGTAGCCATACGCCTCAGGATATATCGGTCACCGAAATGTTTTGCTATCGTTCCATCTCGGGTTCCGCGGCAGCGCCACCCGCACCGCCCAGATGACGGCGCGAGGAATGTCCATGGCGCTGCTGCGGACCTCCCCAACCGGACGAAACGCCCTGACATCAGGGGGAGCCGTGTCAATTGACCTGGACGAGGACGCCGCCATCCTGCGCGTCACCGAGCAGCTCAAGACCTCCCACAGCGATCGCCACACACCCGACGAGATCGAGGCCGCGGTTGCCGAAGCCCGCGAGTCCCAGTGCCCTCCCGATTCGAACGCACATACCCGTCCTCGTGGAACGCAAGGCCCGCCGCATCCTCAGCGAGCTCATCGGCTGAGGAAGAGCCCAGGGGAAGCTACGTGGCGCGCGCTTCGTGGACGCCTGCCCTCTGAATCCCCCTCAGTGATCATCCGGGCATCGTAGGCCCTAGTTGTATTGACCCGGAGGGTTGTTGACACGGCTGATGGGGGGGGTGGCCTCCGAGTGAGGTGTGGCAGCGGTGGTGGTTGTAGGTGTGCAGGAAGTCTGCCAGGGCGGCGGTGCGTTCGGTGTTGCTGGTGTAGGGCCGTAGGGAGGCCCATTCGTCGAGCAGGGTGCGGTTGAAGCGTTCGACCTTGCCGTTGGTCTGTGGCCGGTAGGCGCGGGTGAGTTTGCCGGTGGCGCCGAGGTCGGCCAGGGCCTGGCGCCAGGCGAGGCTCTTGCGGTAGGGCCAGGCGTTGTCGGTCAGGACGCGCTCGATGCGGTCGATACCGGAGGCGGCGAAGAAGGCCGCGGCCCGCCGCAGGAAGCCGGCGCAGGTGGCGGCCTTCTCGTCGCCGTGGATCTCGCTGTAGGCCAGGCGGGTGTGGTCGTCGACGGCGGAGTGGACGTAGTCGAAGCCCATGCTGCTGCGGGTGGCCCGGCCGGCCTGGCGTCCCAGCGCCTTGTGGCCGCCGCCGTCGGGGATCCGGCCGAGTTTCTTGACGTCGACGTGGATGAGTTCGCCGGGCTTGTCGCGTTCGTGGCGGCGGATGACCTGGCCGGTGGGCCGGTCCAGGAACGCGAGACGGTTGAGGCCGTGCCGGGTGAGGATGCGGTGCACGGTGGAGGCGGGCAGGCCCAGGATCGGTCCGATGCGGGCCGGGCCGAGTTTGCGGTCCTGACGCAGCCTGCACACCTGGGCCTCCACTGCCGGCGCAGTGCGGTGCGGTGTCGTCCGGGGGCGGCTGGAACGGTCGGCGAGGCCCGCCTCGCCCTCGGACCGCCAGCGCCGGATCCACTTGCGGGCGGTTGCGCGGGAGATGCCCATCTCGGCGGCGACATGGGCGACGGGGCGGCCGGAGCGGACACGTTCGACGAGCAGCCGCCTGCCGTGAACGGTCAGCCGGGCATTACGGTGGGACACGAAGGCCTCCGTACGGTGCAGTCATAGACAGCTCCACCACACCGGAGGTCTTCGCCATGATCAAGCCCGACCGGGTGTCAACAACGCTCGTGATCAATACAGCTAGCGCCGGTCCGGAAGCGGTACGCCCCAGCGGAGAAGGGTGCCGCTCTCGGGCGGCGCGGCCAGGGTGAGTTCACCGCCCAGGTTCCGCGCGCGCTCGCTGAGATTGCGCAGCCCGCTGCGGTGTCCGCCGTCGCCGATTCCGACGCCGTTGTCGGTGATGGTCAGGGTGAGCCGTTCCTTGCGGACGACGAGTGCGATCTCCGCGGACGAGGCGTGTGCGTGGCGGGCGATGTTCGACAGGGCTTCGCTCAGCACCGCCACGACTTCGTCCGCCATGGTGTGCGGGACGTCGGTGTCGAGCAGTCCCTCCATGAGCAGGGACGGGGTGAACCCCAGTGCGGGAACGGCCTCTTCGACGGTCTTGGAGGCACGGGCACGCAGGCCGTGGCCGGTGGCCGTGGTGTCGTGGGCGCGCAGGCCGAAGATAGTGGAGCGGATGATTTTGATGGTGGTGTCGAGGTCGTCGACGGCCCGGTTGATCCGCGCGGTTGCTTCCGGGTGCTCGACGTAGCGATGTGCGCTCTGCAGCGTCATTCCCGTGGCGAACAGCCGTTGGATGGCCAGGTCGTGGAGGTCGCGGGCGATGCGGTCGCGGTCCTCCAGCAGGCTCACCTGCTCGGCGGCCCTGCGTTTGTCGGCGAGTTCCAGCGCGAGGGCGGCCTGGCCCGCGAATCCGGGCAGCGGCACGATCTCCGCCTGGGTGAAGGGCGGGCGCCCCGTGGCACGGGCGAGTACGAGTACCCCGCGGTCTCCGTCACTGGTACTCATGGGAACGGCGACCGCGGGTCCCAGCCCCTTCCAGCGTTCGGGACGGTGGGTGACCCGAGGGTCGCAGTCCACATCCGAGGTGGTGATCAACTGCCCTGCGGCCAGGGCCGCCCCGCTCAGAGTCCCCTCGCGCGGCAGCCGCACGCCACGGTGCGGCGCGGCGCCTTCTCCGAGAGCGAGTACCCCGCGCAGTTCCAGCGAGCCCGGGGTGACCAGGTCGACCACGCCGAGGTCGGCCGAGGTGATGTCCTGTGCCCGGGTCAGCATCAGCTCCAGCACCTTCGTCTCCGGGGTCCCGGAGAGCAGGCCGCGGGTGAGCTCGGCGCCTGCCGCCATCCAGCGTTCTCTGACCTGTGCCTCCGCGTAGAGGCGGGCATTGTCGATCGCCACCCCTGCGGCTGCGGCCAGGGTCGACAGGACGGCTTCGTCCTCACTGTCGAACTGGGCGCCACCGCGCTTCTCGGTGAGGTAGAGGTTGCCGAACACCTCGCCTCTGACACTGACGGGCACCCCCAGGAAGGAGTGCATCGGCGGGTGGTGCGCGGGGAAGCCGCAGGAGGCCGCGTGGTGCGACAGCTCTGTCAGCCGCAGCGGTCGCGGATGGCTGATCAGTTCGCCGAGCATCCCGTGCCCGGCGGGCAGAGCCCCGATCCGTGCCTGCTCGGTCTCGCTGACACCGACCGTGAGGAACTGCGCGAGGCGCTGATCGGGACCTATGACACCCAGTGCACCGTATTCGGCGTCGACCAGAACCACCGCGGCCTCGGTGATGTGGCGCAGCACCTGGGACAGATCGAGTTCGCGCCCCACCGACAGGACCGCCTCCAGGAGACCGTGGAGGCGCCCCTGGGTGCCACGGACCAGACGGACCTGGGCCTGGATGTCTTCGAGCAGCCCGTCGAGACGCAGTCGTGGCACCGCATCGGGCCGGGTGGGTTCCTCGACGTTCACGTGCTGCCTCCGGTCGCTCGGTCGTCCCGGGTGGCCTGCCGTTGCCGGTGCCCGGTGGGTGGCGCGGGCAGGTCAGAACTGGTGCTCCGCGTCATGACAGGTGAGGCAGGTGATGCGGCGAGCGGGTTTCTTGAGGGTGGTCACACCCATACCTTCCGGCCGCTCCAGGTGCTGCGGGTTGACCTTGACGTGATCGGGGCAGAGCGCGGCGCCGCAGTTCCGGCAGACGGCGACGGCAGCGGTGCTCGTCCCGGTCTGGTGACAGTCGTAGCAGTTCATGCTTCTCTCTCCTGTCCGGGTGGCCGGCGGATACGGCGGGGTGCGCGAGCATGCCCGGTTGAATCTGGTCCTGGTGCGGCTGCACGCTCCAGCCGCAGGTGAGCCGTACGGCCCCGTTCCACCGTCTCGACGAGCGTGCGGCGGCCATAGGCCGGCATCTCCGCCAGGGCAGAGAGCCGAAGGGCAACGGCCACCGACGTCTCAGCGTGCTCTTCGGGCAGCTGTGGTGAGTCGTCCCACCCGCAGAGCCCGATCATCGTGCCCGGCAGTACGAACGGGAACACCGCGGGGAGGAGCAGTGCGTCCATGGGTACCGCCAGGGTTTCGATGGCCTGCCGAAGGAGGGCGGGGCAGGAGAAGGTGCCCCGCTGGACGCATCGGGTTGACCACGGACACCGTACGAAGGAGTCGGGACACCGACCCTGCGACAGGTGAGCGGAGTGATCCGGTGCGACATCGCGGTGGAAGCGGCGCAGCCAGGAACCAGGGCGGCACCATCCACACTAGTCCCCGCATCCGGTCCTGCACAGCGGCAGTCGCCCGGGGATGCCGGAATCAGACCAGGCCGGGGGGCACGGCCATCCAGCTCTTGTGCTCGATCAGACGTGAACGTCATGCGCGTCCCGTCCGCCTCGCATCGGGGCCATGGAGCGTAGGGTGAAGCCGTCGCCCCGGCCCCTGGTGGTGTTTCATCCACCGTCGTGTGCCCGCTGGGTGCGCGGCGTTCAGAAGGGCGCCGCTCCCGTGCGAACCGATCTCGAACAGCCCACCTCCGGCCAACCCGCTGCCGCACGGCCGGTGAGCCGTCGTAAGGCCCTGCAGATCCTCGGGCTTGGGTCCGGCGTCGTCGCGGTCGCCGGGGCCACCGGCCTGACCTGGCGGGCCGTCGACGGCGGCGTGTTCTCGACCGGGACCGGCTCCGCCTACGACGCCTGGGGCCGGGCGGACCCGGGCGGCCATCCGCTGAACCTGGTCGCCGCCGCGATCCTGGCCGCCAACGCCCACAACACCCAGCCTTGGCTGTTCACCGTCTCCGCCGACCGTATCGAGCTGTTCGCCGACATGTCCCGCACCACCGGGGCGATGGACCCGCTGCTGCGCGAGATGCAGATCTCGCTCGGCTGCGCCGTGGAGAACCTGGCGCTGGCCGCCGCGCCCAACGGCATGGCCGCGAAGGTGTCCTTCCTGCCCACCCCGTCCGACACCACCCACATCGCGACGGTGTCACTGACCCCGGCCGCAGCATCGGGCTCACCGCTGTTCGACGCCATCGCCGTACGCCACACCAGCCGTGGCGCCTACAGCACCAGCCGCACCGTGACCGGCAGCAGACTCGACGCGCTCAGCGCCTTGGCCGACATCCCCGGCACGCGGTTGGTCTGGTTCACCACCGCCGCACAGAAGAAGGCGTTCAGCGATCTGACCGTTCGCGCGACCCGGGCCATCATCGCCGACCCGCGGCAGGCCGCCGACGACTACCGCTGGTACCGCTCAGACTGGCACGACATCCAGCGGCACAAGGACGGCATCACCATCGATCCCTCCGGCCAGTCCGCAGTCGTCCGGACCCTCTCCAAGCTGCTGCCCACCACCCGTGAGCAGAACAACGACGGCTGGCTCAGCGGCACCCGCGACACCCAGCTCCCCACCGCTTCCGCTTTCGGCGCCCTGGTCGTACAGGATCCGCACGACCCCCTCCAGCGCCTGCGGGCCGGACGTGTCTGGCAGCGCATCCACCTCACGGCCACCACCCACGGGCTGGGGATGCAGCCGCTGTGCCAGATCCCCGAACGCGTCGACCGGGAGACCTCTGCCGGTCTCTCACCGGAGGTCACCGACGCCATCGCGGCGATGCTGCCCGCCGGCTCGCACGCGGTCATGACGTTCCGGATCGGATACCCCACCGCCACCGCGTTGCCGAGCCCTCGCCGGCCCGCCGCCGATGTCGTACGCGCGTAACGCACCCTGGAGGTTTCGATGAACGAGACATTGCGTCGGACCTGGCCCGCAGTGCTGGTGGCCGTCGTCGCGCTGCTCTACATGTGGATCGGGCTCACCGCCCACGGATGGGACCGGATCCTGGGTCTCGCCGGTGGCCCGGTCCTACTCGCCGCGCTCGCCGCGGCTCACCGCTCGGTGCCGGGCGCCATGGCGTTGCTGGCCGCCGGTTCGCTGCCCCTTGCCGTCACCACCTGGTGGAGCATCGCCACACCGCTCCTGGCCGTCCTGGCCCTGCTGCTGGGCTGGTTCGCCATCCGCAACCTCGGCCGACCGCAGGGCAGCACGGCATCCGTCACCTCCTTGGAGTCGCGGCCGTGATCGAGGCACGGCGGCTGACCAAGCGCTACGGCACGACACTGGCCGTGGACGACCTGACCGTCACCGTCGCTGCCGGACAGGTCACCGGGTTCCTCGGGCCCAACGGCAGTGGGAAGTCGACGACGATGCGGATGAACAGCGCGATCGCGGCTGCGGCGGAGATCGCCGAACCGGCCGACGTGCCACCGGCGTTGAAGGGGCCGAAGTTGTGCACCCGGATGAAGAGCAGGCCGATCGTGGCCATGAACAGCAGGGGCACGAACTTCAGGACGCTCGTCACGATCTGGGTGACCGCCATGTTGCGTACGCCGGACAGGTTGATGGCCGCCGGGATCCACAGGCCGGCCATCGCGATCACGATGGACCACGTTTTGGCATGTCCGGAGTTCCAGAACACCTCGACGTATCCGACCCAGGCCACGGCGATGGCGGCGTTGCCCGCCCAGGCCGTGATCCAGTACGACCACGCGTTGAGGAACCCGCCGAAGTCACCGAAGGCGTCCCTGGCGTACACGTACGGTCCGCCCGAGCCGGGCACCCGCTTGGACAGCGCGCCGAACGTGAACGCCAGAGCCAGCGCACCGACGGTGACCAGCACGAACGCGACCAGGCTGATCGGGCCGTACGGCGCCAGCGCGGACGGCAGCGCGAACACCCCGGTACCGATCACCGATCCGATGACCAGCGCGGTGGCCGTGGACAGACCGAACCGACCCGACGGTGCCGCCTCGTCCGGGGCCGGGGCCTGCGGAACCGGCGGGGCGGCGTCGGGCGCCTCGTTGTTCATGCGGGTACTCATAGGGGGCTTCCTCGCTGTCTGTTCACGTGCAGGGCCCGCGGCACCACGACGGGCACCGCAGGCTGTGGGCCTTGTCCACCGTGGTTCAGCCCGGGTTGTGGCGGTGGTCCGCTGCGGTGGCGGAGCGCGGCTCCCGCAGCGCGTGGCCGGAATCGCCGTCGCAGGGGGTGAACAGCACCCACAGTCCCGAGCGCAAGGAGGCGACGACGGAGCGCTCGGGAAGGCCGAGCAGGTGTGAAACGGCGGCGCAGGAGCGGTCTCCGATGAGGTGGAGGGCGAGTTCTACGCGGTCGAACGGGGAGGCGGCTATATCGGGACAGCGGTCCCTGGTAGCGGGCAGATGGGTGGGGGCGGGGTACGAGAGCGCTCGGTGAGGAGCGGGATCAGCAGCGGTGGGATCCTCTGCGGGGTCGTGGGCGGTGGCGGGCTCGGCGGGGTCGCTGAGCACTTCGGACAGGGCCGCGACGACTACGCCCGAGTCGCCCGTCATGAGGGTGGACAGGGTATGGATGGCCATCAGGTGACGGTCGCACCAGGCGACGACCGAGCGCCGGCGGGCGAGAAGCTGTTCGATCTGAAGCTCGTGGGATGACGCGTCGGCGGCCTGGGTCTTGTCCGGTGTGGTCACCACGGCCGGCTCCAGGTGCCGGGTTCGCCTGTTCTGGTGAGTGCCTGAGGGGTGGGCATGGTACCTCTATCCGGAAGCGGTCGGCACGGCGCCATGGCGCGGGACAGGGCGTGTGTCTTCGGGAGGGGAAACCCGGAGCAACGGTCCTCGCCGGTGCCCCAGGACATGGTCACGAGCTCCGGGCCCAGCACCGTGCGTCCGTGATGCGGCCTATGGGCAAGGGAGTCGGGATCGAGCCGGTGGCCGCAGGGGAAGGACCGGTCGGCCGTATGCAGGCCGCCCCGGTACATCCGTGTCAACTGGCAGTAAGCCGCCGGGGTCCAGGACGTCTGCCCCCACCGTAGCCCCATTCGGGTCAGGCACAAGGGGCCCCCGCGTCACTGTGCCGGTGGTCTGCCATGACGCCTCTCCTGGCAGGCCACCGGCACAGTGACGCGGTTGATCAGACGGTCATGGGAGCCCCGTTGAGTACGGGGTCCGGGCTGGTCGTGACGCGCTTGGCGGGCGGCGGTGTCGCGGAGCCTGCTGCCGCGGTCTCCCGGGCGAGGAAGGAGCCGAGTTCGCCGATGGTGCTCATCAGTGGAGCGGGGAAGACGACGGTGGTGTTCTTGTCGACGCCGATCTCCACCAGGCTCTGCAGGTTGCGGAGTTGGAGGGCCAGGGGGTGGTCCATCATGATGTCTGACGCTTCCCCGAGGGCTGCTGCGGCCAGGGACTCGCCCTGGGCGTTGATGATCTTCGCCCTCTTCTCCCGCTCGGCCTCGGCCTGGCGGGCCATGGCGCGCTTCATGCTGTCGGGCAGCTGGATGTCCTTGAGTTCGACCAGGGTGACCTCCACGCCCCACTCGACGGTGGCGACGTCGAGGATCTCGCGGATGTCGAGGTTGATGCGGTCGGTCTCCGACAGCGTCTCGTCCAGCGTGTGCTGTCCGACGACCTTGCGCAGGGTGGTCTGGGCGATCTGGTTGATCGCGGCGTGCACGTTCTCGATCGCGATGACCGACTTCACGGCATCCACGACACGGAAGTACGCCACCGCCGACACATCGACGCTGACGTTGTCGCGTGTGATGATCCCCTGCGACTGAATGGGCATCGTGACGATCCGCAGCGAGACCCGGTGCAGGACGTCGACGAACGGAATGATGAACCGCAGACCGGGAGATCGAGGCCCGACCAGCCGACCGAACCGGAACAGCACTCCCTGCTCGAACTGTTTGACGACCTTGATGGCCATGGCGAGAGCCACGACGACCAGCACGGCTACCACGACGATCAGGAAAATGAGTACTTCCATGGTGCTGCTCCTCAGATAGGGCACGAGACCCCTTGCCTCTCGGTGCTCCAGCCGGAGCCCGAAGGAAGACCGGAAGCTGGACCGGGCTCATGCGCCGGGAGCGGTGAAAGCCCCTTGGCGGCGGGCCAGGCCGGGCTCCGCAGTTCGTGCCGTGTTCCCAGCATGGCTCGCCGCCTCCGGTGCAGGCAGGGGCCGACCGGTCCCCATTTCGTTCGCCTCGGCCCGGATGCCGGGGGGTCATGCACACAGGGCCATGCGGCCCTGAGGTAGGGCCGGTCGGCCCGTCACGGGTTCGACGAGGATGCGTAGCGTGAAGCTGTGTGTCCGGTCTCCCCATAGCGGCCGGCGCATCTGCCCAGGCGTCCACCGAAGTCCCGGCGGCGCGAGCATGCGCTGCGCTCGGGCGAGCCGGCTCTGTTGGCAACCGACCGGCAGGAGAACGACATGGCTCAGCGCACCGACGAGAGGCCCTCGCCCGTCGTCGTGGGTGCCGACGGCTCGGCCTGCTCGCAGGCGGCACTGCGATGGGGCCTGGCGCAGGCCGAGTGGACCGGCAGCACCATCGAAGCGGTCGCCGCGTGGCAGTCCCCCGAGGTGTACGGATACACCCTTGGCTGGAGCCCGTCGGTGCCCGAAGGAACCGAGTTCGCCAAAATCGCCGAACAAGCCCTTCAGGAAACCGTGGCCGCGGTACGCGACCAACTGGACCACCCGGTCGAGGTGACGATCCGCGTGGCCGAGGGTCATCCCGTGCAGGTCCTGATGGACGCTGCCCGCACCGCGCAAATCCTGGTCCTGGGCAGCCGTGGCCACGGCACTTCACCGGCATCCTGCTCGGCTCGGTCAGCCAGCACTGCGTGCAGCACGCGCCCTGCCCGGTCGTTGTCATCCCCCAACCACGACCCGGGTGACGGGACGCTCACCGGCCGAGGACAACGGCCGCTCCCTCGTGGCGTGTTGGCCCTGACAGACAAGGGCTTCGAGGCACATCCGCACCATCCCAGGCACGTTCCTTCCCGGAAGAGCCCCTCATGACCCGGTCACCAGACCCCGCCGAGCGAGAAGCCGCGCTGCCCGGTGAGCCCGACAACGCCGAACAGGCCGACGAGCGGCGACAGCCGGCGGAACTCTTCCGCGACCTGCGCACCTCCCCCTCGGGCCTCACCAGCCGGGAGGCGGCCCGCAGGCAGCTGGTCTACGGCCCGAACGTGCTGACCCGTTCCGGCGGCAGGCGCTGGCCGGGCGAACTGCTCTCCCAGTTCACCCAGCCCCTGGCGATCCTGCTCGCCCTCGCCGCCGTCCTGGCATGGGCCGGAGGAACACCCGCCCTCTCCATCGCCGTTGTGGCCGTCATCCTCCTGAACGCCGGATTCGCCTTCGTCCAGGAGATGCAGGCCGAGCGAGCCGTGGAGGCACTGGCCGCTTTCCTGCCGCCCACCGCCAGGGTGGTACGCGACAAGGTGCGGTGCGAGATCGCGGCCAAGGACCTCGTGCCCGGCGACATCCTCATCGTCTCCGAGGGCGACCGGGTCTGCGCCGACGCCCGGATCATCGAGGGCACCCTCACGCTCGACCTGTCCTCACTGACCGGTGAATCGCTTCCGGTGACCCGATCGCCCGACCCGTCCGACAAGACCGGCTCCCTCCTGGAGGCACACGAACTCGTCTTCAGCGGCACCACCTGCAGCGGCGGCGAGGCGGAAGCGGTCGTGACCCGGACCGGCATGTACACCGAACTGGGCCGCATCGCCGCGCTGTCGCAGCGCGTGCACACGGAACGCAGCCCGCTGGAGAAGCAGGTGCGGCGGGCCACCTGGATCATCGCCGTCGTCGCGGTCGCGATCGGCGCGGCCTTCCTGCCCATCGGCGTCGCCGCCGGGCTGGGCTGGACCGCGGCCATCAGCTTCTCCATCGGACTGATCGTCGCCAACGTCCCCGAGGGACTGCTGCCCACCATCACCCTGGCCCTTGCCGCGGGAGTGCGGGAACTCGCGCGTGGAGGCGCCGTCGTCAAACGCCTCTCGGCGGTAGAGACCCTGGGATCGACGACCGTGGTCTGCACGGACAAGACCGGCACCCTCACCGAGAACAGGATGCGGGTCACCCGGCTGTGGCTGGCGGGCAGCGAGATGGACGCGGACCGGGCCGTTCACGAGCCACAGGCGGCACTCCTCGCAGCGAGCGGCGCCGCCTGCACCACCGCGGAGGCACCCACACCGGCACAGCCGCAGGGCAGCGGAGACCCCACCGAACTCGCGATCCTGCGCCTGGCCGAGGACCTCGACGTCGCCGTCGAGCCCGCCCGGCGCAAGGCCGCACGCCGCACGATCTTCCCCTTCGACGCCCACCTGAAGCGCATGTCCACCGTGAACGACGAGGCAGGCGCCGCCACGGTGCACACCAACGGTGCCCCCGAAGCCGTCCTGCCCTGTTGCACGCACCTCCTCGACCCGCAGGGAAAGGAGGTGGAACTGGACGCCACCGTGCGCGCAGAACTGAACACCACCATCGACGGCTACGCGGCTTCCGGACTGCGGGTGCTCGCCATCGCCCACCATGTCCTGGACCACGGGGAGATGGTGCCGGTGGACCGGTCGGCAGCGGAATCCGGTCTGACCCTGATCGGCCTGGTGGCCATGGCGGACCCGGCACGTGCCGGCGTCGCCGACGCCGTCAAGGACGCGCACCATGCCGGAATCCGTATCCACGTCATCACCGGCGACTACGGTCTCACCGCCGCGGAAATAGCCCGCCAGGTAGGTATCGGCCACGTCGGCAGCCCGGTCCTCGCAGGCGACGTACTGGACCGGATGGGCGACAAGGATCTCGACGAACTGCTCGCGCAGCGACAGGAGATCGTCTTCGCCCGCACCTCACCGGAAGCCAAACTGCGTATCTGCGAAGCCCTGCGAGCGCAGGGCGAGGTAGTGGCGATGACCGGAGACGGCGTCAACGACGCCCCCGCACTGCGCCACGCCGACATCGGTGTCGCCATGGGCAAGTCGGGAACGGACGTGGCCCGTGAGGCAGCGACGATGGTGCTCACCGACGACAACTTCGCAACCATCGTCTCCGCGGTCGACGCGGGACGACGCGTCTTCGACAACGTCCGCAAGTTCGTGCTCTACATCTTCGCCCACGCGGTGCCCGAGGTCGTTCCCTTCCTCGTCTTCGCACTCTCCGGCGGTCAGATCCCGCTGCCGCTGACGGTCCTGCAGATCCTGGCGATCGACCTCGGCACCGAAACCCTGCCCGCGCTCGCACTGGGACGCGAGCCCGCCGAGCCCGGACTCATGTCCCGCCCGCCCCGCCCCCGCACGACAGGAGTCATCGACCGGGCCCTGCTCTTCCGCGCATGGGCGTTCTTGGGAACCATCTCCGCGGTCCTGGTCATGGGCGGATTCCTCTTCACCCTGTGGCACGCCGGCTGGCACCCAGGTGACCCCACGGGCGGCGGCACTCCCCTGCACCAGGCATATCTGGAAGCGACGACCATCACGTTCGTCGGCATCGTCGCCTGCCAGATCGGCACAGCCTTCGCCGCCCGCACCGACCGCGCCTCCCTGTTCACCGTCGGCATCTGGACCAACCGCCTGCTCCTGTGGGGCATCGCCTTCGAGCTGGTCTTCACCGCGGCAGTCGTCTACGCACCGCCCCTCCAGCACATCTTCGGCACGGCAGCCCTCAGCCCGGCTCAGCTCGCAGTCATCGCACCGTTCCCGCTCATCGTCTGGGGAGCCGACGAAGCCCTCCGCTGGGTCCGGCGCCACCACGATGCAACCAAGGCCACATCGCTCAAAACTCCCCCGACCGCGCACTTCGCAGCGCGGCACCCGGCGGACGAGGCAGGGTGAGCAGCGGGATCAGTACCGCTGGCTCGGCAGACAGGAGATGCTGTCGGCCACCGCTACGCTCCGCTTCGTGCCTCCCCACCGCAACTCCATGACAGGTCCTCCTCCTTCCCAGGCGTTCGGGCACTGTCTCCTTCGCACGCTCGCCAATCGGCACCACAACGGGGCGCGGCCGTAGCCACAGCGCGAGAACCAGTCCCCTAAGAAGTCATCTCATTTGGTTGGGTAAGCTGTCAGTCGTGGCGAGGATCGTTGAGCGGCTGGTGCCGGATGAGTTGTGGGAGCTGTTTCAGCGGGTGGTGCCGGAGGCGCCCTCGCGGCCCCAGGGTGGGGGCCGACGCCGGCACGGTGACCGCGAAGTGCTGGCCGCAATCGTCTTCGTGGCGACGTCGGGCTGCACGTGGCAGCAGTTGCCGACCGCGTCGTTCGGTCCGTCCGGCGCGACGGCCCACCGGCGTTTCACCGAGTGGTCGAAGGCTCGGGTGTGGGCCAAACTCCACCGTCTGGTGCTCGACGAACTCGGATCTCGTGGCGAGTTGGACTGGTCGCGGTGCGCGATCGACTCGGTGAACATGCGGGCCCTGAAAAAGGGGAACTGACAGGTCCGAATCCTGTAGACCGGGGTAAGTACGGGTCAAAGATCCACTTGATCACGGAGCGCACCGGACTGCCCCTGTCCATCGGCATCTCGGGCGCCAACACGCACGACAGCCAGGCACTGATCCCCTTGGTGCAGGGCATACCGCCGATCCGATCCCGCCGGGGACCCCGGCGGCGCAGGCCCCGCAAACTCCACCCGGACAAGGGCTATGACTGCAGCCACCTGCGGCGATGGTTATCCAGCCGAGGGATCCGGCACCGCATCGCCCGCAGAGGCATTGACTCCTCGACCCGTCTGGGCCGCCACCGTTGGACCATAGAACGCACGATGTCCTGGCTCGCTGGATGCCGCCGATTGCACCGCCGCTACGAGCGCAAGGCCGAGCACTTCCTGGCCTTCACCAGCATCGCCTGCACCCTCATCTGCTACCGCAGACTCGCCAAATGAGATGACTTCTAAAGACCCCGCCATCAGCGCTCTAGCTGAAGACGGGGTCTTCGCGTGTGTGCAGGCGGATGCCGCCAAAAGCAGCCGTTTGCCAGTGATCACGTAAGGGTGACGTAATGATCTTGAGGGCGTGCGCTGCAGGTCAAAGTCGGTTTCCAGGTCATCCTGCAGCACTCCCATTCTGTCCGCGAACTGTGCCGAGCGCATGCACTGTTGTGGCCTCCCCGTGTCCGGCGCAGTGCATCACCGCCCCGCCCTCCGATTCGGGCACCCTCGGGCCGGACCTCCCCGCCGACCGGCTGAGCGTCACCGTCGGTGTCGGGGCCTCGCTCTTCGACGACCGCTACGGGCTGGCGAAGCTCATGCCCCGCCGGCTGACCGCGATGCCGTCGTTCCCCGACGACGATCTCAACGCCGACTGGTGTCACGGCGATCTGAGCGTGCAGTTCTGCGCCGACAGCGCGGACACGGTGCTGCACGCGCTGCGCGATGTCACCCGGCACACGCGCGGCGGCCTCCAAGTGCGGTGGCGGACGGACGGGTTCATCAGTCCGCCGCGCCCCTCGGGCACCCCGCGCAACCACCTGGGGTTCAAGGACGGCATCTCCAACCCGGAGGTGACCGACGCCCGCGCGATGAACGACCTTGTGTGGGTGGGCGGTAGCGGCGGCGAACCGGACTGGGCGACCGGCGGCAGCTATCAAGTCGTACGGCTGATCCGGATGTTGGTGGAGTTCTGGGACCGCGTCTCCCTCACCGAGCAGGAGCGGATGTTCGGGCGCGCCCGGGACACCGGCGCCCCGCTGGACGGACGGCACGAGAAGGACACGCCGAACTTCGCGCAGGACCCGCAGGGCGATGTGATCCCGCTCGACAGCCACATCCGGCTGGCCAACCCGCGCACCACGCAGAGTGCCGATCAGCGCATTCTGCGGCGGGGTTACAACTACGACCGGGGCATGGACAGCAACGGCAACCTCGACATGGGTCTGCTGTTCTGCTGCTACCAGCAGGACCTGGCCCGGCAGTTCGAGACCGTGCAGAAACGCCTGGCCGGTGCACCACTGGTCGACTACATCTCCCCGTACGGCGACGGCTACTTCTTCGCCCTGCCCGGCGTGCGGGACACCTCCGACTGGCTCGGCCGCACCCTGCTGACCTGAGAAACCGCCGATCTGAGACTAGGGTCAAGAACAGGCCAACAAACCATGAGAATCTCCTGACCCGCCGTTCGCCCTGACGTCATTGCCGCTCCCCCGGGCCGCCGCCACCATTGCGCAGGATCCGCCCGTAGATGGCACAAACATCGAATGTGCGGGCCCGGCCCTGGACTTCGATGCTCCCTCGGAAGGCGAGACAGCATGATCGGCACAGGAAGATCCTCAGGTGGGCGACGTCACGTGACGCGCATTGGCGCCTTGCTCGGCGCTGCCGCACTGGCGACCGCCGGCGGGGCCGTCCCCGCGTCGGCGAACTCCGGCGGTCACCACCCCTCCGGCAGCACGCACACGTCGACGCCGATCAAGCACGTGGTCGTCATCTACGACGAGAACGTCTCCTTCGACCACTATTTCGCCACCTACCCGAAGGCCGCGAACACCGACGGCACGACGTTCAAGGCCGCCGCGCACACGCCGAAGGCCGACAACCTGCTCAACGCCGGGCTGCTGACCACGAACCCGAACCTGTACACGCCCAAGCGGCTGAGCAGTTCACAGGCCATGACCTGCGACCAGAACCACTCCTACGGCCCCGAGCAGTACGCGGCCGACGGCGGCAAGGCCGACAAGTACGTCGAGAACACCGAGGTCAACAAGTGCTCCGGCCTCTTCGGTGAGCCCGGCCTGGTGATGGACTACTACGACGGCAACACCGTCACGGGCCTGTGGAACTACGCCCAGCAGTACTCCCTCAACGACAAGTCGTTCAGCTCGGTCTACGGCCCCTCGACGCCCGGCGCCCTGAACCTGATCTCCGGTCAGACCCACGGCGTGATCTCCGTCGACCCGGCCTCCGGCACCGAGAACCCGAAGCAGACGACGACCCCGGACTCGTACACCGTGGTCTCCCCGAACGCCAAGGGCGTCGGCACGGTCATCAACGACCCCGACCCGGCCTACGACGACTGCTCGGACAAGGACCACACGAGCACCAACGCGCTCGCGGCGATGCAGGGCGAGAACATCGGTGACCTGCTCAACAACAAGGGCGTGAGCTGGGGCTGGTTCCAGGGCGGCTTCCGGCCGAGCACCGCGTGGGACGGCAAGAGCGGTGACTACGCCAAGTGCGCCGGCACCACCCACACCAACGTCGGCGGCGCCGCGGTGGTCGACTACAGCCCGCACCACTCGCCGTTCGAGTACTACAAGTCGACGTCCAACCCGCACCACCTGGCCCCGAAGTCCATCGCCGAGATCGGCCACAACGGGCGCGCGAACCACAACTACGACCTCACGGACTTCGACGCCGCCCTCAAGACCGGCAACCTTCCCGCGGTGAGCTTCCTGAAGGCGGCCGAGTACCAGGACGGCCACGCCGGTTACTCCGACCCGACCGACGAGCAGAACTTCCTGATCAAGGAGATCAACGCGCTGCAGCAGTCCCCGGAGTGGAAGTCCACCGCTGTCGTGGTCGCCTACGACGACTCCGACGGCTGGTACGACCACGTCGCTTCGAAGGTGCGCAACGGCTCCACGGACTCCACCGTCGGTTCCAACGGCAAGGCCCTCGACAGTGCAGCCTGCCAGTCCGGTCCGGCCGCCAAGGGTGGCTACTCGGACCGCTGCGGACCGGGCACCCGGCAGCCGCTGCTGGTCATCTCGCCGTACAGCAAGGTCAACAAGGTCGACCACACCGCCACCGAGCAGGCGTCGATCACCCGGTTCATCGAGAACAACTGGCACACCGGCCGTATCGGTGATGCGTCCTTCGACCAGCGGGCGGGCAGCCTCACCCACATGTTCGACTTCAAGCACCCCAACAACAAGCAGGTGCTGCTGAACACGGACGGCTCCGTCAAGTCCGTGAAGCCGATCCCGCGCCACTACGCCCAGACGGCGTCGTCCGCCTCCACGCACGCCCCGTACCCGGCGTACGTGCAGGACCTCAAGGCGCAGAACGTCGCCGACCGCAGCTCCACCTCCCCGGCCCTGCCGATCGCCCTCGGCGCCGGCCTGCTGACCGCCGGCACGATGACCACCGTGTTCGCGCTACGCCGCCGCAGGGCGCGTGCGGGGACCCCGACGGCGGCCGTGTAGGCACCAGCCTCTCTCCGACCAACCCGACGGTCCCGGCCAGGTACAGGCCGGGACCGTCTCCCTTTGCTCGTCCTACTCGTCTTGCTCGTCCTACTCGTCTTGCTCGTTCTACTCGTCGGCGATCCAGTTCTCGAATGCCGTCAGGTGCCCCTCGGAGGCGGCGAGCAGGTTGGTGTACACCTGGCGCGTGTCCGGGGCGGTGAGTCCGGACAGCGCCTTGTTCAGTGCGGCGATGTCGTCGGTCTCGACCGTACGGCCCGCCTTCAGGGCTCCGGTCAGGCTGTCCTCGCCCTGCTTCAGGAGCCGGTCGTAGGTGGCCTGGACGCCGGGGTCGGTGAACTCACCGGCCGGCTTTCCGGCGGTCGGGTCGGTCACGTCGTAGCGGTCCAGCAGGGTGCGCACGGCGGTCAGGTGCTGGGTCTCGGCCGACGCGATCCGCTCGAAGACCCGCACGTCGTAGCGTTCGGCGAACGCCGTGTAGAGGTCGTGCGCGAGCTTCTCCTCATCGGCCATGCTCGCCAGCGTGGCCTTCTGAGCGGCCGTCAGGGTGCCCTGCTCGGCCAGGGCGGCTCCGTTGCAGGTTCCGTCGTGCTGCCGGATGCCGTCCGTGGTGACGCCGTGGTGACGCGCCTGGTGCTGCGCGTCCGTCATCATGCTCTGGGACATGGTCTGCCCGGCCACCGGCCCGCCGCTGCCGGGGTCCGCGATCACCGGGCCCACCGCCAGCACGCCGCCGATGGCGAGAGCGCCTGCGGTGACCGCTGTCGCGATCTTGATGTTGCGCCTCATGGCGAACCTCCTCGGTTCCGTGGGAGCGTCTCCCGTTCCCACACCGTCACCGTCGCGCCGGGCCCTGCAGTCGCCGTGCGGTGCGTGTGGAGACGGGATGGAGACATCGGCCGGGCGGGTTGGGGCTGTTCGGCCCCTCCCGGGGGCGTGCGCGTGGCGCGTAGGTGTGGGACATGGCCACCACCGTGCTCGTCGTCGAGGACGCGAAGGAGATCCGCGAGCTGCTGCGCCGCTACCTGGAGCGCGCCGGATACGGCGTGCTGACGACCGGCTCGGGCGCCGAGGCCGTACGGCTGCTCGGCGAGCGTGGGATCGACTTGACACTCCTGGATCTCGGACTGGCGGACGTGGACGGGGACGAGGTGCTGCGCGAGGCCCGCGAGCACGGACGGGTGCCGGTGGTGGTGCTGACCGCGCGCAGCACCGTCGAGGACCGCATCCACGGGCTGCGGCTGGGCGCCGACGACTACGTGACCAAGCCGTTCAGTCCCACCGAGGTGGTGCTGCGGGTGGGCGCGGTGCTGCAGCGCGCCCGGGGTACGGCGACGGGGGCGGCGCCCGTTGCGTCGTACGGCGAAGGACGGCTGCGGATCGACGAGGCCCGGCACGAGGCGGCCCTCGACGGAGTGCCGATGGAGCTGACGCCCACCGAGTGGGGTCTGCTGACCACGCTGGCGTCGGTGCCGGGCCGGGTGTATTCGCGCTATGAGCTGGTCAACCGGGTGCGCGGCTATGAGTTCGCCGGGTACGAGCGGACGATCGACTCACACGTGAAGAACCTGCGCCACAAGCTCGGGAGCGCCGGCCCCGACCTCGTGGAGACAGTGCTGACCGTGGGCTACCGGCTGGGGTGGGCCCATGACACGTGAGGCACGTTCGCCGCGCTCCGGCATTCGACCGTCCGCTGGGCTCGGCCCGCTCGGCCGACGGCTGTTCGCCGCGTTCGCCGTGGTGGCACTGGCGTCCGTGGCCCTGCTGACGGTCGCTGCGCTCGTCGGAACCGACCGCGGGCTCAGCAGTGCCCACCAGGCGGACCGTCAGCGCACCGCCTCCCGGGTGGCCGCGGCCGCTTCCGACGCCTACCGGACCGCTGGCGGCTGGGCATCGGCCGACCTGTCGGCCGCGCGCTCCGTCGCAACCGGCGCCGGCGCGGTGCTCACCGTGCGCGACGCGGACAACGAGATGATGTCCGGTGGCTCCGGCGCCGGGTCGGAGGACGAGCACGGCATGTCCGGCTCGGGCCCCGGGCATCACGGGCAGGGCACCGGATCGGGACCCGCCGCGAGCGCGCCCGTGGTGGCCGACGGCAGCACCGTCGGCTCCGTACGTCTCGTCTTCTCGGCCGACTCCGGGTCGGCGGGCCTGTCCGTCGCCTGGGGCTGGGTGGCCGCGGCTGCCGTCGGCGCCGTCACCCTGGCGTTGGCCGTGAGCTGGTTCGTCACCCGGCGGCTGACCGCTCCCGTGGTCCGGGTCGCGGCCACCGCCCGCGCGCTCGCCGGCGGAGACCGCACCGCGAGGGCCCGCGTCGACGCGCCCGGGGAACTCGGCGACCTCTCTCGCGCCTTCGACGCCATGGCCGACGACGTCAACCACGTCGAGCAGGCCCGCCACCGGCTCGCAGCGGACGTCGCCCACGAACTGCGTACGCCCCTGGCCTCGTTGCAGGCGGGGCTCGAGGAACTGCGCGACGGCTACGCCGACCCGTCGGCCGAGCGCCTGGCCTCCCTGCACGACCAGGCCCTGCGGCTGGGCCGTGTCGTCGGTGACCTCGGGGAACTGGCGGAGGCGGAGGCGGCCCGGCTGTGCCTGCGTCTGACCGAGGTGGATGTGACCGCCCTGGCCGGCGCTGCCGCGGCCGAGCGCGAGGCGGAGCTGCGCACGGCAGGTATGACGGTTCACATCGCCCCGGGCCCCGCTCCCCTGCTGGTCCGCGCGGACGCCGACCGGTTGCACCAGGCCCTCGGCAACCTGCTGAGCAACGCCGCCCGTCACTGCCGTCCCGGCGACACCGTCACGGTCACCACCTCCGCCACGCCCTCCGAGGCGCTCGTGGAGGTGGCGGACACCGGCCCGGGCATCCCCGCCGACGAGCTGCCGCACGTCTTCGACCGTCTGTGGCGCGGGGGCCGCGCTCGTTCCTCGGGCGGCAGCGGCATCGGTCTGGCCGTGGTCAAAGAGCTGGTCACCGCCCACGGCGGCACGGTCACGGCGGACTCCGGACCGGGCGGCGGGACACGGATGACGCTGCGGCTGCCCAGGTCCGCGCCACACGGCTCACGGCTCGTTTCCGGCCTCGGCGCCGAGCCGCTTCTTACCTCCCAGGCAAATACCCCCAGGGGTATTTGACGCTCCCCTCCGGGCCGCCGTACTCTCGCCAGAGAGATACCCCCGGGGGTAATTGAGGAGGCAACGAAGTGGCTCGTGAAGTGACACAGGAAGCGTTCAAGGTGGCCTGGGCCGACGGCGCGCTCGTGGTCGACGTCCGGGAAGCGGACGAGTACGCGGCCGGGCACGTACCGGGCGCACGGCTGATGGCGCTGCGCACCGTGCCCGCGAGGTGCGGTGAACTGCCCACCGACCGGCCGGTGTTCGTGATCTGCGCCAGCGGCAACCGCAGCAGGACCGCCGCCGACCGGATGACCTCCCGCGGCCTCGACGCCTACTCCGTGGCCGGCGGCACCTCCGCCTGGGCCCGCGCCGGACGCCCGGTCGCGGCCGGTTCGCACGAGCACGCCGCCTGACCCCGGCCGACACCCGCACAACGGCCAGTTGGACCAGTTGGAAAGGAGCACCGCCTTGGCCGCCACACCCTCCCCCACCGACGCACCGATCTCCGGTCACCATCGCGTCGCCGTCATCGGCGGCGGCAGCGCCGGCATCAGCGTCGCCGCCCGCCTGCGCCGCGCCGGCGTCAGTGACATCACCCTGATCGAACCGTCCGACACGCACTGGTACCAACCCCTGTGGACTCTGGTCGGCGGCGGCCAGGCCCCGTTGCGTGCCACCCGCCGCCCCGAAGCGTCCGTGATACCCGACGGGGTTCGCTGGATCCGCCGGCGCGCCCAGTCCGTCGACCCCGAAGCCCGCACGGTGACTCTCTCCGGTGGCGACGAACTCACCTACGAGCACCTGGTCTTGGCGCCCGGCCTCCAGCTCGACTGGGGCGGCGTGCCCGGCCTGGCCGAGGCGATCGGCCACGACCGGGTGAGCAGCAACTACGCACCCGAGTACGCCCCGCGCACCTGGGACCTGATCAGGAACATGCGCTCGGGCACGGCCGTCTTCACCCACCCGGCCACACCCCTGAAGTGCGGCGGCGCCCCGCAGAAGATCGCCTACCTGGCCGCCGACCACTGGCGCAAGCAGAAGGTCCTGGACGACATCCGCGTCATCCTCGTCATCCCGGACGCGGCGATGTTCAAGGTGCCCGCCTGGTCACAGGTCCTGGAGAAGGTGGCCGCCCGCTACGGCATCGAGGTGCGGCTGCGCTCCGAGATGACCGCAGTCGACGGCAACGCCCGCGAGCTCACCGTCACCGACCACGCGAACGGCACGAAGGAGACCATCGGCTACGACCTCCTGCACGCCGTCCCACCGCAGAGCGCACCCGACTGGATCAAGACGGGCCCGCTCGCCGACCCGGCAAGCCCGCAGGGGTTCGTTACCGCGGACAAGCACACGCTCCAACACCCGTCCTACGACAACGTCTTCGCGCTCGGTGACGTGGCGAACCTGCCCACCTCGAAGACCGGTGCCGCGGTGCGCAAGCAGGCCCCGGTCGTGGCCGGCAATCTGCTCGACGTGATGAACGGCCGGGCTCCGTCACACCGTTACGACGGCTACACGTCCTGTCCGCTGGTGACCGCCCGGGACCGGATGCTGCTCGCCGAGTTCGACTACGACCTCAACCCCACCCCGTCGTTCCCGCTGCTCGACCCGTTCAAGGAGCGGCGCACGATGTGGGTGTTCAAGCGGTACGGCCTGCCGCCGATCTACTGGCACGGCATGCTCACCGGCCGCCTCTGACCGGTCGGCCCGGGCATCCCCCGGCCCGGGCCGACCACCGTCCCCGCCCTCCGACAAGGGCGGACCAGACCCTTCTATATACCCCCAGGGGTAATTGAATCCTTCTGACACGGAGGTCACCCGCTCATGTTCTTCGCCCAGTACTACCTCGACTGCCTCTCCCAGGCGTCGTACCTGATCGCCGACGAAACCACCGGCAGGGCCGTCGTCGTCGACCCGCGTCGCGACGTCTCCGAATACCTCACGGACGCCGCCGAGCACGGTTTCACCATCGAGGCCGTCGTCAACACCCACTTCCACGCGGACTTCCTCGCCGGTCACCTGGAGCTGGCCGACCGTACCGGCGCCTGGATCGGCTACGGGCAGCGCGCCGAGGCGGAGTACCCCATCCGCAAACTGACCGACGGCGAGCGGATCAGCCTCGGCGACGTCCAGCTGCAGATCCTCGAAACCCCGGGCCACACCCCGGAGTCGATCAGCGTCCTGGTGTACGAGCACGCCGCCGACACCGTCCCCTACGGCGTCCTCACCGGCGACGCGCTGTTCATCGGCGACGTGGGCCGGCCCGACCTGCTCGCCTCGATCGGCGTGACCGCCGACGAACTCGGCAAGATGCTCTACGACACCATCCAGCACAAACTGATGGCCCTCCCGGACGCGGTGCGCGTCTTCCCCGCACATGGCGCCGGCTCTGCCTGCGGCAAGAACCTCTCCACCCAGCGCCAGTCCACCATCGGTGAACAGCGCGCCACCAACTACGCCTGCCGGCCCATGAGCGAGGAGAAGTTCGTCTCGCTGGTGACCGAGGGCCAGCCGTCCGCTCCCGCCTACTTCGTCTACGACGCCATCCTCAACCGCAAGGAGCACGGACTGTTCGACGCGACCTCCGCGCCCCGGCCGCTGTCCGTCGAGGAGTTCATGCAGCGGCGCGCGGCGGGGGCGGTCGTCCTCGACGCCCGCTCGCCGCAGGACTTCGCGCCCGGGTATCTGCGCGGCTCGGTCAACGTGCCCGCGGACGGCCGCTTCGCCGAGCAGGCCGGCATGGTCGTCGCCCCCGAGCAGGACGTCGTCGTCATAGCGCCCCAGGACCGCGAGGAGGAGGTCGTCACCCGGCTCGCCCGGATCGGCTTCGACAAGGTCGGCGGCTACCTGCGCGAGCCCGAGGGCGCCTTCCCCGAGCTGGCCGACGAGATGGAACAGGCCAGCCGCCTGACCGCCGGCGAACTGCGCCACCTACTCGACGGTGACGAACCCCCGCTCGTCCTCGACGTGCGCAACACCGCCGAACGCGAAGAGGGCTTCGTCGAGGGCTCCCTGCACATCCCGCTCGCCGAACTCGCCCGCCGTATCGACGAGATCCCGGCCGGCCGGCCCCTGGTCGTCCACTGCGCGGGCGGCCACCGCTCCTCCATCGCGGCCAGCCTGCTGCGCCATGAGGACCGCACCGACGTCTCCGACCTGCTCGGCGGCTACGGCGCCTGGCTCGCCCTGCCCGCATCGGCCGACGTCTGACCCATCCCGCTCCCGGGCGGCGGCCGAAACCGTCGGCCGCCGCCCGGCCCCCCTCACAAGAAGAACGCTTCACGGACAGCAGGGACCCCCGATGACCATCCACGCCGACAAACCCCGACTCGATCCCGCGGCCCTGCGCGACCTGACGCAGGAGGGCGAAGGCCCGCGCCTGCTGGACGTGCGTACGCCCGGCGAGTTCCGCACCGCCCACATCCCCGGCTCCTACAACGTCCCCCTCGACACCCTGCGCGAGCACCGCGGCGAACTGCTGCACCACCTCGACGAGGACGTCATACTCATCTGCCGCTCCGGCGCCCGCGCCACCCAGGCCGAACAGGCCCTGGCCGAAGCCGGACTGCCCAACCTGCGCGTCCTCGACGGCGGCGTCATGGCGTGGGAGACCACTGGCGGCCCGCTCACCCGGGGCCCCGAACGCTGGGACCTGGAGCGCCAGGTGCGCCTGGTCGCCGGATCCATCGTGGTGGTCACCGGTATCGCGGGCCTGTTCCTGCCCGGACTACACCTGATCGGCACGGCCGTCGGGGCCGGGCTGACCGTCGCCGCGCTCACCAACACCTGTGCACTGGGCATGCTGCTGGCGAAGCTGCCCTACAACCGCGGCCCGCGCACCGACCTCGACACGGTCGTCGCCGCCCTGCGGGGCCCGTCGTGATCGCCCTGGTCGTCGCCGCGTCCCTGCTGATCGGGGCCGGCCTGGGCGTCCTGGGCGGGGGCGGGTCCATCCTGACCGTGCCGGTCCTCGTCTACCTGGCCGGGATGGAGACCAAGGAGGCCATCGCCACCTCCCTGTTCGTCGTCGGTGTGACCAGCGCCGCCGGAGTCGTCCCGCATGCCCGTGCCGGGCGGGTGCGGTGGCGCACCGGGCTGATGTTCGGCGTGGCCGGCATGAGCGGCGCGTACGCGGGCGGCCGCCTGGCGGCGTTCGTCCCCGGCACCGTGCTGCTCCTCCTGTTCGCCCTCATGATGATCGCCACCGCCGTCGTCATGATCCGCGGCCGTCGGAAGCCGCAGCGGATCCGCCACGAACTTCCTGTGGGACCCGTCCTGTTGAACGGCGTCGCCGTCGGCCTCGTCACCGGGCTCGTCGGTGCCGGCGGCGGTTTCCTCATCGTCCCCGCGCTGGCCCTGTTCGGCGGGTTGCCGATGTCCGTCGCCGCCGCCACGTCGCTGCAGGTGATCGCCCTCCAGTCGTTCGCGGGGTTCGCCGGTCATCTCTCCGGTGTGCACATCGACTGGGCGCTCGCCGCCGTCGTCACGTCGACCGCCGTCGTCGGCAGCCTGGTCGGCGGCCGTCTCGCCGGGCGCATCCCGCAGGACGCGCTGCGCAGGGCTTTCGGCTGGTTCGTCGCCGCCATGGGCGTCTTCGTGCTGGCCCAGCAGATCCCCCCGGGTGTGCGCGGCACCCTTGTGACGAATCCATGGGTCTGGTCCATGACGGCCGCGACCGCCGGGGCCCTGTTCAGCTGGTACGTGCTACACCGCTCCGGGCGGACCCCGGACCGGGCCGACGACGCGTCAGGGCCCGCAGTCGAGGAGGACGGTCGCCCGTACCCGCATCCCTCACACCAGGACACGGCGTCCAGCCACGCCACCCGGTCACCGCTCGATACGTAGCGGCGTAACCCCGCCTCCGACGAACACGCCCCAAGGAGCTGTCCCGTGAAGGACACGGCACTCGTGAACGAGGTAGACGACTCGCAGGCCGAGGTGCTCAACCGGCTGCGTCGGGCGCAGGGACAGCTGGCCGCGGTCATCGCCATGATCCAGACGGGACGCGACCGCAAGGACGTCGTCACCCAACTGGCCGCGGTCTCCCACGCCTTGGACCGGGCCGGCTTCAAGATCGTGGCCGGCGGCATGCTCCAGTGCCTGGCCGAACGACAGCAGGGACACATCCCTCCGCTGACCGAGGCCGAACTGGAGAAACTGTTCCTGGCGCTCGCATGATCCCGGGCGCCCTGTCCCAGGGGGTGTGCAGGTGTTTTCCTTCCCCGTCATCACCGGGTCGGCCATCGAGCCGGGCCGCCACTGCCCCGACACCCGCCCGGCCGCCCCAGCGACACCAGCGGCGGACCAGCGCGCCCGCCAAGACGTCCGGGCGCGGCTCATGAGCCGGTTCCCGGATGTCCCGGCCGAGACACTGGCGACGGCAGCGGCAGAGGCGTTCACGTACTTCGCGGACGCGCGTGTCCGGCACTACGTTCCCGTTCTGGCCTTCAAGCGCGCCGCACGGCAGCTGTCCGCCGGCTTCGACACCCGGGACGATGCGGGCGGTGCGGCATGAGACCGACACCGAAGTGCGTCATCGACCGCTCTCGTCCCTGCAACGCCTGCATCGCCCCGGATCCCAGCAGCTGCCCCTACCCGTATCTGCTCGCCGGGGACGACGCGGAAGACCCGGACGACGGCCACAGTACGGACGAGGATTCCACTGACCCGGAACGACCGGGGGAATGAGGTACGCACGATGGACGCAGCGGGCTGGGACGAGCGGTATCGCGGCAGCGAGCTGGTGTGGAAGGCCGGGCCCAACCGGTTCGTCGAGGAGGAGCTGGCCGGTCTGCAGCCGTCCGGACGGGCGGTGGATCTCGCCGCCGGCGAGGGCCGCAACGCGGTCTGGCTCGCGGAGCGGGGCTGGGAGGTGGACGCCGTCGACTTCTCCGCCGTCGCGCTGGAGAAGGCCGAGCAGATGGCCGCCGGCCGCGGCGTGCGGCTGCACACCGTCCGCACCGATCTCACGGCCTGGGCTCCCCGCGAGGCGACGTACGACCTGGCGCTGATCGCCTATCTGCATCTGCCGTGGCCGGAGATGTCCCAGGTACTGCCCCGGGCCGCCACTGCCGTACGCAAGGGCGGCACCCTGCTGCTCGTCGGCCACGACGCGGCCAATCCCGAGCACGGTCACGGCGGTCCGCAGGATCCACGCGTGCTCTACAGCGCCGGGCAGGTCGCCGATCTGTGGCGGCCGTACGCCGACATCCTGCGGGCCGAAACGGTCACCCGGCCGGTGACCGACGCCGAGGGCGGAAGCCGTACGGCCCTCGACGCGCTCGTCCACGCCGTGCGGCGATGAGGCCGTCCGGCGAGGCCATGCCGGGTCAGGCTGGCGTGCCGGGCTTCGTCGCCAGGTACCAGTCGGTGAGCTTGACGCTGTCGTCGGCCAGCCGGGCCTCCAGTTCCACCTGGGTGCGCGGGGCTCCCAGGACGACGTCCTCGCCGGGATTCCAGTTGGCGGGGCAGGAGACGCCGGCCTGGCGAGCGCGGCACCGACACCCTCGGGCCGCCCCCGAAAAGCGGCCCTTCCTTCTGACTTCGGCGACGGGCACGTCACTCCAGGATCCGCAGGTATTCGCGGTCGCCGAGGAGTTCCAGACGGCGCCAGAGCACCGGGTTGTCCGACGACTGGCTGGCGATGGGGGTCCCTCCCGGTCGAGCGAAGCCGAGACTGGGGGAAGGCGATGGCGCGGCGCTGTCGCTGCCGTGGCACCGGTTCGACGACTCGGCACTCGGCCGGGTCACGGCCCGTGAAGGACGTGCCGAACTCGGCGTTCAACCGGTCCGCCACCTCCTGGGGCAGGGTCCAGCCCAGGACGGCGACACCGGTCCGGCGGGCGGCAAGCAGTGCGGCTTCGGTGGCTCGTTGGTGGTCCCGGTGTCCTGTGACACCTCCCGTGTCGAACACGAGCAGGTGACTGGGGCGCTCCTCGCCGATGAGGCGGGTGACGTGCGCGGTGAGCCGGTACGACGGGATGTCGCCCAGGCCGCCGTCCGGATGTCCGGCCAGTTCCACGCGCTGTACGCCCAGTTCCCGTGCGGCGCTGGCGAGTTCGCCCGCGCGGACGGCGTGCAGGTCGCCGGGCCTGCCGTGCAGGGTGGACGCCTCACCGTGGGTGAAGCAGAGGACCGTCGTGGGCACGCCGCCGTCGGACAGAAGGGCCAGCAGTGCGCCCAGCCCGAACGACTCGTCGTCGGGATGGGCGACCACCGCCAGCACGCCCCGCACTCCGTCCGGCAGACCGCGCCCCGAGCCAGTACCGGTCATCTCAGGTGTAGATGATCTGGCCGCCGGCGGCGTGCTCGTAGAACTCGCCGACCGTGATGACGTCCTGGACCTGCTCGACGAGGTCGTCCTTGTCGAGTTCGAAGAGGTCGACCGATGCCTTGCAGGCGTAGATGCCGGCGCCGGTGTCGGCGATCATCTCGATGAACTCGGGGATCGGCGGGATGTCGAGCTTGTCCATCTTGCGTTCCATGTAGCGGGTGACCAGGTCGGGGACGCCCGGCATGCCTCCCAGGAGGGTGGGCAGGTGCAGGCCCGGGTTGCCGACGGTGGCCAGCTTGATGTGCTCCCAGCGCTTCTTCGTGATGGCGTCGAGGCCGAAGAAGGTGAAGAACAGGTCGGCCTCGATGCCTTCGGCGCGGGCACCGTTGGCCATGATCAGGGCCGGATAGATCCCTTCCAGGGACCCCTTGGAGATAATGATCGAGACCTTCTCGATCGTTGCGGTGTCGGCCATGACGGCATGCTCCTCGATGACAGAGACGGTGGCGGAGGTGATGGCGGAGGTGATGGCGGAGGCGGTGACCGGGAGGTCAGATGCAGCCTCGCGGCTTGGGAATTCCGGCGATCTTCGCTGCGGTCTTGGCGGGCCCCTTGGGGAAGAGCTGGTACAGCTCCTTGACGCTCACGCCGGATGTCTTGCCGAGGACGCGGACCGTGGGGCCTGTGCCCTTGGCGGCGTATTCGGCGCGCATGAAGTGGATGACCGTCCAGTGCCGGTCGGTCAGCGCCTCGATGCCCGCCTCGTGGGCGATCTGCTCGGCCATGGGCTCGGTCCAGCGGTCGGGATCGGTGAAGAATCCCTCGTCGTCGACGGGGACGGCTGTGGAGCCGTAGGTGGCGGTGGGCATGGCGGCGTTCTCCTTCGCTCAGACTGTTCAGGCGTTCAGGCGTTCAGGCGTGGACGTGGTGCTTGCCGTGCTCGGGCATCGCCGAGTCGATGCCGGGCAGTTCCCGGCCGGGCAGGAGGCTGTGCCAGTACAGCCACTCGAAGGCCAGCTTTCCGAGGTGGTTGGCGTGCGACTCCTTCAGCAGCGGCAGGCCGAGAGCGGCCGGGAAGTGGCCTGGCAGCGGTTCGGTGTCGTAGTTGAAGTCGATCAGCAGGGCCTTGTGGAAGCCGGTCTCGACGAAGCAGTTGGTGTGCCCGTCGAAGGTCGCGTCGAGTGGCTGTCCGGCCAGGAAGCGGCCGATGTTGTGGGTGAGCGTCTCGCCCGCGAAGTGGGCCACCGAGCCGGCCTTGGACGCCGGCAGCCCGGCCGCGTCGCCGATCGCGAACACCTCGGGATGCCGGGGGTGTTGGAGGGTGTGCTGGTCGACAGGGATGAAGCCCAGTTCGTCGCCGAGGCCCGGGGAGCGTTCGACGTACTCGGCTCCTCCGTGCAGCGGCACGACCACTGCCAGGTCGAAGGGCACCTCGCGTTCGTCGTACGACAGCAGCCGGCCGCCCTCGCCATCGACTTCGCCGAGCGTGAACTCGGTGACCAGCTCGATGCCCTTGGCCGCCAGCAGCCCGCCCAGCGCCTCGGCGGCTACGGGCTTGGTGAAGGCGCCGTCCAGCGGGGTGGCGTACGTCAGCTGGACCTTGTCGCGGATGCCGCGCCGCTGGAAGTACCAGTCGGCCAGGAAGGCGAACTCCAGTGGCGCGACCGGGCACTTGATGGGCAGGTCGGCCACGTTCACCACGACGCGCCCGCCCTCGAAGTGCTCCAGGGCGTGGTGCAGGCCGACGGCGCCGGGCAGGTCGTAGAAGGTGAAGACCTTCTCGCCCCAGCCGGGACCGGTCAGTCCCTCGGTCTCCTCCGGGAGGAGGGTGGCGCCGGTGGCGACGACGAGGACGTCGTAGGTCATCCGTATGCCGCCGCTGAGGTGCACCGTCCGCGCGTCCAGGTCGACCCGCTCGATGCGTGCCTGTTTGTAGTCGACGGCGGCGTGCAGCTGCTGCGGGCGGGAGCGGACGAGGTGGTGCGGCTGGGCCGCCCCGAAGGGGACGAACAGCAGGCCGGGCTGGTAGACGTGGTCGTCGTCCTGGTCGACCACGGTGATCCGGCAGTCGTCCTCGTCGTACATGCGGCGCAGCCGGTTGGCCGTCAGCGTGCCTCCGGTGCCGCCTCCGAGTATCACGATGTGTGTGCCCATGCCCTCACTGTCGTGCGGGAGATGAGGCCCGGGCATGGGCCACAGGTCCCCATCCGGTACCCACCCGGGTATGTCTTCGCCCCGCCCCCGCAGGCCCGGTGCGCCGCCGGCCCGCCATGAACCTCCTGAGAAAATACCTACCAGGGTATGTCGCGACGGGCTGCCGGCGCGAGGGCCGAACGGCCCCTGGCACACCCCCTCGGCCTCTCGATCAGTAGCGCGGTTCGCGGTCGACTGGAACTGGCAGCAGTCGACGCCGACAAGAGAGGCCCGGCCATGACCGGCACCGCACCTCAGACCCTCCCCACGAACCAGCCGCAGGACGCGGACGTGCACCACTTCGAGGTGACCCACGCCGAAGGCGACATCTACACCGTGGACATCCGCGGCCACCGCTTGCATGTCGACCAGCCCGTCGAGGCGGGCGGCACCGACATCGCACCCACCCCCACCGAGCTGTTCGCCGCTTCCCTGGCCACCTGCGTCGCCTTCTACGCGGGCCGTTTCCTGCACCGCCACGGCCTGGACCAGGCCGGACTGCGCGTCCGTACGGAATTCACCATGGCCACCGACCGGCCCGCCCGCGTGGCCTCCGTGCACGTCACGATCGTCCCGCCGCCCGGACTGTCCGAGCAGCGCCGCGCGGCCCTGCTCGCCGTCGCCTCGCGCTGCACGGTCCACAACACACTGCAGCAGCCACCCGAGATCGGCATTGGGCTGGCACCATGAGCACGCACCTGGCACCGCCCGCCTCCCCCCTTCTGGACCGCATCCGCCGCGGCCTCATCGGCGACGGCGAGGTGCTGGAGGGCCCCTACGGCCCCCGACGCCTCGTCTACGCCGACTACACCGCCTCCGGCCGCTCCCTGGACTTCGTCGAGGACTTCGTGCGCGAGCAGGTGCTGCCCCTCTACGGCAACACGCACACGGAGAGCTCCAGCACCGGGCTGCAGACGACCCGGCTGCGCGAGGACGCCCGGCGGATCATCCGCGACACGGTCGGCGGCACCGAGGACGACCTCGTGATCTTCTGCGGCTCGGGAGCGACCGCGGCGGTCAACAAGCTGGTGGGCATCCTGGAGCTGCGCCGGCCCGACCCGCTGCCGCAGGCCGTACGCCCGGTCGTGTTCGTCGGCCCGTACGAGCACCACTCGAACGAACTGCCCTGGCGGGAGTCGGTCGCCGACGTCGTGGTCATCGGCGAGGACGCGGACGGTCACATCGATCTCGGCGATCTGGAGGCGCAGTTGGTCCGGTACGCCGGCCGGCCGCTGCGCATCGGCAGCTTCTCCGCCGCCTCCAACGTCACCGGCATCCTCACCGACACCGATCGCATCGCCCGTCTGCTGCACGCACACGGCGCGCTGTCCTTCTGGGACTACGCGGCCGCCGCCCCGTACGTTCCCGTCCGGGTCACCGAGAGCGCCCCCGGCGCGGGCGACCACAAGGACGCGCTCTTCCTGTCCCCGCACAAGTTCGTCGGCGGCCCGCAGACCCCGGGCGTACTCGTCGTCCGCCGCGAACTGGTCCGCAACCAGGTGCCCACCGCACCGGGCGGCGGCACGGTCGCCTTCGTCGACCCGATCGGCCACCGGTATCTGGACGACCCGGTCGCCCGCGAGGAGGGCGGCACCCCGGCGATCGTGGAGTCCATCCGCGCCGGGCTGGTCTTCGCCCTCAAGCAGGCCGTCGGCACCGACACCATCCAGGCCGCCGAGGAGCGGCACTGGAAACGTGCACTCGCCCGGTGGGACCGCGACCCCGGCATCGAGATCCTCGGCGACCACCACGCCCGCCGTCTGTCCATCATCTCGTTCCGCATCCGGCACGGCGACCACGCCTACCTGCATCACAACTACGTCGTCGCCCTGCTCAACGACCTCTTCGGCATCCAGGCCCGCGGCGGCTGCTCCTGCGCCGGGCCCTACGGACACCGCCTGCTCGCCATCGACGCCGCCACCTCCCATGCCCTGCTCGACGAGGTCGTCCACGGCTGCGACGGCATCAAACCCGGCTGGATCCGCATCAACTTCAACTACTTCATCAGCGACACCGTCCGCGACTACCTCATCGACGCGGTCGAGCTGATCGCCGCGCACGGCCACCGGCTCCTGCCCGACTACCGCTTCGACCCGCATACCGGCCTGTGGCGCCACCGCACCGGCCCGGCCTCTCCCCCACTGCGGCTGGCCGACGTGCGCTTCACCGCCGACGGACGGATCACCGCGTCGACGGTCCGCCACCACCGGCTGGGCGAGGAAGCGCTGTCGGGCCGGCTCGACCGTGCGCGCGAGGTGCTGACCTGTCGTGCGGATTCCCTCGACGACGGCCCCACCGGGCTGGCGGCCGACTTCGAGCGGATGCGCTGGTTCCCGCTGCCGCCCGTCTGCCTGGAACAAACCCGGACCGGTACCGGTTGAACCGAAGGGATCCAGATACCCCACCGGGTATATGAGAGGAGACCGGAAACCATGCCCACCGTGGAACTGACCAAGGACAACTTCGAGGAGACCGTCACCGGTTCGGAGATCGTACTGATCGACTTCTGGGCCGCCTGGTGCGGACCGTGCCGCCGTTTCGCCCCCGTCTACGACAAGGCGGCCGAGCGCCACCCGGACATCGTCTTCGGCAAGGTCGACACCGAGGCGCAGCCCGAACTCGCCGCGGGCTTCCGCATCTCCTCCATCCCCACCCTGATGGCCGTCCGCGACCGGACCGTCCTGTACTCGCAGCCGGGCGCCCTGCCGCCGCAGGCCCTGGAGGAACTCATCGGAAAGATCAGGGCCGTCGACATGAACGACGTGCGCCGGAAGGCCGCCGCGGGCTCGACGGGAACGAACTGACCTCCAGGGCGCCCATGGCGTCTCCACGGGCGCCCCGGAACGCGGGTTCAGCGACTGCGCAGAGCGGCCAACGCGGCGTCGAGATCGGCCGCGCGCGGGCGGTTGTGCGGCAGCTTGCCGAGCACGGCCGCCATGCCACAGGTGTTCGTGAGGGCGGAGAAGACCAGACCGCCCGCGACACCGGCCGAGATCAGCAGGAGGGCCGGGTGCACGAGCAGGCCGAGGAGGAGCCCCAGGAGCACTACCGTGCCGGCGGTGAAGCGCACCTGGCGCTCCATGCTCCAGCCGGCCCGCGTGTCGCAGGCGGCCGGGGTGTGCAGGTCGTGCCCCTCGGCGGCCCAGGCGCCGGTGCCACCGGAGAGGGTGGCGGTCGGTATGCCCTGCTCGGCCAGGAGCTTGCAGGCGTTCTCGGAGCGGGCGCCGGAGGCGCAGACGACGAGGACGTCACCCTGCTCGGAAGCGTGGCGTATCTCCGGCAGGGCGCGGCGGACGTGGTCCAGCGGGATGTTCAGGGCGCCCGGGAGATGGCCGGAGGCGTACTCGGCAGGCGTGCGCACGTCGATGACGGTGAGTTCGTGCAGCCGGGTGCGGGCCTGCTCGGCGGCGAGGGTGACGGGGGTGGGAGAGCTGGTCATGACAGGTGTGATCCTTAATGGTCGACGCCGCCCCGAACCGGGACGTACAGTACCCCTAGGGGTATTTTCTTTGAGGAGTGGTCGTGGAGCTGGAGCTTGAGGGTGCGGACCTGAAGTCCGTGCTGAACCGCCTGCGCCGTGCGCAGGGTCAGATCTCCGGCGTGATCCGGATGATCGAGGAGGGGCGCGACTGCGAGGACGTCGTCACCCAGCTCGCCGCCGCCTCCCGCGCGCTGGACCGTGCCGGTTTCGCGATCATCGCGACCGGCATGCAGCAGTGCATGACCGACATCGAATCCGGCCGCAAGAACGGCGAGGACGCCCAGCAGATGCGCGCCCGCCTGGAAAAGCTGTTCCTGTCCCTGGCGTGAGGGCTCCCGACGCGGCGGCCCTCACAGCACCGCGTCGATCAGCATGAAGACCGCCACCGCCAGCAGCACCAGCGCGAAGATCCGCTGAAGCGTGTGTCCCGAGACCTTCACGGACAGCCGCTTGCCGTCCCATGCCCCGAGGATCGCAGCCGCGACGAACGGCCCGACGACCGCCCAGTCCAGCCCCTCGACCGTACCGGCGCGCATCGCCAGCGCGGCCAGCGAGTTGACGGTGATGACCAGCAGGCTGGTGCCCACCGCGTTCCGCATCCGCAGGCCCAGCACACTCACCAGCGCCGGTACGGCAAGGAAGCCGCCGCCGACACCGAGGACACCGGTGACCGCGCCGAGCCCGCCACCGGCTGCCGCCACCCGCACCGGCCGCACCGTCACGGTGCCCTCCACGGCCGGCCGGGACCGCAGCATGCGCAGCGCGGCCACTCCCGCCACCACCGCGAAAGCCGCTGTCAGCACGGCCGCCGGGATACGCCCGGCGAGCGCGCCGCCCAGCATCGCCGGACCGATCCCGGCCGCCGCGAACAGCAGCCCCGTACGCCAGCGGACGTTCCCGTCGCGGGCGTGCGCGACCATCGCGGTGACCGAGGTGAGCGTGACGATGACCAGACTCGCGGTCGTCGCAGCGACCGGACTGAAGCCGAGCAGATAGATCAGGGCGGGCACGGCAAGCACACTGCCGCCGCCCCCGAGCGCACCGAGCGCGAGACCGATGACCGCACCCGCGGCCAGGGCGAGTATGAGAGTGCTCACGCGACGGTGCCGTTCCCGCCGCGTTGGTCCACCACCGGCAGACCGGCTCCCGCCCAGTCCCGCATGCCGCCGATCACGTCCACGGCCTCCGCGCCGCGAGTGGCCAACAGTTCCGCGGCCTGCCGGGAGCGGTTGCCGGAGCGGCAGATCACGACCAGGGGCCGCGCCTGCGCCTCGGCGGGCAGCCCGGCCCCGGCGGCCAGTGCCGAGAGGGACAGGTGTACGGCGCGCGGCGCGTGCCCTGCCTGCCACTCGTAGGGCTCGCGCACATCCAGCAGCACGGCGTCACCGCCACTACCGCCGCCGACGGCGTCGCCGTGCCCGGTGCGTATGGCCGCCTCCTGCACGCTCACGCGGCCCGCGCCGCCCCGTTCTCGACGGAAGATGCTCATATCGGTTTCTCGCTCCTGTTTCCATGTCGGCAGTGAAGACCGGTGGGACGCCTACGGCATCCGATGCCGTCAGGCGGTCCGTACGGTGAGTCCCGCCTTCTCGGCCGCGTCGAAGGAGTCGTCCACGGCGACGACCTCGCGACCGGCCGCGTCCAGCAGGGAGGCGGCGATCGCGGCACGCATCCCACCCGCGCAGTGCACCCACACCTCACCGGCGGGCACCTCGCCGAGACGGCGGTGCAGGGCGTGGACCGGGATGTGCACCGAGCCCTCGATGTACCCGGCCGCCCGCTCCGAGCCGCGTCGCACATCGAGGACGACGACACCCTCCACGGGACGCCGACCCGCGAGATCGGCGAACGTCGCACGCCGGAAGGAGGCCGGTGCCGTGCCCTCGGGCACCCAGTCGGCCGGTGCGCCGGTGGCCGCGGCGGCAGGGCGATCGATACCGACCCGGACCAGCTCGCGCTGGGCGGCGGCGAGCTGCTCGCGCGACTCGGCCAGCAGCGTCACGGGCTTGCCCCACGGAATCAACCAGGCGAGATACGTGGCGAGTTGCCCCTCGGCCTCGAAGTTGAACGAGCCGGAGACGTGCCCTTCGGCGAAGGCGACGCGGTTGCGCAGGTCCACCACCCACTCCCCCGCCGCCAGCCGGACGGCTATCTCCCCGGCGTCGGCGACGGCGGGCGGGGTCAGGTCGACGGGCGCAGGTCCGGCGGCGTTGGCCGGGCCCATGTGCGTGTAGTAGGCGGGGATGTCGTCCAGCCCGGCCAGCAGACCGGCGACGAAGTCGTCCACGTCCCGGGTGAGGGCCTCGTTGGACGCCTTCTCCTTGCCGATGGTCGTGTCACTGCCCTCCGCCTGCGAGGACGAGCAGAAGCTGCCGAAGCCGTGCGTGGGCAACACCTCGGTCTCGTCCGGCAGTTCGGCAGCGAGACGGTGTGCGGAGGCGTGCTGGGCGCGGGCGAGCTGCTCGGTCAGCCGAGGCTCCACGAGATCCGGGCGGCCCACCGTGCCGATCAGCAGCGAACCGCCGGTGAACACCGCGACCGCCGTGCCGTTCTCCTCCAGTGCATAGGAGGTGTGGTGCGGAGTGTGACCGGGCGTCGCCACAGCACGCAGGGTCAGCCCGGCATCGGCGTCGATCTCCGTACGGTCGCCGTCCTGTACCGGAATCCGCGCGAAAGAGACCCTGGCCCCGGCAGGGACGAGATAGTCCGCACCCGTGATCCGGGCCAGTTCCAGGCCGCCGGTCACGTAGTCGTTGTGGACGTGCGTCTCGACGACCTGCGCGATCCGCACACCGCGCCGGGCCGCCGCCGCGATCACCTGATCCACGTCGCGGGGCGGATCGACCGCCACCGCCGTCCGCTCACCGCCCGCGAGATAGCTGCGGTTGCCGAGCCCTGACACCTCGATCGCGTCGACGAAGAACACGCGGTACTCCCTTCCAACGAAGAATTACCCCAGGGGGTATGCTTACGACCGTAACACTAGTACCCCGGGGGGTATTTCCAAGGGCAGGGAAAGTCCGGGAAACGCTCCACGAGTACCTCGCAGCCGGCCGGACACCCGTCCCACGCCACGCGAACCGACGAGAAAGGTCATCGCCATGCGCTACGACCGCACAGTCCACCTCGACACCGACTTCGCCACCACCGTCAGCCGCGTCCGCGAAGCCCTCGCCGCACAGGGCTTCGGCATCCTCACCGAGATCGACGTCACCGCCACGCTCAAGGCGAAGCTCGACCACGACATGGAGGACTACGTGATCCTCGGCGCCTGCAACCCGCCTCTGGCCCACCGCGCCCTGGAGACGGACCGCAGCATCGGCCTGCTGCTGCCCTGCAACGTCGTCGTCCGCCGCGACGGCAACCGCACCGCCGTACAGGCCCTCGACCCGAACACCATGGTCGCCCTCACCGGACTCGACGCGCTGCGCCCGGTTGCCGAGGAGGCCACTCGCCGTCTCGACGCCGCCCTCGCCACCCTCACCAAAGACGCCTGACGGCCCCGCCCCGGGACGCCTCCGACCGAACCGTCCAACGTTGCCGCCCCCAACCTCGGTATCCTCCCGAGGATCACGGCAGGGCCGCACGTACTCACTTCCGCCGAGGAGTCGTGGAAGGACCTCAGTGATCACGGTGCAATGGCGCGTTGGCATCGAGGTTCTTGGCGGCAAGTCACTGGTCATTCCAGGTTCTGCGCCGATGAGCGCGACTCTTTGGCCGCTCTAAAGATCCAGGGCAGCCGCGAAGGCAGAGAAAGTGGGCGCCACGACCCGCCACTCGTACAACAGTGGGTTCATCGAGACGTAACTGCCCACGACCCGCGGATCGTGGGCGTCGGTGCGGTAGTCGAGGGCGAGGCCGACGTCATCACCGGGGACTCGGTGCACCGCGACGAAGAACGCCTTCTCGACATCCAACCAGGGCAGTTCGACCGGAGTCTCCTGACCGCCGCCTCGCGCCACGTGCAAAAAGGGCCGCACACCGGTCATCGTCGAAGGTATCCAGTGAACCGGACTCCCATTCCATCTGGCCCGCGGTCGCGAGGAAGTCGACCGGGCTCCCGAACCACGGGATCAGCCTCGCCATCTCGGGGTCGCCCGGATGACGCCACGGGCCTTGATCGAGCAAGGAAGTCAGCCGTGCGGGCAAGGCCAGTCCCCGGACCCTCGCGTACTCCATGGTGGACAGCCTGGCACAGCCCCATGTCGGCCTCTACCGCCTCCGGAGCAGCCACCGGACTCGACGAAACCCGGGGCAGCTCAATCGATCTGTTGAACATTCTGGCCATCGGTCTGCGACCGACTTGGCCTGCCCAGCAGCCTCGGTCTCGCTCAGGACCGCCGCCAAACCAGTCCATCCGCCCCTGCCGCCACCCCCTGGGGGCTGCCATCTGGTTTTAGTTGACCGTGGAAGAGCGTGGACGACCGATCCCCTCCGACGACTTTCTCTCGTCGACCTCCGAGGGAGAGCGCTCCTCGGAACGGACAATGGTCGCGAGCATCCGAGACCTGCCCGCTCCGACCCGCAACCGCTTCCTCAGCGTTTCCGCGGAAATTGGCCGCTGGTACTCCTGCATGTGCCGAATGTTTTCCTCACGAGCACGCTCCAGAAGATCTTTGTCCGGCACCTCCGCATCTTCGCCTTCCTTCAGATCCCCTTCCAAAAGGGGCTTCGTGTCACCTTGAAGCCCCTTGCCGACCCGGCCGTGCGATACCACCCCGTCATCTGAAAGTGGCTGGGCTTCCTCTACGGTCGGTCGTGTTTGCCCTGGACTGGTGCTGCTGATCGCTTGAAGCAAGCCGGGGCCAACTTCGGCCCATCCGATGAGCAGCAGGGGACCAACAGCGTCGAAGGCAGCCTTCCCGAATTGATCATTCAGTAGCGGATCCGTCACGTTCAGCGCCAAGGTCATCAAGCTGGAGAAGACGAGCAGACGACGGGCGGGCCGAAGCAGTTCGGGTCGAGCACCATGAAGCGCCAGATAACGCGTTCCTAGCAGCAGCCCCATGACCGACAAGTCCACCGCCGGGGCCACCAAGGGGGCTACCCATGGTGGTACCCCCAGACGCAGTGCGAGGGCCAACACGTTCCCGAAGCCGAACAAGAACGTCAGACCGACCACCGCGGTCATGATCATGGTCACCGCTCGAAGCGTGATCTTCCGCTCAGCGCCAGTGCTCGATCGATTCCCGGTCGAGTCCACCCCGCCCATCAGACCGCCCCGTCCCACGCTGCAGGACGGAACCGCCCCTCCACCACGAGGCGGCCGTGCCCGTGCTGCAGCGGTTGCGAAACCTGCACCGGGACATCTGCCTTGTCTGGGCCGACGGCGGATACTCCGGCCAACTCTTCGACTGGTGCCGTCAGAAGCTCGCCTTCGCCCTCGAAGTCGTCAGGCGCACCGACGACATGGAGGGGTTCGTGGTGCTACCGAGACGCTGGGTGGTGGAGAGAACACTGAGCTGGCTGATGCATTCGCGCCGTCTGTGCCGGGACTACGAGACGCTCACCGCGACCAGCGAGGCGATGATCCTGTTCTCGATGATCACACGGATGAGCCGCCGCCTGGCCCGGCCACGAGCCGACGGCCGGCACTGAACGCCCCCGACGCCTCCTGGAGCAACCACCCGCGCTCGCCAAGGCGCCTGGCCTTCGACCGCACCCCTTCGACCTTCGCCGCAACCGCGTCATCCATGCCCAGTGCCGCCGCGATGTCCTTGGCCCGTGCCGGCTCACGGTCCGGCCGGTCCTGGAACACGTTCAAAATCCGCTGGTTGTCGAGCGGGAGCACCGATACCGACAGCCCCTCCCGCCACGGCGGAACGATCGATCCCGACACAGACGCGGACA
>NZ_JBITGV010000023.1:0-147666 GCF_044457385.1 Streptomyces sp. NPDC050548
CGTTTGAGTGCCTGGATCGCCTCGTTCTGGAGGAGGGTGGCCACCTCCTCGTCGGGGCCGAAGGAGGCATCGGCGAGGTGCCAGGCGCGGCGTCCGGGATCGGCGCGTCGGCAGCCGGCGAGTGCCCGGTGGGCCTTGCGCCGTTGCTCGGGCCGGGCCAGTTCTACGACGGCGGAGCGCACCAGTGGGTGGCGGAAGACGATCGAGTGGCGGCTGTCGACGACGATGATGCGCTCGCGTTCGGCGATGTCGAAGTGGTCGGCGGCATCGGGTCCCACGACGCTCTCGGCGGACAGTGCCTGGCCCGAACCGTCCAGGGCGAGCAGCAGGAGCAGGTCCCGGGTCTCCGGTGCGAGCGCGGCGATCCGGGCGGTGAAGATCCGGGTGAGCCGTTCGGTCAGTGGCAGCACGGCGGGCAGCATGTCCGCCGTGGGGTAGCGGTCCGAGGCCAGCGTCGCGGGCAGTTCGACGAGGGCGAGGGGGTTCCCCTGGGCCTCGGAGACGATGCGCCGGCGTACGTGTTCGGCCAGGTCCGGGTAGCGGGCGAGGAGGAGGGCCTCGGACTCGGCGTCGTCCAGGGAACGCATGGTGAGGCTGTTGACGTCGCCGCGAGCGCGCAGCGGCTCTCCGGTCGTACGGACGGTCGAGAGCACCCGTACCCGGGTTCCGGCGACCCGCCGGGCCACGAAGGACAGGACGTCGGCGCTGGCGTCGTCGAGCCACTGGGCGTCGTCGATGATGGCGACCAGCGGTTGTTCCTCTGCGGCGAGCAGGAGCAGTGACAGAGCTGCGGTCGAGATGAGGATGCGTGAGGGCGTCGCGCCCTCGCCGAAGCCCAGTGCCACCCGCAGAGCGCTCTCGTGGTCCGGGCCGAGTTCCGCGAACAGCGGGACCAGCGGCACCAGCAGCTGGTTGAGGCCGGCGAACGCGATATTGGCCTCGAACTGGGCGCCGGCCGCCCGCAGCGTCCTCATACCCCGGGCGCCGGCGAGATCGGCGGCGGCGTCGAGCAGGGCGGACTTTCCCACACCGGGATCTCCGAACAGGGTCAGCGAGCCGCCGAGCCGGGCGGTGTCGTCGATCACCGCTCGGATGAGGTCCAGTTCGCTGGACCGGCCGGTCAGGCCGGTCGCGACGCCCTGGCCTTCGGTGCCCAGGTGCTCTGCGCTCATGAGGAGGCGCCTCTTTCTCCTGTCAGTCCCGACTCTATTCGACGCCGCACCGCACTGCGTCTTGCCCTTCTCCAGGGGACCGATTCTCTAGCGGGCCGTTGTCGTGGCGGCGTCCTCGATGAGGTGGGTGACGGTGCCGGGGTGGGAGATCATCGCGACGTGGGAGCTGTTGATCTCGACGGTGTGCGCGTGGGCGCGCCGGGCCTCGAATCGCTCCAGCGGTGCGCCCAGCGCCTCGTCCTGCCGGGCGACCAGGGCCCAGGAGGGGATGGTGCGCCAGGCGGCGGCCGTGGCCGAGGAGGCGAACGCGGCGGCGGCGACGGGGCGCTGTTCGGCGCCCATCACGACGGTCTGGGAAGCGGGCAGGTCGGCCGCGAACACGGCCCGGAAGCGGGTGGGGTCGACGTACAGGTCCGAGCCGCCGGTGCCGTCGGAGTTGCTGAAGGGCACCGGGCGCAGGGCGGGGGCCAGTTCGTTGGTGCCGGGGAACTTGTCCGACAGCGCGCTCAGTTTCTCGCCCTTGTCCGGGACGAGCGCGGCGATGTAAACGAGGGCCTTGACCTGGGGGTCGCCGGCGGCTGCCTGGGAGATGACGGCGCCGCCGTAGGAGTGGCCCACCAGGATGACCGGACCCTTGACACTGGCCAGGACGCTGGCGACGTAGGTGGAGTCCTCGGCCAGGCCGCGCAAGGGGTTGGCCGGAGCGATGACCGGATAGCCGTCGCGCTGCAGGCGCTCGACCACGCCGTTCCAGCTGGAAGCGTCGGCGAAGGCGCCGTGGACCAGTACCACCGTGGGCTTGGGGGCGGCGCGGCTGGTGTGGGCGGAGGCCAACGGGATCAGGGACAGGCTGGCCGAAGCTGTGACAGCGGCGGTGATGAGAAGGGTGCGCAGCCGGGGGCGGGGGATGGGCATGGTGGATCTCCTTGGGTGGGGGTGAGCGGGTGAGCGGGAAGCCAGGGCAGGCGGTGCTCCATGGGCTGTCAGGACGAGGTCCAGCAGGTCGGCCGAGCCATGCAGTCGCTTGCGTGTGGAACCCCCTGGGCCGGAGGCTCGTGCGACCCGGCCCAGGGGGTGGCTGCGGGGAGGGGAGTGCGCTGGGCCCGCCAGGGCCGGGGCGCTGGTCAGACGGCCTGGCTGAGTGCCTGGAACTGGGCGTCGGTCAAGGTGACCTGTGCGGCCTGGGTGTTCTCCTCCAGGTGGGCCACGCGGGAGGTACCGGGGATGGGCAGCATCACTGGGGAGCGCCGCAGCAGCCAGGCCAGGGCCAGCTGGGAGGGGCTCGCGCCGTGCTCCTTGGCGAGCGTGTCCAGCGGGCCGCCCGGGCGCGCGAGCTGGCCGGTGGCCATCGGGAACCACGGGATGAAGCCCAGGTTTTCCCGCTCGGCGTACTCCAGGACGTCCTCGGCACCGCGATCGGCCAGGTTGTACAGGTTCTGCACGGAGACGATGTCCGCGATCTTCCGGGCTTCCTCGATCTGCTCCACGGTCACCTGCGACAGGCCGATATGGCGGATCTTGCCCTCCTGCTGCAGCAGGAGCAGCTCACCGACCTGGTCGGCCAGCGGGACCTTGGGGTCGACGCGGTGCAGCTGGTAGAGGTCGATCCGCTCCACGCCCAGGTGCCGCAGGCTCAGCTCGGTCTGCTGACGTAGGTACTCGGGGCGGCCGAGCGCGCGCCAGTCGCCTGGGCCCGAGCGGGAGAGCCCGCCCTTGGTGGCGATCACCAGGTGCTGGGAGTACGGGTGCAGGGCCTTGCGGATGAGCTGCTCGCTGACGAACGGGCCGTAGGAGTCGGCGGTGTCGAAGAAGTTCACGCCCAGCTCGGCGGCCCGGCGCAGCACGCGCACGGCCTCCTCGGGGTCCTTGGGGTCGCCCCACACTCCGGGGCCCGTCAACTGCATCGCGCCGTAGCCGAGCCGGTTGACGGGCAGGTCGCCGCCGAGGCGGTAGACCCCGGAGGAGTCGGCGGGACGTGCGGTTTCCTGTGACATGGTCTGCCTTCCTTATCGAATAAGGGTTCGTCTAAAACTTCGGGCGGGGCGGCCGCGTTCACGCGGCCCTCGACTCGGGGCGTGGGATGTCACGCTGGTGTTCGGTCAGGCCGCCCCAGATTCCGTACGGCTGACGGGTGCTCAGCGCGAACGCGGCGCACCTGTCGAGGACCGGGCAGGCCCGGCAGACTTCTACGGCGCGCTGTTCGCGCCTGCGCCGGCGGTGGCCGCGTTCGCCGGGAGGCGAGAAGAACACGGCCGATGCCATGCCCTGGCAGGCGGCGTCTGCCTGCCATTGCCAGGCGTCGAGCAGGGGGACGAGGGGACTGGCGTTCATGGTTGATTTCTTCTCCGCGGAAATAGGAGTGGCGGGCGGGGCGGGTGGTACGCGGGCGGGCGGGAGTTGGCAATGGCCGGGCTCCCGCCCGCCCGCGTGACGACTACGAAGCGAGGAACTCGACGAGCGCCGCGTTGACCTGGTCCGCGTGGGTCCACAGCAGCCCGTGAGGGGCGTCGTCGATCTCGACGTACTGCGCGTCGGGCACCGCCTTGGTGAACTGGCGGCCGGTGGCGTCGATCGGCAGGATCCGGTCGGCGGTGCCCTGAAGGATGAGCGCCGGTACGTCGATCTTCGCGATGTCGGCGCGCATGTCGGTGTGCCAGCTGGGCACCACGGCCGAGGACGCGAACGGCGACATGCGCGTGGCGGTGACCCAACTGCCGCGCACCGCCTGCTCGCTGATGCGGGTGCCGAGGTTCACGTCGAGGTTGTAGAAGTCGTCGAAGAAGCTGGTGAACCAGGCGTACCGGTCCTTCTCCGCGGCGGAGACGATCCCGTCGAACACGGCGGCGGGCAGGCCGGTGGGGTTGTCGGGGGTCTGCAGCAGGAACGGTTCGATGGGTGCCAGGAACGCGACCTTGCGCAGGTTGTCGGTGCCATGGGTGCCGATGTAGCGGCCTATCTCGCCGGTACCCATCGAGAAGCCGACCAGGGCGACGTCCTTGAGCCGCAGCACGTCGAGCAGTACGTCGAGGTCGTTGGCGAAGGTGTCGAAGTCGTAGCCGGTGGTGGGCTGGCTGGACTGGCCGAAGCCCCGGCGGTCGTAGGTGATGACACGGTGTCCGGCCTTGAGGAGCGCCGGGATCTGCAGCTCCCAGGACTTGCCGTCGAGCGGGTAGCCGTGGATCAGCACGACGGGCGAGCCCTCGCCGTGGTCCTCGTAGTACAGGTCGACGTCGGTGGTGTTTTCCTTGGCGACGGTGATGTAGGGCATGGCTTCGCTTCCTGTGTGGGTGGAGAAAGATGAGGGGAGGGGAGGGGTGCCGGTTCAGCGGCGGCGCAGGGCCTGGACCGCGAAGGCGGCGACCTCGTGGTCCTGCGCGGGTGATCCGCCGCCGGCGCCCAGCGCCCCGACGACGACTCCGCGGGCGTCGGTGATCGGGACGCCGCCGGCGACGAAGGCCAGCGGGAGCGTGGTGGCGGTCTGGATCGAGGAGAGCGGGGCGCCGGACTGCACGGCGGGGGCCAGGTCCGCGGTCGCGGCGCCGAAGTACACGGAGGTGCGGGCCTTGGCCTGGGAGGTGTCGATGGAGGCGAGCGCCGCGCCGTCCATCCGGGTCACCAGCACGGTGTTGCCGCCGCCGTCGAGGACCGTGAAGGTGTACGGGACCCCGAGCTCAGTGGCCTTGTGGACGCCTGCGGCGGTGGCCGTGGCCGCGTCGTCCAGGGTGAGGATGACGGGCGAGATCTGCGTGATGGGCATGGCCGTTCCTCTTCAGGTGGTGCCTCTTCAGGTCGTGCCGGGTGGTGTCACTTCTCCTGGTAGGGGGCGGCCTTGGCGAGGTCGGGGCGGGTGACGGGGTGACCGTCGATGGTCTGGTAGGTGGCGGCGGAGCGGCCGAGGGTGTCGAGGAGGGTGGCGGGGCCGGCGAAGGGCTTGCCGCCGATGTGCCAGCCGTCGGTGTGCAGTTCCTCGATGAGGACCCAGACGATCTCGCGGAAGGCCTCGGATCCCTCGAACTTGACCATGACCTCGGTGAGGGCGGCGGCCATGTCGTGCTTCTCCTGGGTGGTGAACACTCCGTCGACGAGCTTGACGTTGACGAACGGCATGGGGTGCTCCTTGGGGTGGGATGCGTTGTCCCTGCCGAGCGGCGGGGACAACTGAAGCGTCGCCCCGGGGCCCCACCCGCCGCACCAGTCATCCGACCTGACTGCGAAGGGTCTTTGCGCGGCGCCGCCCTCGTGTCGGAGCCGCGCGGCCTACGGCGACACCCCCGCACCGGGTGCGCCGGGTACCGGTGACGAGCGCACCGGGCCGGTGCCCGTATCCGCCCAGGTGGGCCGGGGTCGGTGAAACCCGGGTCGGATGACTCATGCCCGGCCGTGGGGCGGCGACGACCATGGGTAGGGACGGCGCAGCCGCCGAATCCCCCACCGATGAAACGAGAAACCCCATGTCCGAGAAAACCAACAAGCAGCTGGTCGCGGAGGCGTTCGACGCCTGGGCCGCCGGTACTGGCGGAGTGTTCGACCTGCTGGCCGAGGACGCCGACTGGACCATCGTCGGCAACAGCGTCGCCTCCGGCACCTACCCCACCCGCGAGGCGTTCATCAGCACGGTCATCGCCCCGTTCAACGCCCGGATGAGCAGCCCGCTGGTGCCGTCCGTCCGCGCGCTGTACGCCGACGGAGACACCGTGGTCGCCCTGTTCGACGCGAGCGCGACGGTGCGGGACGGGTCGCGCTACGACAACACCTACGCCTGGTTCCTGACGATGCGTGACCAGCGGATCGTGAGCGCTGTCGCGTTCTTCGACAGCGTCGAGTTCAACGACTTCTGGGCCCGGGTCCAGCCTGCCTGACCCCCGCCGCCGCACCCCACCCCTTGACCGCTCCTCCGAAGATCGGAAGTGCCCGCCATGTTCATCGTGATCCTGAACTACACCGCGCCGCTCGAAGAGATCGACCGCCACCTGGAGGCCCACAACGCCTGGCTGGAGGAGAACTACGCGGCCGGCCACTTTCTCGCCTCGGGCCGCCAGGACCCCAGGACGGGCGGCGTCGTCCTGGCCCGGGCCGCCGACCGCGAGGCACTGGGCCGCGTCCTGGCCCTGGACCCGTTCGGCATCGCCGAGGTGGCCACGCACACGGTCATCGACTGGCGCCCCTCACGCGCGAGCGCCGAGGCCCAGTGGCTGCTCCAGCCGTGATCCCCGCGGCGATGACGTGCGCGGAATCTGCCGGGCTCGGCACCCCGCGCACCCACCGCCGGGTGCCGCACGCAGGGCACAACCTCCCCCACGAGAACCCCGCCGCCTTCACGGCAGCGGTCCTCGACCCGGCGACCCCGACCCCAGCTCCACCGCCCCGCATGACGGCGGCCACCACCCCGACCCACCGAAAGACAGTGACCATGCGCGCAACCGTGCTCAGACAATTCGCCACCCCGCTGGAACTGGCCGACATCGCCACACCGGTGCCCGGCACCGGCCAGGTCCTGGTCAAGATCGCTGCCAGCGGCGTGAACCCTCTGGACACCAAGATCCGCGCCGGTCAGGCCGCCCACGCCCGTGCTGTCCTGCCCGCGGTGCTGGGCCTGGACCTGGCAGGCACGGTCGAGGAGGTCGGGCCGCAGGTGACCGGCTTCGCCGTCGGCGACGAGGTGTACGGGCTGAGCGGCGGCGTCGGCGACCTCCAGGGATCACTGGCGCAGTACGCCGCCGCCGACGCCCGCCTGCTCACCCACAAGCCCGCCGCTCTGACCATGCGGCAGGCCGCGGCGCTGCCGCTGTCGGTCGTCACCGCATGGGAGGGACTCGTGGACCGGGCCAAGGTCGGCGCCGGGCACAAGGTCCTGGTACATGGCGGAGCAGGCGGCATCGGCCACGTCGCGGTGCAGATCGCCCGTGCCCGCGGCGCCGAGGTCTTCGCCACCGCCTCGGCCGCCCACGCCGAGACCGTCCGTGGGCTCGGCGCCACCGCGATCGACTACGCCACCACCGAGGTGGAAGAGTACGTCGCCGCCCACACCGGCGGCGAGGGCTTCGATATCGTCTTCGACACCGTCGGAGGCGCCGTCCTCGACAACTCCTTTGCCGCGGTGCGCACTTACACCGGCCACGTCCTGAGCGCCCTGGGCTGGGGCAGCCACAGCCTGGCCCCGCTCTCCTTCCGCGGCGCCACCTACTCCGGGGTCTTCACCCTGCTGCCCATGCTCACCGGCAAGGGCCGCGAGCACCACGGCGAGATCCTGCGCGAAGCCGCCGCCCTGGCCGACGCGGGCCTGCTCAAGCCACTGCTGGACCCCCGCCGCTACACCCTGGACACGGTCGCCGAGGCCCACGCGGCCGTCGAGGACGGCTCGGCCCACGCCAAGATCGTCGTCGACATCGAGCCCTGACCCGACGGCGAGGAGCCCGGCAGCGCGACCACCGCGCCGCCGGGCTCCTCGCCGTTCTCCCTGGCTACGGAAACTCCGGACCGTCGTGTGGCTCGCCCAGTTTGGTGAGCGCGTCGCGCAGGCCGGCGCGGGCGGTGACGCCGAGCTTGGGGAACACGTTGTACAGGTGCCCGCTGACGGTGCGCGCGGACAGGTGCAGCCGTTCCCCGATCGCCTTGTTCGTCAGTCCCGATGCCGCGAGCGTGGCGATCTGCAGCTCCTGCGGGGTGAGTTGGACCTGGCTCACGTCGGCCGGGCGGCGCGACAGGCCGGTGGCCCTCATCTCGTTCCTGGCGCGCTCGGCCCACGGCGCGGCCCGCAACCGGTCGAACAGCCCCAGCGCCGCGACCAGTTGCACCCGTGACTCGACGGCGGCCCGCTCCCGGCGCAGGTGCTCGCCGTACGCCAGCAGCACCCGCGCACGCTCGAAGGGCCACAGCTCCTCGGGCGCCGCCGCAAGGGCCCGCTCGAAGTGGGCGCTCGCCACCTCGCCCTCGGACACCAGCCCCTGGGCCCCCGCCACGAGCAGCGCCCAGCGGGAGGAGATCTTCGCGATGCCCATGCGCAGCATCGCGTCGACGAATTCCCGGGCCTGTTCGGTGCGGCCGGTCCGTACGGCCGCCTCGACCAGGTCGTAGGCCACGAACAGCTGCAACTGCTGGGCGGTGCCGCCTTCCACGCCGTGCGGGCTGATCCTGACCGCCTCGGTGTACGCGGTTTCGTAGTCGCAGCGGCCGATGGCGGCGAGCGTCCGCACGCGGTACACGTGCTGCGGCACGATGAAGGCCTGGCGCGGGAGCGACCAGGACAGCATCCACTCCAACGGCTCCTCCGCCACATCCTGTTGGCCCAGTGCGGCGGCGGCCAGGGCCTTGCTGTACTTCAGGTACCAGACGAACTCCAGGTATCCGTAGGCCTCGACAAGTTCCAGGCCCTCCTCGGCGAAGCGCATCGTGTCGTCCCAGCGCCCGGCCAGGTAGCTCTCCCCGCACAACAGCATCAGCGCGTTGGTCACCGAGGCGACGGCACCCGCCTGCCTGCCTTCGCGCCACACCCGCAGGAGCGGTTCGCGCAGGTCGGCGAGGCGGTCGACGTCGTTGGCGACGTAGGCGACGCGGATGATCTGCCCGGGGTCGCGCTCGGTGGCCAGGGCGGCGATCTGCCGGTCGAGGGTGGCCAGTGCCTCGGGCGAGGCGGTGGCGGGGTTGGTGGCGATCTCGGAGCGGATCAGCACGGACTCGGGCAGCAGGTCGCGGTACCGCTCCACCAGCTCGCGGTAGGAGTCCCACATCTCCTTGCGCCCGTTGAGGGCGACGGTCAGCGACAGGATCCAGATCGCCGAGTTGACCTCCTCCGCGGCGGGCTCGACGTCCGGGGCCCGCAGCGCGGCGCTGATCACCCGGTACGCGGAGATGACGTCCCCGTCGGAGTACAGCAGCAGTGAGGCCGCCGCGGAGGCGGCGGCCAGCGAGCCCACGCCCGCGTGCACCCGCCGGGCATCGCTCAGCAGGCTCGACACCGACCGCAGGTCGCCCAGGACCTCTGCGGCGAAGTACGCGGTCGCCGCCAGCCGCTGCGAGCGCTGCTGAAGGTCCGGACTCAGGTCCGCCGAGCGGGTCATCGCCGCCACCGCGGCCGTCGGGTCCCCGCGCTTGAGGGCCTGGATCGCCTCGCGTTGCAGCAGGCTGGCCACCTCCTCGTCGGGACCGAAGGAGGCGTCCGCCAGGTGCCAGGCTCGGTGCCCCGGATCCAGCGCCCGGCCTTTGGCGAGCGCCCGGTGGGCTCTGCGCCGGGCCTCGGGCCCGGCCAGTTCGACCACCGCGGAGCGCACCAGCGGGTGGCGGAAGACCACCGTGTGCTGCCGGTCGACCACGACGATGCGTTCGTGTTCGGCGATATCCAGCTGGGCCGCGGCACCGGAGCCCACCACACCCTCGTCGGACAGCGCCCGCCCCGAACCGTCCAGAGCCAGCAGCAACAGCAGGTCCCGGGTCTCGGGCGCGAGTGCGGAGATGCGGGAGGTGAACGTCCGGCTGAGCCGCTCGGTCAACGGCAGTACGGCGGGCAGGGCATCGGCGGTCGGGTACCGGTCCGGGGTCAGCATGGCCGGCAGCTCGACCAGGGCGAGCGGGTTCCCCTGCGCCTCGGTGGCGATGCGCCGGCGCACGGGCCCGGCCAGATCCGGGTAGCGCCCGATCAGCAGCGACTCGGCCGCCGCATCGTCGAGGGAGCGGACGGTGAGGCTGCTCCCGTCACCGGCCGGCGGCTGCCCGGTGGTGCGGACCGCCGTCAGGACACGCACCGCGGTGTCGGCGACCCGTCGGGCCACGAACGCCAGCACGTCGGCGCTCGCGTCGTCGAGCCACTGGGTGTCGTCGACGATGACCACCAACGGTTGATCCTGCGCGGCGAGCAGGAGCAGCGACAGTGTTGCCGTCGCGATCAGGAGACGCGAGGGAGTCGGACCGTCGCCGAAGCCCAGCGCCACCCGCAGGGCGCTCTCGTGGGACGAGTCGAGCCGAGGGAACATCGGAGCCAGCGGCACCAGGAGTTGGTTGAGCCCCGCGAACGCGATGTTGGCCTCGAACTCGGCCCCGGCCGCCCGCAGCGTCCGCATGCCGTTCTCCAGGGCAAGATCGGCGGCTGCGTCGAGCAATGCGGACTTGCCCACTCCGGGTTCGCCGAAGAGTGTGAGCGAGCCGCCCGACTTACCGGTGTCCTCGACGACGGCCTTGATGAGGTCCAGCTCGCCGGCACGTCCCGTCAGGCCGGACGCGGCCCGGCGGTGTTCGGGCCTTTCTCGCTCCGCGGTCATCGGGATGGCTCCTCTTGCCGTGTGAAACCTGCTGTCGGTCACCTCACGGAAGCGCAAGGAGGTTGCGTAAGCGCACCGTGCGCAGGTCCTGGACGAGACGCGACCAGGGCGCCTCGCCGTCGCGACCGCTGCATGACCATCCGCCGTGTTCGAAATCCCCCTTGGTTGTGCCAACCCTATGCGACGGCGCGCCGCACAGTCCTTCTGTCCGCGGGGTCGGGGAAGCGGGTGATTTGGCCCAAGCAGTGTCCGGTAGGTCCTGAACCGCCTGACGCATGCCCCGGCCAACGGGGTCGTCCGAAGGTCCCAGCGACCGAGACTGGTCTCTCCTCAAGACCCTGCATCGTGGACGGGCCGTCACGGGAACCGTGACCGAGATCGCTGAAATGGGGGCCTCTCTGGAGCGACCTGCGGGACATCCGGCATGTGTGCGAAGGGGTTGTCGAAGGTCGACAATCTCGGTGAACCTGCTTCCCGTCACCAGCAAGGGCCCTCCCGGTGGCCAGCCGGTGGCCGGACGCCTTTGGACGGCGCGGCATCAGGCGGTACGGGTCAACCTGCCACGCATGCTCTGATCAGGCACAACGTCACCACGCGGCACGACGAATCACAGGACGACACGATCGCTCATGGTCTCGTAATGCGTAGGTCTCGGGTTCGAATCCCGAAGGCGGCTCCAAGGGAAACCGCAGGTCATGCCTCTGACCTGCGGTTTCTTTGTTTTCTTGACCTTGGAATGTGTGCACGTATCGCTTCGGCCGCCTGTGCATGGAATGCGTAGGTTATAGGTTTCACGCTCCGGAAGTGGTGGCGTGCTTGTGGTGCACGATAGTGCCGTTGACCTGCTACTTCCTTGTGCAATGCTGAGTGGCCGGTCAGTGTCTGCAAAGGGTGGGGTGGCCGAGGGGTGGCCATCTGTGCAAAGTCGGTGCGGGGTGGCGGGCCGGGGCAGCGATGGCGGGGGCTGATTGAGGCTTTGTTCTTGTGACTATTCGACAACACCCCGGTGGCACGCGGACCGATGTCCGTCGCGAAATCTAGGACCCGGCACCGGCGAGGACGGCAGGCGCTGCTCAGCCAACAGCTCGCGACTGAGGGGTGTGTGCATCAGCTCCCACCCGCTTCTCCCCGGGGCACCCTTGTTCACGGCCCAGCCGCCGCCATCGGGTGAGGAGGGCGGCGACTGGTGACGTCGTCTATCTGGATGTGCGACCTTGCCGACTCAGATCAGTCGACTTGGATCAGCCGGGCACCGTATACACGGATCAGGTGTCGCAGTCGCCGGTGTAGATGTGTGACCAGCCGCTCCACCCGCCCGACCCGGCGTAGGAAACCCTCGCCTGAACTGCCCAGAACTGGCCGGTTGCTCCGCAGCCGAGGGCAGGGGCGGAGCTCGTGTTCACGTGGACCGGGCCCACGGTCTGCCCGGCCGGTACCGACTTCGCGTTGTCCGCCACGGTTACCCAAGGCAGCCAGTCTCCTCCCATGGGCTTGCGGTGGTACTGAACCTGGTAGCGGAAGGAGCGTGTGTTGGCCGCGCTGCTGTCGAGCTTCACGTACGCCTTGGCGATCACTCGGTAGGCGCCGGGAGCCCCGACATTCTCCAGATCGGTGCTGATGCAGCCGGCGACTGCCGCCTTGCCTTGTCCCTTGAACGCGGCGCACTTGATCCCGTCGTCCGCGTGTGCAGGCGTAGCCGAGGCCAGTACTGCCGACGCCAGCGTCGCTGTTGCCAGTGCCTTGACGCACGTGGACTTGATCTTTCCAGGCATGGTGATTTCTCCGTTTCGGTTCAGTGGGTTGAGGTCCCGGGTGTTGTGTCGCCGTCACTCAACGTGGTGACTGCGGCCCGTTGAACTCACCGTGCCCACCCAGCGCACGGCACGCTAGGAGTGCCGCGTATCCCTTGCGCGGCGATACCGGGATACGTCGCGTGAACTGGGAGAACGCCATGGGGGAGGAGACGGTCCGGGAGAGCTCGGAGCCGGTTCCGCAGGAGTTCGGGGTGGCCATGCGCCGCCTGAGGGGCGAGCGCGGAGTGTCGCTGTCGCAGTTGGCGAAGGTGGCGAGTTACAGCAAGGGCTACCTGTCCAACATCGAGTGCGGCCGCAAGCGACCGCACCAGGCGCTCGCCGAGTGCCTGGACGCCGCGCTGTCGGCAGACGGCGAGTTGTCGCGGCTGTGCGGTGGTTCGGCGGCGCAGCCTGGCGAGTGCCCCTACCGTGGGCTGGCCGCGTTCGGCGAGCAGGACGCGCGCTGGTTCTTTGGCCGGGAGGACGCCACCGACACCCTGGTAAGCAGGGTGCGGCGGGCCGCTGAAGCAGGCGGCGGGACCGTGATGCTGCTCGGCGCGTCCGGTGCGGGAAAGTCCTCGCTGCTGAGGGCCGGTCTGCTGTCACGCCTGGGTGACGCGGATCTTCCGTCGGCCGTGGTGGTCACGCCGACCGCGAATCCGCTTGGCACGCTGGCTCGGGCGCTGGCCGGTCCGCTCGGTCAGTCCGCAGCCGAAGTGGAGGAACTCCTGGGTCAGGGCCGGTTCCCGGCGCGCGGCAAAGCGCTGCTGTTGGTGGTGGACCAGTGGGAAGAGATCTTTGCGCTCTGCGCCGACGAGGCGGAACGCGCCGCCTACGTTTCAGCCGTGTGTGCGGCACCGCTGGCCGTGCTCGCCGTGCGCGCGGACTTCTACGAGCAGTGCCTCGCCCATCCGCCACTGGCCAGAGCCCTGGAGCGGGCGACGGTGACGCTGGGCGCGATGTCGCGCGGCGACCTGCTGCGGGCGGTGGGTAGGCCGGCCGAACTGGCGCGGCTCCAGGTTGAGCCGGAGCTGGTGAAACGGGTGCTCGAAGACCTGGATCCGGTGGGACGCGGCTGGGAACCGAGCAGCTTGCCACTGTTGTCACACGCCCTGCTGACGACCTGGCAGCATCGGTCGGGCCGGCATCTGACAGTGCGGGGATATGAGGCGGGCGGCGGGCTGCGCAGGGCGATCGCGGAGAGCGCGGAAGCCGTGTACCAGGGGCTGTCGGCGGTACAGCGGGAGACAGCCCGGCACCTAATGCTGGAGCTGGTGCAGGTGGGAGAGGAGGGCGGGGACACCCGCCGCCGGGTCCCCCTTGTGCGGCTGAGTGCCGGACAGCGGGCGGTAGCTGAGGCGTTCACTGCCTCAAGGCTGCTGACCTGGGGCGAGAGGGCGGTCGAGCTGAGCCATGAGGCGGTGTTGTGGGCGTGGCCGCGCCTGGCCGGATGGATCGACGCGGACCGGGCCGGGCTGCGGCTGCGGCAGCGCATCACGGATGGGGCGTCGACGTGGCAAGAGGCAGGGCGGCGGGACGAACTGCTGCTGCAAGGCGCCGGACTGGCGGTGGCCGGCCAGTGGGCGGCCGACCATCGCGGAGTACTCAGCGAGGTGGAGCGGGAGTTCCTGAAGGCGTCGCAAAAGGCGGCCGAGCGTGGGATGCGCCGGCTGAGGCGGCTGCTGCGGGCGCTTGCGGGCATCACCGCGCTTGCCGTCATCGCGACCGTGGCGGCGGTGGCGGCTGTGGGTCGTGAGCGGGAGTCGACGCACCGGGCACAGGTCGGAGAGGCGGCGGCGGCCGCGAAGCTGCTGCTGCCGGTCGATCCCGCCAGGGCCGCCGCACTGGCCGTCACCGCACACCACTACGCATCCTCTTCCGCCGCGGCCAGGGAGGCTGTAGCCAGCGTCTCCGGTTTTCCGGTGCCACGCCGTCTCGACGCCGGCACCGGATCAGTGGAGGCCATCGCTGTCGGACCCGAAGCGCGCGGGCGGCCGGCACTGTTGGCGACAGCTACCGAAGCCGGCGTGCTCACACTGCGCTCCGCACGAGAGACAGGCGAGCAGCTGCCGCCTCGGCGTGCCGTGTGGACCGGACGGGTCCCCGGCGTCCGGACGGGCACGGCGGTGTACGGGCTGGCGTTCACACACGACGGCAACACCCTCGTAGTCGGCGAAGGCCCTCGTGTCCGGCTCTGGCACGTCACCTATGCGCCGCGTCCACGGCTGACCGCCGGGAAGATCCTGTGGAAGGGAACTACCGGCGTGAGCCACCTGAGACTGTCCCGTGACGGTCACACGCTGGCCGTAGCGGATCGCGGCGGGTACGTCCTGATGTGGGACTTCAACGACCACGGCCCCATCCGAACGGCTCCACATCGCCTCCCCTTGCCGAACCCGAGCCGAGGGCAGAGCGGGGCGACCCACGCGAAGCCGTACGCGGTGTCATTCTCCGAGGACGGCACCCGGTTGTCCGCGGCCGGGACCCACCGGGTCGGCGAGCAGGACACGGGCGTCGCAATCGTCTGGCAACGCCTACCCGGAACCCGAGCCGACCACTTCACCCCGCGCGGAACACTGCGGCTTGCGACCAGCTCGCCCGAAGCACCCCTTTCTCCCGACGGCAGGACGCTGGCCGCCGGAATCGGCGACGGCAGCCTGCTGCTCTGCCGGATCGCCCGCCTGACCAAGCAGTTCACCTGCCAGGACGCCCGGCACGCGCCGCAACGAGGCACATACGCGGCCGGCATGGACTACAGCCCGGACGGCAGGCTTCTGGCCGAAGCCGACCACACCGGACCGGTGCGATTGCGTGATCCGCACACCGGCCGCCTGCTGCTGACCCTGCCACACCCAAGCGATCTCGATTCCCTCTCCTTCGCTCCGGACGGCAGCGCCTTGTTCGCGGGCGCCGCACACAGCGGAAAGATCTGGGCATGGCCCATGCCGCTGCCAGTGCTCCTCGGTCACACCGATCCCGTCATCTCCTCCGCCCAGCCCGCCGACGGCCAGTGGCTCGCCACCGCCGACCGGCACAGCGTGCGCCTGTGGCAACCAGGCGCCGGGAGCAGCCGTCCGCTGTTCGTATTAAGGCCAGCCGGCCCTGGGGCCATTACCGCGCTCGCCGCCAGCCGCAACGGGTCCCGTCTCGCCGTCGCCACCGAGGACTGGACCGTACAGCTCTACGACACCATCAACCCCAGCAACCCCCAACACCTGGGGCACGCAGGGGCGTTGTCCCGGCTGCGGCCGGTCTACGCCGTGGCGCTCTCGCCCGACGGCTCGGTCGTCGCTTTCGGGGACGACACCAAGACGGTCCAGCTGTGGAACGTCCCGCCAATCCCGCACGGGGCCAAACCCAGCCGACGCGGTAGCCGCATCCCTGACACAGGGGTCGGCGCGGGCTTCTTCCAGTCCCTGAGCTTCTCGCCCGACGGCGCCTGGCTCGCCGGCGGCACCACGGGCGGCAGCCTGCACGTGTGGGAGGCTCGAGCGGTAGTTGTCAAGTCAAATGAGACGTTCACGGTGCTATGAACCTTGTGGTTCGGTTTCCCTGCGTTTTGCCGGGTCGTTGATCCAGACCTGGCCGGGTATCCGGGGTGGTCTCGGTCGGCGGGCGAAGCGTTGGGGGTGGCGCTCGTATGCCTCGGCGAGCGCGATGGCCCGCTGGTCGCGGACCTCCTCGGCGGTGCCGAAGTGGACGGAGGCGGGGGTGTGCAGGCCGATCCCGGAGTGTCTGTGGTCATGGTTGTAGTAGGCGATGAACGCGTCCATCCACTCCCGGGCATGGGGCAGCGAATCGAACCGTTCCGGATAGTCGGCGGTGTACTTCGTGGTCCTGAACTGGCTTTCCGAGTACGGATTGTCGTTGCTGACCCTGGGGCGTGAGTGACTCCTGGTGACACCGAGGTCGATCAGCAGCTGGGAGACCTTCTTGCTGGTCATTGAGGTGCCGCGATCCGCGTGCACGGTCTCGGGGACGATGCCGTTGCGCTCGATGGTCTCGCGGATCAACTCCTCGGCCCGTCCCGCCGATTCGGCCCGCTCGACGGTGTGGCCGACGACGTAGCGGCTGAAGATGTCGATGATGACGTAGGCGTGATACCAGATCCCCTTGACCGGGCCGGGCAGCTTGGTGATGTCCCAGGTGAAGACCTGCGACGGCCCGGTGGCGACCAGTTCGGGGATCGTCCGTGGCGGGTGGGCGGCCTGGCGGCGGCGTTCGCCGTTCTGCCCGGCGGCGGACAGGATCCGGTACATCGTCCGCTGCGAGCACCAGTAGTTGCCCGCGTCCAGCTCACGCGCCCAGACCTGCGCGGGCGGCAGGTCGACGTACTCCGGCCGGTTCAGCAGCGCCAGGATCTCGGCCCGCTCGGCCGGCGAGAGGGCCGAGGCGGGCGCAGGTCTCGGGGACGGTGCGGGCTTCGGCACCGGGTTGATGCGGCGGTAGTGGGTGGCGCGTGAGCGTCCGGTCAGCCGGCAGGCCGCCGCAATGCCCAACTGGCCCTGGACGCCCGCGAAAGCCTCATCGATCACGGGCACGGCGGCATGCTTCAGTCCGCGCTCTCGGAGAGCAGTTCCAAGAGCGCGTTGGCTTTTCCCATGACCTCCAGCGCGGCATCGCGGCGGGCCAGGTCCTTCTCCAGGCGGGCGACCTTCTTGCGCAGCCGCTCCAACTCGGCCTGCTCGGCCGCCTTCCTCGGCCGCACCGCCGAGGTCCGCCGGTCGGTCAGCGCGTCGAGTGCGCCGGCCTCACGGGCCTGGCGCCACTCGATGATGTGCGAGTGGTAGAGCCGCTCACGGCGCAGGACCGCGCCCTTCTCGCCCGGCGGAGCGGCGTCGTACTCGGCGACGATTCGCAGCTTGTACTCCGCGGGGAACGTCCGCCGCTTCGGCTTCGGCGCCGGATCGTCGCCGCCAGTGCTAGGTATCGGGGTGGTGCTGGCCATGCTGAGGGGATCTCCTGTCTCGTCCATCCAGACTAACCCGACAAAACGGGTGTCTCAGCCGAGACTGTCAGAGAGGGGAGAGCCGAAGACCCGCGCCTCCGTTGCCGCCCGCACAGGGCACACCCTGGGCATCACCGCGGTGGCCTTCCTCAGCGCGGGAGCCGACCGCCTCGCCACCGGTGACCAGCAAGGCCACGTGCGCCTCTGGGGTTTCGACCGCCCACCGGCGAGTGCGCACACCCCCGTCGGCAGTGCCCGTCGGCTGCGTCCCCTCGGCAAGTCCGCCGCCCTGCACACCCGAGCCGTCACCGCCTTGACCACCACCCGCGACTACACCGTGGCCGCCAGCGCATCAGGCGACGGCACGGTGGCCACGTGGCCCACGAGCAACGATCAGGCGCTCCCCAGCCACCGCCTCCAGGCTCCCGGTGAGGACTTCACCTCCGCGCACCTCAGTCCGGCAGGCGACCGCCTGTGGACCACAGGCAGCACCGCGGTACGTCGGTGGCCTACTTCCGTCTCCGCCGCCGAGAAGGCCCTGTGTGATCGTCTGGACGACGCCCATCCCGACCTTCGCGACCAGGAACTGGTACCAGACGCACGCGAAGGCTTCAGGTGCCGTACCTGACCGAAGGGGCAATCGCACGGGCCGGCCTCCTGGAGACGAGTGATGCCCGGGCTCGGCACAACGACAGCGGGTGGGACGTCGGCATACCACGGCCGACCAACGCGTCCGGGGCCACCGCGCGGGTGGCCCCGGACGCGACCTCACGCCGGATCCGACTCGATGAACCGCAGTACCCCCAGCATGTGGTCCGGCAGCGCCACAGCATCTGTGCCGTACGGAGAGAACGATGCCTCCACCCCGACCCAACCCCGGAACTTCCCGGAGTCGTCCAGGACTTGGAGCAACGGCTTCACATGGGAGTTGCCGCTGTGGCACAGCTGTCGGTGCTTCGCGGTGAGGCAGGTGCACCAGTGCCACCACGTGTCGCGCCGGTCATGGTTGTTGACGCGTGCAAGGTAGTACTGGATCGAGGTGTCCGGCGAGTCCGCGCATTTACACGCACCCGAGGTGGACTGGTACTGCGTCATGCACCACGAAGGGGTCCGGCAGTGCCGGTAGTTCTGTTGGCCGAACGGGCTGGACTTCATTCTCATCCTCTTGCCCGCCTTCTGATCCCAGGACCAGCCGCCCAGGGGCAGAACGTACGGGGAGTCGTGGACGCTGGACACGGCGCGCCGCGTGCTCAGTTCTGCCTTGCTGCCGTACGCGTAACCGTCCGTGGCGTCATCGGAGCTGCGGAACGTCAGGCGAACCAGGCCCGCCAGAGACTGCACGGACCACTCCTCCGTCCACTGCGGTGTCCAGACGATACGTACGACAGCACCGGCCCGCATCTCGAAGGTGCCACGGCGGAACTCGGGGCCTTACCGGTGAACCCGGCCGCCGTCATGACCTGACAGGGGCGGGAGCCTCGCTTGGTACGGGAACCCGGAGCGCAGTCGACACCACTCGGCTTGGCCCCGACGGGCACACGTACGAGGGGCTTCGGGCGGCTCTTCTGCTTCCAGTGGTAGGTGTTGGCCGTGACGGTTCCGTCCGTGTCGAAGTGGTACGTGCCCAGCCGTGTCCAGGCTCCGGGCGCCAGACGTGCCGTTGCGACGACGAAGTTGCTTCTGTCGCCGGGCAGTCGAAGAGAAGGAGCGGCCGAGCCCGGTGTGATGGCCGCCGTTGCCATGGCCAGGGCGAGCAGCAGCGCGTAGAGAGTTCGGATCATGAGCCGAGTCGACCGTACGGAGGCGGTCTGGAAGGCTCGCCACGACGGAGGTCACCCGGCTTCCGGGAGCGTACGACGGCTCGCACCTTGCGGCGATGCGCCTCGAGCTGCCTCAATGGTATCGAGGCACTGCCGTCCCCAATTGGCGTGTCAGGTAAGGGTCTCGGGTCCGAATCCCGAAGCCGCTGCCCCCGGCCAGGGTGTGAAAACCACTTGGCTCCGGTAAGACGATCCGTGTCGTTGGGACTGTCCGGTTCTGACAGGTCCCAAGTCTTGGCGTACTCCGCGCGACGTGGGATGGCGACCTCGCCGCCACCAGTCGGCTGACCACGAAGACCCTCCGCTTCTACGAACAAGCGGGCCTGTTGCCCGAGCCACCTCGCACCCCGGGCGGCTACCGCGACTACCCGGACGAGACCGCGACGCGTCTGGCGTTCATCCGGGACGCCCAGGGCGCCGGACTCACCCTCGCTGAAATCCGGTTCGTCCTGGCCCTGCGCGATGGCGGTCAGGCCCCCTGCGCCCACGTGACGCGCCTGATCGACGAGCACCTCGCCGACATAGAACGCCGCCTGCGTGAACTGCGCGCCACACGCACCGCACTGCGGGATCTCGCCCGGCGCGCCGCCACAACCGACCCGGCCACCTGCGCCGAGAACGACATCTGAACCATCCTCACCCCACCGCACGATGGAGAACTCGCCAACTGAGCAGTTCCCTGGACGACTTCGTACGTCAGTGGAGAGATGCTGCTGCTGGGGTCAGATGCTGGATGCCTCGAAGGTCTCGATGGTGCAGCGTGCCGTCCCGCTGCGCTCGATCCTGGCGTCGCTGGTGATCAGCGGGACGCCGAAGCTCTCGGCGAGGGCCACGTAATGCGCGTCGTAGACGGAGAGGTTGTTCGACAGCTCGCGTACTCGCTGCCACAGGACCAGCGTGGGGTGCAGGTCGAGAGCGAGGGCCTGGTAGTCGGTGATCGCCTTCACGGCTTCCTTTTCCGTGATCTTCGGCTTACCCCCTCGCCGACCGCGGGCCAGCCCGAAGGCGGCCGAGGTGATCTCGTAGTCCAGCAGGCCCGGCGCTGCGAGAGTATCGGCGCGGCCCACCCGCTCACGGATCGCGGTTCCGGTCTTGCCGTGGTCGAGGAGGAAGTGTACAAGGCTGGAGCAGTCAATGACGATCAACGTCGGTCCCGCCCGTCCTCGATGGCGTCGAGGATGTCGGTCGTGCTGAGCTCGGTGCGGGTTTCACGCTCCAGGCGTGTGGCCATCTCCGCGAGGGTGGGCTTGACGGCTTCCCGGGCGAGAAGGTCCAGGGCGTACGCCTGGAGCGACTTACCCGCCTGCGCGGCGCGGACCTTCAGGGCGTTGACGGTGTCTTCCGGGACATCCCGGATCGTGATCGCGGTCATGTCTGCATTTTAGCAGCAGTGCAGGTGATATGCAGCCATCGGGGGCTGGTCGTACTGCACACGGGTGCCGACCCGGCCGTGCGGAGCGCGACACGGCCAGAGGGTGCTGGCCGTGCATCGGCTGCCTGCCGAGCATGGATGCCATCCGGCCGGCAGCGTGGAAGTGCGGCGGATTTCTTGTGCTCCACACGACCGACGAACCAGGCGGGTGTCTCGTCGAGGATCATGGACCCGCCAGCAACTGGCCTTTATGGGCATCGCCACCGACTTCCTGGAACTGCGTCGCGTACGGACCGCGAGTGATGGAGTACAGCAGGCGGCGGTAACGGATTGCTGACGAGCACTGGGTCTGTACGCTCACCGGTGTAATTGATGATCATGGAAGAGACATCAAGTGACTGACACCGTGGCCGAGTTCGTGGCCGCCGCTGACCAGGCGGATCCGTCGCCGGAGGCCGCGACGGTCGAGCAGAAACTGATCGACCAGCTCGTCGAGCAGGCCCGCAGCAGGGGGCTGCAGCTGACCGGCGAGGGCGGGCTGCTGCAGCAGCTGACCAAGGCGGTTCTGGAGTCCGCCCTGGAGGGCGAGATCACCGGCCATCTCGGCTATGACAAGCACGACCCGGCGGGCAAGGACGGCGGCAACTCCCGTAACGGCACCCGGTCCAAGACGGTGCTGACGGACATCGGGCCGGTCGAGATCGACGTGCCTCGCGACCGGGAGGGCTCCTTCGAGCCGGCCATCGTCAGGAAGCGGCAGCGCCGGCTGACCGGCGTGGACGAGATGGTGCTCTCGCTGTCCGCGAAGGGTCTTACGCACGGGGAGATCTCCGCGCACCTGGCCGAGGTCTACGGCGCGGACGTCTCCAAGACGACCATCAGCACGATCACCGACAAGGTGATGGATGGCATGGCGGAAAGGCGGAACCGGCCGCTCGACCGCGTCTACCCGGTCGTCTTCATTGACGCTATCAACGTCAAGATTCGCGATGGCCAAGTAGCGAACAGGCCGATCTACGTGGCCCTGGCGGTCACCGCCGAGGGACACCGCGACATCCTCGGCCTGTGGGCCGGCGACGGCGGCGAAGGCGCGAAACACTGGCTCCGAGTGCTCTCCGAGCTCAAGAACAGGGGCGTCGAAGACGTCCTCATGCTGGTCTGCGACGGGTTGAAGGGCCTGCCCGACGCAGTTGGCGAGGTCTGGCCGCGAACTGTGGTGCAAACGTGCGTGGTTCACCTGCTGCGGGCGTCATTTCGATACGCGGCCCGACAGGACTGGGACAAGATCGCCAAGGCGCTCAAGCCCGTCTACACCGCGCCGACCGAGGACGCGGCCACGACGCGGTTCCTGGAATTCGCCGAGACCTGGGGCAAGAAGTACCCGGCGATCGTCCGCCTCTGGGAGTCCAGCTGGCCCGAGTTCACGCCTTTCCTTCAGTTTGATGCAGAAATACGCCGCATCGTGTGCACGACCAACAGTATTGAGAGCGTCAACGCCCGCATCCGCAAGGCCGTCCGCGCCCGCGGGCACTTCCCCACGGAGCAGGCCGCCCTCACATGTGTCTACATGGCCGTCATGAGCCTCGACCCGACCGGCGCCGGCCGTAAACGCTGGACCATGCGCTGGAAGGGCGCTATGAACGCCTTCGACCTGGCCTTCGACGGCCGCCTCACCGCAGGCCAACTCTAGCCACACCGAACCCAGTTACACCGCTCGCTTTACAGACCCGTACCAAGACCTACAGCGGCACCTCGTGGAACGCCGCCGGTGCCGTCCAGATCGGCCGCCGCCTCTACCAGGGCACCTACGGCGAGTACGCCAACGGCAAGGTCAGTGACATCCACGTCTACGACACCGCCCTGCCGCCCGCCGACGCCGCCGCGAAGGGCGACAACGCTGTTGTCAGCCAACTCGGCTGACCTGCAAAGGGCGTCCAGGCGCTCGCCCAAGCAGTTCCTGGGCGAGCGCCCCGCGTTGACGGTCCGTCAAGTTGACCAACCGCGCCGACAGCGCCCCCAAGTGCCACCCCGTCAGAGCACGTCACTAAAGTTCTCGATCCGCATGCTCATGCTCATGCTCATGCTCGAAGTCGTCCGATTCCCGGGGGGAACCATCTTGAGACGCAGTACCTTCCTGGCGGCAGCCACGGCAACCGCCCTGTCCGCCACCCTGTTCACGGGCGGTCTGTCCCCGGCCCACGCGGACAACGCCACCGGCGGCCCCGTCCTGTCCGACGCGGACGGCTGGTACGAACCCGGGCTGATCTTCGTGACCGCGCACTCCGCCAGCCCCCTCACCCACATCACGGCCCACTTCTATCCGCTGGACGCACCGGCAGGGGGACCGGAGGCCGGGTCGACGGAGGACTTCACCCAGTACACCGGACAGGACGCGACGTCAGGGGTCTGGCGAGCGCCGGTCCATCTGGCCGACCTCGGCGACTACCGGGTCACCGTCGACCTTGAGGACGCCTCCGGCGCCACCGTCACCGGCGCCCTCTCTCCCCACACCCTCCGGTATCAGACTCTGGTCAGGATCCCCGAGCTGACCGCCACTCCCACCGTGCCGGACTACCTCCACCAGCAGGTCACCGTCAGCGGCAGCGCCCTCGCCACGGACCCCCGCCACCCGGACACCCCAACTCCCGCAGCCGGCATACCCGTCGACATCGAGACCGGGCGGGGGCGGGTGGACGCGACCACCACGGCCGACGGCCGCTTCACCGCCGCCTTCGTCCCCGTCCAGACGTCCATCGACCTGACCGCCGCACCCGGGGCCTCCGTCAACTACCCCGGCGCGATCGACCTGTCGAGCCCCAAGCAGTACCTGCACACCACCCAGGCACCCGTCCGCTTCACCGCCAGCACGCACACCCTGAACCTGAAGCAGGGCGCCACCGGCACCGTCACCGGCCGCGCCGAGATCCAGACGACCGCCGGCTGGCAGCCACTGCCGAACACCACGATCTCCCTCGCCGGGCTCGACGCAAGCAACCGTCCCTCCTTCGAGGTCGGCGAGACCACCACCGACAGCCACGGCGCCTACACGCTGCACGTCTCCTCCTACAACGCCGCCCCGGCAGCCGAACTCATGGCGGGCACCGTCTACATGCCCTTCCAGCAGCTCGCCACCGAACCCTTCAGCCTCCACGTCGCCTACGCCACCCACCTCGACATGAGCGCGGACCTCACCGACACCTCGTCCCTCAAGGTCTCCGGCTACGTCTACTACGAAGACGCACGCGCCCACTGGCCCGCCAGGCCCACCGTCACCCTGCAGTACTCCAAGGACGGCAAAAGCGGCTGGAAGAACGCCGCCACCGTCCCCATCAAACTCCGCCACAACAAGCCCCTGGCCGTTGAGGACTTCGCCCGCACCCTCACCACCACGAACACCAACGCCTACTGGCGCGCCCGCTTCGACGGCAACCCCGACCTGGCGACCAACACCACCAAACCCGTCCGCCTCTACCGCTACGCCACCCGCATCACCGGCTTCCACGCCTCGACGAACCCGGTCCGCAAGAACCAGGCGTTCAGTTTCGCCGGCACCCTCCAGTACAAGAACGGCACCACCTGGAAGCCGCTCTACGGCGGTTCCCCCACCCTCTACTTCAAGCCCCGCGGCTCCACCACCTACCGCTACGTCACCGAACTGGACACCGACAGGCACGGCCACCTCATCGGCATGGAGACCACCAAACAGGACGGCACCTGGGCCATCGCCCTCAGCCGCCAGACCGGAGACCACTACCTCAGAAGCCCCCGGGTCACCGACTACGTCGACGTCCGGTGAACTCCCGCTGGTACCTCTGCCTGCACGTTTGGTGGATCGAGCGCCAAGGCGCGCATCCTCCAGGGTTTGTAGGGCTGCCACAATCGGTGCAGCGGGCACGTAGAGGCGCCGGCGCTCACGGCCGTGGCGCTCACGGTGGCCGCTCGGTGGCCGGACGCCTGTGGACGACGTCGAACGAGGCGGCACAGGACCACCGGCCGTACGTGCTCTGATCGGCCTGAACGTCACTTGGCAGCACGGCACGGCACGGCACCAAACGACATGATCACTCATGGTCTCGTGATGCGGAGGTCTCGGGTTCGAATCCCGAAGGCGGCTCCAAGGTGAACCCCAGGTCAGAAATCTGACCTGGGGTTTCTTGTTTCCGATGACCTTGGAATTCGGGCCAATCGGGCGCGTGCGGTCTGTGCATCGCAATGCGTAGGTCTGAAGTTGGCGGCCAGTGTCGGTTGCGGATAGCAAGGCTGTGACCTCGGCATTTGCTCATGGCTGTCGATTTCCCGGCCCCGTCCGGTTCGAGCTGGTGGCCATTTGGTGGCCAGGCGCGCAGAGGTCGTGCAGATGGATCCTCGGTCAGCCTCGCGGTTTTCGCATGGGAGTTGTGCCATCCAGATAATCGCCCGGCCGGCCGGGTTTCCGTGGGGCGTGGACGACGACGTGCTGCTTCACTATCGGCCGTCCCCGTAGGGCGAACCGAGCTGGATCGCGGCGTCGGTCGGTGCGGTGACCTGCTGCGCGGAGGCTCCGGCGTCCTCGGCCGGCTGCGCGGTCGTGACGCGTGACCGCCCGCGTCGACCGCGCCGGCGACCGCCTTGGCGGCCTCGGCTCCGTCGGCCCTGGACCTCGCGACCTACGACAACAGCCGTGACGGCCGATCCAGCGGGGGCCCAACTGCGCGGCGTCGGTGCACGGTGCGGGATGACTTGGGCTCGGCGGATACCGGTCAGGGCGCCGTGCTGTCGTGGCCGCTCGACAAGGCGCCATCCGTAGGCGTCCGAGCGGCGAGGCCGTGACTCCCTTGGCCGGTTGGCGCAGGCTGTGCTCATGGTGGTGGAACCCGTAGTGGTGGAAGACGTGGGAACCGCCTGCGGGTGTGGATCACGGCATGCCACAGTCGCGGGTATGCGCGGCGCGGACGGAGTGACGGACGAGTGGGGGTCCCCCCGGCCGAAGGCTGGGGGAGTCCCGGCACAGTCGGGGACGGGTGCGGAGGGCTCCGTGACCGAGGTGGTGCGGCGGCGGTGGGGTGTCGCCCTGGGCGGGGTGCTCCCGGCGCGGTTCTTTGAGCCCGGCTGGGCCTACGAGGAACGGGTGGAGCGCCGTTGTCCCGTCTGCGAGGGGGAGTTGCACGCGCTGCGCAGGCCGTACGAGTCGCGGGGGCGGGTGTACCGGTATGCCGCGCTGGTCTGTCCGGGCTGCCCCACCGCGTTCAGTCTCGCTGACCTGGGGGTGAAGACGTACGACCAGCTCACGGCCGCGTCTTCGGCGGCCGTGTCCGTGTCGCCGGGGTCCTGCCCGAGTGGTCCCGGGGGCAGCGTGACGGCGGTCCGCGTCCCCAGGCAGTTCCCCGGGGCGATGCGCGGGGGACACCCTCCGGCGTGGCCGGACGACCTGGCCGTGCTGGAGCAGGCCGAGCAGCGGGCCCTGCTGTGGTGCAAGGTGACCGATCCGGAGTGGCGGCTCACCGAGGAGGCGGTCGCGGCGGCGGAGGACGTGCGGGTGATCCTGCCCGAGGGTCCGGGATACGACGCGCTGCGGACCTGGCTCGCGAAGCACGGCGTCCCGTACCGGGTCAGCCGCTACTGGGAAGAGGCCGAAGAGATCGGCACGGTCAATGAGTTGGGCGGCCGTACGGATCTGGTTGCGGTCGGTCCGGGTGGCGCTGTCCCGGCCGAGGGTCCCTGGGCGGTGGCGGCCCGGGACGCCTTCGCCGCGCAGTGGGACGGTCTGGAGGAGTTGCCGCAGGACGACGGCGACGCGTACGTGCCCGTCGGGGAGTTGGTGCCCGCCGGGTGGGCCGCGCTGCTGCCGCATCCGTCGTTCAACCCGGCCCAGGCGGCTGCCGTTCCCGTCGTACGGGAGGGCACCGGGCATCTGGTGGTGGTGGCGCCCACCGGCGCGGGCAAGACCCCGATCGGGATGGTCGCGGCGCTGGACGCGCACGCCCGGGGCGGGAAGGCCGCCTGGCTGGTGCCGCAGCGCTCGCTCACCGACGAACTCGACCGGGAGCTCCAGCTGTGGCGGCGCCGGGGTCTGCGCGTGGTACGGCTGACCGGGGAGGCCGCCGTGGACTCCGGGCTGATCCGGGCGGCCGACGTGTGGGTGGCGACGACGGAGAAGTTCGAGGCGATCTGCCGTGCGGGATCGTTGCGCGACGCGCTTGCCGAGGTGGGCTGTCTGGTCGTCGACGAGATCCACCTCCTCGGCGATCCGGTGCGTGGCGCCGTACTGGAGGCGCTGCTCGCGCGGGTGCGGGAGGACGGCGCGGGCGCGCGGATCGTCGGGCTGTCGGCGACGGTCGCCAACGCGGACGAGGTGGCCGAGTGGCTGGGCGCCCGCCTGGTCCGCACCGCCTGGCGGCCCACCCGGCTGACCTGGCAGCTGCCGGTCCTGTCGGCGGCGGACGAGGCGGACTGGGCGGCGCGGGCGGCGGTGCGTACCGAGGCGGCCGTGCGGATCGCCCGCGGGGTCGGTGCGGACGGCGGCAGCGTGCTGGTGTTCTGCGGCAGCAAGCGACGGGTGCGGGCGACCGCGCTGGCGCTGGCCGCCGACCGTGGTGCGGTGACCGCCGGCGTGGACGCGGACGACGCCGAAGCCGTCGAGCGGCTGTGCACCAAGGCCGGGGTGCGGCTCCACTACCGGGACTGGCCTTACAAGCGGGAGGCCGAGCAGGCATTCCGTACCCGTGAGGCGGACATCCTGGTCGCCACCTCCACCGTCGCCGCGGGCGTCAACCTCCCCGCCCGGGCCGTGATCGTCGCCGACACCACCGTCGGCCTGGACCGCGTGGAGGTGTCCATGGTCCAGCAGATGTTCGGACGGGCCGGCCGGATCGGTGCCGGGGAGCGGGAGGGCTGGGCGTTCCTGCTCGCCGACCCGGAGGAACGGGCGCACTGGCAGGCCCGGCTCGCCGCCGGATACACGGTGCGGTCACGGCTGGGCGACCACCTGCCCGATCATCTCCTGGCCGAGGCCGTCCAGGAACGAGTGTCCGCGGTCGAGGAGGCGGAGCGGTGGTGGTCGGGGACGCTGGCCGCGCACCAGGGACACGCCGGTGTCGAACCCCTGCGCGAGGCCGTGCGGTTCCTCACAGCGGCGGGCTGTCTGCGCGCCCCCGCCGGCGACAACCGTTGGGAGACGAGTCCGCTGGGCAGGCTGACCAGCCGCTTCATGGTCGACGCCGCTCTCGCCGACGACCTGGCCACCGCGGTGCGAGAGGCCCCGGTGCCTGAAGGCCCCTTCACCGCCGAGCGGTCGCTGGCGGCTCTGCTCAGCAACCGCCTCCCGGTGCTGGAACAGGCGCCGTTCACCGACCGGGCCCGTACGGCACTGCGCCGCGTCCTGCGCGAGGCCGACCAGGAGCAGGAGCAGGAGCAGGAGCAGGAGCAGGAGCAGGAGCAGTCGCAGGAGACCGACGAGCCTGCGTGGGACGAGCCGAAGCCGGTGCCCGGCGACCTGGCCCGCGCGGTCCTCCACCTCGTTGCCGACCGCCCCGGCCTCTTCCGCGGTCGTCCGGGTTACGTGCTGGGCATCCCTGTCGACTCCATGACCGGCATCCTGGAGGAGGCTCAGCGCTACCTGGCCTGGCTCGGCGCGCAGGGCCCGATCGGCACGGTCCACCCGTGGGCGGCCGTCGTCGCCGGTGACCTGGCCCAGCGCATCCGGTGGCGCGCACTCGGGCCCGACCGCGGGGCCGGACGGCTGCTGTGGATGTGCGAGCGGATGGCCACCGCCCCGCTCGCGCCGGATCTCGTTCCCCGGATGTGGCGCGCGGCCCGCGCCCGCGGCGTCGGCGCCCCCGACTGGAGTGGGACGACACCGCCGAACGACTGCGCCTTGCCTCCGGACCGTTACCGCGCGCTGCTCGCGGAGCGTGCCACCGGCGTCCTCCTGGACCTGCGGGAGGGCGACGGCGAGGTCCGGGTGGCGGCGCCGCCGGGAGCGGTGATCCGGTTGTGGAACGGGGCGACGACCACTCTGCACAGCGGCGACGGCGAGGCGACCACCTTGCTCCTGCCGCCCGACGACCCGTCGGACAACTCGGCCGGCAACAGTGGGGCGGCCGTCTTCACCAGGGGCGGTGACCGGCTGGGGACGGGGTGGCTCGGGGCGTACGCGGCGATCCGCCGCTGAGCCGATCGCAGGGCGGGCCCCTACTGAGGCCACCGCCCGCCAGGGAGCGTGAGACGGGCGCGCAGTAGCACAAGTGGCATGGGCAGAGGAGCGGCTCACACGCACCGATCGGGGTGCGGCAGACTGGTGTGGATCCCGTGGTACACGTCCGGCCGGACGTGTATCGGCCGAAACAGGGGAGAAGGGAAGCCCACTGTTCCGTGAGTGACGAGTTCGACGTCCCGCACTCCGTCGACGAGGGCGCGTTCGGTATCGACGCGTTCTCCCTCGACGACCGGCTGCGGCTGTTCCACTTCGCTGCCGGCGAGAAGCGGCACGAATACCTGTGGCTGCTGCGGGCCTTCGACCGCGGACGTGCCAACTACCAGGTGCTGCTGCACACTTCGGACGTGGTGGGGCTGCTGGAGCGGCTAGCCGCCGACCATCCCGCCGCGGGCGCCGTCGGCGGTACAGCAGGCGTTCAGCCGCTGCTCGACGCGCTCGCGGACTGGCAGGTGCTGGACCGGTCGTACGACGGGACGCGCGCCGCGAATCTGGCCGAGTACCGCAACCGGCACTACGTGTACCAGTTCACCCAGGCCGGGTACCGGGCGTACCGGGCGGTGGAGGACGTGCTCGGGGCGAGCCTGGAGGACGCCCAGCTCTCCCGCCTCGTCTTCCCTGACATCCTCGGCGACCTGCGCGCCCTGGCCGAGGCCAACGCCGCGGGCGACGGTGAGGAGGTGTACCGCAAGCTCGGCCGGCTCGACTCCGTGCTGAACGAGATGGCGCAGCGGGCCGCCCGTTTCTACCTCATGCTGGGCGACCTGGCGCGCACCAACGACACCCGGCCCGAGGTGTTCCTCGCCCACAAGGACACCCTCCTCGCGCACATGCGGGAGTTCACCGCCGAACTCGGGCGCTACGCCCCGCTGTTGGCCGAGGCGGTCGAGAAGGCCGCGGCCACCGGTGTGGAGCGGATGATCGAGTACGCGGCCGAGGCGGACGAGCGGCTCTTCCGCAGCCCCGCCGAGCGGCTGGCGGACTGGCGGCACCGGTGGGACGGCATCGTCCACTGGTTCGCGGAGCGAGAGCACAGCGAGACCGAGCGGCTCCAGGACGCCACCGTCACCGCGATCCGCTCCGTCCTCGCCCTGCTGCGCCGGGTCACCGAGGCGCGTCGGGGCGGGGTGAGCCGGGAGAGCCAACTGCGCCATCTCGCCCAGTGGTTCACCTCCTGCGAGAGCGACGAGGACGCGCACGCCCTGTTCCAGGCGGTGTTCGGGCTCGGCGCGCCCCGGCACATCGCCGTCCCGTACGCCGACCCCGAGCGGATCCCGTCCCGCACCTCCTGGTGGGAGGCCGAACCGGTCGAACTCGCCCGCACCCTGGTCCAGTCCGGCCGCACCCCCGCCCTGCACGGCCCCGGCCGCATCGAACGTGACGACGACCGGCGGGCGTTGCTGCGCGCCGAACAGCTCAAGGAGCAGGCAGAGCGGCGCGGCGCCGCCAACTCCCTTGCTGCGGAGGGGGTGTACGGGCGGACGCTCGACGAGCCCGAGACACGGGCCCTGCTCGGTCTGCTGGACGTGGCCCTCGCCGCCCGCGTTCCCGCCAGCCGCCGGGTCACCGCCGCATCCGGCTCCGCCCACGGGGTACGGCTCACCCTCACCCCCGCCGAGGGCTCCACCACCGTCGACACCGTGCGCGGCCGTCTCCATCTCGACGGGCTGCGCCTGGAGGTCACCGTATGAGCCGGGTCGTCACAAGCAGGGTCGTCGTGAGCGAGGCCGCCGTATGAGCCGTGTCGCCGAGGGCGTCTCCCCGCTCGAACTCTCCGACTACCAGAAGGCGGTACGGCTCGTCCTGCGGCACCCCCTGGTCACGTCCGGGTACCCGGACAGGGCGGCGCTGGCGACCGTGCGCCGCTGGGCCGATCAGCTGCGCACCGACCTGATGGAGGTCCTCGGCTACCGGCTCGTCACCACCGCCGACACGGCCCGCCTCCAGCGCGCCCAGGACGGTCTGGATGCCACCCGCCCGGCCCTCACCCGCGCGGGACGCCCTTTCGACCGCCGTCGCTACGCCTACCTCGTCCTCACCCTCGCGGCCCTCGGCCGCCACGGCGCGCAGGTGGCGCTGGGCGAACTGGCCGACGCGGTCGCCGCCGACGCCGTACGCATCGACGGGCTCGGCCTCGACACCGCCCGCAAACCCGACCGGGACGCCTTCGTCGACGCCGTCACCTGGCTCACCGAACGCGGCGCGCTCACCCTCGCCGACGGCTCCGCCACCGCCTGGGCCGGCGATCCCGAGCGTGCCGAGGCCCTGTACGACATCGACCGCGAGATCCTCCTCGCCGTCCACCACCCGACCCGCGTGCTCCAGCACCTGACCTCGGTCACCTCGCTCCTCGACTCCTCCGGCGCGCTGGGTCTGTCCGCGGGCCGTGCCGCCCAGCGCCGTGACCAGGCCCGCCGGGCCCGCCGCCTCGTGCTGGAGAACCCGGTCGCGTACTACGCCGACGCCGATGCCGAACTCCTGGGCCAGCTGCGGGCCCCGGCCCTCGCCGAGGACCTGGAGCGGCTGACCGGGCTGGCGGTGGAGCGGCGGGCCGAGGGCGTGGCGCTCGTCGACACCTCCGGCAGGCTGTCCGACGTCCGTTTCCCCGGCGGCGGTACGGTCGCGCAGGCCGCGCTGTTGCTCGCCGCTCGGATCAGCGCCGCCGTGCAGCGTTCCGGACGGCACGCCCTCGAACTGCTGCCCGCACCCACGGCCGCCGAACGCCTTGCGGCCCGCGCCCGGCGGATCGATGGCGCGCTGCCGTCGCGTGGGACGGTCACCGAACTCACCGAACTCACCGAACTCGCCGAGCCCGATGAGGAGTCGGCGTACGAGACGGTCGTCGACGCGGATCACGAGCCGGGCGAGACCCGGTACCCCTTCGTCACGGACTCCTGGCTCCGGGGCAGGCTCAAGGAGATCGTCGGCGAGTACGGCGCGGGCTTCGCCGCCGATCTGCGCGGCGACCCGGACCGGCTGCTCGACCAGGCTCTCGACCTGCTGGCCGCCATGTTGCTGATCGTCCGGGTCGACGGCGGTGCCCTCGCGCTGCCTCTGCTTGCCCGTTACCGAGGGGTCACCGCCCGGGTGAAGACCCGTACGGTCCCCCGACCACCCGCCCAGACCGCCCTGTTCGACGACGAAACCGCCAAGGACCCGACTCCGTGAGCACTCCCGCTCCCACACCGGCAGCCCGCTACGTCCCCACCCGTGCCGGGATCATCAACCTGTGGGACTACCGGGACGAGGAGTTCTCCTTCGCGGGCGGCTGGTTGGTGCTGCGCGGGCCGAACGGGTCCGGCAAGACCAAGGCCCTCGAAGTCCTCTTCCCCTTCGTTCTCGACGGGCGCATCGATCCCAAGCGGCTCAACCCGTTCGCCGCCGAGGACCGCACGATGAAGTCCAACCTGCTCTTCCGCGGGCAGGACAGCGCGCTCGGCTACGTCTGGATCGAGTTCACCCACCGCGAGACCGGCGAGGCCGTCACCTGCGGCATCGGGCTGCACGCCCAGCGGCACCGCGACACACCCGCCCGCTGGCACTTCGTCGCCGAAGGCCGCGTCGGCGAGGACTTCTCCCTCCTCACCCACGACGACCGGCCGATGACGAGGAAACAGCTCGCCGCCGAGCTCGGACGCGAGCTGATCGCATCCACGGCCGACTACCGCGCCGCCGTCGACCAGCGTCTGTTCGGCCTCGGCCGGGAGCGGTACGAGCAACTGCTCACCCTGATCCTCACCCTGCGCCGCCCGCAGCTCGCCAAGAACCTCGACCCGGCCAAGCTCTCCGACACCCTCACCGCGGGCCTGCGCCCGCTCGACGACGACCTGATCGCCGAGGCGGCCCGATCCTTCGACGACATGGAGTCCGTGCAGCGCACCCTGGAGGGACTGGCCGCCGCCGACGACGCCACCCGCGCCTTCCTCGCGAGCTACTCCACCTATCTGCGGGTCCACGCCCGCACCGCCGCGGACCGGCTCACCGCCCGCCGCGCCGAGACCGCCGAGCGTGCCGCCACCCTGCGCACCGCCGCGGCGGACCTGACGGCGGCCCGCGAGGCGCAGGCCGCCGCCGAGACGCGCGCCGAGTCGGCCGATGCCTCGCTCGCCTCCCAGCGCGCCCGCCTGGACCAGCTGCGTTCCTCCGCCGCCTACCAGGCCGTCGAGCAACTGGCCGACCTGGAGCGGCTGGTGCGCACCTGCGAGCAGACCGCCCGGCAGGCGAGTGCCGAGCGTGAGCGCCGTACGGCAGCCACCGGCCGCGCCCGCGCCGAGGCCGAACACGCCGCCCGGATCGCCGCCGAACTCGACGCCGCGGTCTCCCGCGACGCCGCCACCGTCGCCGACCACGCCCAGACCGCCGGCCTCGCCTGGACCCCGGCTGACGCCGCGCCCGCACGGCTCGCCGACCGCTCAACCGCGCTCGCCGCGGCCCGCCACGAGGGCGTCCGGGCCGTGCGCGCCGCCCAGCAGACGGCACGCGGCGCCGAGCAGACCCGCGACCTGGCCCGGGTCTCCCTCGACCGCGCGCAGGAGGCCGTCGCCGCGGCCGAGACCGCCGAGACCGTTGCCGAGGTGGCCCTCGAATCCGCCCGCGAAGAAGCCCGCACGGTGCTCGGCCGGTGGACGGAAGTACACGGCACGCTCCTGGCCGAGGAGGGTGCCCGCCGGCTCGCGGAAGCCCTCGCACTCACCGGCGAGGCCGACGCGGTCACGCCCGCCGACGCCTTCAGCGAGGCCACCGCTCCCGCCGTCCAGGAACTGCGCGACACCCTCGCCTCCCTGCGCGCCCGGCGCACGGATGTCGAGCGCCGCCGCGCCGAGACGGAGGCCGAGCGCGACCGGATCGCCGCCGAGCACGACGACGCCCCGCCCCCGGCCCGTGGCCGAATCGCCGAGAGGGCGTCCGGTGACGGTGTGCCCCTGTGGCGACTCGTCGCTTTCGAGCGCGAACTGACCGAACGCCAATGTGCGGATCTGGAAGGGGCGTTGGAGGCATCCGGCCTCCTCGACGCCCTGGTCACCGCCGAGGACATCCCTGTGGTGGCCGGGCACAGCGAGGGCTACCTCCGGGCCGGTGCCCCGGTCAACGGACCGAGCCTCGCCGACCTCCTGCGACCCGAGGCCCCCGAGGGCGACGCCGTGATCCCGGCCGCCCGCATCACCGCCGTACTGCGCTCCGTCGCCGTCACCGGCGACCTCGACACCGGCATCCCGCACATCAGCCCCGACGGCCGGTACGCCGCAGGTGTCCTGGTCGGTGCCCACAGCAAGGAGCACGCTGAGTACGTCGGTGTGACCGCCCGTGCCCGGCGGCGCGCCGCCCGGATCGCCGCCTGCGAGACGCTCCTGGCCGAACTCTCCGACCAACTCGACGAGTTGGCGCGAGCACAGGCCCGTACGGACGCCGCCCTGGAGACGTACGCCGCCGCCCGCGCCGCCTTGCCCCGCACCACCGGCATCACCGAGGCGCTACGCGAACTGGACAGGGCCGCGGCGAGGCTGCGCGCCACCCGCGACGCCGCCGACGCCGCCCAGGGCTCGTACGACGAGTCGGTGGCTGCCTGCTCGGTCGCCGAGCGCGCCCTGCGCCGCACGGCGGCCGAGCACGCCATCGAGACGGACCGCGTCGACGCCGTCGAGACCGCCACCCGCGCCTTCGAGACGGCGGTCCGCGAGCTCGCCGCCCGCCGCCGCGAACACGCCCGCCAGACCGAGGCCGCCCAGGCGGGCGCCGACCGGCTCACCGCCGCCACCGAGGACGAGGAGGCGGCGGTGGACACCGAACGCGCGACGCGCCGTCGGCACGCGGAGGAGGCCGCGGGACTCGACGCCCTCCAAGCGGCCGTCGGAGCCGAGGCCCAGGAGGTGATGCGCCAGGTGCAGGAGGCCGAGGACGGGATCGACGCCCTGGCCCGGGAGGCCGAGGCGGCCCGCACCGCCCAGCACACCGCGATCGCGGGCACCGCCTCGGCCGAGGCCCGCCGTACGGCCGCCGCCGAGGCCGGGGCGGTCGCCGCGGCGGAGGAGAAGGACACCGCCCGCGGCCTGCGCCCGTACGCCGCCCGCGAACTCCTCGACATCCTGCGCTGCCCGCCCGGCCTCGCCTGGCCCGCCCAGGAGGCCGACTGGGCCGGCGAGGCACTCCCGTCGGCCGTGGTCGCCGTACACGAGGCGATCCTGGCCGCGACCCGCGACCTCACCCCCACCGAGACCAGCCTCAAGCAGTCCGTCACCCGGCTCACCAAGGCCCTGGACGACCTCCAGGCACAACTCGCCGCCGCCGGACAGGACTACCGGCCCGAATGGGACGGCTCCGACGGGATCATCGTCGTACGCGTGGCCGACGAGGAGGGTCCGCTGCCCGTCGCCGCCTTCGCCCAGAAGATCTCCGCCCACCGCCGTGACCAGGCCGAACTGCTCTCCGAGTCCGAGCAGCGCATCCTGGAGGACGCCCTGCTCACCCGGCTCGCCCAGCAGATCCACGACCGCACCGTCGACGCCCGTGACCTGATCAGACGCATGAACACCGACATGCGCAGGCGGACGATGTCATCGGGGACGACGGTCGGTGTGAGTTGGCTGCTCGCCGACCATCTCGACGACGAGCAGCGCACCGTCTGCGCCCTCCTCGACGCCGACGCCGCCCGCCTCGGCCCCGAGGGACTCGTCCGGGTGCGCGTTCACTTCGCCGCGCAGATCAAGACCGCCCGTGCCCGTCACCGCGACCAGCCCTACCGGGAGTTGCTGGCCGAGGTCCTCGACTACCGGCGCTGGCGGCAGTTCGCGTTCCAGCTGGTCCGGCCCGACAAGAGCGAGGAGAGGCTCACCCGCGCCCGGCACAGCCGGCTGTCGGGCGGTGAGCAGTCCGTGTCGCTGCACCTGCCACTGTTCGCCGCCGCGCACGCCATGCTCAACTCGGCCGACCCGCACGCCCCGCGCCTGCTCGCCCTCGACGAGGCGTTCGCGGGCGTGGACGACACCGGGCGCGGCGAACTCATGTCGCTGGCCGCCCAGTTCGACCTCGACCTGTTCATGACCGGCTACGACCTGTGGGCCGCCCACGCCTCCGTGTCCGCCGCGGCCCACTACGACCTCGCGCACACCGCCGTCGACCACACCGTCTCCGCGCTGCTGCTCGTCTGGGACGGCGACCGGCTCCTCGCCGACGACACCGGCGATCTCACCGCCGCCCTCGGCTCGCCCGGCACCCGGCGCGTCCCGGCACTACTGCCCGAGGAGGCCGAGATTGCCGGCTGAGCGGGGTGTGTACGACGAGTTGCAGGGTGAGGGATGGACACGGCTGCTCGCCGCTGCCCGCCGCAGGCTGGAGCGCACCGGCGGCGCCCTCGACGGCGACATCGGGCTCGCGGCGCCCAGCGAGGCCGAGCGCCGCACCGTCATCGGCGTCACCGGCCGCTACCGGCCCGAGACCGCGAGGCGCCTCGCGGTACCCCTGCGCGAGCTGGACGGATATCTGTACGACCGTTTCGGCACCGGTCTCCTGACGACCCTCGGCCGGCTCCACGGCCCGCTGCGCGACCGGCCGGCCGAACGGGCCGACGAGGACGCACACCGCGAACAGGCCCTGAAGTCCGCCCACTTGAGCCGGCTTGCCGGGCAGGGATGGTTCGCGGCCTGGCTGGATCGGATCGCCGCCGACGGCACCCTCACCCGTCTCGTACGCCGTGGGGACGCGCCCCTCCTCGACGCGGCGGTGCGCGTCCTGGAAAGGCTGACCGGTGACGAGGACCGGATCCCCGGACACGCGGTCGGTGCCCTGCCGCTTCCGGTGCTCGCCGAGTGGGCCACCGGCGACACCAAGGCCCTCGTGCCTGGCACCCCGCTCGAACAACTCGTCCTGCGTGCCCTCGCCCGGCGCACCGGCGACAGTGCGGTCGTACCGCGCGACCGGGTCGGGCGGCGCGCCCTGTGGGAGAGCGCCGGCGCCATCGCGGACGACCTCGCCAGCCAGGTCCTCGTCCTCAACATCGGCGCCAGGGGTGACACCGTCGTCTGCGACTGGCTGCGCGACGCCGCCGACTTCGGCATCCCCTTCAGGCTCACCCTCCACCAGCTCACCACCGCCCCCGTCGTCCCCGCCGACCGCACGATCTTCGTCTGTGAGAACCCGGCCGTCCTGCGCGCCGCCGCCGGTGAGCTCCAGGGCACCGCCGCAGCCCTCGTGTGCACGGAGGGCGTCCCGTCCGCAGCCTGCCAGAAGCTGCTCGGCGACGCCGTGGGCGCGGGAGCACGGCTGCACTGGCGCGCCGACTTCGACTGGGTCGGCCTGCGTATCACCGCGGACGCCGTGGCCCGCCACGCTGCCCACCCCTGGCGGATGGCCGCCACCGACTACAGGGCGGCACTCGGCAAGGGCGAGTCCACGCCGCTCGCGGGACCCCCTGCGGCCAGCCCCTGGGATCCCGCGCTGGCCATCGTGATGGAGGAATCGGGCAGCGCGGTCATGGAGGAACGTCTCCTGTCCGTACTCCTGTCTGACCTCACCGGTGCCTGACTTGGGTGTGGAACCGCTCAGCAGTGATGTCGACGATCACGTCCTCGCCGAGCGGCTGCCGGGTGCGTCTTCTCAGCGGGTGCCGGTCTCCGGGTCCGGCAGGGGGAGTTCGTCGAGATCGAGGGTGAAGGTGCGGCCGTCGGCGAGGGGGATGGGGAGTTTGCCCGTGCCGTACGCGCGCTTGAGCGCGGTGCTGTAGCCGCTTGCCGTGGGATCGGTGTGCAGGACGACTTCCCGGGCGTAGGGGTCCACGACCAGGTAGACGGGGATGCCGTAACGGCCGTACTTCGCGGTGCAGTCGTCGTAGTCCTTGCGCGCTGAGGAGGTCGAGACGACCTCGGAGATCAGCAGGACGTCCGCGAAGCTGTACCGCTTGCCCGCCTTGCGCGCGTCCTCGCGCAGGATGGCCAGGTCGGGGGCCGAGTTCTCGTCGGCCGGGAAGTCGATGTAGACGTCAGAGGTGACCTTCGCATGACGGCCGAGGGCGAGAGAGTCGATCTGCATCGACTTGATCGTGCTGGAGTGCTCTTCGCTCCGCGGGGTCATGATGATCTTTCCGTCGGCGCCGAAGAACACCACGTATCCTGCGGGGAACTCGGTGTGTGTGATCGCGTCGACGCTCATGGACGGTGCTCCTTCCCGTGTGCCGTCATGATAATGCTGGCAGAGCCGTCCCAGGGGGGACACCCGTGGCCTGTGCGCACATCGCAGGGGGGAACCCGTCCGTCGTACGACTGGGTGTTGTGAGGCTGGGCGTGCGCTGGGCGAGTAAGTGACTGGCGCGGGCCGCCCACCAGGCGCGATCAGATCATGCACCGGTCACTACCTGAGGCAGACCGCGTCCCGGGCATCAAGATCACGATCTACGGCTGGGAGTGGTCGGTGGCGGTGGCCTTGCTGTCCGGTGGATGGGGGCTTGTCCGAGTCCGACAACTCGCCGATTCGAGCCCCGTCGCTTCGGGAGAGTCCGATCCGGTGGCCGCTCGGTGGCCGGACGCCCTTGGACGGGACAGTACGGGGTAGCAGGGGGCAACCTGCCGTAAGCACTCTGACCAGTCATGACGTCACTCGACGGCATCACGCGGTGTCCGGCAACACGATCCCTCACGGTCTCGTAATGCGTAGGTCTCGGGTTCGAATCCCGAAGGCGGCTCTGCCGAAGCCTCAGGATTCACTCGCCGTGACCTGGGGCTTTTGCTTTGGGTGGGTTTCCGGTCGACGGCGCCACCGGCGCGGGGGTGCGCGTCTGTGTCCTGGACAGCGGGGTTCCGGTAGTTGTCAAGTCAAATGAGACGTTCACGGTGCTATGAACCTTGTGGTTCGGTTTCCCTGCGTTTTGCCGGGTCGTTGATCCAGACCTGGCCGGGTATCCGGGGTGGTCTCGGTCGGCGGGCGAAGCGTTGGGGGTGGCGCTCGTATGCCTCGGCGAGCGCGATGGCCCGCTGGTCGCGGACCTCCTCGGCGGTGCCGAAGTGGACGGAGGCGGGGGTGTGCAGGCCGATCCCGGAGTGTCTGTGGTCATGGTTGTAGTAGGCGATGAACGCGTCCATCCACTCCCGGGCATGGGGCAGCGAATCGAACCGTTCCGGATAGTCGGCGGTGTACTTCGTGGTCCTGAACTGGCTTTCCGAGTACGGATTGTCGTTGCTGACCCTGGGGCGTGAGTGACTCCTGGTGACACCGAGGTCGATCAGCAGCTGGGAGACCTTCTTGCTGGTCATTGAGGTGCCGCGATCCGCGTGCACGGTCTCGGGGACGATGCCGTTGCGCTCGATGGTCTCGCGGATCAACTCCTCGGCCCGTCCCGCCGATTCGGCCCGCTCGACGGTGTGGCCGACGACGTAGCGGCTGAAGATGTCGATGATGACGTAGGCGTGATACCAGATCCCCTTGACCGGGCCGGGCAGCTTGGTGATGTCCCAGGTGAAGACCTGCGACGGCCCGGTGGCGACCAGTTCGGGGATCGTCCGTGGCGGGTGGGCGGCCTGGCGGCGGCGTTCGCCGTTCTGCCCGGCGGCGGACAGGATCCGGTACATCGTCCGCTGCGAGCACCAGTAGTTGCCCGCGTCCAGCTCACGCGCCCAGACCTGCGCGGGCGGCAGGTCGACGTACTCCGGCCGGTTCAGCAGCGCCAGGATCTCGGCCCGCTCGGCCGGCGAGAGGGCCGAGGCGGGCGCAGGTCTCGGGGACGGTGCGGGCTTCGGCACCGGGTTGATGCGGCGGTAGTGGGTGGCGCGTGAGCGTCCGGTCAGCCGGCAGGCCGCCGCAATGCCCAACTGGCCCTGGACGCCCGCGAAAGCCTCATCGATCACGGGCACGGCGGCATGCTTCAGTCCGCGCTCTCGGAGAGCAGTTCCAAGAGCGCGTTGGCTTTTCCCATGACCTCCAGCGCGGCATCGCGGCGGGCCAGGTCCTTCTCCAGGCGGGCGACCTTCTTGCGCAGCCGCTCCAACTCGGCCTGCTCGGCCGCCTTCCTCGGCCGCACCGCCGAGGTCCGCCGGTCGGTCAGCGCGTCGAGTGCGCCGGCCTCACGGGCCTGGCGCCACTCGATGATGTGCGAGTGGTAGAGCCGCTCACGGCGCAGGACCGCGCCCTTCTCGCCCGGCGGAGCGGCGTCGTACTCGGCGACGATTCGCAGCTTGTACTCCGCGGGGAACGTCCGCCGCTTCGGCTTCGGCGCCGGATCGTCGCCGCCAGTGCTAGGTATCGGGGTGGTGCTGGCCATGCTGAGGGGATCTCCTGTCTCGTCCATCCAGACTAACCCGACAAAACGGGTGTCTCAGCCGAGACTGTCAGAGAGGGTTCAGCCGGACCATCCCCTGGTGAGCGGATGGTTGTCGAGTGAGGGGGGAAGAGTGCCGGGCCGCCGGTCACAGTCGTTCGGCCTTCGATCTCGACTTCGCCTTTGCCGTTCTGCTGATCCAGGACTGGCACCACCATTGGGCGAGTCCGCCCACGGCGAGGGACACGAGGATTGCTCCCCAGTCGATGACGTGCGGCAGCCCAGGGAAGAAGGCGAAGAAGGCGAGCGAGACGACGAGTCCGGAGAGGAACGCGGCGACGCGTTCCGCCGACGTAAAGGCGGGCGCATGCCTTTCCGTAACGAGGCAGCGTCTTAGGAGAGTTGTTCCGCATCGGGTCGATCTTGCACTCGGTGTGTGTCGCCGCGCGACGTGGGTAGGTCCGTCCGGTTCTCACTGCCGGAGCTGATCTTCCGGCCGCTGCCTCGGATGATGTGTGTGAAGAGTTCCCGGCGGCCGCCGGAGCGGTGGTGAGGCGTGTGGCGTACCGCATGACCAAGGCAGTCCCTTTCCGGTGGTCCGGCTGACCGGAAGAAGCGTTCGTCCTCGTGGAGGGTTCCGTGCGGGCCGCGTCGAGCATGGTTGTTCTGATGGCCGATGTGGCTGGAAACGGGGTGTGGGGTGTGTCGTATGGCAGTTGAGGGCGCTTGTCCCGAGTTGGTCCGCGACGAGGAGCCTTGGCGGTCTGTGGGGGACTGGAACGGTTACGCGCATGTGCGGGTGTGGCGGGTGGACGTGGGGCACGTCGTCGTGGTGCTCAGTGGGAAGGGTGCCGAGTACCACCCGGAGGCGCTGCTTCCGCTGTTGCGGGCCGAATACCCGGACGACATCGTCGAGTTCTACTTCCACCGGCCGATGGACTGGATGGCCCTGGGCTACTACGCGGAGCTGACGTCGAACGACGACGGGACGGTGACCGTCACCCACATCGCGGGGGACGCGCCGGCCGCCCGTCTCGGGCCCGCCCTGTACGCGACCGAGGATCCGGACGACCACTCGACCGGCTACGGCGGCGCCTGAGCCCCCGCCCGCCGCTCCCCGCCCCTCGCCCCCGCGTGGTCAGCGCGTCGCGTCCGGGCGGTTGCCGCGGGTCAGCGCACGGGCGCACCAGCCGATGATCGACGCGTTGACCAGCGCGCCGAGGACGACCGCGACGATCAACACCGCGGCGCCGCCCGGCAGTGCGAGCAGGACGAGGCTGGCCGGGGCGGTGGCCATGAGGGGGACGACGACGGCCATGGCCCCGTCGGAGTCGTCGGGGATGTTGACGGCGATCGCCCAGAGGAGCAGCACCGCGCAGAGCGCGAGGTAGGAGAGGGCGAAGGGGTTGCGGAGGTTCCGGCCCAGTCGGTGCAGAGGGGAACGGGCGGCGTGAGCATCGGTACCGGTCATGGAATGGGCTCCTGGCGAGAGGATGGGAAGAGGACGGGAAGAGAGACGAGAAGGAGACGAGAAGGGAACCTCAGAGGTGGTCCGCGCCCGGTGGGTTCGGGCGGGTGATGCCGAGGTCGTAGGCGAGGATCGTGGCCTGGACGCGGTCGCGCAGGCCGAGTTTGCGGAGCAGGGCGTTCACATGGGATTTGACGGTGCCGACGGTGATCCCCAACTCCCCGGCGATCTCCGCGTTGTTGAGGCCGGAGGCGAGCAGCCCGAGGACGTTGCGCTGGCTGTCGGTGAGGCTTTCGAGTTCGCGCGGGCCGGAACCGGGGGAGTCCGGACCGGAGTTGGAGCGGAATCCCGCCCCCGCCCCTGACGCGTAGTGGCCGATCAGGCGGCGGGTCGCCGACGGCGCGAGCACGCTCTCGCCGCTCGCCACCACCCGGATGCCGTCCAGGAGTTCGGACGCGTGCACGTCCTTGAGGAGGAAGCCGGAGGCTCCCGCGCGCAGGGCGTCGAAGACGTACGCGTCCAGGTCGAAGGTGGTCAGGACGAGGACTCGGGGTGCGTTCTCCTTTCCGGTGATGATCCTCGTCGCGGCGATACCGTCGAGTTCCGGCATCCGTACGTCCATCACGACCACGTCGGGGGCCAGTTCGGCGGCGAGCGTCACCGCGGTCGCGCCGTCCGCGGCCTCTCCTACGACGGTCATGTCCTCCTCGGCGTCGATCACGGCGGCGAAGCCCGCCCGGACGATGCCCTGGTCGTCGACGACCAGCACCCTGAGGCTCATCGTTGTCTCTCCTCGTCGTCCGGCACCGCGGTGAACGGCAGCCGGAGGTGGACCGTGCCCGGCGGGCGGCCGGTCGTCAGGGTCCCGCCGAGCGGCGCGATCCGTGCCGTCAGCCGGTCCCGTACGGCGGGGTCGGCGGCGCGGGGCACACCGGTGGCCGTGATCGTCAACGTACCGTCGACCGCGTCGAGTTCGAGTGCGGCGGGTTCGGTGTCGCCGGTCGCGAGGAGGGCCTCGGCTACGTGGTACGCGGCGAGGTCTACCTCGGTGGGGAGGCGTTCCGGGACGCGGTCGGTGAGACGTATCTCCACGTCGCGGCCGGTGGCCCGGCACTGGTGGGCGAGCAGGTCGAGGGCCTGGAGGGTGGGCTGTGGGGTCAGTTCGGCGGCCGAGTCGCCGTCGCGGACCGCGTCCAGGAGGGCGCGCATCGCGGTGAGGGCCTCGCGGGCGCGGGTCGCTGTCGCGTCGAGCCGGCCCGCCTGGGCTTCCGCGATCATGTCGGCGGTGCGGGCCAGTACGGTGGATTCGAGGCCGGCGGCGATTCTGCGGCGTTCCGCCCAGGCGTCTCGTACGGCTTCCTCCGTCCAGGTGGCGAGGCGTTGGGTTTGGGACTCCTGGGTTGCCTTGTTGCGTCTGCCGAGCAGGGATCCGGCGTAGTGGGCCGCGCCAACTACCAGGGCGGTACCGGCAGTTGTGGCCAGAATCAGCGCCCAGCCAGGGATGGTTGTGTCGCGGTGCAGTACGGCGATCGTCAACGCTGTTGCGTGTGCGGCTGTTGCTGCAACTGGGAAGACAAAGAAGTGGACTTGAGGTCGTCGGTATGTGCGGGCCGGTGGGGGCTGGGCGCGCAGTTCCCCGCGCCCCTTAAGAACCAACAACGCCACGCAAGTTGCTACCCCACTCAGCGTCGGTGGCAGCCACACCGGGCCCGTGTAGTTCCCCACCTCCATCGCCACCGGCCACAACAACGCCAGGCCCAACAACGCACCCTGTGCGAGGACTCGCGCCCTGCGAAGCCACAACAGCGACACCGCCTGCGCCGCCGCCAGCAGGGCGAACAGCACGCCCGCCGAGACGTGATTGCCGGTCGGTGCCGACTCCGTTCGGACGATCAGGATCGGCAGCAGGGGCTGTACGCACAGGCCGAACGCGGCGACCACCTGGGCCACGCGGTAGCTCGGTGGGATCGACTCCTCGACCGGTCCGGAGGTGCGGCCGGGCAACGTCGCCCGTACCTCCCAGCCGCCCTCCGCCGTGGGGCCGGTGGTCAGGGTGCCGCCCGCCTCCCGGGCGCGGGAGCGGAGGAAGCCCTGGCCGCGGCCGCCGCCGAGGCCCGTGCCGTGGGCCGGGGTGCCGGCCGGTGGGGCCGCGCTGGTGATCACGACGTCGGTGCGGGTGTCGCCGTAGCGGCAGAGCACCGTGGTGCGTGCGCCCGGCGCGTGGCGGGCCACGTTGGTCAGGGCCTCGCGGACGATGCCGTAGGCCGCGTCCGCGACGGCGCCGTCCGGAAGGGGGTCGATCTCGGCGTCCACCGGCTGGTCGAGGCGGCGGAAGCCGGCGATCAGGGCGCGCAACCGCTCCTCGGGGGAGGGGAGTTCCTCGCGTGAGGGGGCCGGGGCGCGTACCGCGCCGAGTGCGCGGGTGACCTCGCGGCCGGTCTCGGTCGCGAACTCCAGTGCCTCGGCGGCGAGTTCGGGTCGGCGGTCGCGCAGGCCGAGCGCGGCGCCGGCGGTGACGACCACGGCGGTGAGGTGGTGGGCGCTGACGTCGTGCAACTCCCGTTCCATACGGCGGCGTTCGGCCGCCGGGAGCCGGTGGCGTTCGGTCTCGGCGCGGTTCAGGAGGAGTTCGGCCGCTCGGCGGGTGCGACGGGTGCGCCGTACGAACATGCCCGCGCCGCACGCGGTGGCGTAGAGGAGGGCGGTCAGGACCAGGTCGAGGCCGTTGTTGTCGCTGAGGCCGTTCAGGTTGATGTTCTGGAGCAGCTGCCAGAGGGCGAGCGTGACCACGCACAGGACCGTGGTGAAGGTGTCGCGCTCGGCCGCCACCGAGAACAGGGCGAGTGCCACGCCCACGGTGCCGAAGAGCGCCATCGCCCCGGTGGGCAGCGGTCCCGCGCCCACCGCGCAGGCCGCGGCGACCACGACGAGGGTGGTCACCGGGCGGCTGCGGCGCAGCGCGAGCGCGGCCGTCACCGGTCCGGCGACCAGGGCGGCCACGAGCAGGTCGGCCGCGGTCGGCACGGTGCCGCGCAGCAGCGGAGCCCCCGGCCACACCAGGGCCTGGGCGCAGATCAGCAGGACCGGGAGCAGCCGGTCGTCGGTTCGTTTCATGACACTCAAAGGCTATGGGCGCAGGTGGGGGGCTTGGCTCAGGCTGAAGGGGGATTACGGCCCCGGGACTCTCTATCTCTGGTTCAAGGCGGCAACCGTCCTCCAGCCGGAGGACCGCGCCCCGCCCCGCTCCTAGGCTCGATCACATCGAGGGAAGCGGTCGACCACCGCCTCCCACACCACCCACACCACAAACAGGGGGATCTCCCATGTCCATGTCCAAGCGCGCTCTCGTCTCCTCGCTCGTCGGTGTCGCGGCGGTCGGCGGAGTCGTCGCCGCCGGTCTCGCCGCGTCGGCCGCCTCCACGCCCACCGAGCCGACCCTCACGAACGGCTCCGCCCACTACACCGCGCCGACCGCGAGTGCCGCCGGCTCCTTCACCTACACCGTGGACGTCACCGACGACTCGGGCATCCGTGGCCTCAAGGTCATCGCGTGGCCCGCGAGTTCGAAGCTGAACCCGACCAAGGCGGACCTCCGGTACGTCGACTCCGCCACGTGCAAGAAGACCTCGGGCGACACCTCGCGCTGCACCTACACCATCAAGGTCACCAAGAAGGAGGCGGACGACACGGCCAAGGGCACCTGGAACGTCTCGACGCTGGCCACGGCCAAGGACGGCGGCACGGCGTTCGTGTCCAAGGCCGCCACCTTCGAGGTCGCGGGCTGACCGTCACGTATACAGGTACGGCGCCCCGCCTCGGCCGAGGCGGGGCGCCGTTGCCGTAAGAAGAGAAGAACAGACACCGTTGCGGTACGGAGGTCAGAGCACATGGTCAATTCACCTGCGGCGGACGGAGGTTACTCCGCCACCCCGCTCGTCAAGAAGATCGGCGTCAAGCCGGGGCATCAGGTGCGGCTGCGGCACGCGCCCGACGGGTGGGACATTCCCGGGCTGCCCGACGACTGTGAGGTCGCCGACGGCGGGACGCGCGACGCGGACGTCACCGTCGCCTTCTACCGGGAGTGGAAGGAACTGGACGCGGAGGGGATGGAACTCGTCCTCGGTCTCGACGACACCGCCATGCTGTGGATCGCCTGGCCGCGCAGGGCCGCGGGCCATGTCAGTGACATCACCGAGAACGGGCTCCGTGATCTCTTCCTTCCCCTCGGGGTCGTCGACGTGAAGGTGGCCGCGCTGGGGGAGGACTGGTCGGGGCTGAAGTTCGTGCGGCGGAGGGAAAACCGGCAAAGCCGCAACAAAGGTCCCGCAAAATGAACTTGAGTCGTAGCCACCCGCCGACGTAAGGCAACATCTTGGTGAACGGCGAGTGTTGCGCGATCAGGGCGCGGACATCGCCGGATGGCCGGATGGAGTGAGGGACGTGGTGGAGCCGAGGATCGCCGTCGCCGTGGTGACCATGGGAAACCGGCCCGCCGAGGTGGACGCGCTCCTTGAGTCCGTGGCCAAACAGGACCTTCCGCCGGCCCGCATCGTGATCATCGGGAACGGCTGCAGGCTCCCCGAGTTCGCCGACCGGCTCTCCCTGCCGGGCGAAGTCACCACCATCGACGTCGACGAGAACCTCGGCTGCCCCGGCGGACGCAACGTGGGCCTGGCCCGGCTGCGGGAGTTCGGCGACGTGGATGTCGTGGTCGAACTCGACGACGACGGGCTGCTCGTCGACGCGGACGTGCTGCGCCGGGTGCGCGATCTGTACGCGGCCGAACCGCGCCTCGGCATCGTCGGGTTCAGGATCGCCGACGAGCACGGCGAGACCCAGCGGCGCCATGTGCCGCGGGTCGGCGCGGGGGACCCGATGCGGGGCGGATACGTCACCGGGTTCCTCGGCGGCGGCCACGCGCTGAGCATGGCGATGCTCGCCGAGACGGGGGACTGGCCGGCCGAGTTCTTCTTCGCGCACGAGGAGACCGACCTCGCCTGGCGGGCCGCCGACGCCGGCTGGCGCATCCGCTACGCCCCCGAACTCCTCCTCCAGCACCCCAAGACCTCGCCCGCCCGGCACGCCATCTACCACCGCGTCACCGCCCGCAACCGGGTCTGGCTGGTCCGCCGTCGGCTGCCGCTCGCGCTGATCCCGGTGCACCTGGGCGTGTGGACGCTGCTGACCCTCGTACGGACGCGGTCGCTCGGCGGGCTGCGGGCCTGGTTCGGCGGGTTCGTGGAGGGGGTGCGCGAACCGGCGGGGGAGCGGCGGGCCATGCGCTGGCGGACGGTGTGGCGGCTGACGCGGCTGGGCCGCCCGCCCGTGATCTGAGCCGCGGTACCGCGGATGCCGCAGGTGTAAGGGACGAGGGCCCCGGTCGATCACCTCCGCCGACCGGGGCCCTCTCGCGTCCCCGGACCCGGCCACGACGGCGACACTCCCCCGAGTTGCGCGTCGTACGCGCGCACCGTCGGGACCAGATCCGATGAAGTGATCACATCAGGTCGCGCCAACGAATCGCTAACATGTGGCCAACGGTGCGCCCGATGCTCCGGGGACGGATGGCCTGAAGTCGCCGCGCGGCAGCGGGAGAGGGCGGGTACGGTAGCGGATCCCGGCCCTCTGCGGCCGGGCCGGACTGGCGGAAAACCGCCGGGTACAGGGCGGAAATCCGCCAGGGACGGCGGAGAACTCCGCCGCGGAGCACGGCCGACAGGGCCGCGCGGAAGGGCGACGGGTCGGTGTGATGCGGTGCGAGCTGCGGTTCGGACTGCTGGGCACGACTGTCCTCTACGGCCCTGACGGCGAGCTGGTGCGGCCCATCGGCGGCACCAAGGTGCGGGTCCTGCTCGCCGCGCTGCTCCTCGAACCGGGCCGGGTCGTGTCCGTCGACGCCCTCAAGGACGCCCTGTGGGGCGGCTCACCGCCGGCCTCCGCGCACGCCTCCCTGCACAACCACGTCACCCGGCTGCGCCGTCTCCTCGACGACCCGGACCGGCTGCGCGCCGTTCCGCCGGGTTACCAACTCCGTGTCGACGAGGGAGAGTTGGACGTCCACGTCTTCGAATCCCATGTCACCGCGGCCCGCGCCGCGCACGCCGACCGGGACTGGCCGCGGACCGTCCGCGCCTGCACGGCGGCCCTCGCGCTGTGGCGCGGCACCCCGCTCAGCGGCCTGCCCGCCGAACTCGGCGGCTACGCCTTCGCCCAACGCCTGGCCGAGGCCCGCCTCCTCGCCCTCGAATGGCGCTACGACGCCGAGCTGGCCCTCGGCGGTGCCCGACTCGGCGCGCTGGTGCCGGAGTTGGCCGCGCTGGTCGCCGACCATCCCCTCCGGGAGGGCTACCACCGGCAGCTGATGCTCGCCCTCCACCGCACCGGCCGCCAGCCCGAGGCCCTGGCCGTCCACCGCGACCTGCGCAACCGCCTGATCGAGGAACTCGGCATCGAGCCGGGGGCGGGGGTGCGGGACGCGCATGTGGAGGTGTTGCGGGGGGTGGTCGAGGTGCGGGACGGGGACCCCGGGCCCGTCGAGACCGGTGGGGGCGTCGGCGAGGACGGGCCGGTGGACGACGCACCCGCCGCGACCGGTGCGCCCGCTGCCCCGTCACCCCCGTCACCCCCGTCACCCCCGTCGTCCCTGTCGCCCCACCCCGCCCAACTCCCGCCCCCGCCCGCCCACTTCACCGGCCGCGCCGACACCCTCGACGCCCTGCGCGACATCCTCGCGCGCCGTCCTTCCGCGGAGCCCGGCTCGCACCCCCTGGTCGTCATCAGCGGCATGGCGGGCGTGGGCAAGAGCGCCCTCGCACTGCACACCGCGCACGCGCTGCGGGAACACTTTCCCGACGGGCAGTTGTACGTGAACCTGCACGGCGCCACCCCGGGCATGGCCCCCCTCACCGCCGGTCAGGCCCTCCACGCGCTGCTCCGGGACCTCGGCGCCGAACCCCGGCACATCCCCGAACACCCGGACGCGGCAGCCGCGTTGCTGCGCTCCCTGCTGGCCCCCACCCGCACGCTGATCGTGCTGGACGACGCCGGGAACGCCGCCCAGGTACGGCCGTTGCTGCCGGGCGGCACCGGCTGCGCGGTGCTCGTCACCAGCCGTTCACCGCTGACCGCCCTCGACGGCGCCCGCCGCTTCCCGCTCGCGCCGCTGTCCGGGGAGGACAGCGCGGCGCTGCTGCGCGCGGTGTCCGGCCGGGAGGGCCTCGACGCGGCCCACCCGCTCGTCGAACTCACCGGCCGCCTCCCGCTCGCGCTGCGCGTCGTCGCCGCCCGCCTGGCCGCACGCAAGGCCCTGACCCCGGGCGTCCTGGCCGGCCAACTGGCCGCCACGGAGAGCCGATTGCCCCACCTGGAGTACGACGACCTCAGCGTCCGCCGTTCCCTGGCGGTGGCCCACGACGCGCTCGCCGCCTCCGACCGCGAGACCGACCGGGACGCGGCCCTGGCCCTGCACCACATCGGTGCCCTCGACCTCCCGGCCTACGGCGCCCCGCTGCTCGCCCGCCTCACCACCACCGACGAACGCCGGGCCGAGGCCGCCCTCGACCGCCTGGTCGACGTGGCCCTCCTGGAGGAAACGGCATACGGCCGCTACACCCCCCACGACCTGATCCGGGACTTCGCCCGCGAACTGGCCGCGGCGGGGCCGCGCGGCGACATGGCGGGGCCCGGGTCGCCCGCCGACCCCGCCGGGCCTGGATCGCGTGCCGACCTCGCCGGGCCTGGATCGCCGGCCGACCTCGCCGGGCCTGGATCGCGTGCCGACCTCGCCGGGCCTGGATCGCCCGCCGACCCCGCCGGGCCTGGATCGCCGGCCGACCTCGCCGGGCCTGGATCGCCGGCCGACCTCGCCGGGCCTGGATCGCCGGCCGACCCCGCCGGGCCCGGATCGCGCGGCGACATCGCGGCAGTCGGCTCGCGCGGCGGCACCGTGGGGGCTGGGCAGGCTGGTGGCGTCGTGGAGGCCGGGCCGTACGGCGAGGTCACGGTGGCCGGGTCGCGTGCCGACGTTGCGGCGGTCGAGCCGCGTGGTGACATCGCGGCAGTCGGCTCGCGCGGCGGCAGCGTGGGGGCCGGGCAGGCTGGTGGCGTCGTGGAGGCCGGGCCGTACGGCGAGGTCACGGTGGCCGGGTCGCGTGCCGACGTTGCGGCGGTCGAGCCCCACGGCGACATCGCGACAGCTGGCTCGCGCGGTGACTTCACGACAGCCGGCTCGCGCAGCGGCACCGTAGGGGCGGCCGGGCGGGCCGGTGATCTCGTCGATGTCGCCCTCGGCTGGTACGCCGCCGTTGCCGAGCGGACGCTCACCGCGATCGTCGAACCGGGGCTCGATCAGGACGACCGGCGTCGGCCGACCGCGGCTCAACTCCCCGGGCATGCGGCGGAGGTGGCGGCCGTCGCTCCCTTCCGGGATTCCCGGGAGGCGTTCGCCTGGGCGGACCTGGAGTTGGAGAATGTGGTGACGCTTGTCAGCCGGTACGGCGACAGCCTCGACCGCCGCAGGGACGCCCAGGTCTCGACACTCGTCCGGCTGCTCTTCCCGTATGTGCTGCGCGGTGGGCGGGTCGCCGAGATGGAGGTGCTAGGGCGGGTCGGTCTGGGTGCGGCGCGGCGGCTCGGGGACGACGCGGCGGAGGCGTACGCGCTGGGCGATCTCGCCGGGCTGCACTTTCTGACCGGCCGGCAGAGCGAGGCGCTCGGGCTCAACGACCAGGCGCTGGCGATCTGGTGGCGGCTCGACGCGACCTCCTGGATCCGCCGCTGTCTCAACAACCGCGGTCTCCTCCTCGAAGGCCTGGGCCGGCATGCCGAGTCCGGGGTCGCGCTGCGCCAGAGCCTCGCGTACTCACGGCAGTTGGACGATCCGTACGGCGAGGCCGTGACCTACAGCCATCTCGGCAACCTGTACGAGCACACCGACCCGCGCGCCGCCATCGAGCAGCACCGGCGTTCGCTGGCCATCGGCGTCGAGATCGGCGCGGTGATCGTGCAGCACTCCGCGCACTGCAACATCGGTTACGCCCACCTCGCCCTCGGCGAACCGGCCGCCGCCGTACCGCACTTCGAGGAGAGCCTGCGCGTTCTCGGCGACCTCGGCGACTGGCACGGCGAGTCGCAGACCCGGCTGGGACTGGTCCGGGCGCTGCGCCTGCTCGGCCGTACCGAGGTCGCCGGTGCCGAGTGTGCGGAGCTGCTGCGGCGCGCGGACGCCCGCGCCGACCGTTACATGGGCGGTCTCGCCCGGCACCAACTCGGCCTGCTGCTACGGGAACAGGGGCGCGCGGAGGAGGCGTACGAGGAGTGGCGGGTGGCCCTCGCCGCGCTCGACGGGACCGACGAGAAGGCGGTCGTGCAGGAGCTGGGGGAGCTGTTGTCACAGCGTGACGCGCGTTGACCGTCGTAGGGTTCGGCCCTATTTGGCTTCGGCGTAGCACTCCACGACCGCGACGGTGAACGGGAAGCGGACCGGCGTCTCCCCGAACGTCAGACGTCCGGCCAGGTCGGCCGCCTCCCGTATCGCGGCGGCCACGGTCTCGGCCTCCTCCTTCGGGCAGTGCACGATCACCTCGTCGTGCTGGAAGAAGACCAGCTCGGCCGCCAGCTCCGCGCAGGACCGCCGGAGCGCGGCGAGCATCAGCAGGGCCCAGTCGGCGGCGCTGCCCTGGACGACGAAGTTGCGCGCGAAGCGGCCCCGGGCGCGGGAGTTGGTGGAGGCGTAACCGGGTACCCAGCTCTGGTCGGCGGGGGAGGAGCCGGTGGCGGCGGGGTCGTCCTGGGGGATGCCCGCCTCCTCCGCCGCGTCCTCGCCGCCGGCCACCGGCGGGCAGGTCCGCCCCAGCCAGGTCCGTACGAGCCGCCCCTCCTCACCGGCCCGCGCGGCCTCGTCGACGTACGCCACCGCCTTGGGGAACCGGCGTCGTAGCGCGGCGAGGTTCTTGAGGCCGTCGCCGGAGGTCTGGCCGTAGACCGCGCCGAGCACCGCGATCTTGGCCTGGTCGCGGTCGCCGGAGAAGGCGCGGTCGGACACGGACTGGTAGAGGTCGGTCGGGCGGCCGGCCACCTCCATCAGCCCGGGGTCGCGGGAGATCGCGGCGAGCACCCGCGGTTCCATCTGGTCGGCGTCGGCGACGACGAGCCGCCAGCCCGGGTCGGCGACCACCGCGCGCCGGATGATTTTGGGGATCTGGAGCCCGCCCCCGCCGTTGGTGACCCAGCGCCCGGTGACGGTGCCGCCGGCCAGGAACTCGGGCCGGAACCGGCCGTCCCGCACCCAGTCCTGCAGCCAGGACCAGCCGTGGGCGACCCAGATCCGGTACAGCTTCTTGTACTCCAGGAGTGGTTTCACCGCCGGGTGGTCGAGGGACTGGATCTCCCAGCGCCGGGTCGATCTGACCTTGATGCCGGCCTGCGCGAAGGCCTTGACGACGTCCGCCGGCAGATCGGGCCGCACCCGTCTCCCGAACGCGGCGGACACCTCGTCCGCCAGCTCGGCCAGCCGCCGGGGCTCGCCCCCGCCCACGTACCGCTCTCCCAGCAACTCGTGCAGCAGCTCCCGGTGCACGTCGGCGCTCCACGGCAGCCCCGCCCGGTTCATCTCGGCGGCGACCAGCATGCCCGCAGACTCCGACGCGGTGAGCAGCCGCATCCGGTCGGGGTGCTCGGTGGTGTCGTGCCGCCGCTGCTGCTCGGCGTACACGGCGAGGAGGTCGGCGAGGGGGAGATGGACGCTCTGGGGTTCGAAGAGCGAGGACTGCGAGCCGGGTTCGGCGGCCCGCTGCGGCGGATCCGGCGGCACCGGCCCACCGCGCAACCGGGCCAGGGCGGCGGCGGCCGACCGCGGCTCGCCGTGCCGCCCCTCGTGGCCGAGCAGGAGGGTCTCGGCGTCCTCCACGTCGTAGCACCGCTCCACCCGCACCCCCGCGGCGAGCAGCGCCGGATACACCTCGGCGGTGGACCGCCACACCCACCGGCTCACGTCGGGCCGGCCGCGTACGGCCCCGACGAGGTCCGGCTCCCACAGCACCGGCCCGGGCAGCCCGTCCGGACCGAGGGCGGCGACCTCGACACCACCGCCCTCGGCCGGGGCGAGCGCCCAGCGATCGGTCATGTTCGCGAGTGTGGCACGCGGGTCTGACAACGGCCCCGACCTGCGCGAACCGGCTCGCGGGCGAAGCGGCTCCGAGCGGCTCCGAGCGGCTCCGAGCGAAGAAACGTCACACGCACACTCGTACGAGTGACGCATCGCGAGATCGCGGGCGGCCCTCTCGCCTACGCTGACAGGGTCGCTCCGTACGAAGGAGGTCCGCCGTGGCACTGACCGCCCCCGAGCGTCGACCGAGTCCTCATCCGAGTCCGACGGAGGAGAGGCGCATGGACGCGTCCGTCGAGGCCGCCTTCGATGCGTTCGACGCCGCCGCCCCGGAGGGCTGGCACGTGGAGTTGATCGAAGGGAAGATCCACGTGGTGCCTCCGGCCAATGGGGAGCATGAAGAGATCGTGTCCGAGGTCACCGGCCAGGTCCGGGACCATCGAAGGGAATACGGTCGCTACACCGGCCTCGGTCTGCACGTCCCGGGAGCGTCCGACACCGGCAAGGTCATCCCCGACCTGGTGATCGCGCCGAAGGGCAGTTTCGCCGACGACCAGCGCCATCACGACCCCGCGCCCGTCGTCCTCGTCGGCGAGGTGACCTCCGAGTCCACCGCGGTCAACGACCGCGGGCCCAAACTCCGTGGTTAGGCCCGCGCGGGCATCCCCTGCTACCTGCTGATCGACCGCGAGGCCGGGACGGTCATCGTCTACAGCGAGCCCGCCGAGGACCGTTACACGCGTGCCGCCGAGATCGAGATCTCCAAGACCGTGGCGCTGCCGGAGCCGCTCGGGTTCGACCTCGACACGAGCCAGTTCTGAGGTCGGCCTGTCGGCCCGTCAGCCCTGGAGCCGGTGCAGCATCTCGGCGATGTGCCGTTCGGACGTGGGCTTGTCGATGCCCAGGCTGTCGAGCACGCCCTCGCCGTTCTCGTGCTCCAGCAGGGCGAGCAGGATGTGTTCGGTGCCGATGTAGTTGTGGCCCAGGCGCAGGGCCTCGCGGAAGGTGAGTTCCAGGACCTTCTTGGCGTCGGGGCCGTAGGGGACGAGGTCCGGGACCTCGTCGGCGGCCGGCGGCAGCGCCGCGGTCGCCGCCTGGCGTACGGCGTCCAGGGGGACCCCCTGCGCGGTGATCGCCTTGCCCGCGAGGGCGTCCGGTTCGGCGAGCAGACCGAGGACGAGGTGTTCGGGGCGGCCCTCGGGGTTGCGGGCGGCGATGGCCTCGTTGTGGGCGGCCATCACCACGTTGCGGGCCCGGACGGTGTACCGGCTGAACCCCTGGCTCAGGTCGAGGTCCGCGGATTCCTTGGCCACGAAGCGCTTCTGCGCGGCCTGGCGCGTGACGCCCATGCTCCTGCCGATGTCGGTCCAGGAGGCGCCCGAGCGCCGGGCCTGGTCCACGAAGTGGCCGATCAGGTGGTCGGCCACGTCGCCCAGGTGATCGGCGGCGATGACCGCGTCCTGGAGCTGGTCGAGCGGCGCGGGGTGGACCTTCTTGATGGCCGCGATGAGGTCGTCGAGACGTACGGATGAGGTGACGTTCGGATCGGTCGTCATGCGTCAACCGTAGGTTGACAGTCCCTGGCTGTCAACCCTGGGTTGACAGCCGTCCCGCTGTTGTCAGGCTGACTTCAGGTCGGTGTGAGGATCGATGACCCAGTGGTTGCTTCGCAGAACCCGGTCCGCGAACGTGACGTTTCGCTCGGTGACGAAGCGGAAGCCGAGGGACCGGCAGATGCCGTTGGAGGCCGCGTTGCCTGTTGCCGGAAACGCGTGCACCACGCCCCAGCGGTCTTCGTCCCGAGCCTGTTCGAGAAGGGTTCGGGCCGCGCGTTTACCCAGGCCGCGGCCCTGGAATCGCGGCAGGATCATCCAGCCGATCTCCGAGACCGGCCCTTCGTCGGTGTCGTCGGACCAGATGGTCACCGACCCGGCCACCACGTCGGGAGTGTCCGGGTCGGGAATGATCATCTTGATCCAGGAGGTGTCGGCCGCCGCCTCGGCGGCGTCCCGACGTGCTTTGTCGGGCTGGAGTTCGGGTGGCAGTGGGCCGCCGAGATCGGCCATCATGACCGGGTCGCAGCGCATCCGGATGTAGGCGTCGACGTCGTTCTCTGTGACATTGCGCAACTGCACGGAGTCCCCCTTACCGTGGTAGGCCCTTTCGGCGACAGTCAACACGACTTCCGCCCCCGCCCCGCGAACACCCCGCCAACTCCCGCCGAAACCACCCCGATCACGGCACAAGCCCCCACGCACACCCCGATCACTCCCCAGGGCACAGCCACCCCCACAGGCGCCCGCAGCACCCCCAGCGCCCCGGCCAGTCCGCCGAGTTCGAGTGCGCTCACCACCGCCCCGAGCCCGGCCCCCACCCCCACGGCCACCAGCGCCTCGCCCGCGACAACTCCGAGGACCTGTCCGCGAGTTGCTCCCGTGAGTCTCAGTGTCCGTAGTTCGGCGCTCCGTGCGGATGTCGCCATCAGCAGGGTCGTCGCGAGTGAAATCCCCGCGTATATAAGGGAGATGCCCAGCACCATGAACAGCCCGAGTCGTGTCCGGGCCCCGCCGCTCCAGATCCCCGCCCGCGGATATGCCTCCGTGAGCCACGCCCCCGCACTCCGCACCGTGCCCCCGGATGCCTTCAACTCGCCCGCCACCCGCGCCCGTTCCGCCGTGCCGCCCGCGACGCGTACCTCCATTCGGTCCACCTCCGCCCCCGCCGCGTTCGCCGCCGTCACGTACGCGCCGTTGTCCCCGGTGCCCCGCGCCAGTACCGCCACGATCCGCAGCCGGGCCGGCCGGCCGTCCCCGAGCCAGACCCGCACCCAGGTGCCGACCGTGTGCTGCCGCCACTCCTCGTTCACCACGATCGACCGGTCGTCCAACTTCCTTGCGTCACCGGCCACTACCGGCAACCGGGTGACCTCGGTGAACGCCCGCACATCCCATACGGCGCGGGCGTCGGACCGGATGAGCGCCGTACCGTCCTCCCGTACGAAGACCGCCGTCGAGGCGGACGCGGAGACCGTCGCCCTCGGGGCCGTCGGGACCCTCAACCTCTCGCCCGTGACGACGAGTTGGGCCCGTGTCCGTTCCCGTGCCTCCGTCGCCTTCGCCTCCGTGACCGTCCACGCCGACCCCAGCAGCGAACCGGCCAGCGCGACCGTCACCAGAACAGGCGCCGCCACAGCGGCTGTTCGCCGGACCGAGGCCGCCGCGTTCTCGCGGATCAGCAGGCCGGTGGCGCCCGGGAGGCGTACCAGCAGTCGTACGGCGGGGCCGGTCACGGCCGGTGCCAGGGTCGCCGCCGCCGTGATGAGGAGCAGCGGACCGGTCGTGTACGACTTCCGCTTCAGCAGGTCCGCCGGGTCCGTCCACAACGACCGGGCGAGCAGGGCCAGTCCGGCCGCCAGCAGCAGCCCGCCGATCAGTTTTCGCGACCACGGCAGCAACCCCGTGTCCACGGCCGCCTCCCGCAACGCCTCCGCGGGACCGACCCGCCCCGCCCGCCACGCGGCCGTCCACGCCCCGGTCAGTGCCACCAACACCCCGACCACGAAGGCGACTTCGTACGGCCAGCGCACCTCCGCCCGCAGGGTGAACCACGACGGCGCCACCCCGCCCGCGACCAGCGCCCGCACCAGCCGGGGCGCGGCCCAGCTCCCCAGCGCGCACCCGGCCGCCGACGCCACGAGCCCCACCGCCCCGGCCTCCCCGAGCAGCGTCCGCCGTACTTGGCCCGGTGTCGCCCCGGCCATCCGCAGCAGCCCCAACTCCCTTCTGCGCAGGGCGATCACGAAGGCGAAGGTGGACGCCGTGACGAACACGGACACGAAGGAGGTGACCCCGGCGGCCGTGCCGAGCAGTGCGACGACGGAGACCAGTTGTTCGGCGTCGCGCGCCGTGGCCGGGTCGGCGAGCCGGCGGTCGTCTCCCGTCAGTACGCGTGCCCGACCGTCGACGACGGCCCGCACCGCCGCGACCGGTGCGTCGATCCCGACCGCGTCCCGCCGGTCGGCGCCGTCCGTGCGGACCGGGCCCAACGTCCGCAATTCGGCGAGGAGTTGGTTGTCCACAGGGTGTGGATGAGCGAGCTTCTTCGACACCCGGGCGACCGACGGGCCGCGCCGCACCTCCACCGTGAGCGTGTCCCGGCCCATCACCACCACCGGCGAGGACGCGAAACGCGCCGGTGGCGGAGCCGGTGCGCCCACCGCCGAGGCGAGCCCGGCGAGTGTCGACGCCGACACCGCGACCCCCAACGCCACGGCGACGAAGGAACCGAGCAGCGAGGCCCACCGCGTGCGCAACGAGGACAGGATCAGCACGGCACGCCCTCCAGGTCCGTCAGGCGCGCCGCCACCTCGGCCGCCGAGGGCGCGGTCAACTCCCCGCCCACTCGGCCGTCGACGAGGAAGACGACCCGGTCGGCGTACGACGCGGCCACCGGATCGTGGGTGACCATGACGGTCGTCCGGCCCTCGCGGTCCACCAACTCCCGCAGCAGGGTGAGTACTTGGCGGCTGGTGGTGGTGTCCAGCGCTCCCGTCGGCTCGTCCCCGAACAGCACCGCGGGCCGGGTGATCAGTGCCCGTGCGAGCGCCACCCGCTGTTGCTGCCCGCCCGACAACTGCGACGGCCGGTGCCCGGCCCGCTCCGCCAGCCCCACCCGCTCCAGCGCCTCGCGCACCGCCGCGCGCGAGGGGCGGCGCCCGGCCAGTCGTAGGGGCAGGGCCACGTTCTGGGCGGCGGTGAGGGAGGGGAGGAGGTTGAAGGACTGGAAGACGAAACCGATCCGCTCGCGCCGCAGCAGCGTCCGCCGTCGTTCGCCCAGGTCGGCCAGTTCCACCCCGGCCACGGTCACCGTTCCGGCGTCCGGGCGTTCCAGCCCCGCCGCGCACTGGAGCAGCGTCGACTTCCCCGACCCCGACGGCCCCATCACGGCCGTGAACGTCCCGGCGCCGAAGTCCAGATCCACCCCGTCGAGGGCACGTACGTCGCCGTAGTGCCGTCGTAGCCCCCGAATCCGTACGACTGTCTGTGTCATGCCCCCATCGCACCGCGTCCGGCCCGCGCGGACACGACCAGCAGTGGGCGTCCCGGGGGTGGGGCCGGCACTACCTACTCCGAAAAAGTGTGTCACTTTGGTATGAAAGTGACACACTTTTTCGGAGTCACCCCTCCCCGCCACCCCATGACACGATCGACGGGTGAGCAGCACGACCGGAACCGTCGAGCGCGCCTTCGAGGCCGCCCTCTACACCGACACCCACGACGCCCTCGACACGGGCGCCTCGATCCTCGCCGCCGACTCCGCGGCCGACGCCGAACTCGACCGGCGCGGGCGGGAGTTCGTGGCGGCGGCCTGGCGGCGCGGCTGGCAGCCGGCGGATGTCGTACGGCTGGTGCGGCGGGAGTTGGACGACGTACACGTACGACTCGTGTCCGAGTTGATCCGCGCGCAGGCGCCCGACGACCGGGCGCGCGGCCCGCGTTGGTCCGCGCAGCTGGACGAACTGGCCGCCGCGCCACCCGCCCGCACCGACCGCTTCACGTACGCCACCACCGTGCTGGAGCTGTACCGGCTGCTGCTGCGGCTGCCCAGTCTTGAACCCCTGGACGAGCCGAAACGGCGGCACGACGGCGGGCGGCCCGCGTCCCGGATGCTCACCCGGATCCGCGCGCTGCTCGCGAAGGCGGAGGCGACCGGGTTCCCTGAGGAGGCGGAGGCGTTGAGCGCCAAGGCGCAGGAGCTGATGGCGCGGCACAGCATCGACGAGGCGCTGCTCGACGCGCAGGCGCCGGCCAAGGACGCGCCCGGCGCCTGCCGGATCGGGGTCGAGGCGCCGTACGAGCAGGCGAAGGCGGTGCTGCTGGACGCGGTCGCCACCGCGAACCACTGCCGGGCCGTGTGGAACGAGGCCTTCGGTTTCTCGACCGTCGTCGGCTTCGAGGGTGACCTGGAGGTGGTCGAACTCCTTTACACCTCACTCCTCGTGCAGGCCACGACCGCGATGACGAAGGCGGAGGCGGCCCAGCGCGCGGGCGGGCGGCGGCGGACCAAGACCTTCCGGCAGTCCTTCCTCGCGGCCTACGCCCACCGCATCGGGACCCGGCTGGCCGAGGCCGCCCGGACACAGGTGAGCGACGATCTGCTGCCGGTGCTCGCCACCCGCGAGGTCGCCGTCGCCGGGCGGCTCGACGAGATGTTCCCGGAGACGACCACGACCCGGCTGCGCGGGGTCAGTGACGAGGCGGGCTGGACGCAGGGCGCCGAGGCGGCCGACCGGGCCCAGGTCGGGGCCCGGCCGCGGCTGGACTGACGGGCGTCAGTCGCCGGCCTGGGTGAAGGCGCTGACCGAGGCGTCCGAGTCGCTCGCGGAGCCCTTGCCCTGGACGGGGCCGTACGACCACTTGTAGCTCGCGCTGTCGCTGCTGCCGGGCAGCGTGATGACCAGCTTGGTGGCGGCCAGGCTCAGCTTGTCGCCCGCCTTGCCGCGGACGTAGGTGATGGTGAAGGAGACCGCGTCACCCTTGGCGAGCTTCAACTTCTGTGCCTTGGCACCCTGTTGGGTGGAGAGGGCGACCTTGGTGCCGCCGCCCTCCAGGGTGGCGCCGGCGAAGCCGTCCAGGGTGCACGGCTTGCTCTGGTTGGTGAGCGAGACGGGCACCTCGCCCGTGTCGCCGGCGGACGGGGCGGTGCTGGCGGGACCGACCTGGACGGCGACTCCGTCGAAGGAGCAGGCCGAGCCGTTCTTGCTGTCGCTGGAGGAGCCGCCACCACCGCCGCACGCGGTCAGCAGCAGGGCGGACGCGACGGCGGTGACGGCGAGGGGAATGGTGCGCATGAGGGGATCATCCCGCACCCGGCACCGGTCCGCCGACACGACCGGGACAGGGCTGCTACCCGAGGCCCGCCGTGGGCAGTCCGGACGGGAGCTTTCCGCCCTCGGCCTTGGTGTAGGTCTCCTTGCCGAGGCTGCCCGACCAGGTGACCGCGAGGCCCGACTTGCCGACGGAGCCGACCATTCCGGTCGCCCGGGTCGTGCTCTTGTCCGTGCACTTGAGGTGGATCATCTGCATGCCCGCCTCCTCGCCGGCGGTCCCGCTGCAGATGCTCCCGCCGGTGGTGAACAGGGCGGCCTGCTTGCCGGTGACCACCAGCGCGACGGCCTTGCCGTCGGTCGTGGCGAGCCAGCTGCCCTGCAGTTCGTCGGAGGCGGCCGACGGGCTGCTGCCGGTGGCGCCCCCGGAGTCCGCGGAGGCGGTCGCGCTCGGTGCCGAGGTCGCGGACGCGCTCGGCGTGGACGAGGAGTCGTCCTTGGAATCGCCGCCGCTGCACGCGGTCAGGACGAGCGCGCCCGCCAGACCGGCGGCAGCCGCCGCGATCCGTACCGTCGACACCGTCGAAATCGCCGTAGTCACTGGTAGCTCCCAAGCTGTAGCCGGACGGCCGTCCGGTCGGCCTTGGCCGGACGACCGCAGCAAGCTACCAGGGCCTACCAGGAGGATTTACGGACGCCGGGTAGGTATCCGCTGTGAGCCTGCCCGCGCAGATTCACCCGGGACAGTCCGAACGCGCGGAAGTAGCCGCGGGGCCGCCCGTCGACCTGGTCGCGGTTGCGCACCCGGGTGGCGCTCGCGTCACGCGGCTGACCGCGCAACTCCCGCTGGGCGGCGAGGCGTTCGGCCTCGGTCGAGCCGGGCCGCCGGATGATCTCCTTCAGCTCGGCCCGCCGCGCCGCGTACCGCGCGACGATCCGCTGCCGCTGCTCGTTCTTCGCGATCTTGCTCTTCTTGGCCATCAGACCCGCACCCCGCGGGCACGGATCCGGGCCACGGCCGCCTCGACGCCGATCGCGTCGACGGTCTTGATCCCCTTGGTGCTCAGGCGCAGCCGTACGTAACGGCCCTCGCCGGGCAGCCAGTAGCGCTTGGACTGGATGTTCGGGTCGAAGCGGCGCGGGGTGCGCCGGTGGGAGTGGGAGATGCGGTTGCCGAAGCCGGGCTGTGCGCCGGTCAGCATGCAGTGGGCGGACACGGGTGACGTACCTCTCCTCGATCGGGGCCGTAGCCGATACTGTTAATGGAATTCATTTTCAGTAAGGTACCAGCATGGCTCGCAACGAACTCCGCCCGGTCATCAAGCTCCGGTCCACCGCCGGCACCGGCTACACCTACGTGACCCGCAAGAACCGCCGCAACGACCCCGACCGCCTGACCCTGCGCAAGTACGACCCGCTCGCCCGCCGCCACGTCGACTTCCGAGAGGAGCGCTGACCGAGATGCGCGAGAACATCCACCCGCCCTACGGCCCCGTCGTCTTCCGTGACCGGGCCGCGCGGCACGCCTTCCTCACCCGCTCGACGATGACGAGCGAGAAGACGATCGAATGGGAGGACGGCCACACCTACCCCGTGATCGACGTCGAGATCTCTAACGTCAGCCACCCCTTCTACACAGGCACCGCCCGCGTCCTGGACACGGCCGGCCGCGTGGAGCGCTTCGAGCGCCGGTACGGAAAGCAGGACTGACCGTGTCCGACCTCTCCGTCGCGATCGTCGCCGGCCTGCACGCCGACGCCCGCCGGGCGACCGTCGCCCAACTCCTGCACGACGTCCCCGGCGCCGTCGTACTCCACCACGACCTCGCCACGGCCGCCGCCGGCACGGTCGTCCGCACGATCAGGGACGCCACGGGCATCCTGGACGCCGGCGAGACCCCCCTCGTCGACGACTGCGCGTGCTGCGCCCTGCGCGAGGACCTGGTCCCGGAACTGCGCAGGCTGGCCGCAGGTGGCCAAGTCCGCCTGGCGATCGTCGAGTTGTGGGACTCCGTCGAACCCAAGGCGATGGCCGAGGTGATCACCTCCGGCGGCCTCACGGTCACCGGCGTCATCACCGCCGTGGACCCGGCCCTGCTCCTGCCCTGCCTCGGCAACGGCGACGACCTCGCCGACGCCGGCCTCGCGGCGGCGGCCACCGACCAGCGCACCATCGCCGACACCTTCGCCCGCCAACTGGAGTACGCCCCCGTCCTCGCGATCCTCGACTCGGAGGAGGCGGACGACGAGGACCGGGAACTACTGGGGCAGTTGCATCCGACGGCCCTGCAAATACGGCTGGGGGAGAGGGACTTGGGGGCCGCGGCCCTCGCCGGTTTCGACGTCGAGGCCGCTGCCGCCGCCCAGCATCCCGCCTGTGCCCTGCTTCCCGTCGAGGCCGACGCGTACGGGGTGAGCACCTTCGTCTGGCACCGGTGCCGGCCCTTCCACCCGGAGCGGCTGTACGCGGCACTGGAGGACCTGACCTGTGCCGCGGCCCGCAGCCGAGGCCGGTTCTGGCTCGCCGACAGACCCGACGCGCTGCTCCACTGGGACGCGGCCGGCGGCGCCCTGTGCGTGGAGGGCGTGGGCCCGTGGCTGGCCGCATTGCCCGACGCCGCCTGGGAGTCGGTGCCCCCGGTACGCCGTGCCGCCGCCGCCCTCGACTGGCACCCGGAGCACGGCGACCGCTGCCAGCACCTCGTCTTCACGTCCCCCGCCCTCGACCGCGACGGCCTCGAACGCCTCCTGGACCACTGCCTGTTGACCGACACCGAGTACGCCGCAGGCCGCGCCGCCTGGAAACGCCTTCCGCCCGCCTTCGACACCCTCCTGGAGATCTGACCGTGCCCCGCAAGCCCGAGCGCAAGATTGCCAAGTCCCGCCGCAATCCCCTGGACGCGGCCGGAGTGACGTACATCGACTACAAGGACACCGACCTGCTGCGGAAGTTCGTCTCCGACCGCGGCAAGATCCGCAGCCGCCGTGTCACCGGCGTAAACGCCCAGCAGCAGAGGCAGTTGGCCGCCGCGATCAAGAACGCCCGGGAGATGGCATTGTTGCCCTACGCAAGCCGATAGCCGTCCCTCCCGGAACACGAGGGCCCCGCCGCACGTCTTCACTAGTGCACGTCTTGTGAGGAAGTAGCGGAAGCACATGTCCCGCCAGGACCGGGGCAGACGCTGGAACGGCATCGGTAAAGCGGTCGTCAAAGCTGTAACCGGAGCACCACCCCGCGTGCACGTGCATCTGCCCATGCATCTGCACATGAACAGGGCTATGATCCGGAACAGTTGACCACTGCATCAATGGCCACACCAGCCAGTGCACAACCGGGAGCGACCTGTGGACCACCGCGTTGACAGCGTGTACTTGGGGTACGACGTGCACAACGGCATGGCTGCCACGCAGCTGGACGGAGTGGCCTGGCAGAAGAGCAGGCACAGCAACTCGCAGGGTTCCTGCGTGGAGTTCGCGCGGCTGCCCGGCGGCGACGTCGCGGTACGCAACTCGCGCTTCCCCGACGGTCCCGCGCTCGTCTACACGCGCGCCGAGATCGAGGCGATGCTCCTGGGCATCAAGGACGGCGAGTTCGACCACCTGATAGCGGGATAGCGGTCACCGCAGGACACCGTGCCCACAACGCGCGTAGAACCGCGGCGCGAAAAAGCGCCGCGGTTCTCACGTCTCGTTGCGCAGACAGTCCGGCTGCAGCTGGAACAGCGCCCAGACCACCTTGCCGCTGAGCGTGCCCGCCAGCGGGTGCCAGCCCCAGCCGTCGCTGAACGAGTCGACGAGGAACAGGCCGCGGCCCGACTCCGCCGAGAAGTCCTCCGAGTCGCAGGCGACGGGACTGTCGTGACTGGGGTCGCGCACCGCGCACACCAGCCGCTCGGTCCACCGCATCAGATGCAGCCGCACCGGCGGTCCCTGCTCCACGGCGCGCGGGGTGTTGGCCGGAAGCGCGTGCCGCAGCGCGTTGGTGACCAGTTCGGAGACCACCAGGCAGACGTCGTCGAAGCGGTCGCCTATGTCCCACTGGTCGAGCGTGCGACGGGTGAACTGCCGTGCCTCGCGCACCGCTTCGTAGCGGGCGGGCAGAGAACACGATGCCGCGCTGGACACGGCCGAGGGGTCCAGCGGAGGAAGGCCCTGCCGTAACGGCTTGAGCATGGTCGATCCATTCGTCCCCATGCGAGGCACTCCCGGGAATTCGCGGTCGTTGCGATGCAGCGGTGGCGCGAGACCATGGTTTCGGATGCGTAGGGCAGATGCAAGGGCAGATGCACGTGCAGCTGACCGAATTGGACCCTCCCGTACCGCTTGTTGGCCATTTTTTCCGCCAACTTCACGCCGTTCTCGCGCTCCGGCCTTGCTTCTTCCTGACGGCTTCCTGACAACTTCCTGTGAACAGGAGCCCCTTCTTTCCATTTCTGTAATCGAATGAGTACTGCTCGAAGTGTTTTAGTGGCAGACTGCGGCCCCTGAAGACGGTTGGGGAGGCTTGGCGAACGTGAGCGCGGGAGAGCCCGGATCGGTGGTGCGGCGGATGCTGCTCGGCTCGCAACTCAGGCGACTGCGGGAAGCACGTGGGATCACTCGCGAGGCCGCGGGGTACTCGATCCGTGCCTCCGAATCCAAGATCAGTCGCATGGAGCTGGGGCGAGTGAGCTTCAAGACGCGGGATGTAGAGGACCTGTTGACGCTGTACGGCATCACGGACGAGGCAGAGCGCATTTCGCTCCTCTCCCTCGCGAAGGAGGCCAACGTAGCGGGCTGGTGGCACAGTTACTCGGACGTCCTGCCCAGTTGGTTCCCCACCTATGTGGGCCTGGAGGGCGCAGCTTCACTCATCCGCGCCTACGAGGTGCAGTTCGTGCACGGACTCCTGCAGACCGAGGCGTACGCCCGCGCGGTCGTCCGGCGCGGTATGAAGGGCGCGAGCGAGGCCGACGTCGAGCGGCGCGTGGCACTGCGCCTGGAGCGGCAGAAGTACCTGGTGAACGAGAACGCGCCGGACTTCCACATCGTCCTGGACGAGGCCGCCCTGCGCCGCCCCTACGGCGACCGCGAGGTGATGCGCGGTCAGCTCCAGCATCTGATCGACGTCTCCGCACACCCCAACGTCCGGCTGCAGATCATGCCGTTCGGCTTCGGCGGCCACTCCGGCGAGTCCGGCGCCTTCACGGTCCTCTCCTTCCCGGAGTCCGATCTGTCGGACGTCGTCTACCTGGAGCAGCTCACCAGCGCGCTGTACCTCGACAAGGCCGAGGACGTGGCCCAGTACGAGAAGGCGCTGAAGGAGCTCCAGCAGGACAGTCCGGGCCCGGACGAGAGCCGGGATCTTCTCCGGGGACTCCTCCAACTCTCTTGAAACACAAGTACGATGACGTGTGATCAGACCGTGATGATCGATGATCGGGTCTGCTGTTGATCGTGTCTGCTAGCGATTGAGGGATCACACATGTCGTCCTACTTCACCGACCTGGCTCAGCAGTACATCGACGGTGAATGGCGCCCGGGCACCGGCTCCTGGGACATCATCGACTTCAACCCGTACGACGGCGAGAAGCTGGCGTCGATCACCATCGCCACGGTCGACGAGGTCGACGAGGCGTACAAGGCCGCCGCCCGTGCCCAGAAGAAGTGGGCCGCGACCAACCCCTATGCCCGCCGCGCCGTGTTCGAGAAGGCCCTGCGGCTGATCGAGGACCGCGAGCAGGAGATCGCCGAGGTGATCATCGCCGAACTCGGCGGCACCCACCTCAAGGCCGGCTTCGAACTGCACCTCGCCAAGGAGTTCCTGCGCGAGGCGATCCACCTCGCGCTGCGCCCCCAGGGCCGGATCATCCCCTCGCCGGTCGACGGCAAGGAGAACCGCGTCTACAGCCTCCCGGTGGGCGTGGTCGGTGTGATCAGCCCCTTCAACTTCCCCTTCCTCCTCTCCCTCAAGTCGGTGGCGCCCGCACTGGCGTTGGGCAACGGCGTGGTCCTCAAGCCGCACCAGAACACCCCGATCGTCGGTGGCTCCCTGGTCGCGAAGATCTTCGAGGACGCGGGCCTGCCGGGCGGACTGCTCAACGTCGTCATCACCGACATCGCGGAGATCGGCGACGCGTTCATCGAGCACCCCATCCCGAAGGTCATCTCCTTCACCGGCTCCGACAAGGTCGGCCGCCACGTCGCGACCGTCTGCGCCTCGCAGTTCAAGCGCTCGGTCCTCGAACTCGGCGGCAACAGCGCCCTCGTGGTCCTCGACGACGCCGACATCGACTACGCGGTCGACGCGGCGGTCTTCAGCCGCTACGTCCACCAGGGCCAGGTCTGCATGGCCGCGAACCGTGTCCTCGTCGACCGGTCGATCGCCCCCGAGTTCACCGAGAAGTTCGTCGCCAAGGTCAAGTCCCTCAAGGTCGGCGACCCGCGCGACCCGGGGACCGTGATCGGCCCGGTCATCAACTCCTCGCAGGCGGACGCCCTTTCGGGTGTCGTCGAGCAGGCCATCGCGGAAGGCGCCACGGCGCTGGTCCACGGCACGACCAACGACAACCTGGTCTCGCCCTCGGTCCTCACCGGCCTCCCCGCCGACTCGGAACTGCTCCGCCAGGAGGTCTTCGGCCCGGTCGCCTTCCTCATCCCGTTCGACGGCGAGGAGGAGGCGGTGACCATCGTCAACGACACACCGTACGGGCTGAGCGGCGCGGTGCACACCGGGGACATCGAGCGGGGCGTCAACTTCGCCAAGCAGATCGACACGGGCATGTTCCACGTCAACGACGGCACCGTCCACGACGAGCCGATCGTCCCCTTCGGTGGCGAGAAGTCCTCCGGGCTCGGCCGCCTCAACGGCGACACGATGCTGGACGCGTTCACCACGCTGAAGTGGATCTCGGTGCAGCACGGGCGGAGCGGGTTCCCGTTCTGACGCGTCCTTCTTGAGTACGTTGCCGTGAGCCGGGCCATTGAGGACAGAATCTGACCTCAATGGCCCGTGGCTTCGTCGGTGTCGGGCAGGGGGAACGGGCCTCCTGCCGGCACCGGCGAAAGGCGACGGTCATGGTCACGCATGTGGCGGCAGAGGCGCGGGGCGACGAGCGCGGGGCGCTGCTCGCGTTCATCGAGGAGCAGCGGGGTGGTATCCGCCGGGCGCTGCTCGGGCTGACCGAGGAACAGGCCGCCAGTAAGCCCAGTGCGAGTGAGCTTTCCCTGTCCGGGCTGCTCAAGCACGCTGCCGAGGTCGAGCAGGGATGGATCGCCCGGGCCAAGCAGGAGCCGCCGGCGATCCAGCGGGACGAGAGCAACTGGCACGAGACGTTCCAGCTCGTCGACGGGGAGACCGTCGAGTCGCAGCTCGCCTACTGGGAGAAGGTCGCCGCCGAGACCGAGGCGTATGTGCGGTCGGTGCCCAGCCTCGACGACACGTTTCCGCTGCCGAACCAGCCGTGGTTCCCGCCGGAGGGGCGGGTCTCCGTGCGCTGGGTCTGTCTGCACCTGATCCGCGAGACCGCCCGGCACGCCGGGCACGCCGAACATCATCCGGGAGTCCCTGGACGGGGCGACCGCGTTCGAGTTGGTGGCGAAGGAGCAAGGCACGAGCTGGGGGTGACCTGGCGGTTGGGTGTGGGGCGGTGCCGTGCGCTGCCGCCTCCGCCTCAGTGGTGGAAGCCCGTGGCCGCTCCCTTGTCCTGGGTCAGGGGGTACGGCTGGTTCCGGAGTTGGGGGAGCAGCTGCGTCAGGTCGTCCAGGAAGAGTTCGGCCAGGTCTGCCGAGAAGCCGTTGCGGCAGACGATGCGGAGGACCGAGAGGTCCTCGCGGTTGGCCGGGAAGGTGTAGGCCGGGACCAGCCAGCCGCGCTCCCGTAGGCGGCGGGAGACGTCGAAGACGTCGTAGGCCTTGACGGTTGGGGTTGTGGTGAAGGCGAAGACCGGCAACTCGGTGCCCCGGGTGAGGAGTTGGAAGTCGCCCAGGGCTTCGATGCGGTCTGCCAGGCCTTGGGCCACGTTGCGGGTCGACTGTTGTACGGCTCGGTAGCCCTCTCGGCCCAGGCGCAGGAACGTGTAGTACTGGGCCACCACTTGGGCGCCGGGGCGGGAGAAGTTGAGGGCGAAGGTGGGCATGTTGCCGCCCAAGTAGTTGACGCGGAAGACCAGTTCCTCCGGGAGGGCCTCCTTGTCGCGCCACAGGGCCCAGCCGACGCCCGGGTAGACCAGGCCGTACTTGTGGCCCGAGGTGTTGATCGAGGCCACGCGCGGGAGGCGGAAGTCCCAGACCAGGTCCTCGTCCAGGAAGGGGGCGACCATGGCGCCGGACGCGCCGTCCACGTGTACCGGGATGTCGAGGCCCGTGCGCTCCTGGAGGGCGTCCAGGGCGGCGCACAGGTCGGCGATCGGTTCGTAGGAGCCGTCGAAGGTGGAGCCGAGGATGCCGACGACGCCGATCGTGTTCTCGTCGCACAGCTCGGCCGCTGCCTGTGGGTCGAGGTGGAAGCGGTCGCCCTCCATGGGGACCTGGCGGGCCTCCACCTCCCAGAAGTTGCAGAACTTCTCCCAGCAGACCTGGACGTTGACGCCCATCACCAGGTTCGGGCGGGCGGCCGGGTAGCGGTCCTTGTTGCGCTGCATCCAGCGGCGCTTCAGGGCCATGCCGGCGAGCATGCACGCCTCGCTGGAGCCGGTCGTCGAGCAGCCGACGGCCGCGGACGGGTCCGGTGCGTTCCAGAGGTCCGCGAGCATGGCCACGCAGCGCTTTTCCAGCTCTGCCGTGCGGGGGTACTCGTCCTTGTCGATCATGTTCTTGTCCCGGCACTCCGCCATCAGGACGCCGGCTTCCGGCTCCATCCAGGTGGTGACGAAAGTCGCCAGGTTGAGGCGGGAGTTGCCGTCCAGCATCAGCTCGTCGTGCACGAGTTGAGCCGCCGTCATCGGGGGGAGCGGCGCGTCCGGGAGCCGGTGCTTGGGCGGCGCCTCGGTCATGCCGCCGACCGGATTGGCCTCCCCGTAGAAGGGGTTGACCGACATGGGGCGTTCTTCGGACTGCTCGGGACCTTTGTGCAACGGCATGTGCGGGCCTCCTGCGGAAAGAATCAAAAGGATCAACGGGTGTCAGCGGACCGGAGTTCCGTCCGCGCGCAACTGCATCTGCGGTCGCCCTGTCACCAGCAGCCAGGCCGGCAGCGAACCGATGCAGAGCAGGGCGAGGATCGCCGGTGAGGCCACCAGGACCGCGGCCGTGAACAGGCTCAGCCAGCCCTGCCGGGTGATCGCCAGGAGCATGCCGAGCACGCCCGCAGCGACACCCAGCGCCGGATGCACCGCCGGTACGACCGCATGGGCGAACAGGCCGAGGGCTACGCCGATGAACACCGACGGGAAGATGCGCCCGCCCCGGAAGCCGCACGACGTGGCGACGAGCATCGCGGCCAGTTTCACCACCGTCATCGTCGCGAACTGCCCCGCCGACCAGCCCTCGGGATCGGCTGCCAGGGTCGCGATCTGGTCCAGCCCCTTGAAGAGCGTCAGCTGGCCGCCCACGGCCGCCAGAAGGCCCAGGACCAGTCCACCGGCCGGAAGCGCCAGCATGGGGTGCCCGAGCCGGGAGAAGGCGCCGTGGACGTACGGGAACACGTAGACGGCGGCCATCCCCAGCAGCGCGGCCAGCGGCGCCAGCACCAGGACGGCCAGCAGATCGCCCCAGCCGGGCCGGCCGAGCGGAGGCAGATGCAGGTCGAAGGTCGGATGGGCCACCAGGGTGGTCGTCATGGCGCCCACCCCGGCCGCGGCGAGCGGTGCGAACACGTTGTCCCACAGGGCGCCCTTGGTCTGCCGCCCGGCCAGCGCCTCGGAGATGAGCAGCGCCGCCGCCACCGGCGTCCCGAACAGCGCCCCGATCGTCGCCGACTCGGCCAGCGCCCCCCACGCCCCGCCCGGCACCCGCGGCGCAAGCCGGCGTCCCGCCCACAGCGTGAGTGCCACGTTCGCGGCGATGATCGGGTTCTCCGGCCCGAGACTCGGTCCGCCCGCGAGCATCAGCGCGGTCGCCAGCACCAGGCCCGGCAGCACGACGGGCGGCAGCGCCACGGCCTCCAGCCCGATGGTGGCCGGATCGGGACCGGCGTGCCCTGGCGCCTTCCACACCACGAGCCCGACGGCGATGCCGGTGGCCGTCAGCATGACGAGCATCCACAGCACCGAGTAGCGGCCGATGCCCAGGGTGTCCGGCAGGTTGTTCCACAGCACGTGCTGGAGCTGCTCGGCCGCCGCGCTCACCCCGAGGTACAGCAGACTCGCGAGCACGCCCACGACCAGAGCGGGGACGATCGACGGCAGCAGGGTGCGCGCCGGAGTCGTAGGGGCAACGGGTGCCTGTTGCGCGCTGTCCTGGGCCACGCGCTCACCATAAGCGGGCAAAACGGACCGAACATCTTGAGCGTGCGGGACTTGCACCTCACGTGACGTGAGGCCTCAGCGTGGAGTGCGGACACAGAAGGGAGCGGAAGTGGGCTACTCCGTAGGACAGGTCGCCGGATTCGCCGGGGTCACCGTGCGCACGCTGCACCACTACGACGACATCGGCCTGCTCGTCCCGAGCGGGCGCAGCCACGCGGGCCACCGGCGCTACGGCGACACGGACCTCGACCGGCTGCAGCAGATCCTGTTCTACCGGGAACTCGGCTTCCCGCTCGACGAGGTCGCGGCCCTGCTCGACGACCCGGAGACGGACCCGCGCGCACACCTGCGCCGCCAGCACGAACTGCTGACCGCCCGGATCGAGAAGCTCCAGAAGATGGCCGAGGCCGTGGAACACGCCATGGAGGCACGCACGATGGGCATCAATCTCACCCCCGAGGAACGCTTCGAGGTCTTCGGCGACAAGGACCCCGAGCAGTACGCCGAAGAGGCCGAACAGCGCTGGGGCGGCACCGAGCCCTACGCCGAGTCGCAGCGCCGGGCCGCCCGCTACACCAAGGCCGACTGGAAACGCCTGCAGGCCGAGGTCGACGACTGGAGCGAGCGCTACGTCACCCTGGTGACCACCGGCGAACCGGCCACCGCCGAGGCGGCCATGGACATGGCCGAGGAACACCGGCTCCACATCGACCGCTGGTTCTACCCGTGTTCCTACGAGATGCACGTCGGCCTCGCCGGGATGTACGTCTCCGACGAGCGCTTCAAGGCGTTCTACGACTCCATGGCCCCGGGGCTGGCCGAACACCTCAGGGAGGCGATCCTGGCGAACGCGTCCCGGCACACCTCCTAGGGACCCGGCCCGGAGTCACACCCGGGCCAGCACCACCGCCGTCCCGTAGGCGCACACCTCGGTGCCCACGTCCGCCGCCTCGGTCACGTCGAAGCGGAACGCCAGGACGCCGTTGGCGCCACGCGCGCGTGCCTGCTCGATGAGCCGCTCCATGGCCTGGTTGCGGGTCTGCACGAGGGTCTTGGTCAGCCCCTTCAGCTCGCCGCCGACCATCGACTTCAGACCCGCGCCGATCTGGCTGCCGAGATGCCGTGAGCGCACGGTCAGCCCGAACACCTCGCCGATCACCTGCTCGACCCGGTACCCCGGAACGTCGTTCGTCGTCACGACCAGCACATCGGCCTGCGGCCCCTGGCCGCCGCCGTATTCGTCGATACCCATGGTTCACAGCTTTGTCCTATGCGGCGCACAGTGCATCCTGGAGACACCGGTGGAACCTGGGGCGGACACATCGCGTTGATAGCTTTGTGCGGCTGTACCTGGACGCTGGCACCTTTCTCCACCTCTCAGGAGCCCGGAACCGTTATGACGCTTACCCTCGACCCGAACACCATGCTCGACCGGTTCGGGATCTGGGGCCTGCTCCTCGTGGTCTTCGCGGAGTCCGGCCTGCTCATCGGGTTCTTCCTGCCGGGTGACTCGCTGCTGTTCACCTGCGGCCTGCTGATCACCGCGGGCACCCTGGACTTCCCGCTGTGGGCGGCCGTCGCGCTGATCTGCGTCGCCGCGATCCTCGGAGACCAGGCGGGCTACGTCTTCGGCAAGAAGGTCGGCCCCTCGCTCTTCAGCCGCCCGGACTCACGCCTCTTCAAGCAGGAGAACGTGGTCAAGGCGCACGAGTTCTTCGAGAAGTACGGCCCCAAGTCCCTGGTCCTGGCCCGCTTCGTGCCCATCGTGCGCACGTTCACGCCGATCATCGCCGGCGTCAGCGGCATGAAGTACCGCTCGTTCCTCACGTTCAACATCATCGGTGGCGTCCTGTGGGGCGCGGGCGTGACCCTGCTCGGCTCCTGGCTCGGCAACATCGACTTCGTCCACAAGAACATCGAAGCGATCCTCATCCTGATCGTCTTCGTCTCCGTGATCCCGATCGCCATCGAGTTCCTGCGCGCCCGCTCCAAGGCCAAGAAGGCCCCCCAGGGACCCCAGCGGCACGAGGAGCAGCCCGGAGACCCGGCGGCGACCCAGCCGTTCCCGGTGATCATGGACGACTCGACGACCCAACTCCGCCGCATCGACGAGCCCCAGCCCCAGCAGCAGTACGACCAGAACAACGGCTACGACCAGTACTACGCGCAGCCCCAGCAACAACAGCCGTACCAGCAGCAGTACGACCAGTACGAGCAGTACCCCCCGTACAACAACCAGGGCTATCCGCAGTCCTAGCTGCAGCGCCCCAAAGGGGCGCGAGGTACTGCGCGACCAGCCACACGCGACCCGCACTCGCAGCCCACAGATCCCCCCGAGCTATTAGGCGCTCAGAACCCCCGAGTCCGCTTGGCAGCCCGCCGCGCCCCCGCCGAACCCCCCGGAACCCGCAGAAACAACCGCGAGATCTCCGACCCCAGATTCACCCCGATCGCGATGGCCATCGCGAGCGACGCCGCCGTGGCCAACGACACCAGCCCCTTGTCCACCTCGTTCTGAGCGATCGCCAAAAGACCGAAATACGTGGCCGATCCTGGCAACAGGGGCCCGATCGCCGCGGTCGTGTACGGCAACGCCGAAGCGAACCGGTACCGGGACAGCAGCTGCCCGAACAGCCCGACGAGCCCCGCCGCAACGGCCGTGGAGGCAACCGGTGAGATCCCGGCGACGTAGTGCATCGCCCCGTAGACCGACCACGCGACACCCCCGTTGAGGGACACCAGCAGCACGGTGGATCGTTCCTGCTGGAGCAGGACGGCGAAGGTCAGGGACAGCAGGACGGACGCGGTGATCTGCCACAGGGGGCGTTCGGAGTTGCCGAGGGCCACGTCCGGGTTGAGCTGGGCGTCGAACTTCACGCCGAAGTACAGGACGGTCAGCACGCCGGCCACAATGCCGACGAAGAAGTACATGACCTCCAGGAGCCGGGCCGCCGCGGTGATGTAGAAGCCGGTCAGGCCGTCCTGTACGCCCGCCACCAGCGCCCGCCCGGGCAGCAGCGCGAACAGCCCGCCGGTGATGACCGCGGAGGCCTTCACATCGACGTCGGCGACCGTGAGGGCGACCCCTATCGCGGCGGGCGGCATCGCGGCGACCGTGAACTGGTAGAACTCCGGCAGCCCGCGCCCCGCGCACAGCCACGCCAGCCGGTCGCCGAGCATCGCGCCGAGCGCGGCGGCGAAGAAGACGACGACATCGCCGCCCACGAGCACGGAGGCGGCGCCGGCGAGCAGTCCGCTGGCCCCGGTCAGCACCCAGCCGGGATACGGGTGCCGATTGCGCCGCATCTCCGCGAGCCGCCGGTAGGCGTCCTCCAAGGAGAGTGCGGTTTCCGGGTCGCTGAGGTCCTGGACCAGGCGGAACACGGCCGCGAGCCGCGTGTAGTCGGTGCCCCGGCGCCGTACGGTCCGGGACGCGGTCACCGGATCGTCGACCAGGGAGGGCTGATAAGAGATCGACAACAAGGTGAAGGTGACCGTCGGCTCGCAGCGGTCGAGGCCGTAGGAGCGGCAGACCGCGAACATCGCGGCCTCGACGTCCTCCGCGCCCTCCCCGCCCGCGAGCAGCAACTCGCCGATGCGGAGCGTCAGATCGAGCACGCGCGGCACGGCGGGGCCGCTGTCGTCCGGCTTCTGCACCGGCTCCGGCGCGGGGCGCTCGGTCACCGGCATGCGCAGCATCGTGCGCATCCGGTCCTGCCAGGGCACGTCCTTGGTGAGGCTGACGAGGGGAATGCCGGTGGGTGGGGTGAAGGCGGGCGGGGCCTCTCTGGCGCGGTAGGTGCTGGGCGGGCTGAACGCCGATCCCTCGGACTCGTCGGCGGCCGGTGCCGTCACGTCGAGCCCGCGTGGAACGGCGAACTCGGATGTCGTAGAAGACTCCCCGTCGACCGACGCTTCGACTCCCGAGGGCGCCGTGAACGCGCTCTTGGCCTCGTCCGACAGCGGCTTGCGGTCCTCCGCTTCCGTCACTCCGTAGCACTCCCTGTACGACACCTCCGGTGATCCTCAGTATGCGCACAGACATGCAAACGGGCCGCACGCGTGCGCGTGCGGCCCGTTTGCGGACAGGGGGCTCAGTGGCCGCCCTGCTCCTTCAGTCGCTTGTACGAGCGCTCGATCTCCGCCTCGGCGTCCGTACGGCCCACCCAGTTGGCACCCTCGACCGACTTGCCGGGCTCCAGGTCCTTGTAGACCTCGAAGAAGTGCTGGATCTCCAGGCGGTCGAACTCGGACACGTGGTGGATGTCACGCAGGTGCTCCACACGCGGGTCGGACGCCGGGACGCACAGCAGCTTGTCGTCGCCGCCGGCCTCGTCGGTCATCCGGAACATGCCGATCGCGCGGCACTTGATGAGGCAGCCGGGGAAGGTCGGCTCCTCCAGGATGACCAGCGCGTCCAGCGGGTCGCCGTCCTCGCCGAGAGTGTTCTCGACGAAGCCGTAGTCGGCCGGGTAACTGGTCGAGGTGAAGAGTCGACGGTCCAGGCGGATCCGACCGGTCTCGTGGTCCACCTCGTACTTGTTCCGCGAACCCTTCGGGATCTCGATCGTGACGTCGAACTCCACCGGTGGCTCCTCCATGATCAGCACATAGTTCTGGTGGTTAAGTGTCCCTCACGCAGGTGTGTGATCGCGAAAGGGGCTGGTGGTCGTGCCGGAGCTGAGGCCTTGGCGGGCCGCGAGACCGCAAGTGGCGCGGGTCGCGCGAGCCGTCCGGCCCCGTCTCAAGCGGGCCGCGCAATCCGTGAAACCGCAGGTCACACGGGTCGTGCAAGCCGTGAAACCCCAGGTCGCACGAATCAACCAGGCCGTCAGACCCCCGGTCGCACGGATCGCCCAAGCTGTGAAACCCCGGGTGACGCGGCTCACCGACGCCGTGTCATCGCGGGTCGCCCGGCTCGTTCGAACCGTGTCACCGCGGGTCGCGAAGTTGCCGCGGCCCGGCAGGACCTGGCGCTTCCCCGCCGTCGCCACCACCGCAGGGATGGCGCTGGCCGCCGTGGTGGTGACCGCCGCCGGTCCCTGGGACTCCTCCGGTCAGCGTACGGCCGAGCGGGACCACGCAGTCGCACAGGAACGTTCAGGTGGCGTAGATCACGGCCGTGATTCCGATACGTCCGCCAAGGCACCCCGACCCGCGCCCAGCGCCGCATCCGTCCTCGTCGCCCTCGGCGGTTCCGCGAACACCGTGAAGTCCGCGCCGACCGGAACGGCCCTCGCGGACGTCCTGAACCCCCTCCTGGACAACCCGGCGCTCGGCACCCGTCACACGGCCGCCGTGGTGGACGTGTCGACCGGAAAGCGCCTCTACGGAGTGGGCGCCGACGACGCCCTGACCCCGGCCTCGACCACGAAGATCGCCACCGCCGTGGCCGCGCTCTCCGCGATGGGCGCCGACCACCGCTTCACCACCCGCACCGCCCTGGAGCCCGACACCAAGGAACTCGTCCTGGTCGGCGGCGGCGACCCCACCCTGACCGCCCACAAGGACGCCGAGGGCTGGGCGAGCCTGCGGACTCTCGCCGACAGCACGGCCGCCGCCCTGAAGAAGCGGGGCGTGCGCGAGGTGACACTGTCGTACGACACGACCCTGTACGCCGGTTCCGAACTCCACCCGATCGGGGACAACGACAACCTCGCCCGGGTCAGCGCCCTGACGGCCGACGAGGGCCGTACCGACGACTCCTCCAGCGGTCCGGTGCGGCGCGTGCCGGACCCGGCCGCGGACGCGGCCGAGAAGTTCGCGGGCTTCCTGGAGGGGCACGGCATCAAGACGACGTCTCCGGGGCCCTCGAAAGCGACCGCGCGCGCGGACACCCTCGCCACGGTCTCCTCACCGCCGCTGTCCGACATCGTCGAGCGGATGCTGACCAACAGCGACAACGACATCGCGGAGGCGCTGGCCCGCCAGACCGCCGTCGCGACCGGCAGGCGCGCCGACTTCGACGGGGGCGCCGCCGCGATCGCCGCCCAGCTGAAGAAGCTTCAACTCCCGGTCAAGGGCGCGGTGTTCAACGACGGCAGCGGCCTCAACCGCGACGACCGCCTCACCGCCGACCTCCTCACCGCCCTCCTCGTCAAGGCCGGCGCCCCGGCCCACCCCGAACTCCGCCCGGTCCTCACCGGCCTCCCCATCGCCGCCTTCACCGGCACCCTGACGACCCGCTACACGGACGCCACGGGCGCGGCAGGCGTCGTACGCGCCAAGACCGGCACTCTGACGGGCGTCAACACGCTCGCCGGCACGGTCGTGGACAAGGACGGCCAGCTCCTGGCCTTCGCCTTCCTGACGTCGAACACGACGAACACACTGGAGGCCCAGGCGGCTTTGGACAGGACAGCGACGGCGTTGGCGGCTTGTGGTTGTAGTTCGTAACCGCTGTGGGCAGGCGTTCCGCAAGGCGGACCGACCTCGTGCCCTGCCCCAAGCGGCAGCGCTCACGTACGGTTGACGCATGACGAGCATCGGTGGTGCCGAGATGGTCGACTGGAATCTCGCGGTGGCGACCGCGACCCGACTTGTGCGGCCGGGCCCCGAGGTGAGCCGTGACGAGGCCCGGGCCGTCGTCGCGGAGCTGCGCCGGCATGCGAAGGCCTCGGAGCAACACGTCCGGGGATTCACCCGGATGGGCACGGACGACATCCACGACACCCCGATCCTGGTGGTCGACCGCCCCGGCTGGGTGCGGGCGAACGTCGCCGGGTTCCGGGAGATCCTCAAGCCGCTGCTCGACAAGATGCAGGAGCGGCGCGGCAACACCCCGGGCGGCGCGGTCTTCGGCGCGGTCGGCGGCAAGGTGACCGGCGTCGAGCTGGGCATGCTGCTGTCGTTCCTGTCCTCGCGCGTGCTCGGCCAGTACGAGACGTTCGCCCCGGCGAGCCGCGAGCTGCCGGCGGGGGCGAAGGGCGGGCGGCTGCTGCTGGTCGCGCCGAACATCGTCCACGTGGAGCGCGAACTCGACGTACAGCCCCACGACTTCCGTCTGTGGGTGTGCCTGCACGAGGAGACGCACCGCACGCAGTTCACGGCCGTGCCCTGGCTGCGGGATCACCTGGAGGGCGAGATCCAGTCGTTCTTGGGGGAGACCGAGGTCGACCCCATGACCGTCCTGGAGCGCATCCGGGAGGCCGCCCAGTCGCTGGCCGGTGGCCGGCCGGAGGGCGAGGAGGACGACGAGGGCCGGTCCCTGGTGGAGATCGTGCAGACGCCCGCGCAGCGGGAGATCCTCGGGCGGCTCACCGCCGTGATGTCCCTCCTGGAGGGGCACGCCGACTTCGTGATGGACGGCGTCGGCCCGGACGTGGTGCCGAGCGTCGCGGAGATCCGCGAGAAGTTCCAGCAGCGGCGCGCCAAGGGCGCCTCCCGGCTGGACTCGGCGCTGCGCAAGCTGCTGGGCCTGGACGCCAAGCTGAGGCAGTACCGGGACGGCGAGCGGTTCGTACGCGCGGTCGTCGAACAGGTGGGCATGGACGGCTTCAACCGTGTCTGGACCTCCCCGAACACGTTGCCGACGAAGACGGAGATCGCCAAACCGGCGGACTGGGTCGCGCGGGTGCACCGCAAGGCCGAGTCGTGAACCGGTCGCGGACGGGGTGAAACGGATTCGGCCGACGGCAGGCGAACGCCCCCGCAATCACCCGTCCGAGGGACCGTGAGCGATGGGTAGGCGTGCGATGCTCGGGGAACGCCCCGGTTCTGTCACCATCTACACACTCTGAGTGACCGGATCTCGGGCCAACCCCCCGAAAACTTCATGAAGGGAACCGGACATGGGTCCCCATCCTGCGGTCGCGGCGATACGCCTGGCGGTCCGCCGCGTCCTCCACGACATCCTCACCGACCACGAGGCCCTGCAGACCGTCGGCGCCTCCCGGCACACCCCGCACGAGCGCCCGCCCTCGCCGCTCGTGCTCGTGGCGTGCTCAGGCGGCGCCGACTCCATGGCGCTCGCCTCCGCTCTCGCCTTCGAAGCACCCAAACTCGGCATCCGGGCCGGCGGCATCACCGTCGACCACGGCCTCCAGGCCGGCTCCGACCTGCGCGCCGACGAGGTCGTCCTGCGCCTGCGCGAACTGGGCCTGGACCCCGTCGAGGCCACCGCCGTGACCGTGGGCCGCGAGGGCGGCCCCGAGGCAGCCGCCCGGGACGCCCGCTACGCCGCCCTCGACGCCTGCGCCGCCCGCCACGGCGCCGCCGCCGTCCTGCTCGGCCACACCCGCGACGACCAGGCGGAAACCGTCCTGCTGGGCCTCGCCCGCGGCTCCGGCATCCGTTCCCTGTCCGGAATGGCCGCGGTCTCGGGGGCCGACGGCCGTTACCGCCGCCCCTTCCTCCAGCTCGACCGGCAGACCGCCCGCAAGGCGTGCATGGTCCAGTCGCTGCCCGTCTGGGACGACCCGCACAACGCCGACCCCGCCTACACCCGCTCCCGGCTGCGCCACGAAGGCCTGCCCGCCCTGGAGAAGGCGCTCGGCAAAGGGGTCGTAGAAGCGCTGGCCCGTACCGCGCAGCTCTCCCGGGACGACGCCGACGCCCTCGACACCTGGGCCAGCCAGGCCGAGGCCTCCGTACGGGACGCCACCGGCCTCCTGGAGTGCGCCAAGCTCTACGCCCTGCCGCCCGCCGTACGCCGTCGCATCCTGCGCCGTGCCGCCATCCAGGCGGGCGCCCCGGCCGGTTCGCTGTTCGCCCGGCACATCGAGGAAGTGGACCGCCTGATCACCGGCTGGCGCGGCCAGGGAGCCATCAATCTCCCGGGCAAAGTCGTCGCACAGCGCCAGGGTGGCAGACTGGTGATTCGGCAAGGCTGAATCGACACCCCCTCCGGACCTCCGGGGGCGGGACCAGGTAGTAGCCGGTGGGACGACCGAAAGTGATGCGGGTGGACGCGAAAGACATGGGTGACGACCTCCAGTCGGTGCTCATCACCAAGGAAGAGATCGACGCGAAGCTCGTGGAGCTCGCCGCGAAGATCGACGCGGAGTACGCGGGCAAGGACCTGCTGCTCGTCGGCGTCCTCAAGGGCGCGGTGATGGTCATGGCGGACCTCGCCCGGGCACTGTCCACCCCCGTCACCATGGACTGGATGGCCGTGTCGTCGTACGGCGCGGGCACCCAGTCCTCCGGTGTCGTGCGGATCCTCAAGGACCTCGACACCGACATCAAGGGCAAGCACGTCCTCATCGTCGAGGACATCATCGACTCCGGTCTGACGCTGTCCTGGCTGATCTCCAACCTGGGCTCCCGCGAGCCCGACTCGTTGAAGATCTGCACTCTCCTGCGCAAGCCGGAGGCGGCCAAGGTCGCCATCGACGTGGAGTGGGTCGGCTTCGACATCCCGAACGAGTTCGTCGTCGGATACGGCCTCGACTACGCCGAGAAGTACCGCAACCTCCCGTTCGTCGGTACGCTCGCGCCGCACGTCTACGGCGGCTAGGGCCACTCGGCCCAAGCCCTGTAAGACGATCGGGAACCCCAGCGGGTTTCGCGCCGTTGGAGCATGCAGACACGTCTCCCAGCCGTCCCGTGCGACTTCGGGCAACATTGCTGGGGTACGGTCAGAAGAACTGTCTTTATCAAACTCACTATGGCAGGAGGGACGGAGCGAATTCGCTCCGTATGGATGGACGTGAAGCGATACTTCCGTGGGCCGGTCATGTGGATCGTGCTGGCCGTCCTTGCCGTGGTCGTGTTGATGCAGGTCGTCGGCTCGTCCGGCGGCTACAAGACGGTGGACACCGGCCAGGTCGTCCAGGCGATCAACGACAACAAGGTCGAGTCGGCCAAGATCACCACCGGTGACGAGCAGACCATCAAGGTCACGCTCAAGAGCGGCTCCAAGGTCGAGGGCAGCTCCAAGATCCAGGCGAGCTACATCGGCGACCAGGGCGTGGACCTCGCGGCCACGCTGCAGACCAAATACCAGGACAAGCAGATTCCGGACGGCTACACGGTCTCGCCGACGAAGCAGAACGCTTTCGTCGGGATCCTGCTGTCCCTGCTCCCCTTCGTCCTCATCGTGGTCGTCTTCCTGTTCCTGATGAACCAGATGCAGGGCGGCGGCTCCCGAGTCATGAACTTCGGGAAGTCCAAGGCCAAGCTCATCACCAAGGACACCCCGAAGACGACGTTCGCGGACGTCGCGGGCTCCGACGAGGCCGTCGAGGAACTGCACGAGATCAAGGAGTTCCTCCAGGAGCCGGCGAAGTTCCAGGCCGTCGGCGCCAAGATCCCCAAGGGCGTACTCCTGTACGGCCCCCCCGGCACCGGCAAGACCCTGCTGGCGCGCGCCGTCGCGGGCGAGGCCGGGGTGCCCTTCTACTCGATCTCCGGTTCCGACTTCGTCGAGATGTTCGTCGGTGTCGGTGCCTCCCGAGTCCGTGACCTGTTCGAGCAGGCCAAGGCGAACGCCCCGGCGATCGTCTTCGTCGACGAGATCGACGCGGTCGGCCGCCACCGCGGCGCCGGCCTCGGCGGTGGACACGACGAGCGCGAGCAGACGCTGAACCAGCTGCTCGTCGAGATGGACGGCTTCGACGTCAAGGGCGGCGTGATCCTCATCGCCGCGACGAACCGGCCCGACATCCTCGACCCGGCCCTCCTGCGCCCCGGCCGCTTCGACCGCCAGATCGCGGTCGACCGCCCGGACATGCAGGGCCGTCTGGAGATCCTCAAGGTCCACCAGAAGGGCAAGCCGGTCGCACCGGACGTCGACCTCTCCGCGGTCGCCCGTCGCACGCCGGGCTTCACCGGCGCGGACCTGAGCAACGTCCTCAACGAGGCCGCCCTGCTCACCGCCCGAGGCAACCGCAAGCTGATCGACAACTCCATGCTGGACGAGGCGATCGACCGTGTGGTCGCGGGCCCGCAGAAGCGGACCCGGATCATGTCGGACAAGGAGAAGAAGATCACCGCGTACCACGAGGGCGGACACGCCCTGGTCGCGGCGGCTTCCCCCAACTCCGACCCGGTCCACAAGATCACGATCCTCTCCCGAGGCCGTGCTCTCGGCTACACGATGGTCCTGCCCGAAGAGGACAAGTACTCGACCACGCGCAACGAGATGCTGGACCAGCTCGCTTACATGCTGGGCGGTCGCGCGGCCGAGGAACTGGTCTTCCACGACCCGACCACGGGTGCCGCGAACGACATCGAGAAGGCCACCGCCACGGCCCGCGCGATGGTCACGCAGTACGGCATGACCGAGCGCCTCGGCGCGATCAAGTTCGGCGGCGACAACACCGAGCCCTTCCTGGGCCGGGAGATGTCGCACCCGCGCGACTACTCGGAAGAGGTCGCCGCGCTCGTCGACGAAGAGGTCAAGAAGCTCATCGAGAACGCGCACAACGAGGCCTGGGAGATCCTGGTCGAGAACCGTGACGTGCTCGACGCGCTCGTGCTCCAGCTGCTGGAGAAGGAGACGCTGAACAAGGAGCAGATCGCCGAGGTCTTCGCTCCCATCGTGAAGCGCCCGGCCCGCCCCTCGTGGACCGGCTCCTCCCGCCGTACGCCGTCCACCCGCCCGCCGGTGCTCTCCCCCAAGGAGCTGTCACTGACGAACGGATCGAACGGCGCGGGTCCCGCGATCACCGCCGGTGCGACCGCCGAGTCCTCTCCCACGCTGGAGAAGGCCCCGGAGGAACGCCCCGACAACTGACGCGAGCCTCACACGGCCCGAAATGGATGCCGCGTCCCCCTGGTCTTAGCCTGGGGGACGCGGCATTTCGTTTTGCCCGCAGCTGAGGCGTGTGTCCCGCACACGCGTGACCCGCACAGGAACGAGGCACGACATGACCGACCCCGTGACGCTGGACGGCGAGGGAACGATCGGCGTCTTCGACGAGAAGCGCGCCGAGAGCGCCGTACGCGAACTGCTGATCGCGGTCGGCGAGGACCCGGACCGGGAGGGGCTGAGGGAGACTCCGGCGCGGGTGGCGCGGGCGTACAAGGAGATATTCGCGGGGTTGTGGCAGAAGCCCGAGGACGTGCTGACGACGACGTTCGACCTGGGGCACGACGAGATGGTGCTGGTGAAGGACATCGAGGTGCTCAGCTCGTGTGAGCATCACCTGGTGCCGTTCGTCGGGGTCGCCCATGTCGGGTACATCCCGTCCAGCGACGGCAAGATCACGGGGCTGTCGAAGCTGGCGCGGCTGGTGGACGTCTATGCCCGGCGGCCGCAGGTGCAGGAACGGCTCACTACGCAGATCGCGGATTCGCTGATGCAGATCCTGGAGCCTCGGGGGGTCATCGTCGTCGTCGAGTGCGAGCACATGTGCATGTCTATGCGGGGGGTGCGGAAGCCTGGCGCCAAGACGATTACGTCTGCCGTGCGTGGGCAGTTGCGGGACTCCGCTACCCGTAATGAGGCGATGAGCTTGATCATGGCTCGCTGAGGTCGTCTGTCTGGTGCGGCTCCGTTGTGGCTGGTCGCGCAGTTCCCCGCGCCCCTTTGGGGCGCCTCAAGTGAACGGTGCGCTTAGGTGACCGGTGTTGCGCCCGCCGCGTTGTTGTCGTCGTCCTCCGGGAGTTTGCAGACGCGCTCCAGGAAGATCGCCGCCGCTATGACCGCGATGCCTGCCAGGACCGAGAAGCCGGCGTAGATGGCCTGGTCGCGGCGGGCCGGGATGTCCAGGGACTCCAGGAGGTAGGCGCCCGTGCCGCCGTACATGCCGGCGACGAGGGCGGCGACCAGGGCGCTGGCCTGGCCGAAGACGACCGCGCGGGCGGCCATCAGGGGGTCGACTCCCTTGGCGCCGGGGCGGCGCTCGCGCTGTGCCTTGAGGCGGGCGCGCAGCGAGAGCGCCGTGGCCAGCAGGACCGCCGCGATCACGGCGAGGACGATCGGCGCGGCCAGCGGGACGCTGGGCAGGGTCCCCACCGCACTCCACAGTCGCGCACCTGCCCAGGACAGCACTCCGGCGACGACGAACACGCCGGCCAGCACCCTGATCCGCAGCTCTCTCACGGTGTCCCTTCAGCTCCCCGTGCCCTGTCCGGGCGTTGTGGTCGTCTCGACCTTAACGACTACTCGGGCAGCCGGAGTTCCAGGTCCTTGCGGGGCGCGACCCCGTCACGGGTGATGTCGTCCAGGAGGGCGGCGACCGGGCCGTGGCCGGGCAGCTGCGCCTCGGGTTCCACGTCGTGCCAGGGGACGAGCACGAAGGCCCGTTCGTGGGCGCGCGGGTGGGGGAGCGTCAGCACGGGGTCGTCGGAGACGACATCGGCGTACGCGACGATGTCGACGTCGAGTGTGCGCGCGCCCCAGCGCTCCTCGCGGACCCGGTGGAAGGCCTCCTCGACCGCGTGCGCCCGCTCCAGGAGGGACGACGGGGGCAGGGTGGTCTTGAGGACGACGACGGCGTTGAAGTACGAGGGCTGGCTGCCGGGTTCGACGCCCCAGGGCTCCGTCTCGTAGACGGGTGACACGGCTTTGACGCGGACGCCGGGGGTGTCCTCCAGGGCGTCGATGGCGCCCTGGAGGGTCTCCAGGCGGTTGCCCAGGTTGGCGCCGATGGAGATGACGGCGCGCTTGGGGTTGCTGAGGGTGGTGTCGGCGGCGTCCACCTGCCGCACCACGGAGGCGGGTACCGGCTGGACGGTCGGGTCGCTGTGACTCTCGGTGAACGAGAAGGTCATACTCGGCTCCGGGTGATGGTGACGGTCACGTCGTCGAAGGGGACGGTGATCGGGGCGTCCGGCTTGTGGACGCGCACCTCGACCTCCTCGACCCCTTCGTGCTTCAGGCAGGTCTGTGCGATGCGCTCGGCGAGGGTCTCGATGAGGTTGACCGGCTCGCCCTGGACGACGGCCACGACCTCCTCGGCCACGATGCCGTAGTGCACGGTCTTCGTCAGGTCGTCGTCGTCGGCGGCCGGCCGGGTGTCCAGGCCCAGGACGAGGTCCACGATGAAGGTCTGGCCCTCCTCGCGCTCCTTCGGGAACACGCCGTGGTACCCGCGGGCCTTGAGGCCGCTCAGCGCGACACGATCCACGCGAATCACTCCTGCAATCGTCGGTGGTGGCCGGTTCATACCGGGTGCGGGCGGTACACCGGCCTCGAACGAATCTACCTGCGGGCACTGACAGTGCCGGGCCGCGAGGGCGTGGGCGCCGTCCGGGCCCGCAGGTTTCGCCGACCGTTTCCCCCGGGGAACCCGGCGGCTCATGGGTCGGTAGCCGCCCCTACCCGCCGGTTCGTGATTCCAACCACTTCTTGGTCCTGATGGGTCCCGGTCGACTCCTCCGGGGGGCCTCTACCCGCTCAGGAGGGTGTGTCGTCGCTTTCGTCCTCGTCGTTCTCGGCCAGGACCGGGGACGCGTGGTGCGACCAGAGCTTCCAACCCTCGGGGGTGCGCCGGAACACGTTCGTGGCGACCACGAGCTGGCCGACGAGCGGGCCGAGTTCGTCGCTGTCCTCGGGGGCCGGGCCGCCGCTGAGGATGTTCTCCGTGCAGGTGACCAGGGCGGTGTCGCCGGTCACCGAGACGTGGACGTCGGTCAGGAAGAACTGGATGTACTCGGTGTTCGCCATGATCAGCGCGTACGACCGCAGGACCTCGCCGCGTCCGGTGAGCACCGGCCAGCCCGGGTGCACGCAGGAGATCACGCCGGTGTCCGCGGGGTCGTGGTACTCCTCGTCGACGCCCAGGTCGGCGGGGGTGAGCCAGAGGTCGGACAGTTCGTCGAAGTCGCCGCGCTCCAGGGTCTCGTAGAACGCCGTGTTGGCGAGTTCGACCTGTTCGACGTCGGTGTGGGGGGCGCTCACCGGGCTCCCTCGGAGCTGGGGTGCGAGGCCGGGTGGGCGCCGAGGGCGCGCGCTCCCTCGACGGCGCGGGCGACGCGTACGGCGTCCGCGGTGGCGTGCACCTCGTGGACGCGCACCGCCCATGCGCCGGCGTGCGCCGCGAGCGCGGAGACGGCGGCGGTGGCGGCGTCGCGCTCGCGCGCGGGCGGGGGCGCTCCCTCGGGGCCGGCGAGGACATGGCCGAGGAACCGCTTGCGGGAGGCGGCGACCAGCAGGGGGTGGCCGAGACCGAGCAGCCGGTCGAGGTGGGCGAGGAGGACGAGGTCGTGTTCGGCGTCCTTGGAGAAGCCGAGGCCCGGATCGACGACGACACGGTCGGGGGCGACGCCTCCGGCGAGAACGGCCTCCACACGCGCGTGCAGCTCGTCGACGACTTCGGTGACGACGTCGTCGTAGACGCCCCTGACGTTGCCGCCCTCCAGGAAGCCGCGCCAGTGCATGACGACGAAGGGGGCGCCCGAGGCGGCGACGACCGGGATCATCGCGGGGTCGGCGAGGCCGCCGCTGACGTCGTTGACCAGGGCGGCGCCGGCGGTGAGGGCCTGTTCGGCGACGGAGGCGCGCATGGTGTCGACGGAGACGGTGACGCCCTCGGAGGCGAGACCGCGCACTACGGGGATGACGCGCTTGAGTTCTTCCGCCTCGTCGACGCGGGTGGCGCCGGGGCGGGTGGACTCCCCGCCGACGTCCACGAGGTCGGCGCCCTCGGTGACCAGGCCGAGGCCGCGCTTGACCGCGGCCGTGGTGTCGAAGAAGCGGCCGCCGTCGGAGAAGGAATCAGGGGTGACGTTCACAACCCCCATGACCGCGCACCGGTCCCATTCCGGAAGGCCCGCGACGCGCCCGCGCCCGCTCTGCTTGCTCATGCGTTCAGCGTAGGCCTTGGGGGAGGGGCGACGGTCCCGCGGGCCGAATGCTCTGCATGCAAAGGGGCCGGTCCGAGCGAGCGCACCCCGCGCGGAGGCGGGGTGCGCGCTCGGACCGGCCCGGTCGCTCAAGCGGCCCGCACATCCCGTTCCGCGAGCCCGTGGGCGCAGGCCGGAGCCACGGCCTTGCGGCGGCGGAGGAAGCGGGGCAGGGGGAGGGCGAGGTTGACGAAGCCCTCGGCCTGCATCGCGGCGAAGCCGATGCGGGGGAGGTCGCCGGAGGCGCGGTAGACGACGAAGCGCGGCTCCCAGCGGGGCTGGAACTTGGCGTTGAACTTGTACAGGGACTCGATCTGGAACCAGCGCGACAGGAAGACCAGCAGCCCGCGCCAGGCCCGCAGCACCGGGCCCGCGCCGATCTTCTCGCCGCGCGCGAGGGCCGCGCGGAACATCGCGAAGTTGAGCGACACGCGCGTGATGCCGAGCTTCGGTGCCGCCTGGAGGGAGGCGACGATCAGCAGTTCGTTCATCCCCGGGTCGGCCGCGCGGTCGCGGCGCATCAGGTCCAGGGACATGCCGTCGGTGCCCCAGGGCACGAAGTGCAGGATCGCCTTCAGATCGCCGAACTCGCCCGGCTGTTCGTCGGCCTTGTGAGCGGTCGCGACGAAGCAGTCGCCGTCGGCGGGGTCGCCGATGCGGCCGAGCGCCATGGAGAAGCCGCGTTCGGTGTCGGTGCCGCGCCAGGCCTCCGCGGCGAGCCGGATCCGCTCCAGCTCGCCCTCACTGACGTCACGTACACGCCGTACCCGGGTTTCGTAGCCGGCCCGCTCGATGCGCTTCACCATTTGGCGCACGTTGCGCATCGCGCGCCCGGCGAGCGAGAAATCCGCCACGTCCACCACCGCCTCGTCGCCGAGTTCGAGGGCGTCGAGGCCGGTCTCGCGGGTCCACACCTCGCCGCCGGTCTCGGAGCAGCCCATGACGGCCGGCGTCCAGGAGTGGGCCTTCGCCTCGTCCATGAACCGCTCGATGGCGCCCGGCCAGGCCTCCACGTCGCCGATGGGGTCACCGCTGGCGAGCATCACTCCGGAGACGACGCGGTACGTCACCGCCGCCTTGCCGCTGGGCGAGAAGACGACGGCCTTGTCGCGGCGCAGCGCGAAGTGACCGAGCGAGTCGCGGCGGCCGTGCTTCTCAAGGAGGGCGCGCAGTTGCGTCTCGTCCTCAGGAGTGAGCCGCGCGGCCGGGTGTTCGGGCCGGAAGGCGAGGTAGATCGTCGTCACGGCGGTGAGCAGCCCCAGGGCGCCCAGGGAGAAGGCGACCGTCCAGGAGGTGCTGCCCTCGTAGTCGACCGGTCCCTCGAAGCCGAACAGGCCGTACAGGACGTGACTGATCCGGTCGGCCAGGCTCGGGTCGCCGACCATGCGCTTGGAGTGGACGCTGACGATGACCAGTCCGAGGACGAGGGAACCGGCGCCCATGAGCACGAAGTTGGCGAGCGCTCGCCACCTGCTGCGCGGGTCGGGCAGCGCGCGGAACTCGTCGCGGTGCATCAGCAGCGGTGCGAGCAGCGCGGCCGAGATGACGACTCCTATGACCGAGTGCCGGTACGCGAACTGCGCCACAGCGCCCGCCGGCAGCAGCGCCACCGCGGCCCGCCAGGCCCGGCGCTTGCGCCGCCTGAGCCCGTGCGCGAGGAGCAGCAGCAGTACGCCGGCGCTGAGCGAGAGCGCGGCGGCGAAGGGGCCGAGCGCGCCCGGCAGCACCTCGGCCATGGTGTGCATACGGCTGTGCCGGAAGCGCGGGAACACCCCCGCGGCGATGTCCAGCAGGCCGACGAGGGCGCAGGCCCTGGCGACGAGCGTGGGAACGACCTCGGGGCGCGGACCTCGGACTATGCGCCGGACCCGGCCTGACCGGCTCGGAACCCCACCCGACAATTCCCCATCTATCCTGACAGACATCGCATCCCGTAGTTCTGCGAGAGACCTTGGATCCGGGCCCGATTCGGGCATCCGGCGACATTGCGCCCTCTAGGACGGTGTCTAGGGGAAGGAGGTTCCTTCCTCACCGGAAAGCCGGTTCAAAGGCAGTGGAAAGCCCGGGGCAAACGCACGCGAAGGTTGCGTGCCGCCAGGGCGGAAAGCGCAGGCGGGGACAGTTCATGGGACTCACGAGCAACAAAGTGCTGGCACTGGCGTTCGTGTGCGCCGTGCTGCTGTTCGTCGGCACGGTATGGCTGTGGCCGCGGCTGGCCCGACGGAACTGGCGGGCCGTCAGCGGGCGCGTCGGCCTGCTGCTGGCAACGCAGTTGGTGCTCTTCGTGTCGGTGGGCCTCGGCGCCAATCAGGCCTTCGGGTTCTACGCCAGCTGGTCCGACCTGTTCGGCCGGGAGACCGACCAGGGCGTCGTCGTCGACCACACGGCGCTCCGGGGCGCGGGCGGCCCGCTCCACGTGGTCGGCACCCGGCGGGTGGACGCCCCGGGCGGCGCCTCCCTGCCGAGCAGCGTGGGCCAGGTGCAGCGGGTCGACATAGTCGGCCGTACGACCCACATCGCCACTCCGGCGTACGTCTATCTGCCGCCGGAGTACTTCCAACCGCGGTACCGCACGCGCACGTTCCCGGCGACGGTCGTCCTCACGGGGTATCCGGGCACCGCCCAGGCGCTCGTCGACAAGCTCAACTACCCGCGCACGGCACTGCAGCTGGCCAGGAGCGGCCGGATGCGGCCGATGATCCTGGTGATGCTGCGGCCCACGGTGGCGCCGCCGCGCGACACGGAGTGCGTGGACGTCCCGGGCGGACCGCGGACCGAGTCGTTCTTCGCCAAGGACCTCCCGGACGCCGTGACGACCCACTACAGGGTGAGCAGAAAACCGGGGAGCTGGGGCATCGTCGGTGATTCCACGGGCGGTTACTGCGCCCTGAAACTCGCCATGCACCACCCCGGGGTGTACGCGGCGGGCGCGGGCCTCTCGCCGTACTACAAGGCGCCGACCGACCCCACCACCGGTGACCTCTTCCAGGGCGACGAGACGCTGCGCAACGAGGCGAACCTGTGGTGGTACCTCAAGCACCGGCCCGCGCCCGACACCTCACTGCTCGTCACCAGCAGCAAGGCCGGGGAGCACAACTACAAGGACACCCTGAAATTCATCGACAAGGTGAAGGCCAACAACTCCACCCGTATCGCGTCGATCATCCTGGACAGCGGCGGCCACAACTTCAACACCTGGCGACGGGAGATCCCGGCGACCCTGGAGTGGTTGAGCGGACGGCTCGGCAACGGCTGAAAGTGACCGTTAAACTGAGGTGAGGGAATAGGAGTGGCTGTGTTTTTACCGGGCGGGGCACCATGATTCGCCTACGCGCGGTAAGTTTCTGGCCATGCCACGTGGACGTCACCGCCATTCCCCGCCGTTGCACCGGCTGTTGCCTCCCTCGGCGATCGCAGGCGTGTCGCTCGTCTGCGCCTTCGGGCCGTGGGTCTTCTCGCAAGCCGCCGCGCTGCGCATAGTCGCGGCGATAGCCGCCGCGACCGCGCTCGTCGGTGCGGCCGTCATGCGCCGCTGGGACACTCAGGCGGGCAAGCAGGTCGCCGACCTGGTACGCGCGCGTACGAGCGACGAGTGGCGCTACGAGGAGCGGCTCGCCGAACTTGAGTCCGACCTCGACGAGTCGCGCGAACTGCGCGTCAAGCTGGAGCACAAGCTGCGCGCCAAGCGCACGGAGCTGGCGGGGCTGCGCAACGAACACGCGGCACTGCTGCGCCGGTACGCCACGGCGGAGACCGAGCGTGCCAGCGCCCTGGAGGGCCGCCGCCTGCTGGAGATAGAGGCCGCGGAGCCCGCCACGCACGCGTTGCCGCCGGTTCCGGCGGACGCCGCCGACGAGGTCCCGGCGGACGTGGACCTGGACCTCGTGGATGTCCAGGACGACGAAGACGACTCCGCGACGGACGACACCGAGGCTGTGGCTGCCCCGGCCGAGTCCGCCACGGATGCCGAGGACGCCGGCGAGGAGTCCGAGTCCGAGGTCGTCGCGGAGAAGAAGCAGGCGGCTTCACCGGTGTTCTCCCCGGAGGGGTCCAAGCTGTTCCTGCGCGCGCAGGCGGCACTGGTGCGGCTCGACGACGACGCCGAGTCGGCGGCGCCCGCGCCGAAGGACGACGACGCCGAGTCGGCGGCGCCCGCGCCGAAGGACGACGACTCCGCGTCGGCCGAGCCCGCCCCGGTGGAGGCCGGCGGCGGCCCCGCGGCCGAGTCGGAGGCCGCGCAGGAGGACGAGGCGGAGGGGAAGCCCGAGGCGGTCGACGGGCATGAGCACGCGGCCGCCGTCCCCCCGGCCGCGAAGTCCGTCCAACCCGCGCATCCCTCGGGCCACTTCACCGTGCCGACCGCGGTGGCGGTCGTACCGGCGTCTCCCGTACGGCGGCCGATCGAGGGCGGGTTCGACTTCTTCGGCATGCAGAAGGGCGCGGCGTCCGCCGAGATGGACGCCGTACAGAACGAGGATCTCGCCGACGTCGTGGGCCAGGAGGCCCTGGCGGTGCACAAGGCGGAGGCCGAGGCGCAGTTCAAGCCGGCCGACGAGCGCTCCCGGGGTGTCGGCGCGGTCCAGGTCATCGACCTGACGGCGCACGACGAGACCGAGCAGATCAACCTTCCCGGACTGCGCAGCGCGGCTTCCTGACCGGGCCTCAGGCCATCCAGCGGTCCGGGCGGGCGTCCCTGCGGCCCGTCCGGGAGCGCTCGGCCTGGGCGCGGAGCAGCTCCGCGGCCTCGCCGGCGTCCCGCAGACGGGCTGTCACGGTCGCGTTGGCCCCCGTGTCCACATGCACCTCGGCAAGCCCCCAGAGCCGCTCCCAGGGCCCTTGCGTGAGCCGTACGCTCTGCACCTTCGCGTGCGGCACCAGCGCCGTGCTGCGGCGCAGCAGTCCGTGCCGGGCCACGAACACCGTGTCGGTGACCGCGAGGCCGTAGCCCCGCCACCACAGCGGCACGCAGCGACCCGCCCTGCGCGGCGGCCGGGACAGCTCCGGGCGCGACGGCACCGTCACACCGGGCAGCACGCGCGCGACGACCGACTCGGCGATCTCGCGCGGGGCGACCGGCACCAGCACGGAGTTGGACGATCCGGCCACGTCCAGCTCGACCCGCACCCAGCCGCGCCGCCGCCACAGCAGCGGCTCCACGATCCGCACGGTCTGCACCCGCCCCGGGGGCACGGTCTCGTGCGTGCGGTCCAGCAGCCCGTGGTCGATGCGCAGCCCGTCGGGGGACTCGCCCACCGTCCAGTCGTACTCGCCGACGAACCGCCCCACACTGCTCGCGCCCGCCGCGCCCAGCAGCGGCAGCGCGGTCGCGAGGACCGTCCACACGCTGTGGGTGGCGAGCCACAGCAGCGGCGGTACGACGAGGGCGGCGGCCAGCGATCCCCAGGTGGCGCCGGTCAGCACCAGGGACACCGCGAGGACGCCGGCCGGTACGTGCAGCAGTTGCTGCGAGGGCGCCTCGCCGACCTCGTGGGCGGTCTCGGGCGCGAACCCGGCCGCCCGCGCGAGGAGTTCGGCCCGCAGCGCCCGCGCCTCGTCCTCTCCGAGGAAGGCCAGTTCGTCCTTCTTGTCGGTGCCTACGACGTCCAGCTTCAGCTTGGCGACGCCCGCCACGCGCGCGAGAAGCGGCTGCGTCACGTCGACCGCCTGGATGCGTTCCAGCCGGATGTGCGCGGTGCGCCGGAACAACAGGCCGGTACGGATGCGCAGTTCGGTGTCGGTCACCGCGAAGTGGGTGAACCACCAGGTCAGGAAGCCGTACAGACCGGCGGCCGGCACGATCACGGCCAGCGCGATCAGCAGGGTGACGGTGGTCAGCCGGGTCAGCTGTTCCTGGGCCTGGTTGGGGTCGTGCACCGCCCACCCGATGATGACGGCGACCGGCGCCCACGCCCGGCGCAACGGCGTCACCGGATGCAACCGCCGCTCCACGACGGGCACTTGCTCCCGTACGACCGCCGCGACCTCTGCGGCCTCGGGTACGTCCTTGTCGGCGCCCGGCGTCGTCACAGCCCCGCCGATCGGGCCTCGCCGAGCTCGGTGAGCCGGTCGCGCAGCCGCTCCGCCTCGGCCGGGTCCAGCCCCGGGATGGTCGCGTCGGTCGCCGCGGCGGCCGTGTGCAGCTGCACGCTGGCGAGCCCGAAGTGCCGCTCCACGGGCCCCGAGGTCACCTCCACGAGCTGCATCCGCCCGTACGGGACGATCGTCTCGTGGTGCCACAGCACGCCCTTGCTGATCAGCAGGTCGTCGGCGCGCTCGGCGTACCGCCAGGAGCGCCAGTTGCGGCCCAGGACCACCCAGCCCCACGCCATGAGGCCGAGCGGCAGCAGCGCGAACGCCGCCCACCCCGGGCCGGCGAACAGGCCCAGCGGCACCCCCAGGGCAAGGGTCAGCACCCCCAGCCACACCACCAGCAGCATCCGGCGCATCTTCAGCAGCCCCGGCGGCAGCCCGGTCCACACCGGCTCGCGCGCCGCGTCGTCCTGAGCGGCAGTCCCCGTTTCCATGGCGCAAGCGTACGTACGAGAGACTGTGTCCATGACTCCCACGACGGAGACCACGGTCGGTATCGGCGGCGCCGCGGAAAGCACCGACATGGTGCTCAACATCGGCCCCCAACACCCCTCCACGCACGGAGTGCTGCGGCTGCGGCTCGTCCTGGACGGCGAGCGCATCCAGCACGCGGAGCCGGTGATCGGCTATATGCACCGCGGCGCCGAGAAGCTCTTCGAGGCGCGCGACTACCGCCAGATCATCATGCTCGCCAACCGCCACGACTGGCTGTCGGCGTTCTCGAACGAGCTGGGCGTGGTCCTCGCGGTGGAGCGCATGCTCGGCATGGAGGTGCCCCCGCGCGCGGTGTGGACGCGCACGCTGCTCGCCGAGCTGAACCGGGTGCTCAACCACCTGATGTTCCTGGGGTCCTACCCCCTCGAACTCGGCGGTATCACCCCGGTGTTCTACGCGTTCCGGGAGCGCGAGGTCCTTCAGAACGTCATGGAGGAGGTCTCCGGCGGGCGCATGCACTACATGTTCAACCGCGTCGGCGGCCTCAAGGAGGACCTGCCCGCCGGATGGGCCTCCCGCGCGCGTGAAGCCGTCGCCGCCGTACGTTCCCGGATGGACCGCTTCGACGACCTGGTGCTCGGCAACGAGATCTTCCGGGGGCGCACCCGGGGGGTCGGCGCGCTGTCCGCGGAGGCCGTGCACGCCTACGGGGTGAGCGGGCCCATCGCGCGTGCCTCGGGCGTCGACTTCGATCTGCGGCGCGACGAGCCGTATCTCGCGTACGGCGATCTCCAGGACACCCTGAAGGTCGTCACGCGCCAGGAGGGCGACTGTCTCGCCCGCTTCGAAGTGCTCCTGGAGCAGACCCACAACGCGCTCGACCTCGCGGACGCCTGCCTCGACCGGCTCGCCGAGCTGGAGCCGGGGCCGATCAACCAGCGGCTCCCGAAGGTCCTCAAGGCGCCCGAGGGGCACACCTACGCGTGGACCGAGAACCCGCTCGGCATCAACGGCTACTACCTCGTCAGCAAGGGCGAGAAGACCCCGTACCGGCTGAAGCTGCGTTCGGCGTCCTACAACAACATCCAGGCACTCGCGGTGCTGCTTCCGGGGACGCTGGTGGCGGACATGGTGGCGATTCTGGGGTCGTTGTTCTTCGTGGTCGGGGACATCGACAAGTAGGCGACAAGTAGAGGGCGTTCACGGCTCGCCCAGCGGGTCCGGAATTCCAACCGACTGCACGAGCCAGCCGAAGTCGCCGAGGCCGCCCGGTGCGGTGAGTTCGGCGGCTTCTCCGGCGCGCGCGAGGGCGCGGACGTACCCCGTCGGGTCGGTGGACGCCAGCGTGAGCGGGGGGCGCGCGCCTGTGACGCCGAGGGCGCGCAGGGCGGCGCGTTGGGTGAGCAGGCGTGCGCCGGGGAGCGTGCCCGCCGAAGTCGCGGCCGTCGCGCAGGCGTCCAGTGCGACGTGCGCGGTGATGTCGCAGGAGCCGTCCGGCACGGGTGCCGTCTCGCGGCCCTCGCGGAAGCCGGTGAGGGTGCCGAACGGGGGGCGGGTCTCCAGGGTGTGCGCGTAGTCGACGGCGACCGCGAGTCCCCGTTCGACGGTGGCTACGGCGGACGCCCAGGCCGTGTCCCTGGGGAGCCCGATCTCGGCGCGCAGCCCCTCCTCGGGCGCCAGGGGCCACCACCGCGCGAGCCACTCGGCCTCCGCACCGGCGACCGGCTCCCCGAGCCGCTCGGTCCCGTCCTCCCGTACGAGCACGAGCCGCGGCACGCCGGCGGAGTCCACCTCGGCGACCTCCACCGGTACGTTGTCCAGCCACTCGTTGGCGAACAGCAGGCCGGTGATCCCCTTCGGGGAGTCGGTCAGCCACTCGACGCGGGGATCGAGTCCCTCGGGGCGGTCGGCGATCTCGACGCCGTACGCACGCACGCGTGCCGTCACTTTGGCGGGCAGCGCGGCGAGCACGCCGGTCACCAGCTCGCCGCGGCCCGCGCCCAGGTCCACGAGGTCCAGCGCGGCCGGCCGGTCCAGCGCCTCGTCCACCCGGCACAGCAGCCGTGCCACGGCCCCGGCGAAGAGCGCCGACGCGTGCACGGACGTACGGAAGTGCCCGGCGGGCCCCTCGGGCCTCCGGTAGAACCCCTGGGGCCCGTACAGCGCGTCCTCGGTCGCCGCCCGCCAGCCCCGCCACCCGGCCGCAGTGTCGTCCGTCACGGTGCCAGATTAAGTGCACAGGACAACCGGGCCTCCACCTTGGGGAGTACGCCGGGCGTATACGGATCGATCCTCCGGTTGACCCCGGCACACTTCGCGCTTCCCTACGCTGGGTTACGTGCAGCGCCTCTACGACTTCCTCCGCAGACACCCGACATGGGTCGACACCTTCTGGGCTGTCTTCCTGCTGGGGCTGAGCGGCGTGAGCATCGCGAGTACCAGCTACGCGTCGGGCCGGCACGGGACGGCCACGGGCGCGCTCGCGGTGTCCGCCGTCATGTGCGTGGCGATCGCGCTGCGCCGCCGCTGGCCGGAGAAGATGCTGGTCCTGGTCCTGGTGACGGGGCTCGCGCAGCTGATCCTCGACATCGAGCCCGTGGTGGCCGACTTCGCCATGCTGGTGATCGTCTACACGGTCGCCGCGATCGGGGCCCGCTGGGCCTCCCGCTTCGCCCTGGCGACCGGTCTGGGCGCGGCGACCCTGTCGCAGATCCGCTGGCCCCAGGAGCACACCAGTTCCGCCGGTCTTGTCGCGCTCGCGGTCTTCCAGACGGTGCCGTTCGCGCTGGCCTGGGTGCTGGGCGACTCGATGCGCACCCGGCGCGCGTACTTCGCGCAACTGGAGGAGCGCGCCGCGCGCCTGGAGAAGGAGCGCGAGGCGCAGGCGAAGGTCGCGGTCGCCGCCGAGCGCGCCCGGATCGCCCGCGAACTGCACGACGTGGTCGCGCACAACGTGTCGGTGATGGTGGTCCAGGCCGACGGCGCCGCCTATGTCCTGGACTCCGCGCCGGACCAGGCGAAGAAGGCCCTGGAGACGATCTCCTCCACCGGCCGCCAGGCTCTCGCCGAGATGCGCCGCCTGCTGGGTGTGCTGCGCACCGGCGAGCACAAGGAGGCCGGGGAGTACGTTCCGCAGCCGGACGTCGAGCAGATCGACGACCTGGTCGAGCAGTGCCGTACGTCCGGACTGCCCGTCGACTTCAAGGTCGAGGGCACCCCGCGCCCGCTGCCCAGCGGCGTCGAGCTGACCGCGTACCGGATCGTGCAGGAGGCGCTCACCAACACCCGCAAGCACGGGGGGCCGAACACGGGCGCCAGTGTGCGGCTGGTGTACTTCGACGACGGTCTGGGGCTGCTCGTCGAGGACGACGGCAAGGGCGCCCCGCACGAGCTGTACGAGGAGGGCGGCGTCGACGGCCAGGGGCACGGTCTGATCGGTATGCGCGAGCGGGTCGGCATGGTCGGGGGCACTCTGGACGCGGGCCCGCGCCCGGGCGGCGGGTTCCGCATCAGCGCGCTGCTGCCGCTGAAACCCGCCCACTGATCTTCGTACGCCGATTACTGACACCTGTAACGAATTAACGAATCGTTGAACGACCTGTTGAACGGCCTCAACCTGTTGAATGAATTGTTGAACGATCCTGCTGACGGAACGGAAGAGGACCCGATGACGATCCGCGTGATGCTCGTCGACGACCAGGTGCTGCTGCGCACCGGTTTCCGGATGGTGCTCGCCGCCCAGCCGGACATGGAGGTCGTCGCGGAGGCGGGCGACGGTGTCGAGGCCCTTCAGGTGCTGGCCGCCACCGCGGTCGACGTGGTGCTGATGGACGTCCGTATGCCGAAGCTGGACGGGGTGGAGACCACCCGCCGCATCTGCCAGGGCGAGAACCCGCCGAAGGTGCTGATCCTGACCACTTTCGACCTCGACGAGTACGCCTTCTCCGGGCTGAAGGCCGGCGCCTCCGGGTTCATGCTCAAGGACGTGCCGCCCGGCGAACTCCTCACCGCGATCCGCTCCGTGCACAGCGGCGACGCCGTGGTGGCGCCCTCCACGACCCGCCGGCTCCTGGACCGCTTCGCCCCGATGCTGCCCTCCGCCGGCAAGGAGCCTCAGCACAAGGAGTTGGAGCGGCTCACCGAGCGCGAGCGCGAGGTCATGATCCTCGTCGCCACGGGGCTGTCCAACGGCGAGATCGCGGCCCGCCTGGTGCTGTCCGAGGCGACCGTGAAGACCCATGTCGGCCGCATCCTGACCAAGCTGGGCCTGCGGGACCGGGTGCAGGTGGTCGTCCTGGCGTACGAGACGGGGCTGGTGCGGGCCGGCGGGCACGGCTGAGGCACGGTGACCGCGTGAGGCACGGTGACCGCGACTACCTGAGGATGCCCTCCAGGAAGTCGCTGCCCAGACGGGCCACCATCGTGACGTCCAGCTGGTGCAGGACGTAGCGGCCGCGGCGGCGGGTGGTGATCAGACCGGCCCTCTTCAGGACGCCGAGGTGACGGGATATCTCCGGGGCGGTCATGCCGTGCACCTGGGTCAGCTCACTGGTGGTGTACGCGGTGCGGGCCAGGCTGCGGCACAGGCGCATACGGACCGGGTGGGACAGGGCCGTCATCCGCAGGGTCAGCTGTTCCAAGGAGGTCGGCGCGGCGAACTTGGGCGACCCCACGGGGTAGTGCACGACCGGCTGCCAGCCGTAGCGGTACAGGACCGTCAGATGCGGCCAGCCCAGGCTGGTGGGGACCAGGAGGAGGCCGCCGTCCTGGGTCGCCGTACGGCCGTCGCCGAGCTTGTCGACCGTGATGCGGGTGGCGCTCTCGTCGAGCGTCACCGCGGTGGACATCGACGTCAGCGCCTCCGCCAGGCCCTTGTGCCGCAGGAGGTCCGTCTTGTGGCGGGCGTCGGCCGCGAGCTGGTGCTGCATCCGCGACCAGGTGTCCGCGAAGAACGCCTCGTCGCAGTCCTCCAGGAACTGCCGCAGCCAGGCCCTGGTCCGCGGCGGATCGGCCAACAGCCGCTCGGTGAACGCCAGTTGACGCGGACCGCGGGTCGCTGCCTGCTCCAGGGCACGCAGCCTGATCGTGGCGTCCGAGAGCGGGCCGGGTCCGCCGGTGCTGTAGGTGATGTTGCAGGTGGTGAACTCCAGTGCCGCGTCCACGAACTGCTCGTCCGTCAGCTTGTCCATCAGGTCCAGCTCTTCGGCGAGGGTGGCCCCGGGGAGCGTGCTGCGGCCCGGGATGCCCGCGTACGGCAGGAACAGGTCGGAGAACGTCGACCGCCACAGGAAGTCCGCCTCGCACATCCGGTCCGCCAGATGCGGGTCGAGCCGCGCGGTGACACCGGTCACCCACCCCTGGAGGCCGGGATGGTGACCCGGCTCGGACATCGCGTGCAGCGCCATGCACAGCTCGCCCAGGGGCGAGGGCGCGAAGACGACCTGCTCCTGCCGCAGCCCCGTGATGTCGATGTGCACGCTCATGTCCCCATCGTGCACCTCGCCACTGACAACGCCCCCGTCGATTGACACTGCCCGTCAATCGACGCGCCACCCGCCGCCCGTCAGGACCGCCCCGCCTGCTGACACCCGGCAGGGCCGACGCCCCTCAGCCACCCCCGGTCTCCTCCTTCAGACGGACCACGAAGTCCGCGACCGCCGCCTTCACGTCCTCGGCCGTCCACTCCAGGGCGGCGGCCCGGACATAGACCTCCGTCACCGCCAGCCCCGGACCCTTCGCGTCCCAGGGATTGGAGAACAGAGCGGTCCTCGTCTCCTCCGTCGTCCGGATCGCGGCCTCCGTGACGGCGTCACGGTCGTACGGCAGCCAGACCTGGAAGTCGAGTGTGTGCGGCTGCTCGGGGTGGACGCGCATCCACGGCAGCCCGGCCGCGGTGAAGCCCTCGCGCAGTGCCTCGGCGACCACGCGCGCGTGGGCCACGTACGCGGGCAGCCGGGGCAGCTCCCGGTCCAGGCCCGCGAGTGCCGTCAGCACGGTGGGGAACTGCTGGAAGACCGCGCCTCCGTAGCGGTGCCGCCAGGTCTTCGCCTCGTCGATCAGGGTCTTCGGGCCGGCCAGCGCGGCGCCGCCGAGGGCGTCGAGGGACTTGTAGAACGACACGTAGACGCTGTCCGCCAGGCTCGCGATCTCGTCGAGCGGGCGGCCGAAGTGGGTGGTGGACTCCCACAGGCGGGCGCCGTCGAAGTGGACCACCGCGTCGCGTTCGTGCGCTGCGTCGACGAGGGCGGAGAGCTCCTCCCAGGTGGGGAGGACGAAACCGGCGTCCCGGAGGGGCAGTTCGAGCATCAGCGCCCCGAAGGGCTCGGGGAAGTCATGCACCTCGTCGGCGGTCGGCTGCCGGGGCTCGCTCGTCACATGGACCGGGCGCAAGCCGCTGACCTGGCTGAAGGCGTTCCGTTCGTGCACTTCGGGGTGGGCCAGCGGGTGCACGGCCACCGTCGGGTTGCCGGTACGCCCCGCCCAGCAGCGCAGGGCGACCTGCTGCGCCATCGTGCCCGTGGGGAAGAAGGCCGCGGCCTCCTTGCCGAGCAGTTCGGCGACCCGCTTCTCCAGGGTCTCCACGACCTCGCTGCCGTACATGTCCGACGCCTCGTCCAGGTCGTACAGCTCGGCCGCCTCCTGGACGAAGGCGAGTCGCTCCCGGAGGGGGTCCAGGAAGCCGAGGCGCGCGAGGGACCGCTCGGCGCTCCGGTTCGCGGCGATACGCCGTCTACGGCGCTCCAGGTTCCGTTCCTCCTCGGTCGCCGGCTCTGCCTCTTGGTCGCTGTGTTCCGCCGCATCGCTCATGCTCCGGATGATGCCTGGCGTACGTGCGTGCGAGCATCCGGGTTTCCACAGGCTTTCCCGTCCGCAACAGGCTGTGTGACAACCCACAGCCTGTGGACAACCGGACGCCCCTCGAACCGATCGCGTTAACATGACGAGAAATCGTCCGGTACCCGGAGCGGACTGGAACGGGAAGGCCGCACTCGCGTGAGTACATTCCAACAGCCAGAGCCCAAGGACCGCCCCGCGCGGCTCGCGGTCGGCGTCGTCGGCGCCGGCCGGGTGGGCCCCGTACTGGCCGCGTCCCTCCAGCTGGCCGGGCACCGTCCGGTGGCCGTCTCCGGGGTCTCCGACGCCTCCAGGCGACGGGCCGCGCTGATGCTCCCCGACGTGCCGGTGCTCACGCCCGCCCAGGTCCTGGAGCGCGCAGACCTGGTGCTGCTCACCGTCCCGGACGACGCCCTGCCCGGCCTCGTGGAGGGCCTCGCCGAGACCGGCGCCGTACGGCCGGGCCAGCTCCTCGTGCACACCTCCGGGCGGTACGGCGCGAAGGTCCTGGACCCCGCTCTGCGCGTCGGCGCGCTGCCGCTGGCCCTGCACCCCGCGATGACCTTCACGGGCACTCCTGTGGACGTCCAGCGCCTCGCGGGATGCTCCTTCGGGGTCACCGCGCCCGAGGAGCTCCGGCTGGCCGCCGAGGCCCTGGTCATCGAGATGGGCGGCGAGCCCGAGTGGATCGCCGAGGAGAACCGCCCGCTCTACCACGCGGCCCTCGCCCTGGGCGCCAATCACCTGGTCACGCTGGTCGCCGAGTCCATGGAGCTGCTGCGCACGGCCGGCGTCGAGGCCCCCGACCGGATGCTCGGCCCGCTGCTGGGCGCCGCCCTGGACAACGCCCTGCGCTCCGGCGACGCGGCCCTCACCGGCCCCGTCGCGCGCGGGGACGCGGGCACCGTCGCCGCGCACGTCACCGAGTTGCGCAAGCACGCCCCGGGGACCGTCGCCGGCTATCTGGCGATGGCCCGCGCGACCGCCGACCGGGCTCTGGCCCACGGGCTGCTCAAGCCGGAACTCGCCGAGGACCTCCTCGGGGTCCTCGCCAACGGCACCGAGGGAGATGCCGGATGACCACCACCCTGCTGCGCACCGCCGACGAACTGCACGCACGCACGCGTGCGGGCCGCCGCGCCGTCGTGATGACGATGGGCGCCCTGCACGAGGGCCACGCCACCCTGGTCCGCACCGCGCGCGAACTCGCCGGACCGGACGGCGAGGTCGTGGTCACCGTCTTCGTGAACCCGCTGCAGTTCGGCGAGGGCGAGGACCTCGACCGCTACCCGCGCACCCTGGACGCCGACCTCAAGATCGCCGAACAGGCGGGCGCCGACGTCGTGTTCGCCCCCTCCGTGGACGAGGTCTACCCCGGCGGCGAACCCCAGGTGCGCATCTCGGCGGGCCCCATGGGCGAACGCCTGGAGGGCGCCGTCCGCCCCGGGCACTTCGACGGCATGCTCACCGTCGTCGGCAAGCTGCTGCACCTCACCCGCCCCGACACCGCCCTGTTCGGCCAGAAGGACGCCCAGCAACTCGCCCTGATCCGCCGCATGGTGCGCGACCTGAACTTCGGCACCGAGATCGTCGGCGTGCCGACCGTGCGCGAGGCCGACGGCCTGGCCCTGTCCAGCCGCAACCGCTATCTGTCCCCCCAGGAGAGGCGCACCGCGCTCGCCCTCTCCCAGGCCCTGTTCGCCGGCCGCGACCGGCACGCGGCCCAGGAGGCGCTGCGCGCGCGGGCCCTCGAAGTGCCCGCCACACACGCGCGTGCCGAGGCGCTCAGCGCCATAGGGGAGTCCCGCGCGGCGGCCGACGCGCACGCCGTCGCCAAGGCCGCCCCCGGCCCCGGCGGTCCGGCGTCCGTCCGCGCCGCCGCCCGCCTGGTCCTCGACTCCGCCGCCCGCCTCGACCCGCCGCTCGCCCTGGACTACCTCGCCCTGGTCGACCCGTCCGACTTCACCGACGTGGACGAGGACTTCACCGGCGAGGCCGTCCTCGCCGTCGCCGCCCGGGTCGGGACGACCCGGCTGATCGACAACATCCCACTCGCTTTCGGAACCCTCGGAGCCGCCTCGTGACCAGCACAGGCATACGACTGCACGCGCCCGCCCCCGGGTGGTCCATCGCCGCGGACGTGGTGGTCGTCGGCTCCGGAGTGGCCGGGCTGACCGCGGCCCTGCGCTGCGAGGCGGCGGGCCTGCGGACGGTCGTCGTCACCAAGGCCCGTCTCGACGACGGCTCCACCCGCTGGGCCCAGGGCGGCATCGCCGCCGCCCTGGGGGAGGGCGACACCCCCGAACAGCACCTGGACGACACCCTGGTGGCGGGCGCGGGCCTGTGTGACGAGGAGGCCGTACGGATCCTCGTCACCGAGGGCCCCGACGCCGTACGGCGGCTCATCGAGACCGGCGCCCACTTCGACGAGTCCTCCGAAGGAGGACTGGAGCTGGCCCGCGAGGGCGGTCACCACCGGCGCCGCATCGCGCACGCGGGCGGCGACGCGACCGGCGCGGAGGTCTCCCGGGCGCTCGTCGAGGCCGTACACGCGCGTGGCCTGCGCACGATCGAGAACGCGCTCGTGCTGGACCTCCTGACGGACGCCGAGGGCCGTACGGCGGGCGTCACGCTGCACGTCATGGGAGAGGGCCAGCACGACGGTGTGGGCGCCGTGCACGCGCCCGCCGTGGTCCTCGCGACCGGCGGCATGGGGCAGGTCTTCTCGGCCACCACCAACCCGTCCGTGTCGACCGGCGACGGGGTCGCGCTCGCCCTCCGCGCGGGCGCCGAGGTCTCCGACCTGGAGTTCGTGCAGTTCCACCCCACCGTGCTGTTCCTCGGCGCCGACGCGGAGGGCCAGCAGCCCCTAGTCTCCGAGGCGGTGCGCGGCGAGGGCGCCCACATCGTCGACGCCGACGGCGTGCGCTTCATGGTGGGCCAGCACGAACTGGCCGAGCTGGCGCCCCGGGACATCGTCGCCAAGGGCATCACGCGGCGCATGCTGGAGCAGGACGCCGAGCACATGTTCCTCGACGCCCGGCACTTCGGCGCCGACATGTGGGAGCACCGCTTCCCGACGATCCTCGCTGCCTGCCGCAGCCACGGCATCGACCCGGTCACCGAGCCCGTCCCGGTCGCCCCGGCCGCCCACTACGCCTCCGGCGGCGTCCGCACCGACTCCCGGGGCCGTACGACCGTCCCCGGCCTGTACGCGTGCGGCGAGGTCGCCTGCACCGGCGTGCACGGCGCGAACCGGCTCGCCTCCAACTCCCTCCTCGAAGGCCTCGTCTACGCCGAGCGGATCGTCGCCGACATCACCGCGAGCCAGGCGGAGAACGCCCTCCACGCGCGCGTGCCCGAACCGGTCCCGCACCCCCAGAAGCCCGCGCACCCGCTGCTCGCCCCCGAGGCCCGCTTCGCGATCCAGCGGATCATGACCGAGGGCGCGGGCGTCCTGCGCTCCGCCGAATCCCTCGCCAGGGCCGCCGGACAGCTCCAGCAGCTGCACACCGACGCCCGCGACGCGCTCGACGAGAACGGCAAGACCGCCGAGCCCGGCGTCGACACCTGGGAGGCCACCAACCTCCTGTGCGTGGCCCGCGTCCTGGTCACCGCCGCCGCCCGGCGCGAGGAGACCCGCGGCTGCCACTGGCGCGAGGACCACGCCGAGCGCGACGACAGCGCCTGGCGCCGCCACATCGTCGTACGGCTGAATCCCGACCGCACGCTGGCCGTGCACACCACGGACACCGCAGACTTCCCCCCGACCCGGCAGCACCGTCCCCAGGAGCAGTGACAGAAGTGAGCACCCCCGACCTTCCCCTCGCCGACAGCGGCGGCTGCGGCGACGGCTGTGCCTGTGGCGCGGGCGCCGACGCGGAGTACCTGGAGTGCGGCCTGGACCCCGCGCTCGCCGAACTCCTGGCCGACGCGGGTCTCGACCCCGTGGAGGTCGAGGACATCGCCAATGTCGCCGTCCAGGAGGACCTCGACGGCGGTGTCGACGTGACGACCGTGGCGACCATCCCCGAAGGGGCCGTCGCCACCGCCGACTTCACCGCGCGCGAGGCCGGTGTCGTGGCGGGCCTCAGGGTCGCCGAAGCGGTGATCTCCGTGGTCTGCACCGACGAGTTCGAGGTCGAGCGGCACGCGGAGGACGGCGACCTCGTGGAGGCCGGGCAGAAGCTCCTGTCGGTCACCACACGCACGCGTGACCTGCTGACCGCCGAGCGCAGCGCGCTCAACCTCCTGTGCCGCCTCTCCGGCATCGCGACCGCCACGCGCGCGTGGGCGGACGCCCTGGAGGGCACGAAGACCAAGGTCCGCGACACCCGCAAGACGACACCGGGCCTGCGCTCCCTGGAGAAGTACGCGGTCCGCTGCGGCGGCGGGGTCAACCACCGCATGTCCCTGTCGGACGCGGCCCTCGTCAAGGACAACCACGTGGTCGCCGCGGGCGGCGTCGCCCAGGCCTTCAAGGCCGTACGGGAGGCGTTCCCGGAGGTGGCGATCGAGGTCGAGGTCGACACCCTGCACCAGCTCCGCGAGGTCCTGGACGCGGGCGCCGACCTGATCCTGCTGGACAACTTCACCCCCGGCGAGTGCGCGGAGGCCGTCGGCATCGTGCACGGCCGCGCCGCCCTGGAGGCCTCGGGACGGCTCACCCTGGACAACGCCAAGGCGTACGCGGACACCGGGGTGGACTACCTCGCCGTAGGCGCCCTGACCCACTCCGCGCCGATCCTGGACATCGGCCTCGACCTCCGTGAGGCGCAGTAGTCATGCTCCTCACGATCGACGTGGGCAACACGCACACCGTGCTGGGTCTGTTCGACGGCGAGGACATCGTCGAGCACTGGCGGATCTCCACCGACGCGCGCCGCACCGCCGACGAACTCGCCGTCCTCCTCCAGGGCCTGATGGGCATGCACCCGCTCCTCGGAGAGGAGCTGGGCGACGGCATCGACGGCATCGCGATCTGCGCCACCGTGCCGTCCGTCCTGCACGAACTGCGCGAGGTGACCCGCCGCTACTACGGAGACGTGCCCGCCGTCCTCGTCGAGCCGGGCGTCAAGACGGGCGTGCCGATCCTGACCGACAACCCCAAGGAGGTCGGCGCGGACCGCATCATCAACGCGGTCGCCGCGGTCGAGCTCTACGGCGGCCCCGCGATCGTCGTCGACTTCGGTACGGCGACCACGTTCGACGCGGTCTCCGCGCGCGGGGAGTACGTCGGCGGTGTCATCGCCCCCGGTATCGAGATCTCCGTCGAGGCGCTCGGCGTCAAGGGCGCCCAGCTGCGCAAGATCGAGGTGGCCCGGCCGCGCAGCGTGATCGGCAAGAACACCGTCGAGGCGATGCAGTCGGGCATCGTCTACGGCTTCGCGGGACAGGTCGACGGAGTCGTCACCCGCATGGCCAAGGAACTGGCCGACGACCCGGAGGACGTGACGGTCATCGCGACCGGAGGCCTCGCCCCGATGGTCCTGGGCGAGGCCTCGGTGATCGACGAGCACGAGCCCTGGCTGACGTTGATCGGCCTGCGGCTGGTCTACGAGCGGAACGTGTCGCGGATGTGACCTGGTGCCCTGCGCCGGGACGGGACCTCCCGGCGCGGGTCGGCGCCGCCCCGCTGAGGTGGCTCACCTGTGCGGAGGTGCCGTCTCCCGTGCCCCGAGGTGCTGTCGCGCCCCGGGGCACGGTTGCCTTGGCGCGCGGGGGAGTTGATGCCGGTCGTGGTAGCCGCGGAGTGCGCGTCGGACGAGCCGCCGCCGGGCGGTGCCCCCACCCCCTCGGCGCCGCTCACGCGCGCGAGGCGTCGCGGCCTGGGCCCATGGGATGCCGTCGCGACCCGGCGGCTGCCATGCACGCGACGGAGCCGATGGGTACCAGCCACGGCGCGGCTGCCGGTGCCCGCCCGGGCAGCCGCTGCCCGTCGCCCCGCGAAATCCCCGCGCCACACCCGCCCCCTATGTCGAATTTGTCTGATTAGCGCGTATCGTCGCCGCATGCCCACGCCATACGGATCCCGCGGCGGCATGGCGTTCGGTGCGGAGGAGCTGCGTGTGCTCCGTCGCGCCCTCGCCCTCGCCCTCCAGCCCCGAACCGCCTCCGCCGAGGACGTCAAGGACTGTCTACGGCTCGCCGAATCCCTCGACGAAGCGGTACGCGAGGGGGTCCGGCTGCGCGCCTTCCTGGTCGCCGACCTCGCCCGGTACCGCGCCGCCCTGCCCGGCACCACCGCCGGCTACCTCACGCTCCTGGAGGAGGCGCTCGGCGCCGGGTACCGCCCGGACGTCGACGACCTCTCCGCGCTGCGTGCGCTGCGCGGGAACCCGGCCGCCGCAGCCCTCCTCGACCGCTGCCTCACGCTCGCCGAACAGGACGTACGCGCCCGCCTCGCCCGCCGTACCACCGCCCGGCCCGCCCCGACCGTCCCCGCGTCCCGCACGCGACTCCTGGCGCTCCCCGGAGGCCGCTCCGGCGGCCTTTCCGCGACGGCCGGGCATTCGGCCGGGGAGGACGCCAAGGAGCCCGTACGCAAGCCCGTGGAGCGGCCGGCGCCCGCACCCGCGCCCGCCGCCCCCAAGCCGTCCCGGCCGATCCCCACCCCGGGCGAGGTCTTCCCCCGGCGCAAACCGGCACCGCCCCCGGCGAACCCGCCGCAGCAGCTCGCCGCCGGCTGAAACGACCCCGCCCCGTCCCCTCCAGGGCCCGTGGCTACTCTGGAGGGCATGGACTATGTCTCCGCGCTCGTGCCCCCGGTCGTCATGGCCGTGTTCTTCATCGGACTGATCCGGGTCATCGTGAAGACCCAGGGCGGGGCCATGAAGGCCAAGGAGGACGCGGCCGTCGACGCCGCCATCGCGCGCGCGGAGAGCGCCCGCCAGGCTTCTTCGATCACCGAAGCCTGACCCCCCGCCTTTTTCGGCGGCGCCTTCAAGGGCGTACGACTCCCGCACGCGTGCGCGTGCTTTCCGAGTCGTACGCCCTTTTTGTGCCTTTTCCACTATGGTTCTGAGCTGTGCCTCGCCCATTGGGAGAACTCGAAGACTCGGTCATGACGCGGGTGTGGAAGTGGAACCGCCCGGTGACCGTTCGAGAAGTCCTGGAAGACCTTCAGCAGGAACGGTCGATCGCGTACACCACGGTGATGACCGTTTTGGACAATCTCCATCAGAAGGGCTGGGTGCGTCGCGAGGCGGAAGGCCGGGCGTATCGATATGAGGCGGTCTCCACACGGGCCGCCTACTCGGCGGCCCTGATGAACGACGCCTGGTCCCAGAGCGACAACCCCGCGGCCGCTCTCGTCGCCTTCTTCGGGATGATGAGCGACGAACAGCGTGAGGCCCTGCGCAGCGCCGTACGCATCGTCCAGGGACCGGAAACACCCGAACCCTCGGATCGCGTCGAGAACCCCGGCTCCCCGCCCTCGGGCGGCGGGCGATAGCGTCCGCTCATGTCAGCAGAGCACCCAGAAGTCACCGCGAAAGCCATCACCGTCCGGCGGGCCCGGACCGGTGATGTGCCGGCGGTGCGCCGACTCCTCGACGCCTACGTTCGCGGTCGCATCCTGCTCGACAAAGCGACCGTGACTCTTTACGAGGACATACAGGAGTTCTGGGTCGCCGAACGCGACGACAACGCCGAGGTCGTCGGCTGCGGCGCACTGCACGTCATGTGGGAAGACCTCGCGGAAGTCCGTACTCTCGCCGTGAAGCCCGGGTTGAAGGGCGCCGGTGTAGGTCATCAGTTGCTGGAGAAGTTGCTGCACACGGCCCGTTGGCTAGGCGTTCGTCGCGTTTTCTGTCTCACCTTCGAAGTGGACTTCTTCTCCAAGCACGGCTTCGTGGAGATCGGTGAGACACCTGTTGACACCGATGTCTACGCGGAGCTGTTGCGTTCCTATGACGAGGGCGTGGCGGAGTTCCTGGGTCTCGAACGAGTGAAACCGAACACCTTGGGCAACAGTCGGATGCTTCTGCATCTGTGATCGCTGCGCTCAATTCGGCCCGGAGGCCCTGCCCAGGTTCCCTATGTCCGAAACGCGCATCTTTCCGGACCGGGGAGGTCACTCGGTCTCTCCCAGGGGTTTGTGTTTTTCCAGCAAAAGCGGTTTGCTTTCCGACGTACTGCAGTACTGCATATAACAGGGGACGGCGAAACGGCGGACGCCGCAGACCCCAGGCCCGCAAGTTATCGATGAAAGGAAATCCGGTGGCACAGAAGGTTCAGGTCCTTCTTGTCGACGACCTCGACGGCGGCGAGGCGGACGAGACGGTGACGTTCGCACTGGACGGCAAGACGTACGAGATCGATCTCACCACCGCGAATGCGGACAAGCTCCGTGGTCTTCTCGACGCTTACGTGAAGGGCGGACGTCGTACCGGCGGCCGTGCTTCGGGTGGTCGTGGAAAGGCGCGCGCCGCTACCGGTGGCAGCCAGGACACGGCGCAGATTCGCGCGTGGGCCAAGGAGAACGGTTACGAGGTCAACGACCGCGGCCGTGTTCCCGCGTCCATTCGCGAGGCCTACGAGAAGGCCAACGGCTGAGCGCACGAGCGCCGCAGCCGGACCCGGTGGCACTGTGTGGCCACCGTGTCCACCAGTCGTACGAGATCAGGGGCGCCCCCAGGGCTCCCCACTGCCGACAGTGTCGGCAGCGAGGCCTCGACCTCGCATCCCGGCTCGGGGGGCCGCAGCCATACGGCGGCCCCCTGCACGGGACCCGGACGACCCGCGGGAAGCGGCGTCCCGGGGTGTCCCTGCGCGGACCCCGTCCCGGGGACCGGCGGTGCCTCCATGTGCCCGCCCTCGCCGAGCGCCACCAGATCCAGCGCCGGCGCCAGCGCGCCCCACTCCAACCAGTCCAGCAGCCCCGGCAGCTCCTCCGCGCTGCCCGCGGCCACCAGCAGCCGCATCCGGTCGCCCCGTACGGCCACCGGAGAGTCGGGCCCCAGCCGCCACAGCGCCGCGGCACCGGCCTCGACCGGCACGTCCAGGACGTCGAACCGCAGCCCCGTGACGAGCCGCAGCGGCTCTCCGGGCACCGTCCGCCACCCCAGTTCGTTCTCGTACCAGTGCCGCCGTCGGTCGTCCGGATCGAGCGGGCGACGGGGGGAGGGGACCGTGGTGACCGGGGGGACTGTGCCAACCATGCCAAGTGCAACCGTCGAACCGGGCCGAGAGTTACGCTGGGTGGTCAGGTGATTGCGCAGGGTGCCGGAAAAGGGGGGCGTTCGGGGCGATGGACCGCGCAAGGTTGTTCGCCCGTAGCGGAGGGAACCGGTGCGCTCGGCATGGAGTGTCAGTCCGTACGGGTAAGACAATCCCTAGTGGGAGGGGGCGACACGCAGAAAAGGGCGTCTCACGTTCGCCATCGGCGTACTCAAGGTGAGGGTAACTGCCTGGCCTGCGGGAACATCGTCTCGCACCATCAGGTTGGAGCAGATGTCGGCGTTACGGTTCAGGAGGCAGTGTTGGTTCTCGGTCCGGTGTCGGCAGTTGGAATGAGCGGTCCCCGCTTGCGGGACTAAGCTGCGGAAGGACAGGGAGGGGAGCGTCCCCTTACTGCCTGACCGCTCTGAGGAGCGATTAACGATGTTCGAGAGGTTCACCGACCGCGCGCGGCGGGTTGTCGTCCTGGCTCAGGAAGAAGCCCGGATGCTCAACCACAACTACATCGGCACCGAGCACATCCTCCTGGGTCTCATCCACGAGGGTGAGGGTGTCGCCGCAAAGGCCCTGGAGAGCCTCGGCATTTCGCTTGAGGCGGTCCGCCAGCAGGTTGAGGAGATCATCGGACAGGGCCAGCAGGCGCCGTCCGGTCACATCCCCTTCACTCCCCGTGCCAAGAAGGTCCTGGAGCTGTCGCTCCGCGAGGCCCTTCAGCTGGGCCACAACTACATCGGCACGGAGCACATCCTGCTCGGCCTGATCCGTGAGGGCGAGGGCGTCGCCGCCCAGGTCCTGGTCAAGCTGGGCGCTGATCTCAACCGTGTGCGGCAGCAGGTGATCCAGCTGCTCTCCGGTTACCAGGGCAAGGAGACCGCCACCGCCGGCGGCCCTGCGGAGGGCACCCCCTCGACGTCCCTGGTCCTCGACCAGTTCGGCCGGAACCTCACCCAGGCCGCTCGTGAGTCCAAGCTCGACCCGGTCATCGGGCGCGAGAAGGAGATCGAGCGGGTCATGCAGGTGCTGTCCCGCCGTACGAAGAACAACCCGGTCCTGATCGGTGAGCCCGGCGTCGGCAAGACCGCCGTCGTCGAGGGCCTCGCCCAGGCCATCGTCAAGGGCGAGGTGCCCGAGACCCTCAAGGACAAGCACCTCTACACCCTGGACCTCGGCGCGCTGGTCGCCGGCTCCCGCTACCGCGGTGACTTCGAGGAGCGCCTGAAGAAGGTCCTCAAGGAGATCCGCACCCGCGGCGACATCATCCTGTTCATCGACGAGCTGCACACGCTGGTCGGTGCGGGTGCCGCCGAGGGCGCCATCGACGCCGCTTCGATCCTGAAGCCGATGCTGGCCCGCGGTGAGCTCCAGACCATCGGCGCCACCACCCTGGACGAGTACCGCAAGCACCTGGAGAAGGACGCGGCCCTTGAGCGCCGCTTCCAGCCCATCCAGGTCGCGGAGCCGTCCCTGCCGCACACCATCGAGATCCTCAAGGGTCTGCGCGACCGCTACGAGGCCCACCACCGTGTCTCCATCACGGACGAGGCGCTCGTGCAGGCCGCCACGCTGGCCGACCGGTACATCTCGGACCGCTTCCTGCCGGACAAGGCGATCGACCTGATCGACGAGGCCGGTTCCCGGATGCGCATCCGCCGGATGACCGCGCCGCCGGACCTGCGCGAGTTCGACGAGAAGATCGCCGGCGTGCGCCGCGACAAGGAGTCCGCGATCGACTCGCAGGACTTCGAGAAGGCCGCCTCCCTCCGCGACAAGGAGAAGCAGCTCCTGGCCGCCAAGGCCAAGCGGGAGAAGGAGTGGAAGGCCGGCGACATGGACGTCGTCGCCGAGGTCGACGGCGAGCTGATCGCCGAGGTCCTCGCGACCGCCACCGGCATCCCGGTCTTCAAGCTCACCGAGGAAGAGTCCTCGCGTCTGCTGCGCATGGAGGACGAGCTCCACAAGCGGGTCATCGGCCAGAAGGACGCCGTCAAGGCGCTCTCGAAGGCGATCCGTCGTACGCGTGCGGGCCTCAAGGACCCGAAGCGTCCCGGTGGTTCGTTCATCTTCGCCGGCCCGTCCGGTGTCGGTAAGACGGAGCTGTCCAAGGCGCTCGCCGAGTTCCTCTTCGGTGACGAGGACGCGCTGATCTCCCTCGACATGTCGGAGTTCAGCGAGAAGCACACGGTGTCGCGGCTCTTCGGTTCGCCCCCCGGATACGTGGGCTACGAGGAGGGCGGCCAGCTGACGGAGAAGGTCCGCCGCAAGCCGTTCTCGGTCGTCCTCTTCGACGAGGTCGAGAAGGCCCACCCGGACATCTTCAACTCGCTGCTGCAGATCCTGGAGGACGGTCGCCTGACCGACTCCCAGGGCCGGGTCGTGGACTTCAAGAACACGGTCATCATCATGACGACCAACCTCGGCACGCGGGACATCTCCAAGGGCTTCAACCTGGGCTTCGCGGCCACGGGTGACACGAAGTCCAACTACGAGCGCATGAAGAACAAGGTCTCGGACGAGCTCAAGCAGCACTTCCGCCCCGAGTTCCTCAACCGCGTGGACGACGTCGTCGTCTTCCCGCAGCTCACCCAGGAGGACATCCTCCAGATCGTCGACCTGATGATCGGCAAGGTGGACGAGCGCCTCAAGGACCGGGACATGGGCATCGAGCTCTCCCAGTCCGCCAAGGAGCTGCTGTCCAAGAAGGGTTACGACCCCGTCCTGGGCGCGCGTCCGCTACGGCGCACGATCCAGCGCGAGATCGAGGACACGCTCTCGGAGAAGATCCTCTTCGGCGAGCTGCGTCCCGGTCACATCGTGGTCGTCGACACGGAGGGCGAGGGCGAGGCCAAGACCTTCACCTTCCGGGGTGAGGAGAAGTCGGCACTGCCCGACGTCCCGCCGATCGAGGACGCGGCCGCGGGTGGGGCCGGTCCGAATCTGAGCAAGGAGGCGTAAGGCTTCAGGGCTTTACGACTCGGAAAGGGGCCGGTGCCTTCGGGCACCGGCCCCTTTCGTGTGTCCGGGGGTGGGGTCAGAGGCGGTCGTCGGATACTTCGGCGGTGGCGAAGACGGCGGCGTAGAGGCCGAGAGGGACCTTTCTGCCGTACGTCTTGATGGTCACCGTGCGCAGGGCAGGGAGGCGGGAAGCGAGGGTGCGGAGTTGCTCGCGAACTCCGCCCTGGGTGGGCATCCGGAGGTGCTCGACGGAGGGCAGTTCCGGCATGGCGTCCACGGCGTAGCCGTCGAGGGACCCGCTCAGGACGAGGTTCCGCAGGGCCGGCAGGCGTTTCACTTCCCGCCAGTCGCGGACGCTCAGGGGAGCGTCCAGCCTGTCGAGGCTGAGGGTGGTGAGGGTCGGCCATTCCCCCAGCCCGCTCAGGCCGACGGATGCCTGTGTGTCCCGGCCGAGGTGCAGATACTCAAGGGGCGCGTCCGGGGGCAGGTGGTCGTGCAGATGTCCGCCCTCGAACGGCTGGTCCAGGGCGAGCCTGGTGAGTCCGCGCAGGGCTCGCAGGCCGAACGGGTCGCTGATGTGGTTGAACGTCAGTTCTGTGAGGGGCAGTTCGGACAACCGGCGCAGATCACCGGCATAGAGGCAGTCCTTCAGCCACAACCCGCCCAGGGACCGGAAGGCCATCAGCTTGTCCAAGGCGGACAGTGTCTCGTTGCGTTCGAGTTTCAGGACCTCGACCGTGCCCGGGTCGCCGACGGCATCGATGATCTCGCCCAACGTGGGCGAACCACAGATCGCCAGCCTGTGCCAAGGGCGCATCAGCCGCAGCGCGTCCAGATGCTCAGGCGATGCGCAGACCACGAAGAGATCGTCCCGCGGGAGATGGTCGAGGATCTCGACCGCGTACTCCCGGGTCCCGAACCGGTCCCAGGTGCCCGCGAGTTGCCGCCTCACGTCGAGGGACCGATGGTCGCGGAAGCGTCGAAGCACCGCCAGCGCGCCATCCGGTTCCGCCGTGCCCAGGACCGAGGCGGTGATCGTGACGGCCCGTGCCTCCTCGTCCGTCAGCCCCTCCGGACCCGGCAGCAGTTCCAGGACCAGCGGTCCGGCGCCTGCCAGGGTATGCGCGTCCTCCCTCGTGCGCGGCGGAATCAGCACCGCCGCCCGCTCCTCGACCTCCGCCCGCACCCCCGGATCCAACGCCGTCGCATGCTCCAGGCACGCCAGTGCGAGCAGCGTCAGTCGGGGCTCGTCCCGCGCCAGCAACTGCCTCAGCAGTACGACCCGTTCGCGCGGCCGGGCGTGGGCCACCGCCATGCGGATGACGTCCTCCCACTGACTGTCGTCCGCACGGCTGGTGAGGACGTCCAGGTGGCCCTCCTCCACCGCGTACCGCGCGCCCAGATAGTCCTGGAAGGTGCGATGGACGAAGTCGACGACACCAACGGCGGGTTGGCGCAGCAGGCCGCTTCTCAGCAGTAGGTCTCGCAGTACCGTCCTGGCGTCGCTCTGCCTCGCGACCGTCGGCAGGCACCGCTCCACGATGCCCTCGGCCGTCTCGACGTCCATCTCCGTGCGACCGCTCAACACCAGTGAGTACGCGAGGCGTTGCAGGATCTCCAGCTGGGCCTCCTCGCCCAGTTCCGCTCCCTCCAGTGCCCCCATGCCCCGCTCCCGGTCCCGGCGGGCGAGCAGCATGGTCAGAGCCGCGTCGTACAACTCCTTGCGGCCGGTGGGGAGATAGCCCCTCCGCTCGCGGTGCAGGGCGCAGATCAGGCCGCACATCAGGGGGTTGGTGGCGAGGCGGGCCAAGTCCCGTTTCGTGTGCAGGGAGTCCAGGAGCGGGCCCTCGTACTCCGGGGCCTCGGCCGCCTTGTGCCAGCGTTGGACGAAGGTCCTGACCTCCGGGCGGCGCATCGGGGCCAGGGTCAGTTCGCGGAAGCCCTCGGAGGCCAGCCAGCCGGTGCGTACCGCCGTGGGCCGGGAGGTGAGGAGCCAGCGGTTGCCCGGGAAGGCGCGGATCAGGGCCTGGAGCCAGTCGCGGGTGCGGTGGCGGTCGGCGGAGGGGATCTCGTCCAGGCCGTCGACGAGGATCAGGCCCCGGCCGGCGGTCAGGACGCGTTCGGTCCAGCCCTCGGGCGGGGAGTGGGGGCAGTCGGTCGCGGTCAGGAAGGCCGCGGGGGAGGGGAGTCGGCCGGCTCGGACGAGGGTGCGCAGGGAGAGGACGTAGGGGACACGGTCGCCGTCCCTCGCCGCGGTCACCGCGAGCCACTGCACCAGGGTCGTCTTGCCGGAGCCCGCGTCACCGCGCAGCAGGACCCGGTCGTGGGTCGACAGGGCTTCCTCTGCGGGGAGTTGGCGGTCGTAGCGGGCGCCGGGGTGCTCCTCGGACTGGGGGTGTTCCTCGGTCGCCTCCAGGCTGAGGTACGCCACTTCGAGGGGCCAGCGGTCCGGGGAGTCGCGCAGATCGATGCCGTAGATGGTGATGTGGTTGTGGCGTTCGGCGACGTGGGAGAGGTAGTGGCGTTCGAAGGCGCGGTCGCGGGTGCCGGGGCGTGGGGTGCGGGCGATCAACTCGTCGACGCGGGCGATCAGTTCGGCCTGGGCGCGGGTCTGCTCGACGAGGGTGCGGGCGACGAACGTGGAGCGGCGGGTGAAGAACTCCAGGATCTGCAGGCAGGCCCACTCGGTGGCGTTGCCGAGGAAGTAGCGTGCATCGGTGGACAGTCCGGCGGGGACCGGGGTGCCGTACGCCAACTGCCGTGCCAGCTCTCGGTGTCCGAGGCGCACGGCCTGTACGTCGTCCATGTCCAGGTCGCCGAGGGCGAGCAGGCGGCGGGCCAACGCGTCGGCCACCGCGGTCTGTTCGTCGGGCGGGAAGGGCGCTTCACCGGGGGAGTCCACCGCTCGCGCGACCAGGCGGTCGGCGAGCTTGTGGACGTCCTTCTCCGTCAGCGTGCGTTTCTCGCCTTTGAAGGAGACGAGGTGCGACAGCCGGACCGGCCTGTCGACCAGGCCCGCGCCCGCCCCTTCGGGGACGAACAGCTTCTTCAGCAGCGGTGTGATCAGGCCTGACGCCAGTTTCCCACCGAGTACCGCAGGCTCCATCGGCCGCCCCACCCCCGTCGTCGCGCGAACGGTCGGAGCCTAACCGGTTACGACAACTGGCCGTCGTAGTCGGGCAGTTTGAAGGTCTTCTCGGCGTGGCCGCCCGACAGGTCGGTGGCGCTGTTGCCGATGTTCGCGATGATCGTGTAGCCCTTGGACTCGATGTCGGCGCGCTGGGCGGTCTTGTAGGCGGCGACGTCCTTGAAGAGGTCGAGGAGGCCGCGGACGTAGAGGCCGTCGACGTCGTAGCCGTCGTGTTCGAGGTTGTACTCGGTCGGCAGGTAGATGATGCCGGGGCGGGCCGTGACGAAGAACAGCGAAACGCCGTGCTCCTGGGCGTACTTGGCGACCGCGAGCACCGGCTTGTTGGCCGGCTGGGGCCAGCTGAAGCCGAAGTCGGTCTCCAGGGTGGTGTTGTCGATGTCGAAGACGATCGCCTGCTTCTCACCGGGCTTGGTCGCCGCGATGCGCTGCTTCAGGTAGGGCAGGGCCTGGTTCATGACCGTCTGGCAGTCCTGCTGCCAGGTGGTGTAGTCGACGGCCGCGGTGGTGCTCGTCGTCGCGGCTTCCGCGGGGACGGTCAGCGCCGCGAGGGCGATCGCGGATACGGCGACGGTGGCGGTACGGCGGGCCCAGGGGCGGCGTCTCGTCATGGTGGTGGGGGTTCCTCTCACGTCGGTGCGGTGCCGGTGCGGAAGGCATGATCGCGGGCGCGGGTGGCGTGAGGGGAACCGTAAGGTTACTGGACGGTAGGTGTATAGAGGTCTGCGCCACATTCCCGCGGTCGGCGAGCGCCCCGGCCGGTGACAAGCCGCACAGGCGATTCGACCCCTACTAGGGCGGGTAGTCGGAAGCCTCCTTCGGGGCAAAAAGGACTTTTCGCATGGAACCAGATGGGCGTTTTTGCCATCAGGGGGGCGATTTATAGAGAAAGGGTGCTCTGTCAAGGAGTCGGAAGTTTTGTGGTGAAGTACTAGCTTCCGTCGTAGAAGGGGTGTTTGGGGGTCCGTGGGAGCGCGGGTTACCAATGGACGTGTCATCCGGTGGCCGTCCGTGCGCCGGGTGGCTTTTCTGTCCCCGCCCCCGTGAGGTTCCGATGTTCCAGAGCTCCGCTTCCCGCTCCACCCGTACGACTCCGCTCCGCACCCGGGTGGCCGTCCTGGCCGTCGGACTGGGAGCCACCGCCGTTCTGGGCACCGGGGTCGCGAGCGCCGCCACCGCGGGCGTGGCGCCGAAGACGGTCAGCGCGAAGACCGCCGCCTCCTGGGTCGACCCGGTGAAGAAGTACACGCTGTCCGCGAGCTTCGCCCAGGCCGGCGGCCTGTGGCAGTCCACCCACAGCGGGCAGGACTTCGCCGTGGCCAGCGGCACCAACGTCGTCGCCGCGCACGGCGGCACCGTCGTCAAGGCGGGCGGCAACGGTGCCGGTGACGGGGCCGCGTACGGCAACGCCATCGTCATCAAGCACGGCAACGGCACCTACTCGCAGTACGCCCACCTCTCGCGCATCGACGTGAAGGTCGGCCAGGTCGTCAGCACCGGCCAGCACATCGCCCTGTCCGGCAACACCGGCAACTCCACCGGCCCGCACCTGCACTTCGAGATCCGTACGACCGCCAACTACGGCTCGGCCATAGACCCGGTCGCGTTCCTGCGCGGCAAGGGTGTGACCGTCTAGGACTTGTCCCCGGCGGGCTTCGTGCCCGCGTGGGCCTGCGTGATCATGTCGGTGGCGACCTCCAGGACGGCCTTGCGCTTGTCCTCGGGGTCGCCATCGAGGTCCTGTACGGCGAACATGCCGGCGTGCAGCGTGAAGATCGCGCTGAGCGAGCGGACCTGGTCGACCAGGCTCGTCTCGGGGTCGATCATGATCTCCCGCAGGCCGCGCATGCGCTCCTTGAAGCGTTCGCCGATGCGCAGGTCCCGTACGGTCGCCTGGTTCTCCTGCATGAAGCGGAACAGCGGGGTCGCGCCGTCGAGCGCGACGGCGTAGCGCCGTACGATCTCCTGCTTGGTCTCCAGGGTGTGCGGCTGGTCGCGGCCCCACTCGATCAGGTCCTCGATCGGCTTCGTGAGGTCCTCGAAGATGCTGACCAGGATCTCTTCCTTGGTCTTGAAGTGGTAGTAGAGCGCCGCCTTCGTGACGTCCAGGTGCTCGGCGATCTCGCGCAGCGAGGTCTTCTCGTAGCCCTGCTCGGCGAAGAGTTCGAGCGCGACGTCCTGGATGCGCTGGCGGGTGTCTCCGCGACGTTGCCGCTTGGTGCCGTCCATGGTGCCGCCCATCCGTCTCGTGCTCCAGCAAACTTACTTGACGCCCGGCTAGTTACGGGTCTACTTTCCCTGAGTGTAGTCAACTAGCCGGGCGGCAAGTAAGTGGCCGGACGGTAGCAGTACCAAGGGGAGTGGGAAAGATGGCGGACACGAAGACGGCCGACGCCGCGCCGGCGGAGACCGAGAAACAACCCAGGAGCGTGCGGGTCGTCCTGCTCGCTCTGATGATCACCATGATGCTCGCGATGCTCGACAACATGATCGTGGGCACGGCGATGCCGACGATCGTCGGTGAGCTGGGCGGGCTGGAGCACCTGTCGTGGGTCGTGACCGCGTACACGCTCGCCACCGCCAGCTCGACTCCCCTGTGGGGCAAGCTCGGTGACATGTACGGGCGCAAGGGCGCCTTCATGACCTCGATCGTGATCTTCCTGGCCGGCTCCGCGCTCAGCGGCATGGCACAGAACATGGGCCAGCTCATCGGCTTCCGCGCCATCCAGGGTCTCGGCGCCGGCGGTCTCATGGTCGGCGTCATGGCGATCATCGGCGACCTCATCCCGCCGCGTGAGCGGGGCAAGTACCAGGGCATGATGGCCGGCGTCATGGCGCTCGCGATGATCGGCGGACCGCTCGTCGGCGGCACCATCACCGACAACTGGGGCTGGCGCTGGTCCTTCTACATCAACCTGCCGCTGGGCGTCATCGCGCTGGCCGCGATCAGTGCCGTACTGCATCTGCCGAAGAAGCGCTCGCAGGCGCGGATCGACTACCTGGGTGCGGCGCTGCTCACCGTCGGCATCACCTCCATCGTGCTCGTCACCACGTGGGGCGGTTCGCAGTACGCCTGGACCTCCGTGCGGATCATGGAGCTGATCGCGCTCGGTGTGGCCGCGCTCGTCGGGTTCGTGTTCTGGCAGACCAAGGCCACCGAGCCGGTCGTACCGCTGCACATCTTCCGCAGCCGCAACTTCACCCTCATGGCAGTCATCGGCTTCATCACCGGCTTCGTGATGTTCGGCGCGACCCTGTTCCTGCCGCTCTACCAGCAGTCCGTGCAGGGCGCGTCCGCGACCAACTCCGGTCTGCTGCTCCTGCCGATGCTCGGCGCGATGCTCGTGACCTCCATGGTCGCGGGGCGGGTGACCACCAACACCGGCCGCTACAAGGTGTTCCCGGTCGCCGGCAGCATCCTGATGGGCGTCGGTCTGTACCTGCTGTCCACGATGGACGTCGACACGACCCGGTTCATGTCCGGCGTGTACATGGCCGTCGTCGGGCTCGGCATGGGCTGCCTGATGCAGATCACCATGCTGGTCGCACAGAACAGCGTCGAGATGAAGGACATGGGCGTCGCGTCCTCCACGAGCACGCTGTCCCGGACGCTCGGCTCGTCGTTCGGTGTCGCCATCATGGGTGCGCTGTTCAACAACCGGGTCCAGGACGTCATGGCCCAGCGGGCCGGGACGCTGGGCTCCAAGATCACCGAGAACTCCGCGACGCTGAACGCGAAGAGCCTGGCGAAGCTGCCGGCGGTGGCTCGTGAGGCGTACCAGCACGCGGTGTCGGCCGGTGTCCACTCCGCGTTCCTGCTGGGGGCCGTGGTCGCGGTGGTCGCGCTGGTGGCGGCGGTGTTCGTGAAGGAGGTTCCGCTGAAGGGGGCGGGGTCGGCTGCGCCCAAGTCTGGCGAGGGTGCGGAGAGTGCGGCGCCGGTGTCGATCGTCGAGGCGGTCTGAGTTCGGCTGAGTTCGGCGGCAGTGAGCTGAAGGTCCCCCGGTCGGTGTCCGCCCCGGGGGGCCTTCGTTTTGTTTTCTCGCCCCCGCCGCCCCTACCCGTCCCGTCCCTGGGGGCTGCCGCCCCCAGACCCCCGCTTCGGCCTGGACGGCCTCGTCCTCAAACGCCGGACGGGCTGATTTCGGCTGGCCTGGGTTGTTGTCAGTGGGGCGTGTCACCATCGGGCTCATGGACAAAATGCGGCAGTTGCGGCTGGCCAAGGACGCCATGGACCGTGACTGGGCCGAGCCGGGGCTCGACCTGGGTGCGGTGGCCGCGTATGCCGGATATTCGCGGTACCACTTCATCCGGGCCTTCAAGGAGGCCTACGGCGAGACGCCGGGCCAGTATCTGACCCATCGCCGTATCGAGCGGGCCGAGGAGATGCTCCGCAGCGCCGACCTCTCGGTCACGGAGATCTGCCATCTCGTCGGCTTCAGCAGCCTCGGTACCTTCTCGGCCCGGTTCAAGGCGCGGACCGGGCTGACCCCGAGTGAGTACCGGAGTGAGCACGTGGGGCGCGGGGCCGCCCTCATTCCGGGGTGCTACGCGATGCTCTGGGCCGGCGGTTTTCCCTCCGCAACTTTGAAGAAGCGTGCCGCTGCCCGTCCTGCCTACGGTGAGGAAGAGGGACAGGAACAGGAAGCCACCTCGATTTCCACCTCGTCCGACAGGAGAGCGGAGCCATGATCCAAGGGCTGGGCATCACCACCGTGTGGACCTTCGACCAGCAGCGCACCAAGGCCTTCTTCACCGAGAAACTGGACTTCGAGGTCCGGGACGACATCTCGATGGGGGACATGAAGTGGGTCACCGTCGGTGCCAAGAACCAGCCGGGCGTCGAGCTTGCGCTGATGAGCCTGGATGGGCCAGGGCTCGACCCAGAGTCCGCCGAGGCGTTGAAGAATCTGGTCGGTAAAGGGGTGTTGGGGGCGGGTGCGTTCCGTACGGACGACTGCCGCGGTGACTACGCGACCTTCAAGGCGCGCGGGGTCGAGTTCATCCAGGAGCCGGCGGAGCGGCCGTACGGCGTCGAGGCGATCTTCCGTGACGACAGCGGCAACTGGTACTCGCTGACCGAGCGCCGCGAGGAGCTGGACTTCTCCAAGGACTTCGCGTGAGCGGGGGACCGGTGGCGGAGGTCGAGCCGGATCACACGGCGGTGCGGGTCGCGTTGTGGAGGGCCCTGCATGTCCGAGCCGACGCTCCGCCGTATGTCATCGAGGACGAGGTCGGGCTGCGGCTCGTGGGACCCGGGGACGACTGGCGAGAGCGGCCCGACATGGACGTCGAGGCCACGCGTCGGATCCGCGCGTCCATCGTGGCGCGGGCGCGGTTCGTCGAGGACGTGGTGGAGGAGCAGGTCGCGGAAGGCGTGGATCAGTACGTCGTGCTCGGTGCCGGGCTGGACACCTTCGCCCAGCGGCGGCCCGAACTGGGCGCGAGACTAAGGGTGTTCGAGGTCGAACGGCCCGGCACCCAGGCCTGGAAGCGGCGGCGGCTGGCGGAGCTCGGGTACGACGTGCCGGACTGGCTGCGGTTCGTGCCGGTGGACTTCGAGGGCGACTGGTGGGGGCAACTGGCCGCCGCCGGGTTCGACTTCGGGCGGCCCGCTGTGGTGGCCGCGACCGGGGTCGTCATGTACCTCACCCCGGACGCGATCACCACCTTGTTCCGACTCGTCGCCGGGCTCGCCCCCGGCTCCACCCTGGTGACCACCTTCCTACGGCCCGTCGAGGACGTGGAGCCGGAGCAGCGCGCGCAGTTGGAGGTCGCGGTGCGGGGGGCTCGTGCGGCGGGCACGCCGTTCCTGAGCTTCTTCACGCCGGAGCAGGTGCTGGCGCTGGGGCGGGAGTGCGGGTTCCGGGAGGTGCGGTATGTGTCGGCCGCGGATCTCGCCGAGCGGTACTTCGGGGGGAGGACGGACGGGGTGGGGCCGTCTCGGGGGGAGGAGGTGATGGTGGCGGGCACGTGAGCCCTCGTTCAGGGGGCCGACCGCTCAACCCTTTGAACAACTACGGCTGAACAACTACGGCAGCATCGGATAGCTGCCCGTACTCGTCGGTGCGTGTTCCGGCAGCCACAGCACCGCGACCGCGCCCTCCGCCGGGATGTGGTCCGGCGCGCCCGCGGGGCGGACGTTGCGGAAGGTGAGGCGGGCGCCGAGGACCCGGGCCTGGCCGGCCGCGATGGTCAGGCCCAGGCCGTGGCCGTGGCCCGCGCGGTCCTTGCTGCCGGTGCGGAAGCGGCTCGGGCCCTCCGCGAGGAGTTCCTCGGGGAAGCCGGGGCCGTGGTCGCGGACCCGGATGACCCGGCCCTCGACCGAGACCTCGATCGGCGGCTTGCCGTGCCTCGCCGCGTTGGCCAGCAGGTTGAACAGCACGCGCTCCAGGCGGCGGGGGTCGGTGGTGACGGCCGACTCGTGGACGACGTGCACCACCGCGTCCGGGTCCTTCGCGATCACCCTTCGGCTCACGAAGTCGCCCAGCATGATGTCCTGCAACTCGGCCCGCTCGGAGGCCCCGTCGAGACGGGCGACCTCCAGGACGTCCTCGACCAGGGTGCGCATCGCCTTGGCGCGGTCCAGGACGAGTTCCGTCGGGCGGCCGGGTGGGAGCAACTCGGCCGCGGTCAGCAAGCCCGTCACCGGGGTGCGCAGTTCATGTGCGATGTCGGCGGTGACTCGCCGTTCCGCCTCAAGTCGCTGTTGCAGCGCGTCCGTCATCGCGTCCACCGCGCGCGCGAGGTCGTCGGTCTCGTCCCGTACGACTCCGCCGATCGCGTCCCGTACCCGTACGTCCGTCTCGCCCTTCGCGACCTGGTTCGCCGCGACGGCCGCCTTGCGCAGGCGGCGCGAGAGCTGGCCGCCGATCAGCACACCCAGCGCGCTGCCGCCGAGCACCGCCGCGATCGAACCGATGACCAGGGCCTGGTCGAGGTCCTTGAGGATGTCCGTGCTGCGGTCGGTGAACCCGGTGTGCAGCGACATCACATGGCCGTCCTTGAGCGGTACGGCCGCCCAGATGTCCGGGATGCCGTGCGGCCGGTCGGTGACATAGGTCGCCCGGCGGCCCTCCAGGACCTTCTGGCGCAGCGCCGGCGGCAGGCTCGGGTCGTCGATCTTGATGCTGGGGAAGTTGGGCCGCCCGGACAGCTCGTAGTTGCGCTGGGCGATCTGGACCCGCTCGTCCGCGAGGTCGCGCGCGTTGTCCAGCATCGAGACCCGGGCCGCGTTGTGCACGACCAGGCTGAGCGCGATCGCGACCAGCGTGCCGACCAGTGCGATGGCCGCGCTGAGTTTCCATCTCAGGCCGGTACGGATGCCCGCTCTGTCCATGAACGACGGGACCCTGCGCCGTGAATTCCCCCGCATACCCCTGCTCAGGCCTTCAACTTGTAGCCGAAGCCGCGGACCGTCTCGATCCGGTCCTGGCCGATCTTCGTGCGCAGCCGCTGCACATGGACGTCCACGACCCGGGTGTCACCGCCCCAGCCGTAGTCCCACACCCGCTCCAGCAGCTTGTCGCGGGACAGGACCGTGCCCGGTGCCGAGGAGAACTCCAGGAGCAGGCGCATCTCGGTCGGGGTCAGCGCCACCGGCTGTCCGGCCTTGAGCACCTCCATGCCCTCGGTGTCGATCTCCAGGTCGCCGAAGGTGAGCACTCCGCCGTCGACCGGGGCCGTGTCCGCGTCGGTGCGGTCGGTGCCGCCCGCGTGGCCGAAGCGGCGCAGAACCGCGCGGATGCGGGCTACCAGGACGGCGCCGTCGAAGGGCTTCGTGACGTAGTCGTCCGCGCCTGCCTCCAGGCCGAGGACCACGTCGATGGAGTCGGCGCGCGCCGACAGCATGATCACCGGGACCGTCGAGTCGTCGCGGATACGGCGGCACAGGCTCACGCCGTCCAGGCCGGGGACCATGACGTCCAGGAGCGCGATGTCGGGGCGGTTCGCCCGGAACGCCTCCAGGCCCGACAGCCCGTCGGGCATCGCCGTGACCGCGAAGCCGTCCCGCTCCAGGGCGAGTTGGGTGGCCTCACGGATGACGTCGTCGTCCTCGACGAACAGGACGTGGGTCTGGTCTGCCATCCCGGTGCTCTCAGTCCTCGTGTGGGTCGTTCTCAAGCATGGGACGCCCGAGGGGGCGTCCGCGTTCACTGAAGGATCGGATCGGAGGGGCCGATCGGTTCGCCGCCGCTCGGTTTCCGCTCGGTTTCCGCTCGGTTTCCGCTCGGTTTCGGTCGGGTCGGGTCGGGTCGGTTCGGTTCCAGGCCGGGTTCGAGCCGCGGATTCCGTTCAGTTTCCGCTCGGCGCGGGTGACGCGTCGCTCCCGACCGCGTTGCTGTACTCGTTGTGCGTGCTGTACTCCTGGACGAAGCGGCCCGACGTCCAGCGGTACGTGATCACGTTCTCGCCCGACGGACTCGACACCGGGTCGCCCTTCTCGTACACCTGCTTGGTGACGACCAGATCGCCGCGGTCGATCTCCGCGTAGACCGGGGGTTCCTCGGCCTTGAAGACATTCTCGTACGTCCCACCCGTCGCGCGGTACACGTACGAGCCGATGCCGACCGCGTCGCCGCAGGTCATCACGTTGACGACGACGTCGTTGACGGTACCGCCGGTCAGCTCGCCGTAGGACACGTCGACCGCGTACTCGTCGGCGACGCACGGTTTCAGCTCGTGCTTGACCGCCGCCGAGACCTCCGGGTCGTCCTTGACGAGTTTGACCGCGTCCACATGGTCGTCGACGGTCGCGGAGGGCGAGGGGGACTTGGCCTCCGCGACACCCGCGACCGAGTCGGAGTGTGCCGGGCCCTCGTCACGGGCGCCGGTGCCGCCGGTCGCGCAGCCGGACACCAAAAGGGCGAGGGCGGCGAGCACGGCCATCGCCGCGACCGCCGCCTCGAAGCTTCCGCGCACCCTGCGGGGCCCGGGGGCGCTGCTCAGCCCGGGCCCAGGGGTGTCGTCGCTCAGGCCGCGCAACGCTCCCGCTCCTCACGCTCCAGCGCGCGTGCGTCCAGATCGCGGGCTTCCAGCTCCTCCCGGAGCCGGGCGAGCGCCCGGTGCAGCGTGCTCTTGACCGTACCGGCCGACATGCCGAGGGCGGCGGCCGTCTCTTCGGTGGACATCTGCTCCCAGTGTCGCAGGACGACAACACTGCGCTGTTTCGGAGCGAGAACTTTCATGATGTCCATAAGAAGCGCCCGATCCGCGTGCTGTTCGGTCGCGTCGTCGACGCTCGCGTCCGGGAGCTGCTCGGTGGGGACCTCTTCGAGCTTGCGGGCCCGCCACCACTCCGTGCGGGTGTTGATCATGACGCGGCGCAGATAGGCGTCCGCGAGGCGCTTGTCCTCGATGGTCTCCCAGCGGCCGTACGTCCGTACCAGCGCGGTCTGCAGCAGGTCCTGGGCGTCGACCGGGTCCGGCACCAGCCGGCGGGCGCTGCGCAGCAGCGCGTCCTGTCGGGTGCGGACGTACTCCTCGAATTCGAGCACCTCGCCCTGCGCCATGATCAACCGCCTCCATCCCCGTTTCCGACCCGCCTGCTGCCGGTTGTCCTTTGCTGCGTCCCGCCGGTCTGCGGCACAGGAATGAAGCTACGGAGGGGTTGTCACGGCACTGTGCGGAGCAGCCTGCGGGGAGCGCTCGGCTGTCCGTCGGTTGTGTAACGGAAGTAGGTTCGGGGTAAGGGGGCGGGGTTGTTGGGGTGGGTATGGGGTGGTTTGGGTGTTGCCTGAGCGTTGCGGGAGCTGGGTGTTGGCTGTGGTTCGGCTTGGGGTGAGGTGGGTGGCTGTGGATTGACCGTGTGTCAGGTGCGGGTCGCGGGGAGTTGGTACAGGGCGTCCGGGAGGGGTTCCACGAGGCCGTCCGCGACCAGGCCGTCCAGTGCTCTGGCCCGCTGTACCGGTTCGTGCCAGACGCGGTCGAGGGTGGATTGCGGGACGGGGGCGTGTGCTTCGCGGAGTACGGCCAGGAGTTTGCCGCGGACTTGGCGGTCCGTCCCCGCGTAGGTCTGGGCGCGGCGGGCCGGGCCCTCGTGGTCCGGTTTGCCTGCCAGGTTCCAGGCGCACTGGGCGCTGATCGGGCAGCGGTGGCATGTTTCGTTCTTCGCCGTGCAGACCAGTGCGCCGAGTTCCATGGAGGCGGCGGCCCAGCGGGCGGCTGTCTGCTCGTCCGGGGGGAGCAGGGCGCGGGCGAGTTTGCGTTCGGCGGCCGTGGTGGCGTTCGGGGGGTACTGGACGCCGGTGACGGCGCGGGCGAACACTCGGCGGACGTTGGTGTCGAGTACGGCGTGGCGCTGGCCGTAGGCGAAGGAGGCGACGGCGGCGGCCGTGTACTCGCCGATGCCGGGGAGGGCGAGGAGCTGGGCGTGGTCGGTGGGGACGTCGCCGCCGTGGCGTTCCGTTATGGCGGTGGCGGCGCCGTGGAGGCGGAGGGCGCGGCGGGGGTAGCCGAGGCGGCCCCAGGCGCGGACGGCTTCGCCGGGGGCGTCCTGGGCGAGGTCGGCGGGGCGGGGCCAGCGGGCGAGCCACTGTTCGTAGACCGGGAGGACGCGGGTGACCGGGGTCTGCTGGAGCATGAACTCGCTGACCATCACGCCCCAGGGGCCGGCGTCGGGGTGGCGCCAGGGGAGGTCGCGGGCGTTGTCTTCGAACCAGTCGATCACGGGGGCGTGGAGGTGCTCGCCGTTCGTGGACGTGGTGTGCGGGGGGTTTGTGGGCGCAGTCATGGCGGGTCCGATCCTGCCACGGCGGGTGGGTGTCGGGGGCGTGGCGGTACGGCGAGCCCGCCGCGGGTTGTGCCCCTCTGGTGTTGTCACAGTGGGCGGCGTGGGGACCAGCTGAGCGGCGGGCTCGCCGTACCGCCACGCCCCGCTCCCGTGCGTCGGCGGGTGCGGCTCGTGGTCCATTCCGCCTTGTTCCAGGCGGGGTTGCCGGGATGATGATCCGGAAAAGTTGGGGCCGGAGCGGCGGGTGGGGCGAGGTAACTCCCCGTTGTCTCGTAAGGTTTGAGCCGTGGGATCTCTGCGCAATCCGGTCGGGCCGCTTCCCTCCTCCATCTATTGGCGTCGGAGGGTCCTCATGGTGTCCGTGGTCGCCCTGTTGGCGCTGCTGATCACCTGGATCGTCACGTCGGGTGGCGGGGGCAGCAAGAACGGTGCCGATGGGGCGAAGAACGGCAGGACTCCCGCCCCTACGATCACTGCCGGTCCGTCCGGTACCGGGCCCGCCATCAGTCAACACCCCGGCGGCCGCGATGAGTCGAGCAGCGGTGCGAGTGGTGGCAGTAGTGGGGCGAGTAGCGGTGCGAGTGGTGGCAGTAGTGGGGCGAGTAGCGGTGCGAGTGGTGGCAGTAGTGGGGCGTCGGGGGGCAGTGGTTCCGCCGGGGAGGACGGTGGCGGTAGTGGGGGGAGCAGTACGGGGACTACGGTTCCTGCTGATTCGACCTTGCCCAACTGCACTGCCAGTGCTGTGCAGTTGAGTCTGCGGAGTCTGCACAACTCCTACTCGCCGGATCAGACGCCCACCTTTGTGCTGACCGCCAAGAACTCGTCGAGCAGTGACTGCAAGGTTGATCTCGGGCCCAAGAGTGCGGTGTTGACGATCACGGAGGCGGGGGGTGCCGCCGACTACTGGTCCTCCGCCGACTGTCCGAAGAGCTCCGGGAGTGTGTACTACCGGGTGTCCGCCGGGGGCGTTGTGACGTACACGGTGAAGTGGGACCGCAAGCCGAGTGCGCCCGAGTGTACGACTCCTCCGGCCGGGTCGGCCGGTGCGGGGACCTATCTGGTGGAGGCGGCTGCTTCCGGGTTCGCCAAGGCGCAGACCTCGTTCGTCCTGGCGAGTGACTGACGTCGACTGGTGCCTAGTGCCTAGTGCCTAATTCCTAGACGTAGCGTTCCAGGATTGACGACTCCGCCAGGCGGGAGAGGCCCTCTCGTACGCTTCTTGCCCTTGCCTCGCCTACGCCGTCGACCGTCTGGAGGTCGTCGACGCTTGCCGCCAGGAGCTTTTGGAGGCCGCCGAAGTGTTCCACCAGGCGGTCGATGATCGCGCCGGGGAGGCGCGGGACCTTGGCCAGAAGGCGGAAGCCTCGGGGGGAGACCGCCGAGTCGAGGGCCTCGGGGGAGCCGGTGTAGCCCAACGCGCGGGCCACGGTGGGGAGTTCGAGGAGTTCGGCGTGGGAGAGGGCGTCCAGTTCCGCCAGTGCTTCGTCCACCGTGCGGGAGCGCTTGGCCGTGGGCTCGGGGACGTAGTCGCGCACTACTAGTTCGCGTTCCGGGTGTACGCCCGCGATCAGTTCTTCGAGTTGGAGGGACAAGAGGCGGCCGTCCGTGCCCAACTCCAGTACGTACTCTGCGATTTCGTTGGCGATCAGGCGGACCATTTCGAGGCGTTGGACCACTGCCGAGACGTCCCTGACCGTTACCAGGTCTTCGATCTCCAGGGCGGAGAGGGTTCCCGCAACCTCGTCCAGGCGGAGCTTGTAGCGCTCCAGGGTGGCCAGTGCTTGGTTCGCGCGGGACAGGATCGCCGCCGAGTCCTCCAGGACGCGGCGCTGACCGTCCACGTAGAGCGCGATCAGGCGCATGGACTGGGAGACGGAGACGACGGGGAAACCTACTTGTTTGCTCACTCGGTCCGCTGTGCGGTGGCGGGTGCCTGTTTCCTCGGTGGGGATCGTGGGGTCGGGGACCAGTTGGACGCCCGCTCTGAGGATCTTGGAGAGGTCGGAGGAGACGACGATTCCGCCGTCCAGTTTGCAGAGTTCTCGTAGGCGGGTGGCCGTGAACTCCACGTCCAGGATGAAACCGCCCGTGCACATCGCTTCGACGGTCTTGTCGTTGCCGAGCACGATGAGTCCGCCCGTGTTGCCGCGGAGAATACGCTCCAGGCCGTCGCGCAGGGCCGTGCCGGGTGCCACGGCGCTCAGTGAGGCGCGCATCAGCCCATCGGCACCGGAGCTCCCGCCGGACTTTCCGGGAGCTGACGCCCGGTCGTTGGCTGCCACTGCACTCCTCGGGTCGCAGGTTCTTCAGGCGCTCCCGTTTCGCACAGTTGGTTCGTACGGACGGGCGAGACCAGGGCAAAGTCTACCGGCGGTCCTCGCCGTCCCGTGGGGCCTCTCGTTTACGGGAGCGTGGAAGGACCTGGAGGGCGTCTCCTATGTCGGCCACTTCGAGGACCTTCATGCCGGGCGGGATCTTGCCCGGGTCGCCCGGAACGAGGGCGTGGGTGAAGCCCAGGCGGTGTGCTTCGGAGAGCCTGCGCTGGACGCCCGTGACCCTTCTGACCTCGCCCGCCAGGCCCACTTCGCCGATCGCGACCAGGTTCTTGGGGAGCGGGACGTCGCTCGCCGCGGAGGCCAGGGCGAGGGCGATGGCCAGGTCCGCGGCCGGTTCTGAGAGTTTTACGCCGCCGACTGTGGCCGAGTAGATGTCCCGCTTGCCGAGGGCGCTGATTCTGCCTCGCTGTTCCAGGACCGCGAGCATCATCGAGACTCGGGAGGTTTCCAGGCCGGACGTGGTGCGGCGGGGGGAGGGGATTTGGGAGTCGACCGTGAGGGCCTGGACTTCGGCCACCAAGGGGCGGCGGCCTTCCAGGGTGACCGTGAGGCAGGTGCCGGGGACCGGTTCCGCGCGGCGGGTCAGGAACAGGCCGCTCGGGTCGGCCAGGCCCGTGATGCCCTCGTCGTGCAGCTCGAAGCAGCCGACCTCGTCCGTCGTGCCGTAGCGGTTCTTGACGCCCCGTACGAGGCGGAGGCGGGCGTGGCGGTCGCCCTCGAAGGAGAGCACCACGTCCACCAGGTGTTCCAGGAGGCGGGGGCCCGCGATCGCGCCGTCCTTGGTGACGTGGCCCACCAGGAGGGTGGACATGGCGCGCTCCTTGGAGGCGCGGATCAGGGCGCCGGCGACCTCGCGGACCTGGGCCATGCCGCCGGGGGCGCCGTCGATCTCCGGGGAGGCCACCGTCTGGACGGAGTCCAGGATCAGGAGGGAGGGCTTCACCGCGTCCAAGTGGCCCAGGATCGTGGCCAGATCGGTCTCGGCGGCGAGGTAGAGGTGGTCGTCGATCGCTTTGATGCGGTCGGCGCGCAGGCGGACCTGGCTCGCCGATTCCTCGCCGGTGATGTAGAGCGTGCGGTGCTCGTCGCTCGCCGCCTTGGCCGCCACGTCCAGGAGGAGGGTCGACTTGCCGACGCCCGGTTCGCCCGCGACCAGGACGACCGCTCCGGGGACCAGGCCGCCTCCGAGCACCCGGTCCAGCTCGGGCACGCCGGTCGAGCGGGCGGTGGCCTGGCGGCCGTCGACCTGGCCGATGGGCACCGCGGAGGTGGTGACGCGGCCCGGAGCCGTCGTACGGACCGCGGGCGTGCCGTACTCCTCGACCGTGCCCCAGGCCTGGCACTCGGAGCAGCGGCCGAGCCACTTGGCCGTCTGCCAGCCGCACTCGGTGCAGCGGTAGGACGGACGGTCCTTGGTGGTCTTCGTACGGGCAGCCATGTGTGAACCGTAACCGGCGGGACTGACAGTGGGGTCGGGGGATGGAGGGGTGTGGTGGGGAATCCGGCCATGGTCGTCGGGATCGAGCCAGGGAAGCGGGGGTTCCTGTCCCCTATTGAGGGATCGTTTCACCCGTACGGATTAAAAGAGCTCAAGGGGGCGGAAGGGGGCATCGCCCGCCGCCTACGGTCGCACGGGTGATGAGCAGCAGCCCGGAGACCTCGACCCGCACCACCGGCGCGCACCGGGCGCATCGGGAGGCGCGCGACCACGCTGCGGCGCGCACGCTGGCGCAACGCCCGCCCGCGCGCTACGAGCCTTATCTGGACGGCCTGTTCACGTACTGCCTGTCCGTGCTGTGCGACCACGACGCGGCTACGGCGGCTCTTGGGGACGTGGTCGCTCTGGCCGAGCGCCGGGGCTCGCGCGTGCCGGAGGCGGCCGGGGACCGCAGGGCCTGGCTGTACGCGCTGGCCCGCTGGGCGTGTCTGCGGAAGCTGGCCGAGGCCAAGCAGAAACGTCAGGGCACCCATGCCGTGGGACGGGCCGAGGCCGAGGAACCTGTCGTGTCCGAGGAGCTGCGTGAGGTGCGGCGGCGTGAACTCGCGCTGCTGGCCTGGCCGGAGGCCGCCGGGACCACCCCGGAGCAGCGCGAGGCGCTCGAACTCGCCGTGCGCCACCGGCTCGCCGCCCATGAGGTCGGCGCCGTCCTCGGGATGGATCTCGCCACCGCGCGGGAGCTGTTGGCCTCCGCCGCCTGCGAGGTGGAACGCACGCGTGCCGCCCTCGCCGTCGTGGAGACCGGGATCTGCCCGAGCGTCGCCCGGCTCACCGGCGACCATCAGCTCGTGCTCAGTAGCGCGCTGCGCCGCGAACTGGTCCGGCACGTCGACGACTGCCCGCGCTGCCGCCGTACCGCCGAGTGCGCGGTGCCCGGCAGCTGGCCCGGCGCCGGAGTCACGCCCTCCGAACTGCCCGTCCTGGAGGCGCCCCGCGCGGCCCTGCATGTCGCCATGGCGCACCTCCCGCGCGCGCGTGGAGCCGCGGCGCCGCGCTTCGACCGGCGCGGTTTCCCGCTGGACCCCAAGGACCGCGCGGCCCGCAGGGACCGGCTACGCGCGCGTGCCGTCACGACGACCGTCGTCGCCACCGTCATCGCGGCGCCCGTTCTCGCTCTGTGGGCCGCCTATCGGTCCACACCCACCAGTGAGGGCGTCGACGGCAGGGCCGCCTCCGCGAGCGAGCAGCACGACGGTCCCGGGAGTCTGGAGGGCGAGGTCGCCAGCGGTGGTTACGAGAACACCGGCAATGCCGGTGCGGGGCCCCGCGCGCGGGTCGGCAAGGGCGACGACAAAGGCGGCAAGAACGATGTCTCCGTGGAGGTCGTCAGCGTTGCCGGTACGGGGGGCACGGGGGCCGGGCGGCTCGCCGTCTCCGCCGCCAACAGCGCCGACACCACGCTCGTCACCCTCACCGCGTCCGGCGCGGCCCCGGTCCGCTGGTCCGCGACCACCACGGCACCCTGGCTCTACCTCAGCCAGTCCTCGGGAACCCTCGCTCCGGGCGAGTCGTTGACGATCAAGGTGTACGTCGACCATCTGCGCGAGCCCTCCGGCCACTGGACCGCGCGCGTGGCCGTCTCACCCGCCGGTGCCGTCGTGTCCATCGAGGGCTACGGCAGCGCGCCCGCACCGACCGAGCCGGGCGAGCCGAGTACCCCGGCACATCCCGGCGGCCCGCCCTCGTCAGGACCGGACCCGACGCCCACGGAGACGGCCCCCACCGGCCCGACGCCGAGCGATCCGCCGCCCTCGTCCGCCGACCCGGATCCCACTCCGACGGACTCGTCCTCCGTCGGCCCGGGGGGCTCGGCGCCGCCGTCCGACGGCGGCGAGCCGGGCCCGTCCTGAGCGGTCAGCCGACCGGGTCCGCCGGATGCGGTGCCAGCAGCGGGAGTTGCGAGGCCAGACGCTCCTCGCACAGCTCGACCAGACGGTCGTAGCCGGCCTTGCCCATCAGCTCGGTCAGCTCCGGGCGGTACGACACGTAGACCGGGTCGCCCGCGCCGTGCGCCGAGGTCGCCGACGTGCACCACCAGTGCAGGTCGTGGCCGCCCGGACCCCAGCCCCTGCGGTCGTACTCGCCGATCGACACCTGGAGCACGCGCGTGTCGTCCGGGCGGTCGATCCACTCGTACGTCCGTCGCACCGGCAGTTGCCAGCAGACGTCCGGCTTGGTCTCCAGGGGCTCGCGGCCCTCCTTCACGGCGAGGATGTGCAGCGAGCAGCCGGCGCCGCCCGCGAAACCGGGGCGGTTCTGGAAGATGCACGAGCCCTTGTAGGGGCGGGTCTGGCGGTCGCCGTCCTCGTCCTCCGAAGTCCAGCCGTTCTTCGCGCCCTCGTCGTGGTGCTGCCAGATGTCCGGAGTGAGCCTCGCCACATGCCCGGCGACCCGTTTCTCGTCGTCCTCGTCGGAGAAGTGCGCGCCCAGGGTGCAGCATCCGTCGTCCGCGCGGCCCGCCTGGATGCCCTGGCAGCCGCTTCCGAAGACGCAGTTCCAACGAGAGGTCAGCCATGTCAGATCACAGCGGAAGAGCTGTTCCTCGTCCGCCGGATCCGGGAACTCCACCCACGCGCGCGCGAAGTCGAGCCCCTTCTCGTCGGCTTTCAGGGCCTTCTTCGACATCGTCGACGTCTTCGGGGGCTTGGCCGACGTCGTCCTCGGGGGCATGGCCGACGTCACCGGCGAAGAATCGCCGGGTGATTTGGCCGCCTTGTCGTTCTTCGCCTTTTTCGTCTTTGGCACGCGTCCAGGGTAAGTCGCCCGGGGCGGCCCCAGAAACCGCACCGAAGACGGAGATCGGCGCAGGTGGCAGTAGCGTTCCGTATATGAGACTCGGTGTCCTCGACGTGGGATCGAACACGGTGCATCTGCTGGTGGTGGACGCACACCCGGGCGCACGCCCCCTGCCCGCGCACTCGCACAAGGTGGAACTCCGCCTTGCCCAACTCCTCGACGAGGACGGCGCGATCGGCCCCGAAGGGGTCGACAAACTCATCGGCGTCGTCCACGAGGCGCTGCAGGCGGCCGAGGACAAGGGCGTCGAGGAACTCCTCCCGTTCGCCACCTCCGCCGTCCGCGAGGCCAGCAACGCGGACGAGGTCCTCGCGCGCGTGCAGACCGAGACCGGCGTCGAACTCCAGGTCCTCACCGGCGCCGAGGAGGCCCGGCTGACCTTCCTCGCCGTCCGCCGCTGGTTCGGCTGGTCCGCCGGCAAGCTCCTCGTCCTCGACATCGGCGGCGGCTCCCTGGAGATCGCGTACGGCATCGACGAGGAGCCCGACGCGGTCGTCTCCCTGCCCCTCGGCGCGGGCCGCCTCACCGCCGCCTGGCTCCCCGGCGACCCGCCGGAACCGGACGCGATAAGGGCCCTGCGCCGTCATGTGCGCGCGCAGATCGCCCGTACGGTGGGGGAGTTCAGCCGTTTCGGCGCCCCCGACCACGTCGTCGCCACGTCGAAGACCTTCAAGCAGCTCGCCCGCCTCGCCGGCGCCGCCCGCTCCGCCGACGGCCTCTACGTCCAGCGCGAACTCAAGCGCGAGTCCCTGGAGGCCTGGGTCCCCCGCCTCGGCGGCATGACCACCGCCCAACGCGCCGTCCTCCCCGGCGTCTCCGAAGGCCGCGCCGAACAACTCCTGGCCGGCGCGATGGTCGCCGAGGGCGCGATGGACCTGTTCGGCGTGGAGACCCTGGAGGTCTGCCCGTGGGCACTGCGCGAGGGCGTGATCCTGCGGCGGCTGGATCAGATGCCTTCGACGTAGGCGCCCGCACCGGCTGCCGTGGGCGCAGGGCGAGGCGGTGGGTGCGGGGGCGGGCGTGGGGCGGTGGGTGTGGGGTGGGCGTGTGGCGGTCGCTTACCTGCGTGGCTGTCTGTCGGTACGGCGTCCGGGGTCGGCCGTTCGGCTGTCGGTTCGGCTGCGACGGACGCGTGTGTGGCGGTCGTGTTTCTGCGTGGCTGTCGGTCGATACGGCGTCCGGGTCCGGCCGTTCCGCCGTCGGTTTGGCTGCGACGCACGCGCGCGTGGCTGTTCGTGCCGCCTAGGTGCGTGGCCGTCAGGTGCTAGCGGGGCTGTCCGTCGGCGCGGTGTCGGGGTCGGCCGTACACGCGTCGACTTGGCCGCGACCCACGCGCGCGTGCCAGTTCGTGCCGCACACGCGCGTGGCCGTGGTGTTCCCGCGCGGCTGCCGGTCGGTACGGCCCCCGGGGCCGGCCGTACCGCCGTCGGCTCGGCCGTGACCCGTGCGTACGTGACTGTCCGCGGTGCACACGCGCGTGGTCGTGACGTACCCGCGGGGCTGCCTGCCGGGGTCGGCCGAACCGTCCGCCTGGTCGGCCGTGGTGCACGTATGTGTGGGGGTGTCCGCAGCGCGTGTACCCGCTTGGCGCGCGCCCGGCGCAGCCGACCGCCCTCGCGCGCATCTGCTCGTGCCGCGCGCATCTGCTCGTGCCGCGCGCACCGACCCGCGCCACGCACGCCCATCCATGCCCCGCGCCCCGCCGAGTTTCCCCCCACGCCCGTCCATGCCCCGCGCTCCCGCCGAATTCCCCCCACGCCCGTCCATGCCCCGCGCTCCCGCCGAATTCCCCCCACGCCCACCCATGCCCCGCGCCCCCGCCCGACTCCCCCCACGCCCGCCCTCGCTGAACACCCACCCCGCACCCGACGTATCAGACCCGCATGAAGTATCGCCACAACGCGGCCCCGCGCCGGAGATGGCCGGTTGCCGTACCCCGCACAGGGCGGGCACAGCAACCGGCTCCCCCGCGCAAAGCGCCGCCCCGTAGTCTGTCCTCCGTGGCAGAACCAGTCGTGCGCATCCCGGATGCGAAGGTCGCGCTGTCCACGGCGTCCGTGTATCCGGAGTCGACGGCGACGGCCTTCGAGATCGCCGCGCGCCTCGGTTACGACGGTGTCGAGGTCATGGTGTGGACCGACCCGGTCAGCCAGGACATCGAGGCGCTGCGCAGACTCAGCGACTACCACCAGGTCCCGATCCTCGCCGTGCACGCGCCGTGCCTGCTCATCACGCAGCGGGTGTGGTCGACCGACCCGTGGATCAAGCTCCAGCGTGCCCAGGCCGCCGCCGAGAAGCTCGGCGCGAGCACTGTCGTGGTGCATCCGCCGTTCCGCTGGCAGCGCCAGTACGCGCGGGACTTCGTCAGCGGGATCTGGCGGATGGCGAACGAGACGGATGTGCGGTTCGCCGTAGAGAACATGTACCCGTGGCGCTACCGCGACCGCGAGATGCTCGCCTACGCCCCCGAATGGGACGTCACGCAGGACGACTACCGGCACTTCACGATCGACCTCAGCCACACCGCGACCGCCCGCACCGACGCGACCGAGATGATCGGGCGGATGGGTGATCGTCTCGGTCATGTCCATCTCGCGGACGGCAACGGCTCGAACAAGGACGAGCACCTGGTCCCCGGACGCGGCACCCAGCCCTGCGCCGAACTGCTGGAACGGCTCGCGACGACCGGCTTCGACGGCCACGTCGTCATCGAGGTCAACACCCGGCGCGCGATGTCCGGCGCCGAACGCGAGGCCGATCTCGCGGAGGCGCTCGCCTTCACGCGGCTGCATCTGGCCTCGGCCGTGAAGGTGCCCCGGCGGTGACCGACGCCACCGCCAAGCGCCGGGGCCGACCCCCTCGTACGGAATCCGCCGACACCCGCGACCGCATCCTGGCCGCGGCCCGGGAGGTGTTCTCCGAGCGGGGGTACGAGAAGACGTCCGTGCGTGCCATCGCCAAGGCGGCCGGGGTCGACTCGGCGCTCGTCCACCACTACTTCGGCACCAAGGAACAGGTTTTCGAATCGGCCGTCGAGGTGGCGTTCGCACCCGCGCTCAGGTCCCGGGACACGCTGCTCGACGGCCCGCTCGACGGCATCGGTGAGCGGCTCACCCGCATGATCTTCGGGCTCTGGGAGAACCCGGTGACCCGGACCCCGCTGCTCGCCATCGTCCGGTCGGCCGTGAACAACGAGGCCGCGGCGGCCGTCTTCCGCCGTCTGATCAGCGGCCAGCTGCTGCGCCGCATCGCGAGCCAGCTCGACGTCCCGGACCCGGAACTGCGCGCCGAACTCGCGGCGGCGCAGATCGTCGGGGTCGCGATGATGCGGTACGTCATCAAGATCGAACCGGTGGCATCGGCGGACCCGGAGCAGATCATCGCGCGGCTGGCACCGGTGGTGCAGGGGCATCTGACGGGGCCGTGAGCCCGTCCTCGGCCCTGTCTCCTCAGTGAGACATGCGTCCCGCGATACGGACACCGTGTCCGACCCCTGGATGACCGGCGTACGCTCAATATCAGCCCTATCTGCCTGAAGGAGCGAGCGACGATGCCCGAGCTGAGGTCCCGCACAGTCACTCACGGACGCAACATGGCGGGCGCCCGCGCCCTTATGCGCGCCTCCGGTGTACCCGGTGCGGACATCGGCCGGAAGCCGATCATCGCGGTGGCGAACAGCTTCACCGAGTTCGTGCCCGGCCACACCCACCTCCAGCCCGTCGGCCGGATCGTCAGCGAGGCGATCACCGCGGCCGGCGGCATCCCGCGCGAGTTCAACACCATCGCGGTCGACGACGGCATCGCGATGGGGCATGGGGGAATGCTCTACTCGCTCCCCTCCCGCGACCTGATCGCGGACTCGGTCGAGTACATGGTCGAGGCGCACTGCGCCGACGCCCTGATCTGCATCTCCAACTGCGACAAGATCACCCCGGGCATGCTGATGGCGGCGCTCCGTCTCAACATCCCTACGGTCTTCGTCTCCGGCGGACCCATGGAGGCCGGGCGCGCCACGCTGCAGGACGGCACCGTCCGCACGCTGGACCTGATCGACGCGATGGTCGAGGCCGCCAACGACAGCGTCTCGGACGCGGACGTCCTCAACATCGAGGAGAACGCCTGTCCGACCTGCGGCTCCTGTTCCGGCATGTTCACCGCCAACTCGATGAACTGCCTGACCGAGGCCATCGGCCTCTCCCTGCCGGGCAACGGCTCGGTCCTCGCCACGCACACCGCCCGCAAGGGCCTGTACCAGGACGCGGCCCGCACGGTGATGGACATCACCCGCCGCTACTACGAGCAGGACGACGAGACGGTCCTGCCGCGCAACGTCGCCACCTTCGCGGCCTTCGAGAACGCCATGGCCCTCGACATCGCGATGGGCGGCTCCACCAACACGATCCTGCACCTGCTGGCCGCGGCGCAGGAGGCGGGCGTCGCGTTCGGCCTGGACGAGATCAACGCGGTCTCGCGCCGCGTGCCGTGCCTCGCCAAGGTCGCCCCGAACGTCGCGAAGAACCGCACGTACTACATGGAGGACGTCCACCGCGCCGGCGGAATCCCGGCTCTGCTGGGCGAGTTGCACCGCGCCGGCCTGCTCAACGAGGACGTCCACTCCGTCCACAGCCCGTCCCTCGCGGACTGGCTCAAGACGTGGGACGTGCGCGGCGGATCGCCCTCTCCGGAGGCCGTCGAACTGTGGCACGCGGCGCCCGGCTGCGTCCGCTCCGCCGAGGCCTTCTCCCAGTCCGAGCGCTGGGAGGCGCTGGACGAGGACGCGGCCGAGGGCTGCGTCCGCTCCGCCGAGCACGCCTACTCCAAGGACGGCGGTCTCGCGGTCCTCAAGGGCAACCTCGCCGTAGACGGCTGCGTCGTGAAGACGGCCGGCGTCGACGAGTCCATCTGGACCTTCGAGGGCCCGGCGGTCGTCTGCGAGTCGCAGGAAGAGGCCGTCGAGAAGATCCTCAACAAGCAGGTGACGCACGGCGACGTCGTCGTCATCCGCTACGAGGGCCCCAAGGGCGGCCCGGGTATGCAGGAGATGCTCTACCCGACGTCCTTCCTCAAGGGCCGCGGCCTCGGCAAGACCTGCGCCCTGATCACCGACGGCCGCTTCTCCGGCGGCACTTCGGGCCTCTCGATCGGCCACGCGTCCCCCGAGGCGGCGTCCGGCGGCACCATCGCCCTCGTCGAGAACGGCGACCGCATCCGCATCGACATCCCGAACCGCTCCATCGAACTCCTCGTCGACGACGCCGAGTTGGCCCGCCGTGAGGCCGCGCTGGAGGGCCGCTACGCCCCGAAGCAGCGCGAGCGCAAGGTCTCGGCGGCCCTGCGCGCGTACGCCGCGATGGCCACCAGCGCGGACCGCGGCGCGGTGCGGGACGTCAGCAAGCTGGGCTGAGGCACAACTGCTTCCTGGGTCCTGGGGCCGCCTCCGTTCCGACGGGGGCGGCCCTTTTGCTGCCTGCCTTGCCTGCCTTGCCTGCCTTGATACGGCCACCAGGCGCCGGGCGTAAGCCAGTTCGCGTTGCTACGGCTACCAGGCGCCGGGGGTACGGGAGTTGACGGCGAAGACCGTGCCGTCGGGGGCGGCGGCGTAGACGCGGTTGTCGGCTACGACGGGTTCGGGTAGCGCCGCGCTGATCCGGTCCGAGTTGGAGTCGAGTCGCGCGGGGGTCTGCCCGACGAGCCGGCCCACACGGGCATCGACGGCGAGCAGCCGCCCGTCCGCCGCGGTGACGTACACCTGCCTGCCGTCCGTGACCGGTGTGGAACTCCGCAGCACGGCCGTTTCCAGACCCCACAGCCGCTTCCGTGTGTCCATGTCCACGGCCGTCATCGATCCACCGGTTCCCATGAGGTAGACGACGCTCCCGCGGACGGTCGCGCGGGCCTGGTCGAGCCGCACGGGCAGCGTCACGCGCCGCGTGGCTCCCGTCTCCGGGGTGTAGCGGACCACGGCCTGCGTGGCCCCGTAGACCCTGTCGACCGAGAGGAGGAAGACGGACCCGCCCGCCGTGCCGACGGGCTGCACCGACCCCTTCAGCCGCGCGTCCCAGCGCACCTCACCCGTCTCCGGATCGACCGCAGTCACCCGCGTGCTCGACCCGTCGGCCGACGTGTTCGACGCGTACGCCAAGGCGTCCCCGTTGAACGAGGCGAAGTAGGGCGCCTGTTGGCCCGGAATCCGGTGGTTCCATTTCCGGCCACCCGAAGCGCCGTCCACCCCCGTGACCGTGCCGTCCGCGTGGGTGAGCAGGAGCACCCCTCCGGCCCCCGCCAGCCCGGTCTCGGCGGGCACGGTCCGCTGCCAACGCGTCCTGCCCGAGGCGGGATCGAGGGCCTCAAGACGCCGGCCGTCGTCCAGCGCGGGATGCACGAGGCCACCCGACAGGACCGGCGGCCCGCCCGTCCGGGTCGTGGTGACGGCGTGCCGCCACAGCAGACGGCCGTCGGACGGGTCCAGGGCGAACACCACCCCGGGCTGCGCGCAGAACAACTTCCCTGCCCCGTAAGAACATTGGGGGGTGCTCTGCTTGGAGACCGGTGCCGTCTTCCACCCGCTGAACACGGCGCTGGGCGTGGTGTGCGGGGTGGCGCCCTGCGGTGTCGGGCGGCTGTCTTCGGACAACTGGAGCGCGGCGATCGTGCCGATCGCGGCCAGTCCGAGCGCGCCCGCCCCGAGCGCGACCCGCTTGCGCAAGCGTCTTCCGCGCCGCGGTCCGGACTTTTCAGGCTGTTCGGGTTCCGCCGCGAGGGGCTCCGGCACCGGCGTGGCACCGGCCCGCTGTGCCGGTATGTAGGCCTGCGTGTCGTACGAGGCCGACACCGACCGCAGTTCACGCATCAACTCGTCGGGTGTGGGCCGGTCCTCGGGCTCCTTGGCGAGGCAACGCAGCACCAGCGGCGCGAGGTTCTCCGGCAGTCCCGTCAAGTCCGGCTCGTCATGGACGACTTGGTAGGCGACGACGTACGGACTGTCGGAGTCGAACGGGCCGCGCCCCGTCGCCGCGTGCACCAGTACGGACCCGAGCGCGAAGATGTCCGCGGCCGGCCCGACCTCCCTGGGCCGCCGGAACTGCTCCGGCGCCATGAAGGGCGGCGTCCCGATCAACTTCCCCGTCTCGGTGCGCAGTTCGCTGTCCTTTGGCCGAGAAATACCGAAGTCGATGACCTTCGGCCCGTCCTCGGCGAGCAGCACGTTGCTCGGTTTCAGGTCCCGGTGCACGACGCCGACCCGATGGATGTCACGCAGCGCCTCGGCCAGTCCGGCCATCAGCCGGCGCAACTCGCCGGGCGTCATCGGGCCATTCCGCTTCACATGTTCGGACAGGGTCGGCCCGGGGATGAACGACGTTGCCATCCAAGGCCGTTCGGCTTCCGGGTCGGCGTCCACCACCGGCGCGGTGAAGGCCCCGCTCACCCGTCGAGCCGCCGCCACCTCCTGCCGGAACCGCCCCCTGAACTCGGGATCCTGCGCGAACTCCGCGTGGACGACCTTCACGGCGACCTTCATCCCGGAGGTGCTCTGCGCGAGATGCACCACGCCCATGCCACCGGAGCCCAGGCATGACTCCAGGCGGTAGTGACCGGCGTACTCGGGAAGTTCCGCTTCCGCGCCCGCTCCGGTGTCGTGCTGTGGCGCCATGGAACCACCCCCGTGCTGATCGTTCGCGCGCGCGACGCACGGAGCCTAGTCGATGACCCGTACGGGACAGAGACGGCTTGCTGGCTTACGAGTGCGAGTTGCGTACATATGTTTCATGGCGTGTTTCAGGGGAATCATCGGGGCCCCATGGCAGTCATGGGGTCCAACGGGGGAGGTTTTTCATGTCTGTTGACCGCGCACCGGAAGCCCAGGGCGGCGAGGCCGACGTCACCGCGACGGCAGCGGCTCTGCACTACTACTCCATCGCGCCCAACACCCGCGTCAACGTCCGCAGCGGACCGGGCACCGGCTACACCATCGTCCGCGTCCTGGCCGAGGGCTCCCAGGTCCCGATCTACTGCCAGACCCCGGGCACCACGGTGACGGGCTACTACGGCACGACGAACATCTGGGACAACATCGACGACGGCGAGTACATCTCCGACGCCTATGTGAACACCGGCAGCGACGGCTACGTCCGGCCGCGCTGCTCCTGAGCCCCCAACGGGAGCCCGCGTCCGCCCGCGGAGCCATAATCGTCCCGTGAACGACGAGACCGGCACCCAGGGCACCTCCGCGGGCTCCCCAGGCACAGACGCAGGTACGGGCCCCCGCCCCGAGCCCCTCCGCTTCTTCGGCACCACCTGGGTGAACCACGACAACGGCTACACCCCGCGCCGCCTCGCCGCGGCCGCCGGCTCCCTCGCCGCCGCCGTCGCCTCCTGCCTGATCCTCCGCTTCGCCTACCAGGGCCTCCAGATCGCGGACGTCGGCAGCTTCGTCACCCTCCTCGTCACCGTGATGTTCGCGGTCTGCAGCGCCCTCGCCTTCGGCCACACCTGGGAGAGCTTCAAAAAGCGCCCCGACCCCGACCGCCAGGCCTCCCTCCGCGGCCTCCTGGGCATCGGCTTCGTCGGCTCCCTCGTCGCCTACTTCCTCCGCTCCCTCACGGAGGCCCCCGGCGAGCAACGCCACCGCGAGGAGTACGAGACGGCCGTGGCCCAACACGAGAAGCGCACAACTCGCCGCACCCGCAACCCTTCGAAGAAGCGCCGCCGGTCCTGACCGGGGCGGGACGGTCCTGACCGGGGCGGGGCGGGCCGAGGCGGGCCGGGACGGGTACGCGTCGGGGCAGCCAAGGCTGCGGCTCGCAGATCGGGGCTTGCGGGTTGCGCGTTGCGGGCTACGGATTGCTGCGGCTTGAAGCCTGCGGTTAACGGCCTGGGGTTTGAAGCTTGCGGCTAACGGTCTGCGGGCTGCGGCCTGCGGTTTGAAGCCTGCGGCTAACGGCCCGCGGCTTGAAGTCCGTGGCTTGGGGCTAGCGGCTTCGCGTCGAGCCGGTCACGCGTCGCGGGCGGGTTGCGGCTCGCGGCTCGCGGTTTGCGGCCTGCGACTCGCGGCCTGCGGTTTCGCTTCCGGGCCAGGCCACGCCCGCCCCCTCCCGGCGACCGCCGAGGGCCCGCACCCCGGCCGACCGAGCCGCGCTCCCGCGCCGCCCTGCCCCGCGCCGCCCTGCCCCGCGCCGCCCTGCCCCGCGCCGCCCTGCCCCGCGCCGCCCTGCCCCGCGCCGCCCTGCCCCGCGCCACCCCGCCCCGCGCCACCCCGCCCCGGTCAGGACCGCCCCGGTCAGAACCGCCTCGCCCCGCTCCCGCCCGGCTCCCTCTTCTCTCCCCACCCCATCTCTCACCAAAATCCACCTGCACCCTGCACCCACCCCGGTAACCATGGCCGTATGACCACTTCGTCGAAGCCGCCCTCGCACACCGCCCGAGCCCACTCCTTCAACGCCGCCGCGGCCCAGTACGCCGAGAACCGCCCCTCCTACCCACCCGCACTCTTCGACGCCATCGAGGAACTGGCCGGCCACCCCCTCGCGGGCGCCCGTGTCGCGGACGTAGGCGCGGGCACCGGCATCGCGACTGCCCTCCTGCACGCCCGTGGCGCCGACGTGATCGCGATCGAACCCGGCGACGGCATGGCGGCCCAGTTCCGCCGCGCCCTCCCCGACGTCCCGTTGGTCCGGGGCACCGGCGACGCCCTCCCCCTGACCGAGCACTCCTTCGACTTCCTCACCTATGCCCAGGCCTGGCACTGGACCGACACCACCAAGTCGGTCCCGGAGGCCCTGCGCGTACTGCGCCCGGGCGGCGCGCTCGCCCTGTGGTGGAACACCAGCGCCGTCGACGTCCCGTGGATCGCCGAGCAGGCGGAACGCATCCGGATCCACTTCGGCATCGACCGCGTCGTGAAGCAGAACGGCAGCGGCGTGCACACCGCGCTCGCCGATCCCACCGGCCGTCTCGACTTCGCCCACCGCAGGGTCCGCTGGAGCCGCAGCGTCCCGGTCGACACCCACCTGGCCAACATCAGCAGCCACTCTGTCTTCCTGGTCCAGGACGAACAGGCCACCAACACCTTTCTCACCGAGGAGCGCAACCACCTGCTCACCGCGTTCCCGGACGGCACAGTGGAGGAGACCTACGTCGTGGAACTCGTCGTAGCCCTCGCACCATGACCTCCTGACGACCTCAACGACAGGACGGCCGGCTGCCGAAGCAGCCAACCGCCGGTTGCCGCAGCGGGTGCGATCCCTGACGGCCCTGGCGGTCAACCTCTGTCAACCTCTGGTGGTCCCAGCACCGCGATCCCTCGCTGCGCCGCCGGTCAATCGTTGGTTGCTTCAGCTACGCGATCTCTGACGCCCCCGGCGGTCAACCGTTCGCCGCCCCGACAGCACCACTACTGCCCGCCCCTGCGGCCAACCTCCGACAACCCCAGCAGCACAGCCCCCGACAGCCCGCGCGATGGGCCGGCCAACCTCCGACAGCCCAGGTCCGACCACCCCAGCCCCCCCCCACCTCCTGACCGTCGACCTCCTCACCCTCACCCCGTCACACCCCCTCGACCGCAACCACCCCCGCGCCACTCCCGCCACTTCCACCCTTCCCGCCACTGCCCCCGCCCCCGCCATCCCTTCCCCGCCCGATGACCCACCCCTCCAACGCCGCCGCGCACGCATGATCCACATGCCGCAGCCCGCCCAACTCCAGCCGCACCTCCCGGTCGTACGGCAGTGCCTCCAACGCGTCCAGCAGCTTCGGCAGTCGTAGGAACGTCGCATGTCCCAGGACCCGTACGACGATTCCCGCGTCGCCGAGGTCCTCCGTCTCCACGTGGACATGGCTGATGTCCCACGCGGTTTTCGCCACTGCCAACGCCAGCCCGACCAACACCCCCTCGAACAGATTCCCCACCACGATCGCCACCGCGGTCACCCCGAGCACGACCACCTCACCCCGGTGCCCGGTCCACAACCCCCGCACCTGCCGTACCGGCACGAGCTTGCAGCCGGCGTGCACGAGCAGCCCGGCCAGCGCCGCGACCGGCACCAACCCCAGTACTCCGGGCAGCAGTGCCGTGAAGAGCAGCAGCCACCCACCGTGCAGCACCCGCGAGGCCTTGGTCCTGGCGCCCGCCTGTACATTCGCAGCGCTCCGCACGATCACCGCGGTCATCGGCAGCGCCCCGAGGACCCCGCACACCGCGTTGCCCGCGCCCTGCGCGATCAACTCCCGGTCGTAGTCCGTCCGCGGACCCCGGTGCAGCCGGTCCACCGCCGCCGCGCTGAACAACGACTCCGCCGACGCGATCAACGCGAACGCGACGACCGTCCCGATCACCCCCACTTCCGTGAGCCGCCCGAAATCCCCCCACTCCGGAACCCGCACGGCACCTAGCAGGCCCCGCACCTCAACCCGCCGCACCGACAGGTCGAACACCCCGGTCACCGCCGCCGCCAGCCCCACCGCCACCAACGGCCCCGGCACCAGCCGAGCCCCGCGCCGCCACCGAGGCCAGAGCACCAGTACGGCAATGGTGGCACCGCCCACTGACAACGCCACCGGATCCACCAGCCCCGGCAGCGACACCAGCCCCGTGAGCTTCCCGAGCCCGCCCGCCGGTGCGGCCACATCACCGAGCGCGTAGACCTGGCCGGCGACCAGCACGAGCCCGATCCCGGCGAGCATCCCCTGCACCACGGCCGCGGACACGGCCCGGAACCACCGCCCGAGCCGCAGCACCCCGAGCCCCAACTGCACGACCCCGGCGGCGAACACCAGCACCCCGAGCGCCTCGACGCCGTACGCCCGCACGGCCTCGTACACCAGCACGGTCAGCCCGGCGGCCGGACCGCTCACCTGAAGGCTGCTGCCGGGCAGCGCCCCGACCACCAGCCCGCCGACGATCCCGGTGACCAGCCCCAGTTCGGCCGGCACCCCGGAGGCGATCGCCACACCCACGCACAGCGGGAGCGCGACGAGAAAGACGACTAGAGAAGCGAACAGATCGGCCTTGCTCACACCACAGCGCATGACAACGGCACCTCCGAATTGCGAACGGGAGATGCGTGGGCGCCGCACCGGGGGAGGGCACGGCGAACTGAAATCCATTGTCGGGAACGGGAGTTGATCGCGCACGCGATTCGTGTGACCACCCCGTGAACGCGGAGGCGTCCATACCGGAGCGCCCCACTCCGATCACGCCGCCACGCGCCTGCGCCGTCCCGCGCACCCGTGTAACGGCAGTGCCGCCGAACCCGCTTGACGACCCCGCCCCGCGAGAGCATTATTCATCGTATGATGAATTACGTCGCCGAATCACCCGGATCACCGGACACTCCACCCGGCGCGGCCCCCGACCCCGCCGTCCAGGCCGCAGCCCTCACCGTCGTCCGAGGCCCCCGCACCGTCCTGCGCGGCATCGACTTCACCGTCCCGCGCGGTCAGATCACCGGCCTGCTCGGCCCCTCCGGCTGCGGCAAGTCGACCCTCATGCGCTCGATCGTCGGCACCCAGGCCAAGGTCACCGGCACCCTGAACGTCCTCGGCCACCCCGCCGGCCACCCCGCCCTCCGCACCCGCATCGGCTACGTCACCCAAGCCCCTTCCGTCTACGATGACTTGACGGTCCGTCAGAACCTCGACTACTTCGCCGCGATCCTCGACCCCGGCCGCACCGCCGCCACCCGCCGCCACGAGGTCGACCGCGTCCTGACCGACGTCGACCTCGTCAGCCACGCCGACGCCCTCGCCGGCAACCTCTCCGGCGGCCAGCGCAGCCGCGTCTCCCTCGCGGTCGCGCTCCTCGGCACCCCGGAACTCCTCGTCCTCGACGAACCCACCGTCGGCCTCGACCCCGTCCTCCGCCGCGACCTGTGGACCCTCTTCCACGACATCGCCGCCTCCCGCGGCGCCACCCTCCTCATCTCCTCCCACGTCATGGACGAGGCCGAGCGCTGCCACCGCCTCCTCCTGATGCGCGAGGGCGAGGTCCTCGCCGACGACACCCCCGACGCCCTCCGCACCCGTACCGGCTCCGACACCGTCGAAGCCGCCTTCCTGCACCTGGTCGACGAGGCCGTGGCCACCGGCCGCCAGAAGGAGACGACCCGATGAGCACGCCAACGATCACGGCCCCTACGGCACCCAGCGCCCTGAGCCTCGCCCGCACCACCGCCACCGCGGCCCGCGTCCTGCGCCAGCTCCGCCACGACCCCCGCACGATCGCGCTGCTGATCCTCATCCCGTGCGTGATGCTCGTCCTGCTGCGCTACGTCTTCGACGGCAGCCCGCGCACCTTCGACAGCATCGGCGCCTCCCTGCTCGGGATCTTCCCGCTCATCACGATGTTCCTGGTCACGTCGATCGCCACCCTGCGCGAACGCACCTCCGGCACCCTCGAACGACTCCTCGCCATGCCCATGGGCAAGGGCGACCTGATCGCCGGCTACGCCCTCGCCTTCGGCACCCTCGCGATCATCCAGTCCGCCCTGGCCACCGGCCTCGCCGTCTGGTTCCTCGGCCTCGACGTCACCGGCAGCCCCTGGCTCCTCCTCCTGGTCGCCCTCCTCGACGCCCTCCTCGGCACCGCCCTCGGCCTCTTCGTCTCGGCCTTCGCCGCCTCGGAGTTCCAGGCCGTCCAGTTCATGCCGGCGGTGATCTTCCCCCAACTCCTCCTCTGCGGCCTCTTCACCCCGCGCTCCGAGATGCACCCGGTGCTGGAGACCATCTCCGACGTCCTCCCCATGTCGTACGCGGTCGACGGCATGAACGAGGTCCTCAAGCACACGGAGATGACCGCGACCTTCGTCAGGGACGTCCTGATCGTGGCCGGCTGCGCCCTGCTGGTCCTGTGCCTGGGCGCGGCCACACTGAGGAGGCGTACGGCATAGAGGCGCACCACATGAAGGTGTTCCGCCAGCCGGACAGCCGTCTCAAGGGCGCACCGCCGGTGCGAGGATGACCCCATGACCCAGAAAGTCGCAGTCCTCGGCACCGGCAAGATCGGCGAAGCCCTGCTCAGCGGAATGATCCGAGCGGGCTGGGCCCCGGCCGATCTCCTGGTCACCGCCCGCCGCCCCGAGCGCGCCGAGGAACTCCGCGCCCGCCACGGAGTCACCCCGGTCACCAACCCCGAGGCCGCGAAGAGCGCCGACACCCTGATCCTCACGGTCAAGCCGCAGGACATGGGCACCCTCCTCGACGAACTCGCCCCGCACCTCCCCGCCGACCGCCTGGTCATCAGCGGCGCGGCGGGCATCCCCACCTCCTTCTTCGAGGAGCGCCTGGCCGCAGGCACCCCTGTCGTCCGGGTCATGACGAACACCCCCGCCCTCGTCGACGAGGCGATGTCCGTCATCTCCGCCGGCAGCCACGCCACCGAGGCCCACCTCGCGCACGCCGACGAGATCTTCGGCGCCGTCGGCAAGACACTCCGCGTCCCCGAGTCCCAGCAGGACGCCTGCACCGCTCTCTCCGGCTCCGGCCCGGCGTACTTCTTCTACCTGGTCGAAGCCATGACGGACGCGGGCATCCTGCTCGGCCTGCCGCGCGACAAGGCCCACGACCTCATCGTCCAGTCCGCGATCGGCGCCGCCGTCATGCTCCGCGACAGTGGCGAACACCCGGTCAAGCTCCGGGAGAACGTCACCTCGCCGGCCGGCACGACGATCAACGCCATCCGCGAACTGGAGAACCACGGCGTACGCGCCGCACTCATCGCCGCCCTGGAGGCAGCCCGCGACCGCAGCCGCGAACTGGCCTCCGGAAACAGCTAGTCGGCGGCCGGACGGCTACGCAGGCAGAAGCCCGATGGCCCGATACGCGGTATCGACCATCGGCTTCGCCATCCCTCTCGCCTTCTCCGCCCCATCCCGCAACACCCCTTCCACATAAGCGGGATCCGCGCACAACGCCTTGTGCCGCTCCTGCACAGGCCTGAGCAGCTCGACCACTGCCTCCGCGGTGTCCTTCTTCAACGCTCCGTACGACTCATATACACCGCTCAAGTCCTCGGGGTTCCCACCCTCGCAAGCGGCCAGGATCTCCAGCAGATTGGCGACCCCCGGCCGCTCCTCCCGGTCGTAGACGACCTCCGCCGCACTGTCGGTCACGGCCCGCATGACCTTCTTCCGTACGACGTCCGGCTCGTCCAGCAGATAGACGATCCCCGGCCCGGAGTCGTCCGACTTCCCCATCTTCGAAGTCGGCTCCTGCAGATTCATCACCCGCGCCGCCACCCCCGGCCGAGTCGCCCGGGGCACCACGAACGTATGGCCGTATCGCTGGTTGAACCTGACCGCCAGATCCCGGGCCAGCTCCACATGCTGCGTCTGGTCGTCCCCGACCGGCACCTCGTCCGTCCCGTACGCCAGGATGTCCGCCGCCATCAGCACGGGATACGTCAGCAACGACAGCCGCACACTCCCGCCCCGCTCCCGCTCACGCGCGGCCTTCTCCTTGTACTGCACCATCCGCCGCATCTCACCGTCGGTCGCCACACACTCCATGACGTACGACAGCCGCGTGTGCTCGTCCACATGACTCTGTACGAACACGGTGCACAGCTCCGGATCCAGCCCCGCCGCCAGCAACAGCGTCGCCGCCTGTCGAGTGAGCCTGCGCACCCGCGCCGGATCGTGGTCCACGGTCAGCGCGTGCAGATCGACCACGCAGAACAGGGCGTCGCTCTGCCGCTGATCCAGATCGACCCAGCGCCGCACGGCACCCAGGTAGTTCCCCAGCGTCAGGTGCCCGGTCGGCTTGACCCCACTGAAGACCCGTGTCATCTCTCCACCTCCTGGTCGAGACCGCCGCGCCGGCCGGCCGCCCCTCTGGAGGGAGAAACAAGAACGGCCGCCGAGGCGGCGGCCGTTGAGTACATACGTGTGTACGGCCGCCGTCAGGCGGCCCACCACTGCTGGGTGCACGTATGTGTGGTCACGTCACACAGAGTACGCCTCTACGAGGCTCTCCGGAGCGGAGTTGACACGCCCCGACCGCCTACGTAGTGTTCTCCGAGTTGTCCGACGTGAGCGCCGACTCCGGTCGGTCCCCGGACAGCCATTCCGCAAGTACCTACAAACAATCGACGATCCGTCGTCGCTTGTATTGGCATGCGTATTTGCGGAATGAGGAATCCGCGTTCGAAAGGACGCATCCCCCGATTCGCTCGGGACTCAGGAATCCGCTAAAGTCTCACTCGTCGGAACGGCCCAACGGCCGGGATGGCAACCCTCTCTGACTGGGAGTCAGGCCCGAAAGGGTCTGATAGAGTCGGAACCGCCGGAAAGGGAAACGCGGAAGCGGGAACCTGGAAAGCACCGAGGAAATCGGGACCGGAAACGGTCTGATAGAGTCGGAAACGCAAGACCGAAG
>NZ_JBITGV010000024.1:0-144567 GCF_044457385.1 Streptomyces sp. NPDC050548
CCGGACGGGCTGAAAGTCAGCCCCTCCGGCGTTTGAGGAGCGGGGTCTGGGGCGGAGCCCCAGAAGGATGGGACGGGTAGGGGCGGCGGGGGCGAGAATCATCAGTCCAGCAACCCGTACCGCATCGCACTCGTCACCGCCGCAGTCCGGTCGTCCACCCCCAACTTCCCGAAGACCCGCAGCAGATGGGTCTTCACGGTCGACTCCCCGATGTACAACCGCCGCCCGATCTCCGCGTTGGTGCACCCCTCCGCCACCAACCGCAACACCGCGGTCTCCCGCTCGGACAGTCGCGGACGCTCCGGCTTCGTCCGCAACTGGTCCACCAGCCGCGCGGCCACCGAGGGCGCCAGCACCGTCTCACCGCGCGCCGCGGCCCGTATGGCGTCGGCCAGTTCGCCTCGCGGCAGATCCTTCAGCAGATAGCCCGCCGCCCCCGCCTCCACTGCCCGCAGGATGTCCCGGTCCGTCTCGTACGTCGTGAGGACGATCACCCGGCACGGCAGCCCGGCCGCGCTCATCCGCACGATGGAGTCGACACCTCCGCCGCCCGGCATCCGCAGGTCCATCAGCACGATGTCGGGCCGGAGTTCGGCCGCCAGCGCCTCGGCCTGCGGCCCGCTGGACGCGTCGGCGACCACGTCGAGATCCGGTTCGGCGCTGAGCATGGCCCGCAGCCCCTCCCGTACGACGGGATGGTCGTCGGCCAGCACGATCCGGATCATTGAGGACTCCTCAAAGGCGACACAGGCAGCTGTACGGTCACCGTCGTGCCCGACCCCCGCGCGCTGCGCACCAGCGCCGTCCCGCCCGCCTCGGCGGCCCGGGTGCGAAGTCCCGCCAAGCCGTAGCCGCCGGACACCGCGTCCGGCTCGAAACCGCACCCGTCGTCCCGCACCGACACGGTCAGCGTGTCGTCGGCGTACGCCAGCGTGAGGCTCACCGTCGCCGAACTCCCCGCGTGCTTGCGGGCGTTGGCAAGGGCCTCCTGACAGGATCGCAGGGCGACCACCTCGGGCGCGGCGGGCAACGCCCTTACCAGGCCCGTGACTTGGAGCGCCGCGTCATGGCGGGCGGCGAGCCGGCGCAGGGCGTCCGGCAGCGAGGCGTCGGCGAGGTCGGCCGGTGTGCCGCCGGCGACCAGGGCGCGGGCCTCGGCGAGGTTCTGCCGGGCCGTCTCGTCCATCAGGGCGAGATGGCGGCGGGCCTGCGCCGGGTCGTCGTGCAACTCGGCCTCCACGGCCTGGATCAGCATCAGCAGACTGGTGAAGCCCTGGGCGAGGGTGTCGTGGATCTCGCGGGCCATGCGCTCGCGTTCGGCCAGCGCGCCGTGCGCCGACGACAGCCGGGACACCTCGTGGCGGCTCGCGTCCAGTTCGGTGATCAACTCGGCCCGCTCCTGGCTCTGTTCGATGACCCGGATGATCCATGTCCCGAGGGCCATCGAGAAGACCAGGGTGACCACGGCGAACACCGAGTTGAAGAACACGTCGTGGGCGTCGGGCCACCACAGCAGCGCCCAGCCGATCACGGGCGCGATGTTGATCACGGTCACCGCGATGAGTGCCCAGCGCAGCCGCAGCATCATGAAGCAGGGCGGGACGAGGGCGAAGGCCATCAACCGGGTCTCGCCGACCAGCACCGCCGACGGCAGGAACAGCGCCATCTGCGCCGCGAGGTAGGAGACGGCCCGCCGCTCGTCGGGCGGATCGCCCTGGAGGACCGGGCGCCCGAGCCGGACGTAGAGCGGGACGAGCGGGAGGAGCAGGGCCGCCGCCGTGACGCGTACCGGCCACCCCGGATAGTTCGTGCCGAGCACGAACACCAGGGTGGCCAGCCAGATCAGGGCGAAGTACGTGTCCCAGAGCCGGAAGGAACGGTCCCAGGTGTACGAGCCCTTCACCGGGCCGGGAACGGTCATCCGTCGCGCCGGTTCTTCCACCGGAAGGTCAGCAGACACAGCAGCAATCCTCCGACGCACCACGCCCCGAGCACCAGCGCGACCTTTCCGAACTCCCAGCTCCTGGCCTGCTCCAGCACCTGCGCCGACGAGGGCAGGAACACCCCGCGCAGCCCCTGGCACATCCACTTCAGCGGGAACAGGGCGCCGATGTTGAGCATCCAGTCCGGGATGGTGTCGATGGAGATGTACACCCCGGAGATGAACTGCAGGACCAGGAAGGGCAGGACGACCACGGAGGTCGCGCTCTTGCCGGACTTGGGCACCGAGCTGACCGCGATGCCGAGCAGTGCGCACGCCGTCAGCCCGAGCACGAAGATCCACCCGAAGTCCAGCCACTTGCCGGCCGACGAGGGCAGGTCGACACCGTAGAAGCCGGTCCCGACGAGCAGCAGGATCGCCGTCTCCAGCAGGCCCGTGACCAGAACGAGCCAGATCTTGCCGAGGAAGTACGCGGCCGGTGGCATCGGGGTGCCGCGCAGGCGGCGCAGCACCTTCTCGTCGCGTTCGATCGCGATCGAGATGCCGAGGGACTGGAAACTCGTCGACATGATGCCGGCGGCCATCATGGCGGGGACGTAGAGCTGGGAGGCGGTGACGCCCGCGCCCCGGACGTCGTCCTTGAAGATCGACGCGAAGAGGAAGAGGAAGACGACCGGGAAGGCGAAGGTGAAGACCACCTGGTCGCGCTGGCGGAAGAACTGTGTGAGTTCCAGCACCCCGCGCCGCAGCCCGAGCCCCCAGGCCCCGGGCAGCCGTTCCTCGGAGGTCTGTGCCCGGGCCCGCACCACCGTCGCGGTCATCGCACGTCCTCCTGTCCGGTCAGGCGGAGGTAGACGTCCTCCAGGGTGGGGCGCGTCACCAGAAGCCCCGGGATCTCGCCGTCGTAGCGGTGCATGAGCTCCGCCACGACCTTGGTAGGAGTGTCGGTGTGCTCCGCGCGCGGGGTGCCGTCGGGCTCGGTCCACTCGACGGTGGCCCCGGTGCCGTGGGCCTCGCGCAGGGCGGCCGGTTCGCCCTCGGCGACCACCCGGCCTTTGGCGACGATGGCGAGGCGGTCGGCGAGGTTCTCCGCCTCCTCCAGGTAGTGGGTGGTGAGGAGGATGGTGGTGCCCTCGCCGGCCAGCTTGCGGATCAGGTCCCAGAACTGGCGCCGGGCCGCCGGGTCGAAACCGGTCGTCGGCTCGTCAAGGAGCAGGAGTTCCGGATCTCCGATCACTCCGAGGGCCACGTCGAGCCGCCTGCGCTGGCCGCCCGAGAGCGCCTTGATCCGGCTGTCCGCCTTGGCCTCCAGACCCACCAGGCCGATGACCTCCTCGGGGTCGCGCGGACGCGGGTAGTAGCGGGCGAAGTGCCGTACGGTCTCGCCGACCGTCAACTCCGCGGGTGCCGATTCGTCCTGCCAGACGATGCCGACCCGCGAACGCCACGCGCGCGTGCCCGTCGCCGGGTCCGACCCGAGGACCACGACCTCGCCCGCGTCCCGGCCGCGATTGCCCTGGAGGATCTCCACCGTGGTGCTCTTGCCCGCGCCATTGGGCCCGAGCAGGCCGAACACCTCCCCGGTGCGTATCTCCAGGTCGATTCCGTCGACGGCGGTCACGTCCCCGTACCGCTTGCGCAGCCCCCGCACATCCACTGCGAGGTCGTTCGCCTGTGTTGTCATGCCATGAGCATCGTCCGGAATCGAGTGCTCAGGGACGACCGTGCGTACTTCCTTATGTCCACCGAACGGTGGACAGGCCCGTGCGTGCGGCACAATGGCCGTGCCCGAAGATGGTCCAACTCTCAAGTGACGGATCGGCGTGATGAGCAAGACGACAGTGAAGGACGTCTCCACCGACTCCGAGCCGGAGCACACGGCCGAGGAGCCGCGCACGGTCGGCAGCAGCCGGGCCTTCGCCGTGCTGCTGGTGATCACCGGTGCGGCCGGACTGCTCGCCGCGTGGGTCATCACGATCGACAAGTTCAAGATCCTTGAGGGCAAGCTCGCGGGCAAGACGTTCACCCCGAGCTGCAGCATCAACCCGATCGTGTCCTGCGGCAGCGTCATGGAGAGCAAGCAGGCCGCCGCCTTCGGCTTCCCGAACCCGATGCTCGGCCTGGTCGCCTACGGCATCGTCATCTGCGTCGGCATCAGCCTCCTGACCCGGGTCAAGTTCCCGCGCTGGTACTGGCTGACCTTCAACTTCGGCACGCTCTTCGGGGTGGGCTTCTGCACCTGGCTGCAGTTCCAGTCGCTGTACCGGATCAACGCGCTGTGCCTGTGGTGCTCGCTGGCCTGGGTCGCCACGATCACGATGTTCTGGTACGTCACCTCGTTCAACATGCGCAACGACTTCATCAAGGTCCCGCGCCCGGTCAAGAACTTCCTGGGCGAGTTCACCTGGGTCCTCCCGGTCACCCACGTCGGCATCATCGCGATGCTGATCCTGACCCGCTGGGGCACGCAGCTCTGGGCGTAACTCGGCCCAGACCGGATTGTCAGTGGCGTGACATAGGGTTTTCGACGTGGAGCCCGACCTTTTCACCGCCGCAGCCGAAGAACGCCAGGAGAAGGACCCGTCCAGCAGTCCCCTGGCGGTACGGATGCGCCCGCGCACCCTCGACGAGGTGGTGGGCCAGCAGCATCTGCTGAAGCCGGGCTCACCCCTGCGCCGACTGGTCGGCGAGGGCGCCGGCGGCCCGGCCGGAGCGTCCTCGGTGATCCTCTGGGGGCCGCCGGGCACCGGAAAGACGACCCTCGCGTACGTCGTCTCCAAGGCCACCAACAAGCGGTTCGTGGAACTGTCCGCGATCACCGCGGGCGTCAAGGAGGTCCGCGCGGTCATCGACGGCGCCCGCCGCGCCACCGGGGGCTTCGGCAAGGAGACCGTCCTCTTCCTCGACGAGATCCACCGCTTCAGCAAGGCCCAACAGGACTCCCTGCTCCCGGCCGTCGAGAACCGCTGGATCACCCTGATCGCGGCGACCACGGAGAACCCGTACTTCTCGGTGATCTCCCCGCTCCTGTCCCGCTCCCTGCTCCTCACCCTCGAACCCCTCACGGACGACGACCTGCGCGCCCTGCTGCGCCGGGCCCTGTCCGACGAGCGCGGGCTCAAGGACGCGATCACCCTCCCCGAGGACAGCGAGAACCACCTGCTGCGCATCGCGGGCGGCGACGCCCGCCGCGCGCTGACCGCCCTGGAGGCCGCCGCCGGGGCCGCCCTCGACAAGGGCGAGCCGGACATCACCCTCCAGACCCTGGAGGAGACGGTCGACCGCGCGGCCGTGAAGTACGACCGGGACGGCGACCAGCACTACGACGTGGCCAGCGCCCTCATCAAGTCCATCCGCGGCTCGGACGTCGACGCGGCCCTGCACTACCTGGCCCGCATGATCGAGGCCGGCGAAGACCCCCGCTTCATCGCCCGCCGCCTGATGATCTCCGCGAGCGAGGACATCGGCCTCGCCGATCCCAACGCCCTCCCGATCGCGGTCGCCGCCGCCCAGGCCGTGGCGATGATCGGCTTCCCGGAGGCCGCGCTCACCCTCAGCCACGCCACCATCGCGCTCGCCCTGGCCCCCAAGTCGAACGCGGCGACCACGGCGATCGGCGCCGCCATGGAGGACGTACGCAAGGGCCACGCGGGCCCGGTGCCGATGCATCTGCGGGACGGGCACTACAAGGGCGCGGCCAAGCTGGGGCACGCCCAGGGGTACGTCTACCCGCACGACCTGCCCGAGGGGATCGCCGAGCAGCAGTACGCCCCGGAGGAGCTGAAGGACCGCGAGTACTACGAACCGACCCGGCACGGGGCCGAGGCGCGGTACGCGGACGCCGTGGAGTGGACCAGGAAGCACCTTGGTCGTAAGCGGTCCTGAGCACCCTGTAGAATCCCCCGAAGTGCTGTGTCCCGTGCTGTCAGAACGGGACGGTCAGCCGGAGCCCCGGTTTCCGGACCGGCTCCAGGAGCGTCGCGCACCGTTCGAATGGTGTCGCGGGCAGCCCACCACCATCCGCCGCGAGGCGGGACCGGTCGGTGGGCCACTCGCGTGCTGCACGTAGTGCCCAGATCAGGGGAGCGGCTGCCCACCAGGTCCCGCAAGGGATTCGGCGGGTCTCCCCGGCTGCGGATGCGACCTCTCTCACCACCCTGACAAGCCGATAACCAGGAAAGAGACATCGTGGCGAATCAGTCCCGCCCCAAGGTCAAGAAGTCGCGTGCCCTCGGCATCGCGCTGACCCCGAAGGCCGTCAAGTACTTCGAGGCCCGTCCCTACCCGCCGGGTGAGCACGGTCGTGGCCGCAAGCAGAACTCGGACTACAAGGTCCGTCTGCTGGAGAAGCAGCGTCTGCGCGCGCAGTACGACGTGTCCGAGCGCCAGCTCGTCCGCGCCTACGAGCGTGCCTCCAAGGTCCAGGGCAAGACCGGTGAGGCCCTGATCATCGAGCTGGAGCGTCGTCTCGACGCGCTGGTCCTGCGTTCGGGCATCGCCCGCACGATCTACCAGGCCCGCCAGATGGTCGTGCACGGCCACATCGAGGTCAACGGCCAGAAGGTCGACAAGCCGTCCTTCCGCGTCAAGCCGGACGACGTCGTCATGGTCCGCGAGCGCAGCCGCAGCAAGACCCTGTTCGAGGTTTCCCGCGCCGGTGGCTTCGCCCCCGACGGCGAGACCCCGCGCTACCTCCAGGTGAACCTCGGCGCCCTGGCGTTCCGCCTGGACCGCGAGCCGAACCGCAAGGAGATCCCGGTGATCTGCGACGAGCAGCTCGTCGTCGAGTACTACGCCCGCTGATCACCCCACGGACGTAGCACCACCTGCACCACGTCAGCCCGCCGTCTCCCCGCCCTTCCGGGTGGGCGAGGCGGCGGGCTTTCGCATGTCCACGCCGACCGGCGAAGGCCGTACGGGCCCACGCGGCACCGGTACGGCGTCGAGGGGCCGTCGCTGCCCCAACGCCCGTGCCACGGCGGCCTCCCGGCCGAGCCGCGCGCCTTCGCGTACGCGCTCCTCGTACGGCCCGTCGCCCAGCCGCTCCCGGGCCATCGCCTCGCACAGCTCGTGCGGGGCGTTGTAGTACGCCGAACCGAACAGCGGCAGCCCGACCGACGGCCACATCACGCCCGCCGCGCCCTGCAGCAGCGCGGCCTCGGCGGCATCGCCCTCGGCCGCCGTGACGAGGGCCAGCAGTTCGACCGCCAGCACCGAGCCCAGCAGGTCGCGGAAGCCGTGCGCGCTGCCCAGGCAGTCCGCCAACAGGTCGCGCGCGTGCGGGAGCCGGCCCTCGCTCCAGGCGACGTAGGCCAGGACGTACAGCGCGTAGGAACGGGTCCAGCGCTCGCCGTGGTCCTCGCACACCCGCCGCACGTCCTCGCACAGCTTCACCGCGTCGGCGAGGTCGCCCTGGAAGGCCCGGGCCATCGCCAGTTCGACCTGGCCCATCAGGACGTTGCTGTTCAGCTCGCCGATCTGCTGGTAGCGGTCGAGGGCCGAGCGCAGCAGGGCTTCCGCGCGGGGCATGTCGTCCGTGACCAACGCCAGGCAGCCGGTGCGGTGTTCGGCGTACGCCACCGCCGTGGGGTTCGCCGCGTGGTCGGCCTCCTCGCGGCACTCCTGGAGCGCGGCCAGCGCGGGCACGGTGTCGCCCTGGAGGATCGCCACATAGCCGAGTACCCACAAGGCCTTCAGCCGCGACTGGTCGTTGTCGGAGTCGAGTTGTACGGCCTGCTCCAGCCAGTGCCGGCCCTCCGAGAGCCGTCCGCATCCCGCCCAGTAGAACCACAGGGAGCCTGCCAGGTACTGGCCCAGATGCGTCTCGTCCGGCTCGGTCAGGCAGTACTCCAGGGCGCCGCGCAGATTCGGCAGCTCCGCCTCGACGCGCGCGGCGACCTCGCCCTGGCGCGGCGAGAACCAGTCCAGCTCGCACCAAGTGGCAAGGCCCAGATACCAATCACGGTGCCGCCGTCGCAGCCGGGCCGCGTCCCCGGCCGCCTCCAGCCAGTCGGCGCCGTACGCGCGGATCGTGTCGAGCATCCGGTAGCGCAGGCCCGTTGCCGTTTCCTCGCGGACGACCACGGACTGCGCGAGGAGTTCGGAGAGCACGTCGAGGACGCCGTCCGAGGGCAGTCCGTCGCCGCCGCAGACGTACTCGGCGGCCTCCAGGTCGAAGCGCCCGGCGAACACCGACAGCCGTGCCCACAGCAGCCGTTCCTCGGGCGTGCACAGCTCATGGCTCCAGCCGATCGCCGTCCGCAGCGTCTGATGCCGGGGCAACGCGTCCCTGCGCCCACCCGCCAGCAGCCGGAACCGGTCGTCGAACCGCGCCAGCAACTCCCCGGGCGACAGGGCCCGCAGCCGCCCCGCCGCCAGTTCGACGGCGAGAGGGATCCCGTCCAGGCGCCGGCACAACTCCCGTACGTCCGCGTCCTCTTCGCAGAGCACGACCCCCTGTTGCGCGGCGCGCTCGGCCAACAGTTCCGCCGCCTCGCCCTCGTCCAGCGGCGCCAGCGCCACCACCCGCTCGCCCGCCAGCTCCAACGGCCGCCGCCCCACCGCGAGCACCCGCAACCCCGGCACCCGCCCCACCAACTCGGCCACCAGCGGGGCACACACCTCCACCAGATGCTCGAACCCGTCCAGCAGCAGCAGGAGTTGACGGCCCGTCAGATGCGCGAGCAGTGCCTCCCGCGGCAGCCGCGTGGTGTGATCCGTCAGCCCCAGCGCCTCCACGACCGCGAAGTCCACGAGTTCCGGATCGCGCACCGACGCCAGCTCCACCCGCCACACGCCGTCCGGGGGAGCGGAGCGGGCCGCCGCACGGGCCGTGAGCCGGGACTTGCCGACTCCGCCGGGCCCGGTCACCGTGACCAGACGCGAGGCGTCGAGCGCCCGTGCCAGTTCGGTGAGTTCGGCCGAGCGGCCCACGAACCGGTCGGGTTCGAGGGGCAGATTGCCGTCCGCGGTGGCGTCGCCGCCATGGGAAGCTCGCATGGAACACGGAGCGTACTGAACCGTATTCAGTCCGTACAATCGCTTCGCCCAACTCCACAGCGCGCGGGGCGGTAATGCGGTACGGAGCGCCATCCCCGGCGCGATAGGCTCGGGACCAGTTATCTACAGGTGTTTATGAGAGCGGGTGTCAGGTGTCCGGTGGAGAGGTGGCCGGGATCCTGGTGGCCGTCTTCTGGGCGATCCTGGTCTCCTTCCTCGCCGTCGCACTGGTGAGGCTGGCCCAGACGCTCAAGGCGACCACCAAGCTGGTCGCGGACGTGACCGACCAGGCCGTCCCGCTCCTGGCGGACGCCTCCGCGGCGGTGCGCTCGGCGCAGACCCAGATCGACCGGGTCGACGCGATCGCCTCCGACGTCCAGGAAGTCACGTCGAACGCCTCCGCCCTGTCCACCACCGTCGCCTCCACCTTCGGCGGTCCCCTCGTCAAGGTCGCGGCCTTCGGCTACGGCGTCCGCCGGGCCCTGGGCGGCCGCCGCGAGGACGTGCCCGCGCCGTCCGGGGCGACCCGTCGTACGGTGATCGTGGGCCGTACCGTCCCGGCCGGACGGCGGGGCAAGCGCACCCGGAAGAAGGACTGACCGAGCGATGTTCCGCCGTACGTTCTGGTTCGGCACGGGCGTGGCCGCCGGTGTCTGGGCGACCACCAAGGTCAATCGCAAGCTGAAGCAGCTGACCCCCGAGCACCTCGCCGCGGTCGCGGCCAACAAGGCGCTCGAAGCCGGGCACCGGCTCAAGGACAGCGCGGTGGGCTTCGCGCTCGACGTCCGCGCGGGCATGGCCCAGCGGGAGGCCGAACTCGGCGACGCGCTGGGGATCAACGCCCCGGTCGACCCCGAACTCCCCGCCCCCAGGCAGCACATCGCCATCGAGAACCGCAGCAATCCAAGGTCCGTCGAAAGCAACGACAGGACGACGTACTCGTACAACCGGAATGAGGACCACTGATGGAGTCGGCTGAAATCCGCCGCCGCTGGCTGAGCTTCTACGAGGAGCGCGGACACACCGTTGTTCCCTCGGCGTCGCTCATCGCGGACGACCCGACTCTGCTTCTGGTCCCCGCCGGCATGGTCCCCTTCAAGCCGTATTTCCTCGGCGAGGTCAAGCCGCCGTGGCCGCGCGCCACCAGCGTGCAGAAGTGCGTGCGCACCCCCGACATCGAAGAGGTCGGCAAGACCACGCGCCACGGCACGTTCTTCCAGATGTGCGGCAACTTCTCCTTCGGCGACTACTTCAAGGAAGGCGCCATCACCTACGCCTGGGAGCTGCTCACCTCGCCCCAGGACAAGGGTGGTTACGGTCTCGACCCCGAGCGGCTGTGGATCACGGTCTACCTCGACGACGACGAGGCCGAGACCATCTGGCGCGACAAGATCGGCGTCCCGGCCGAGCGCATCCAGCGCCTCGGCAAGAAGGACAACTACTGGTCGATGGGCGTCCCCGGACCCTGCGGCCCGTGCTCCGAGATCAACTACGACCGCGGCCCCGAGTTCGGTGTCGAGGGCGGCCCGGCCGTCAACGACGAGCGGTACGTGGAGATCTGGAACCTCGTCTTCATGCAGTACGAGCGCGGCGAGGGCATCGGCAAGGAGGACTTCGAGATCCTCGGCGAGCTGCCCAGCAAGAACATCGACACGGGCCTCGGCCTGGAACGCCTCGCGATGATCCTGCAGGGCGTGCAGAACATGTACGAGATCGACACCTCCATGGCCGTCATCAAGAAGGCCACCGAGCTGACCGGCGTCGAGTACGGCGACTCGCACGAGTCCGACGTCTCGCTGCGCGTGGTCACCGACCACATGCGCACGTCCGTGATGCTCATCGGCGACGGCGTGACCCCCGGCAACGAGGGCCGTGGTTACGTCCTGCGCCGCATCATGCGCCGTGCCATCCGCAACATGCGGCTGCTCGGTGCCAGTGGCCTGGTCGTCAAGGACCTCATCGACACCGTCATCGCGATGATGGGCCAGCAGTACCCCGAGCTGGTCACCGACCGGCAGCGCATCGAGACCGTCGCCCTCGCCGAGGAGGCCGCCTTCGTCAAGACGCTGAAGGCCGGCACCAACATCCTCGACACCGCCATCTCCGAGACGAAGGAGACCGGCGGCAAGGTCCTCGCCGGCGACAAGGCGTTCCTGCTCCACGACACCTGGGGCTTCCCGATCGACCTCACCCTCGAAATGGCCGCCGAACAGGGCCTTTCCGTGGACGAGGACGGCTTCCGGCGCCTGATGAAGCAGCAGCGCGACCAGGCCAAGGCCGACGCCCAGGCCAAGAAGACCGGCCACGCCGGCGTCGGCGCCTACCGCGCGATCGCCGACCAGGCCGGCGAGACCGACTTCATCGGCTACTCGGACACCCAGGGCGAGTCCACGATCGTCGGCATCCTCGTCGACGGAGTCTCCTCCCCGGCCGCCACCGAGGGCGACGAGGTCGAGATCGTCCTCGACCGCACCCCCTTCTACGCCGAGGGCGGCGGCCAGATCGGCGACACCGGCCGCATCAAGGTCGAGTCCGGTGCCGTGATCGAGATCCGCGACTGCCAGAAGCCGGTGCCCGGGGTCTACGTCCACAAGGGCGTCGTCCAGTTCGGCGAGGTCACCGTCGGCGCCAAGGCCGAGGCCGCGATCGACATCCGCCGCCGAACCGCCATCGCCCGCGCCCACTCGGCCACCCACCTCACCCACCAGGCGCTCCGTGACGCCCTCGGTCCGACGGCCGCGCAGGCCGGTTCGGAGAACCAGCCGGGCCGCTTCCGCTTCGACTTCGGTTCGCCGTCCGCCGTGCCCACGGCTGTGATGACCGACGTCGAGCAGAAGATCAACGAGGTGCTCGCCCGCGACCTGGACGTGCACGCCGAGATCCTCAGCCTCGACGAGGCCAAGAAGCAGGGCGCCATCGCCGAGTTCGGCGAGAAGTACGGCGAGCGGGTCCGCGTCGTCACCATCGGCGACTTCTCCAAGGAGCTGTGCGGCGGCACCCACGTCCACAACACCTCCCAGCTCGGCCTGGTCAAGCTGCTCGGCGAGTCGTCGATCGGCTCCGGAGTCCGCCGTATCGAAGCGCTCGTCGGCGTGGACGCCTACAACTTCCTCGCCCGTGAGCACACGGTCGTCGCCCAGCTCCAGGAGCTGATCAAGGGGCGCCCGGAGGAGCTTCCGGAGAAGGTCTCCGCCATGCTCGGCAAGCTGAAGGACGCCGAGAAGGAGATCGAGAAGTTCCGCGCCGAGAAGGTGCTGCAGGCCGCCGCCGGTCTCGTCGAGTCCGCCAAGGACGTGCACGGCATCGCCGTCGTCACCGGCCAGGTCCCGGACGGCACGACGCCGGACGACCTGCGCAAGCTGGTCCTCGACGTGCGTGGCCGGATCCAGGGCGGACGGGCCGCCGTGGTCGCCCTCTTCACGGTCAACAACGGCAAGCCGCTGACCGTCATCGCCACCAACGAGGCCGCCCGCGAACGCGGTCTCAAGGCCGGTGACCTTGTGCGCGCCGCCGCCAAGACCCTCGGCGGCGGCGGTGGCGGCAAGCCGGACGTGGCCCAGGGCGGTGGCCAGAACCCGGCCGCCGTCGGCGAGGCCGTCGACGCCGTCGAGCGCCTCGTCGCCGACACGGCGAAGTAAGAAGCGGTCGAGAGTATGAGAAGAGGACGTCGGCTCGCGCTCGACGTCGGGGACGCCCGCATCGGGGTCGCCTCGTGCGACCCCGACGGGATCCTCGCCACTCCCGTCGAGACGGTTCCCGGCCGCGACATCCCGGCGGCACACCGTCGGCTGAGGCAGCTCGTCGAGGAGTACGAACCGGTCGAAGTCGTCGTCGGCCTCCCCCGCTCCCTCAAGGGCGGCGAGGGACCGGCCGCCGTGAAGGTCCGGGCCTTCGCCCAGGAGCTGGCCAGGGGCATCGCCCCAGTACCGGTCAGACTGTTGGACGAACGGATGACCACAGTGACGGCCAGTCAGGGACTGCGCGCCTCGGGCGTCACCTCCAAGAAGGGCCGCTCGGTCATCGACCAGGCGGCGGCGGTCATCATCCTTCAGCAGGCGTTGGAATCCGAACGGGTGTCAGGTAAACCACCCGGCGAGGGCGTCGAAGTGGTCATCTGATCGCGATACGGTAACGTTCCGCGCGATGCGATGGTGTTCGAACAGCCATGGCACAGCAAGAGGCGGGACGGGAGCCGGAGCCCCAAGCGCCGCGACCGCCGCCTCGCGGCTCTAGGGGATCGATGACTGAGTATGGCCGGGGCCCAGGCTCCGAACCGTGGCATCCGGAGGACCCGTTGTTCGGGGACATCGGATGGGAAGGCCAGCAGGCCCACGTGGGCCAGCAGTCTTCGTACGACGGCCAGCAGCAGCACTATCCGGAACAGCCGCAGCAGCCGCAGCAGTACGGCGACTGGGGCCACGGCCAGCAGGCCGACTACGGTCAGGCGCAGCAGCAGTACCAGGTCTACGACGAGCAGGGCCACCCGCAGTACCCCGATCAGCACCAGCAGTACCCGGACCAGCAGCAGTACGTCGATCAGAGCCATCAGCAATACGCCGGTCAGCAGCAGCAGTACCAGCAGGGCGGCTGGGACGGCACCCACCCGCACGCGCAGGTCCCCTACGCCGCCGATCCAGGCGACCCGTATGCCCAGCAGGCCGCCGGCTATGGCGAACAGCAGCCCGATTTCTACGGCACGCCCGACGCGTTCCCGCCGCCGGAGCCGCCCGGCAAGCGCCGCACGGAACCCGAACCGGAGAAGACCGACTGGGACCCGGGACCCGATGAGGGCGAACACGCGTTCTTCGCGGGTGGTGGCGACGACGATGACGAGGTCGACGACGAGCCGGAGGACGGCCGTCGGCGCGGCAAGGGCAAGGGCGGAAAAGGCAAAGGTGGCAAAGGCGGCAAGGAGAAGAAGCGCCGCAACGGCTGCGCCTGCCTTGTCGTCGTCCTGGTGTTCGGAGGCGGCCTCGCCGGCGTCGGCTATTTCGGCTGGCACTTCTACCAGAACCGTTTCGGCTCGGCCCCCGACTACGCGGGCGACGGCACCGGTTCGGTCAGCGTCACCATCCCCAAGGGTGCCTTCGGCTCGGACATCGGGCAGAAGCTGAAAGAAGCGGGCGTCGTCAAGAGCGTCGACGCGTTCGTCGCCGCCCAGTCGCAGAATCCCGACGGGAAGAAGATCCAGGCAGGCGTCTTTCTGCTGAAGAAACAGATGTCCGCCGCAGCCGCCGTCAAGCTGATGCTCGACCCCAAGAGCCAGGACAATCTGATCGTCCCCCCTGGCCGACGGAATGCCAAGATCTACGAGGACATCGACAAGAAACTCCAGATTCCCGACGGCACCACCAAGGCCGTCGCCAAGAAGGATTTCAAGAGCCTCGGACTGCCCGACTGGGCGAACGACAACTCGAACATCAAGGACCCGCTGGAGGGCTTCCTCTACCCGGGAACCTATGGCGCCGCCAAGGGCATGAAACCCGAAACGGTCCTCAAGCAGATGGTCGCCCAGGCCAACGACAATTACGACGCGATCGACCTTGCCGCGAAGGCCAAGGCGCTCAAGCTGGACAGTCCGCTGCAGGTCATCACGGTCGCGAGCCTCGTCCAGGCCGAGGGCAAGACGCACGAGGACTTCCGGAAGATGGCCGAAGTCGTCTACAACCGGCTCAAGACCACGAACACCGAGACCAACCGGTACCTGCAATTCGACTCGACCTTCAATTACCTGAAGGGTCAGAGCAACATCCGTATCAGCGAGTCCGAGATCAACAGCAACAAGGACCCGTACAACACCTACACCCAGAAGGGCCTGCCGCCCGGACCGATCGACAACCCCGGTGCCGAGGCTCTGGCGGCGGCGCTGAATCCGACCCACGACGGCTGGATCTACTTCGTGGCGACCGACGGCCAGAACAAGACCGAATTCGCCAAGACGTACGCAGAATTCCAGGCACTCAAGGAAAAGTTCAATGCCACCTCGGGCAACTGACGCCCGCCGGGCCGCTGTGCTCGGTTCACCCATCGCCCACTCCCTCTCCCCGGTGCTGCATCGCGCGGCATACCGGGAACTGGGCCTCGACGGCTGGTCCTACGACCGCTTCGACGTCGACGAGGCCGGTCTGCCGGGATTCTTCGGGAACCTCGGACCGGAGTGGGCGGGGCTGTCCCTCACGATGCCGCTGAAGCGGGCCGTCATACCGCTGCTCGACGAGATCAGCGAGACAGCGGCGTCGGTGGACGCGGTCAATACGGTCGTGTTCACCGAGGACGGCCGCAGCGTCGGCGACAACACCGACATCCCCGGCATGGTCGCCGCCCTCCGCGAACACGGCATCGAACAGGTCGACTCGGCCGCGATCCTCGGCGCCGGCGCCACCGCCTCCTCCGCCCTCGCCGCACTGGCCCGCGTCTGCACCGGCGAGGTCGTCGCCTACGTCCGCAGCGAGGCCCGCGCCGCCGAGATGCGCCAGTGGGGCGAGCGGCTCGACGTGGAGGTCCGCACGGCGGACTGGGCCGACGCGGCGGAAGGCCTGCGGGCCCCCCTGGTCTTCGCGACCACCCCCGCGGGCACCACGGACGCCCTCTCCTCCGCCGTACCGGAACGCCCCGCCACCCTCTTCGACGTCCTCTACGACCCCTGGCCCACCGACCTCGCGGCCCGCTGGTCCGGCTACGGCGGCGCGGTCGTCAGCGGCCTCGACCTCCTGGTCCACCAGGCCGTACTCCAGGTGGAACAGATGACCGGCCACCGGCCGGCCCCCGTCGACGCGATGCGCAGAGCGGGCGAGAAGGCCCTGGCCGACCGCTGACGCCGGCTCCGCAGCGGGTGTCCGGTGGCTGACCTTGGCCGTTCGGCGTCCGTTCTCTGGACCGTCGGCCGGGTCCGTGTGCCGGACGTGGGAGGATCGGGGGCGGCGGGCCAGGGCCGCGCACCCGGTCACGCCGACGCCGTACGCGAGGACACGCGTACGCAGGGCAGTCCCAGGGCGCGAGCATGAGGAGCACCGTTGAGCAGGTTGCGCTGGCTGACCGCGGGGGAGTCCCACGGCCCCGCACTCGTGGCGACGCTGGAGGGTCTTCCCGCCGGCGTCCCGATCACCACGGAGATGGTGGCGGACCACCTGGCCCGGCGCCGACTCGGCTATGGACGCGGCGCCCGCATGAAGTTCGAGCGCGACGAGGTCACCTTCCTCGGCGGCGTCCGCCACGGCCTCACCCTCGGTTCCCCGGTCGCCATCATGGTCGGCAACACCGAGTGGCCCAAGTGGGAGCAGGTCATGGCGGCCGACCCCATCGACCCGGAGATCCTCGCCGGACTGGCCCGCAACGCCCCGCTGACCCGCCCGCGCCCCGGCCACGCCGACCTCGCGGGCATGCAGAAGTACGGCTTCGACGAGGCCCGCCCGATCCTGGAGCGCGCCTCCGCGCGGGAGACCGCGGCGCGGGTCGCGCTGGGCGCGGTGGCCCGGTCGTACATCAAGGAGACGGCCGGCATCGAGATCGTCTCGCACGTCGTCGAGCTGGCTTCGGCGAAGGCTCCGCAGGGTGTGCTGCCTACGCCGGCCGATGTCGAGAAGCTGGACGCCGACCCCGTGCGCTGCCTGGACGCGGACGCGTCGAAGGCGATGGTCGCCGAGATCGACCAGGCCCACAAGGACGGCGACACCCTGGGCGGTGTGGTCGAGATCCTGGCCTACGGCGTCCCCGTCGGCCTCGGCTCGCACGTCCACTGGGACCGCAAGCTGGACGCCCGGCTGGCCGGTGCCCTCATGGGCATCCAGGCCATCAAGGGCGTCGAGATCGGTGACGGCTTCGAGCTGGCGCGGGTGCCCGGTTCCAAGGCGCACGACGAGATCGTGAAGACCGACGAGGGCATCCGGCGCGTCTCCGGCCGCTCCGGCGGCACCGAGGGCGGGCTGTCCACGGGCGAGCTGCTGCGGGTGCGGGCCGCGATGAAGCCGATCGCGACCGTGCCGCGCGCGCTGCAGACCGTCGACGTGGTCACCGGTGAGGCCACGCAGGCCCACCACCAGCGCTCCGACGTCTCCGCGGTCCCGGCCGCCGGGATCGTCGCCGAGGCGATGGTCGCCCTGGTCCTGGCGGACGCGGTGGCGGAGAAGTTCGGCGGCGACTCGGTGCCCGAGACCCGCCGCAATGTCCGCTCGTACCTCGAAAACCTGGCCATCCGGTGACCGCAGCACCTTTGGTCGTCCTGATCGGCCCGATGGGCGTCGGCAAGTCGACGGTCGGACAGCAGCTGGCCGAGCGGCTCGGTGTCGGCTACCGGGACACCGACGACGACATCGTGGCCGCCGAGGGCCGCACCATCGCCGAGATCTTCGTCGACGAGGGCGAGCCCGTCTTCCGCGCCATCGAGAAGCGCGCCGTGCAGCAGGCACTCGCCGGGCACGACGGCGTCCTGGCGCTGGGCGGCGGCTCGATCCTCGACGAGGACACGCGCGCGCTGCTCGCGACGCACCGGGTCGTCTACCTCTCCATGGAGGTGGACGAAGCCGTCAAGCGCACCGGCCTCAACGTGGCCCGCCCGCTGCTCGCCATCAACCCGCGCAAGCAGTGGCGCGAACTGATGGAAGCCAGGCGCCACTTGTACGCCGAGGTCGCGCAGGCCGTCGTACCCACCGACGGCCGCACCCCCGAGGACGTCACCCAAGCCGTCCTGGACGCACTGGAGTTGAAGGAAGCATGAGCGAGTCAGTGACGCGGATCCAGGTCGGCGGCACGGCGGGCAGCGACCCGTACGAGGTCCTGGTGGGCCGTCAACTGCTGGGCGAACTGGGCGGGTTGGTCGGCGACAAGGCCAAGCGGGTCGCCGTCATCCACCCCGAGGCGCTCGCCGAGACCGGTGACGCGCTCCGCGCCGACCTGGCCGGACAGGGCTTTGAAGCCGTCGCCATCCAGGTGCCGAACGCGGAGGAGGCCAAGACCGCCGAGGTCGCCGCCTACTGCTGGAAGGCGCTGGGACAGTCCGGGTTCACGCGCTCCGACGTCATCGTGGGCGTCGGCGGCGGCTCCACCACCGACCTGGCCGGATTCGTCGCCGCGACCTGGCTGCGCGGAGTCCGCTGGATCGCCGTTCCGACCACCGTGCTCGCCATGGTGGACGCGGCCGTCGGCGGCAAGACCGGCATCAACACCGCCGAGGGCAAGAACCTGGTCGGCTCCTTCCACCCGCCGGCCGGCGTGCTCTGCGACCTCGCCGCGCTCGACTCCCTCCCGGTCAACGACTACGTCTCCGGGCTCGCCGAGATCATCAAGGCCGGCTTCATCGCCGACCCGGTGATCCTCGAACTCATCGAGTCCGACCCGGAGTCCGCCCGTACCCCGGCCGGACCGCACACCGCCGAACTCATCGAGCGCTCCATCAAGGTCAAGGCCGAGGTCGTCTCCGCCGACCTCAAGGAGTCGGGCCTGCGCGAGATCCTCAACTACGGCCACACCCTCGCCCACGCCATCGAGAAGAACGAGCGCTACAAGTGGCGGCACGGCGCCGCGGTGGCCGTAGGCATGCACTTCGCGGCCGAACTGGGCCGTCTCGCGGGCCGGTTGGACGACGCGACGGCCGACCGCCACCGCACGGTTCTCGAATCCGTCGGCCTCCCGCTCAGCTACCGCTACGACCAGTGGCCCAAGCTCCTGGAGACCATGAAGGTCGACAAGAAGTCCCGCGGCGACCTGCTCCGCTTCATCGTCCTCGACGGCCTCGCCAAGCCCACGGTCCTGGAGGGCCCCGACCCGGCCGTCCTCCTCGCCGCGTACGGCGAAGTGGGCGACTAGGTCCCGCCGAGTCCCGTCCGCCCGATTTGCCTTGCGGGGACGGGCACTTCGGCCCCTCCCCGGCCGTTCACCAAGTGGCGGCCGGGGAAGGTACCGTTCGGTAGGGAGCGGGGGTTCGGGCCCGCTGCCAGAGCCAATCGCCGTAAGAAATTGGAGTGGCACCGGATGCAGCACGCAGTGGGGTCTCCGCTGCCGCCGCCCCACCAGCCGGGGCAGGGACCGGCCGCCGGTTGGATGCCGACGGGACAGCACCCGGGCCCGCATCCGGGCCCCGTGCCCCCACCACCACCGGCCCCGCCGATGCCGTACACGATCCCGCGTCACGCGCCGGACACCACCGGCCATGTGCAACTGCCGCCCGGCGGCCCCGTGGCCATGCCGAGCACGCCTCCCGCGCAGGCCGCCCCCGACCCGGCCTCCACCACCCTCGCGGTGCTGCTCATCGGCCCCGCGGGCGCGGGCAAGACGAGCGTCGCCAAGTACTGGGCGGACCACCGCCGGGTCCCCACCGCGCACATCAGCCTCGACGACGTCCGCGAGTGGGTCCGCTCCGGTTTCGCCGACCCCCAGTCCGGCTGGAACGACCACTCCGAGGCCCAGTACCGCCTGGCCCGCCGCACCTGCGGCTTCGCCGCCCGCAACTTCCTCGCCAACGGCATCTCCTGCATCCTCGACGACGCGGTCTTCCCCGACCGCCCGGTCGTCGGCCTCGGCGGCTGGAAGCGCCACGTGGGCCCCGGCCTCCTCCCGGTCGTCCTCCTCCCGGGCCTGGAAATAGTCCTGGAACGCAACGCCGAACGCTCCGGCAACCGCCGCCTCACCGACGAGGAGGTCGCCCGCATCCACGGCCGCATGGCGGGCTGGTACGGCTCGGGCCTCCCGATCATCGACAACTCCCAGATGGACGTACAGCAGACGGCCCAGGTGCTGAATGACGTCCTCGCACGCTCCATAGCGAGCCCACCGAGCTGGTAATCGCCAGGCAGTGGTCCCACCCAGGGGCGCGGGGCTGTATCAATATGCGGCTCCGCCGCGTGGGCGCGACCGGCCCCCACCGACCCGCACTCGGCGAACAACCGATTCCGCACCCCCGTCCCCCGAACGGCACTCTCCCAACCAGCACAATCCAGCCACCGCTCCTACGCTCATCTCATGTCAGAGGTCTACGCAGCCCGCAGAGCCAGGCTGAGGGAACGAGCCCAAGCCGGCGGCAGCCAATCCGCCCTGGTCACCCACCCGGCCAACGTGCGCTACCTGGCCGGTCCGGCCCCGCAGGGCACCGTCCTGCTGCTGGGCAGACGCGAGGACATGCTGGTCTGCGCGAGCCCCCTGGACGAGCGTCCAGCAGCGGGGCGTCCCGACGAGACCCTGCGCATCCACACCCTCCCAAGCCCCGGCGGTGACCCCGCCGTAGCCGCGGCCGACCTCGCGTCGGCGACCGGCGCCGAATCCATGGCCGTAGAAGAACACCACCTCACCGTGACCCGCCACCGAGCCCTCCGCTCGGTCGCCCCCGCGCTCCGGCTCACCGACATCGGCGGCGCGGCGGAGCAGCTGCGGGTCATCAAGGACGAGGAGGAGATCTCCTGCCTGAGAATCGCCGCCGAGATCGCCGACCAGGCCCTCGGCGAGCTGCTGGAGTCGATCCTCGTCGGCCGCACCGAACGCCATCTCGCCCTCGAACTGGAGCGACGGCTCGTCGACCACGGCGCCGACGGCCCCGCCTTCGCCACCTCCGTCGCCACCGGCCCGCACTCCGGCAGACGCGGACATCGGCCGACCGATCGACGGGTCGAAGAAGGAGATTTCCTTTCTGTCTGCCTCGGCGCCACCTATCGCGGATACCGCTGCGAGATCGGCCGTACGTTCGTCATCGGCACCTCTCCCGCGGACTGGCAGATCGAGCTGTACGACCTCGTCTTCGCCGCCCAGCGCGCCGCGCGAGAGTCCCTGACCCCCGGTGCCGCCTACCGGGATGTGGACCGCGCGGCACGTCAGGTGCTGGACTCCGCGGGCTACTCGGAAGGCCTCACACCCCTCACCGGCCACGGTGTCGGACTCGAAATCGACGAGGACCCGCAGTTGGCCCCCGCGGCCATGGGTAAACTGGACGCTTGCGTGCCGGTCACCGTCGAACCGGGGGTTCACCTCCCGGGCCGGGGCGGTGTCCGGATCGATGACACGCTCGTCGTACGCCCTGAGGCGGACGGCGGACCCGAGCTACTCACCATCACGACCAAGGAACTGCTCGCGCTCTAGCTTTTCGAGCTGCGCGCGGGCCCCGTGGTCGTCCACGTCAGTCCAGGAGATTCCGCAACCGTGGCTTCCACGAACGACCTCAAGAACGGCCTGGTGCTCAAGCTCGACGGGGGCCAGCTCTGGTCCGTCGTCGAGTTCCAGCACGTCAAGCCCGGCAAGGGCCCTGCCTTCGTGCGCACCAAGCTCAAGAACGTGCTCTCCGGCAAGGTCGTCGACAAGACGTTCAACGCCGGCGTCAAGGTCGAGACGGCCACTGTCGACAAGCGCGACATGCAGTTCTCGTACATGGACGGCGAGTACTTCGTCTTCATGGACATGGAGACCTACGACCAGCTCATGGTCGACCGCAAGGCCGTCGGCGACGCCGCCAACTTCCTGATCGAGGGCTTCACCGCCACGGTCGCCCAGCACGAGGGCGAGGTGCTCTTCGTCGAGCTGCCCGCGGCCGTCGAGCTGACCATCCAGGAGACCGAGCCCGGCGTCCAGGGCGACCGCTCCACCGGTGGCACCAAGCCCGCCACCCTGGAGACCGGCTACCAGATCCAGGTCCCGCTCTTCATCACCACCGGTGAGAAGATCAAGGTCGACACCCGCTCCAGCGACTACCTCGGCCGGGTGAACAGCTAACCGTGGCTGCCCGCAACACGGCCCGCAAGCGCGCCTTCCAGATCCTCTTCGAGGGCGACCAGCGCGGAGTCGGCGTCACCACGGTCCTCGCGGACTGGATCCGGCTCTCCCGGGACGACACCCGGCAGCCGCCGGTCAGCGAGTACACGATGGAGCTGGTCGAGGGGTACGCGCAGCACGCGCGCCGCATCGACGAGCTGATCGCGCAGTACTCGGTCGGCTGGACGCTGGACCGCATGCCCGTGGTGGACCGCAACATCCTGCGCCTCGGCGCCTACGAGCTGATCTGGGTCGACGAGACCCCGGACGCCGTCGTCCTCGACGAGATGGTGCAGCTGGCCAAGGAGTTCTCCACGGACGAGTCGCCCTCGTTCGTGAACGGCCTGCTGGGCCGCTTCAAGGACCTGAAGCCCTCGCTGCGCCGGGACGAGGCGTAAGAGGTACGGCATCGCCAGGGGGCCCGCAGCGTGACTGCTGCGGGCCCCCTGGCGTATCGGTGCGTCCGGGACCCCTGAGGGCCGCAGAAAGCCGCCGGGGCGACCGGAACGGTGAAGTTCCGGCCACTCCGGCGGCACGTTTCTGCTGAGACGGGGAGCGGCTCAGTTCTCCTCGTGGGAGACCGCGCGACGCGCGTCCGCGTCCAGCACGCCCCAGCTGATCAGCTGCTCGGTGAGGACCGAGGGCGACTGGTCGTAGATGACGGCGAGTGTGCGCAGGTCGTCCTGGCGGATCGAGAGCACCTTGCCGTTGTAGTCGCCGCGCTGGGACTGGATCGTGGCGGCGTACCGCTGCAGCGGGCCGGCCTTCTCGGCGGGCACGTGGGCCAGCCGCTCCAGGTCCAGCACCAGCTTCGGCGGCGGCTCGGCGGCCCCGCCCGGCGTGGTGCCCGGCAGCAGCTCCTGCACCGGAACCCCGTAGAAGTCCGCCAGCTCGGCAAGGCGCTGCACGGTGACGGCACGGTCGCCGCGCTCGTACGACCCGACCACGACCGCCTTCCAGCGTCCCTGGGACTTCTCCTCGACACCGTGGAGGGAAAGGCCCTGCTGGGTGCGGATGGCCCGGAGCTTGGCCCCGAGCTGTTTGGCGTATTCGCTGGACATATAGCTCCCCGGACACTGTGTCTACGCGGCAACAGTGTTTCCGTGCCGCGCGGCTGGTAACTCACTGTGAGGTTACGCAGCGTTACACTTCCGCGTCAAGCCGAATGGGCCGCACCGGGTCTTCCGTGGTAGCGGTGGCTGATTACTCCATAGGGGTGATCAGGGGTGTCGCCCCGGCCTGCTAACGTGGATGGCGCAAATCCGACGTCCTTTAAGGTCCGTCCCGTGAGGCGGAGAAGGAGGTCCGTTTCTTATGGACACCCAGCAGTACGAGTCCGATGCCCGGCCGGTTCTCGAAGCCCCCGACATCGCGCGGGTCCTGACCCGCATCGCCCACGAGATCGTCGAGCGCGCCAAGGGCGCCGACGACGTGGTGCTCCTCGGCATTCCGACCCGGGGCGTCTTCCTCGCCCAGCGGCTCGCCGCCAAGCTCGAAGAGATCACCGACCGCAAGATCCCGGTCGGCTCCCTCGACATCACGATGTACCGCGACGACCTGCGCATGCACCCGCCGCGCGCGCTGGCCCGCACCGACATCCCCGGTGACGGCATCGACGGCCGCCTCGTCGTCCTCGTCGACGACGTGCTCTTCTCCGGCCGCACCATCCGCGCCGCCCTGGACGCCCTGAACGACATCGGGCGCCCCCGCGCGGTGCAGCTCGCGGTCCTGGTCGACAGAGGCCACCGCGAACTGCCCATCCGCGCCGACTACGTCGGCAAGAACCTCCCCACGTCGCTGCGGGAGACGGTCAAGGTCCAGCTCGCCGAGGAGGACGGTCGCGACACCGTGCTGCTCGGCGCCAAGCAGACCCCGTAGCGGGCCGAGGGGCGTACGCCGGTTCGGTGTGCCCCCGTCTGCCCGGAATCTCCCTCTTTCGCGAACTGCCTTACGGAGCCTGACAGATGCAGCGTCATCTCATCTCGGCCGCCGACCTCTCCCGCGACGACGCCGTCCTGATCCTCGACACCGCCGAGGAGATGGCCCGGGTCGCCGACCGGCCGATCAAGAAACTGCCCACCCTGCGCGGCCGTACCGTCGTCAACCTCTTCTTCGAGGACTCCACGCGCACGCGTATCTCCTTCGAAGCCGCCGAGAAGCGCCTCTCCGCCGACGTCATCAACTTCACCGCCAAGGGGTCGAGCGTCTCCAAGGGCGAGTCCCTGAAGGACACCGCCCAGACCCTGGAGGCCATGGGCGTCGACGCCGTCGTCATCCGGCACGGCGCCTCCGGGGCGCCCTACCGGCTCGCCACCTCCGGGTGGATCGACGCGGCCGTCATCAACGCCGGTGACGGCACCCACCAGCACCCGACGCAGGCCCTGCTCGACGCGTTCACCATGCGCCGCCGGCTGGTCGGCCGGGACGCCGGGATCGGGCAGGACCTGGCCGGCAAGCGGATCACGCTCGTCGGCGACATCCTGCACAGCCGCGTCGCCCGCTCGAACGTCGACCTGCTGCACACCCTCGGCGCCGAGGTCACCCTCGTCGCCCCGCCCACCCTGGTCCCGGTCGGCGTCGAGGCCTGGCCCTGCGAGGTCTCCTACGACCTCGACAGCACGCTCTCCAAGTCCGACGCGGTGATGCTCCTTCGCGTGCAGCGCGAGCGCATGAACGCGGCGTTCTTCCCGACCGAGCGCGAGTACTCGCGGCGCTACGGCCTCGACGGCGACCGCATGGCGAAGATGCCCGAGCACGCGATCGTGATGCACCCGGGGCCGATGGTCCGGGGCATGGAGATCACCGCCGAGGTCGCCGACTCGGACCGCTGCACCGTCGTCGAGCAGGTCGCAAACGGAGTCTCCATCCGGATGGCCGTGCTCTATCTGCTTCTGGGCGGCAACGAACCCGCCGTCAGCCACGCCCGCATCGAGGAGAAGTAAGCCACATGACCAAGATCCTGATCCGTGGTGCGAAGATCCTCGGCGGCGAGCCGCAGGACGTGCTGATCGACGGGGACACGATCTCCGAGGTGGGCGTCGGCCTGAGCGCCGAGGGCGCCGAGGTCGTGGAGGCCGAGGGCAAGGTCCTCCTCCCCGGTCTCGTCGATCTGCACACCCACCTGCGCGAGCCCGGCCGCGAGGACTCCGAGACTGTCCTGACCGGTACCCGCGCTGCCGCCAGCGGCGGTTACACGGCCGTGTTCGCCATGGCCAACACCTTCCCCGTCGCCGACACCGCCGGTGTCGTCGAGCAGGTCTACCGGCTCGGCCAGGAGCACGGGTACTGCGATGTGCAGCCCATCGGCGCCGTCACCGTCGGCCTGGAGGGCAAGAAACTCGCCGAACTCGGCGCCATGCACGAGTCGGCCGCCGGGGTCACCGTCTTCTCCGACGACGGCAAGTGCGTCGACGACGCGGTGATCATGCGCCGCGCCCTGGAGTACGTGAAGGCCTTCGGCGGAGTCGTCGCCCAGCACGCGCAGGAGCCCCGCCTCACCGAGGGCGCCCAGATGAACGAGGGTGTCGTCTCCGCCGAACTCGGGCTCGGGGGCTGGCCTGCGGTCGCCGAGGAATCGATCATCGCCCGGGACGTCCTGCTCGCCGAGCACGTCGGCTCCCGCGTCCACATCTGCCACCTGTCGACCGCCGGGTCCGTCGAGATCGTCCGCTGGGCCAAGTCCCGGGGCATCGACGTGACCGCCGAGGTCACCCCCCACCACCTCCTCCTCACGGATGAGCTGGTGCGCTCCTACAACCCGGTCTACAAGGTCAACCCGCCGCTGCGCACCGAGCGGGACGTCCTCGCCCTGCGCGAGGCGCTCGCCGACGGCACGATCGACATCGTCGCCACCGACCACGCCCCGCACCCGCACGAGGACAAGGACTGCGAGTGGGCCGCCGCCGCCATGGGGATGGTCGGCCTGGAGACCGCGTTGTCAGTGGTGCAGGAGACCATGGTGGACACCGGGCTCCTCACCTGGGCCGGGGTCGCCGAGCGCATGTCCGCCAAGCCCGCCGAGATCGGGCGGGCGGTGGGGCACGGTCGTCCCGTCTCGGCTGGTGAGCCCGCCAACCTCACGCTCGTCGACACGGAATACCGTGGGTCGGTGGACCCCGCGGGCTTCGCTTCGCGCAGTCGCAACACCCCGTACGAGGGGCGTGAGCTGCCGGGTCGTGTGACGCACACCTGGCTCCGGGGCAAGGCCACGCTCGTCGACGGGAAGCTCACGTGACACCACTGCAACTGACCCACCTCGCGGCCGGGGAGAAGTCCGCCCCGGTGACCGACTGGGCCGCGCGTATCGGCTGGCTCGTCGGGCTCGCCCTGTTCATCGCGCTCGTCTACTGGCTGATGCGCGAGGGCTGGAAGTGGCGCGGCACGCTCCAGGGCGACCTGCCGGACCTCCCCACCGCGCCGACCGACCCCGGTCCGGCGAAACTGACGATGAGCGGCCGCTACCACGGCTCCACCACCGCCGGGCAGTGGCTCGACCGCATCGTGGCGCACGGCCTGGGCACCCGCAGCCGGGTCGAGCTGACCCTGACGGAGGCCGGCCTGGATGTCGTACGACCGGGAGCCACCGACTTCTTCATCCCGGCCGGGGCGCTGCGCGAGGCCCTGCTCGGCAAGGGCATCGCCGGGAAGGTGCTCAGTGAGGGCGGGCTGCTGATCGTCACCTGGCAGCTCGGCGACAAGCTGATCGACTCTGGGTTCCGGTCCGACACCGCGGCCGAGCACGCCGAGTGGGTCGAGACCTTGAACAGCATGATCAACAAGACGGAAGGCGCACGATGACCACCTCCACCAGGGGAGCCGCCAAGGTTCCCGCCGTACTCGTCCTGGAGGACGGCCGGATCTTCCGCGGCCGTGCCTACGGGTCCGTGGGGGTGACCTTCGGCGAGGCCGTGTTCTCCACCGGCATGACCGGCTACCAGGAGACCCTGACCGACCCGTCGTACCACCGCCAGGTCGTCGTGATGACCGCTCCGCACGTCGGCAACACCGGGGTCAACGACGAGGACCCCGAGTCGGCCCGCATCTGGGTCGCCGGTTACGTGGTGCGCGACCCCGCGCGCGTGCCGTCCAACTGGCGCTCCCGCCGCTCGCTCGACGAGGAGCTGCGCAACCAGGGCGTCGTCGGGATCTCCGGCATCGACACGCGCGCGTTGACCCGCCATCTGCGTGAGCGCGGCGCGATGCGCGTCGGGATCTTCTCCGGCAACGCGCTGCCCGACGACGGGACCATGCTGGCCGAGGTGCGCCAGGCCCCCGAGATGGCGGGCGCGGACCTCTCCGCGGAGGTCGCCACCAAGGAGACGTACGTCGTCCCCGCGATCGGCGAGAAGAAGTACACCGTCGCCGCCGTCGACCTCGGCATCAAGGGCATGACCCCGCACCGCATGGCCGAGCGCGGCATCGAGGTGCACGTGCTCCCGGCCACCGCGACCGTCGAGGACGTCTACGCCGTCCAGCCCGACGGCGTGTTCTTCTCCAACGGCCCGGGCGACCCGGCCACCGCCGATCACCCGGTCGCCGTCATGCGGGCCGTCCTGGAGCGCGGCACCCCGCTCTTCGGGATCTGCTTCGGCAACCAGATCCTCGGCCGCGCACTCGGCTTCGGCACCTACAAGCTGAAGTACGGCCACCGGGGCATCAACCAGCCCGTCCAGGACCGTACGACGGGCAAGGTCGAGGTCACCGCGCACAACCACGGCTTCGCCGTCGACGCGCCCCTCGACCAGGTCTCCGAGACCCCCTACGGCCGCGCCGAGGTCTCCCACGTCTGCCTGAACGACCAGGTCGTGGAGGGGCTGCGGCTGCTCGACCGGCCGGCCTTCAGCGTCCAGTACCACCCCGAAGCGGCAGCGGGCCCGCACGACGCCGCCTACCTGTTCGACCGCTTCACGTCTTTGATGGACACAGTTCTCATGGAGGGCCAGCGTGCCTAAGCGCTCCGATATCCAGTCCGTCCTGGTCATCGGCTCCGGCCCGATCGTCATCGGCCAGGCCGCCGAGTTCGACTACTCCGGCACCCAGGCCTGCCGCATCCTGCGCGCCGAGGGCCTCCGCGTCATCCTGGTCAACTCCAACCCGGCGACGATCATGACCGACCCGGAGATCGCCGACGCCACCTACGTCGAGCCGATCACCCCGGACTTCGTCGAGAAGATCATCGCCAAGGAGCGGCCGGACGCTCTTCTGCCCACCCTTGGTGGTCAGACGGCCCTCAACACCGCGATCTCGCTGCACGAGGCGGGCACCTTGGAGAAGTACGGCGTCGAGCTGATCGGCGCCAACGTCGAGGCCATCAACAAGGGCGAGGACCGCGACCTCTTCAAGGGTGTAGTCGAGGCCGTCCGGCAGAAGATCGGGCACGGCGAGTCCGCCCGCTCGGTGATCTGCCACTCCATGGACGACGTCATCGCGGGCGTCGAGACGCTCGGCGGCTACCCGGTCGTCGTCCGCCCCTCCTTCACCATGGGCGGCGCGGGCTCCGGCTTCGCGCACGACGAGGAGGAACTGCGCCGCATCGCCGGCCAGGGCCTGACCCTGTCTCCCACCACCGAGGTCCTCCTGGAGGAGTCCATCCTCGGCTGGAAGGAGTACGAGCTGGAGCTGATGCGCGACAAGAACGACAACGTCGTGGTCGTCTGCTCCATCGAGAACTTCGACCCCATGGGCGTGCACACCGGCGACTCGATCACCGTCGCCCCGGCGATGACGCTGACCGACCGGGAGTACCAGAACCTGCGGGACATCGGCATCGCGATCATCCGCGAGGTCGGCGTGGACACCGGCGGCTGCAACATTCAGTTCGCGATCGACCCGGTCGACGGCCGCGTCATCGTCATCGAGATGAACCCGCGCGTGTCCCGTTCCTCGGCGCTGGCCTCCAAGGCGACCGGCTTCCCCATCGCCAAGATCGCCGCGAAGCTGGCCGTCGGCTACACCCTCGACGAGATCCCGAACGACATCACGCGCGAGACCCCGGCCTCCTTCGAGCCGACCCTCGACTACGTGGTCGTCAAGGCTCCCCGTTTCGCCTTCGAGAAGTTCCCGAGCGCCGACTCCACCCTCACCACCACCATGAAGTCGGTCGGCGAGGCCATGGCCATCGGCCGGAACTTCACCGAGGCCTTCCAGAAGGCGCTGCGCTCCCTGGAGAAGAAGGGCAGCCAGTTCACGTTCGTCGGCGAGCCCGGCGACAAGACGCAGCTCCTCGAAGAGGCCGTACGGCCCACCGACGGCCGGATCAACACCGTCATGCAGGCCATCCGCGCGGGCGCCACCCAGGAGGAGGTCTTCGAGTACACGAAGATCGACCCCTGGTTCGTCGACCAGCTCTTCCTCATCAAGGAGATCGCGGACGAGCTGGCCGCCGCCCCCAAGCTCGACCCCGAACTGCTCGCCGAGGCGAAGCGACACGGCTTCTCCGACCAGCAGATCGGCGAGATCCGCGAGCTGCGCGAGGACGTCGTCCGCGAGGTCCGGCACGCGCTCGGCATCCGCCCGGTCTACAAGACGGTCGACACCTGCGCCGCCGAGTTCGCCGCGAAGACGCCGTACTTCTACTCGTCCTACGACGAGGAGAACGAGGTCGCCCCGCGCGAGAAGCCCGCGGTCATCATCCTGGGGTCGGGCCCCAACCGCATCGGCCAGGGCATCGAGTTCGACTACTCCTGCGTCCACGCCTCCTTCGCGCTGAGCGACGCGGGCTACGAGACCGTGATGGTCAACTGCAACCCCGAGACCGTCTCCACGGACTACGACACCTCCGACCGCCTGTACTTCGAGCCGCTCACGCTCGAAGACGTGCTGGAGATCGTCCACGCGGAGCAGCAGGCGGGCCCGGTCGCGGGCGTCATCGTGCAGCTCGGCGGCCAGACCCCGCTCGGCCTCGCCCAGGCGCTCAAGGACAACGGCGTCCCGATCGTCGGCACGCCCCCCGAGGCGATCCACGCCGCCGAGGACCGCGGCGCCTTCGGCCAGGTCCTCGCGGAGGCGGGCCTCCCGGCCCCCAAGCACGGCACGGCGACCACCTTCGTCGGCGCCAAGGCGATCGCCGACGAGATCGGCTACCCGGTCCTCGTCCGGCCCTCCTACGTCCTCGGCGGACGCGGCATGGAGATCGTCTACGACGAGACCCGCCTGGAGTCGTACATCGCCGAGTCCACGGAGATCAGCCCGTCCCGGCCGGTCCTGGTCGACCGCTTCCTGGACGACGCGATCGAGATCGACGTGGACGCGCTCTACGACGGCCAGGAGCTGTACCTCGGCGGTGTCATGGAGCACATCGAGGAGGCCGGTATCCACTCCGGCGACTCGGCGTGCGCCCTGCCGCCGATCACCCTGGGCGGCTTCGACATCAAGCGCCTGCGGACGTCGACCGAAGCCATCGCCAAGGGAGTCGGGGTTCGCGGACTGATCAACATCCAGTTCGCTCTGGCCGGCGACATCCTCTACGTCCTGGAGGCCAACCCGCGCGCGTCCCGTACGGTCCCCTTCACCTCGAAGGCGACCGCGGTGCCGCTCGCGAAGGCCGCCGCGCGCATCTCGCTGGGCGCGACCGTCGCCGAACTGCGGGCCGAGGGCCTGCTGCCGGCCAACGGCGACGGCGGCACGCTGCCGCTCGACGCGCCGATCTCCGTCAAGGAGGCCGTCATGCCGTGGTCGCGCTTCCGCGACATCCACGGGCGGGGCGTCGACACGGTCCTCGGCCCGGAGATGCGCTCCACCGGCGAGGTCATGGGCATCGACTCCGTCTTCGGCACGGCGTACGCCAAGTCCCAGGCGGGCGCCTACGGCCCGCTGCCCACCAAGGGCCGCGCGTTCATCTCGGTCGCCAACCGGGACAAGCGCTCGATGATCTTCCCGGCGCGCGAACTGGTCGCCCACGGCTTCGAGTTGCTCGCCACCTCCGGCACCGCCGAGGTCCTCAAGCGCAACGGCCTCAACGCGACGGTCGTCCGCAAGCAGTCCGAGGGCGTCGGCCCGAACGGCGAGAAGACCATCGTCCAGCTCATCCACGACGGCGAGGTCGACCTCATCGTCAACACTCCGTACGGCACCGGAGGCCGCCTCGACGGCTACGAGATCCGTACGGCGGCCGTGGCCCGGTCGGTCCCGTGCCTCACGACGGTCCAGGCGCTCGCCGCCGCCGTCCAGGGCATCGACGCCCTCAACCACGGTGATGTGGGCGTGCGTTCACTCCAGGAACACGCGGAACACCTGACCGCGGCCCGCGACTAGCGCTGAAGAGGGGGACACCGGAAACGGTGTCCCCCTCTTCATGAGGACACCATGTACAAGATCTTCTTCAATCTCGTCTTCAAACGGATGGACCCCGAGCAGGCGCACCACCTCGCCTTCCGCTGGATCCGGCTCGCCGTCCGCATCCCCGTACTGCGCACGTTCGTCGCCGCCGCCCTCGCGCCCCGGTTCGAGGAGCTGCGGACGGAGGCCTTCGGGCTGCGGATGCACGGCCCCTTCGGGCTCGCGGCGGGCTTCGACAAGAACGCGGTCGCGATCGACGGCATGTCGATGCTCGGCTTCGACCACGTCGAGATCGGCACGGTCACGGGGGAGCCGCAGCCCGGCAACCCCAAGAAGCGGCTGTTCCGCCTTGTGCCGGACCGGGCGCTGATCAACCGCATGGGCTTCAACAATGAGGGCTCCGCGGCCGTGGCGGCCCGCTTGGAGGCGCGTGAGGCGGTCTTCAGGACCGTCGTGGGCGTCAACATCGGCAAGACCAAGGTCGTACCCGAGGAGGAGGCCGTCGGCGACTACGTGAAGTCGACCGAGCGACTCGCCCGGCACGCCGACTATCTCGTCGTCAACGTGTCGTCGCCCAACACGCCCGGGCTGCGCAACCTCCAGGCGACCGAGGCGCTGCGCCCGCTGCTCACCGCCGTCCGTGAGGCGGCCGACCGCGCGGTGACCGACCGCCGTGTCCCGCTCCTGGTGAAGATCGCGCCGGACCTCGCCGACGAGGACGTGGACGCGGTCGCCGACCTCGCCGTGGAACTCGGCCTGGACGGGATCATCGCCACGAACACCACCATCGCGCGCGAGGGCCTCGGTTTGAAATCCGAACCCTCCCTCGTCAAGGAGACCGGCGGACTCTCCGGAGCACCGCTGAAGGCCCGCTCCCTGGAGGTACTGCGCCGCCTCTACGCGCGCGTGGGCGACCGCATCACCCTGGTGGGCGTCGGCGGCATCGAGGACGCCGAGGACGTCTGGCAGCGCATCCTCGCCGGTGCCACGCTCGTGCAGGGTTACAGCGCCTTCGTCTACGAGGGGCCCTTCTGGGGCCGCGCCATCCACAAGGGCCTCGCCGCGCGCCTGCGCACGAGCCCGTACGCCACCCTCGCCGACGCGGTCGGCGCCGACGTAAGGACGAAGCAGGTATGAGCCCCCTCGAACCCTTCGGCGCACGCCTGCGCCGCGCGATGGACGAACGCGGCCCGCTCTGCGTCGGCATCGACCCGCACGCCTCGCTGCTCACCGAGTGGGGCCTGAACGACGACGTCGCGGGGCTTGAGCGGTTCAGCCGCACGATCGTCGAGGCGCTCGCCGACCGGGTCGCCGTCCTCAAGCCGCAGAGCGCCTTCTTCGAGCGCTTCGGCTCGCGCGGGATCGCCGTCCTGGAGAAGTCCGTCGAGGAGGCGCGGGCGGCCGGCGCGCTGGTCGTGATGGACGCCAAGCGCGGCGACATCGGCTCGACGATGGCCGCCTACGCCGAGTCCTTCCTCCGGAAGGACTCCCCGCTGTTCTCCGACGCGCTGACCGTCTCGCCGTATCTCGGCTACGGCTCGCTCGCCCCGGCGGTCGAGCTGGCCCGTGAGAGCGGTGCCGGGCTCTTCGTGCTCGCGCTGACCTCGAACCCGGAGGGTGGCGAGGTGCAGCACGCGGTCCGCGCGGACGGGCGGAACGTCGGAGCGACCATGCTGGCCCACCTGGCCGCCGAGAACGCGGGGGAGGAGCCCCTGGGTTCCTTCGGGGCCGTCGTCGGCGCCACGCTCGGCGACCTGTCGTCGTACGACCTCGCCGTCAACGGTCCGATTCTCGCGCCCGGTATCGGCGCCCAGGGGGCGACTCCGGCCGACCTTCCCGGGGTTTTCGGGTCGGTGCTGCGCAACGTGGTCCCGAACGTGAGCCGAGGTGTTCTACGTCACGGTCCCGATGTCGGAGCGCTTCGAGCGGCCTCGGATCGCTTCGCGGAGGAGATCCGCGTCGCCTTTGCGACCGTCTGAGGTGTTCGAACGGGTCGATCGAGTCCTCCGATGAGTGGCTCGACGACCGGCTCGGGAGTGACTTGAGTCTGAATACATCCTCAAATCCGGGGCGTTATGTCGGAAATGTCCGGCCTGGCGCAGGCTGACCAGGACTTTTCCTCTGTTCTCGCTGACTCTGGCGCCCTTGGCCGCTAGTCTCCGAGCAGAGTCAACGGGCAAGCGTGTTGCTCGTAGCTCCCCAGGTGTGGGGCGACTAGGTTCCTCACCGGTCCGTATCCGACAGTTCGACATCCGAGGTGACGTAGGCGTGGCTCTTCCGCCCCTTACCCCTGAACAGCGCGCAGCCGCGCTCGAAAAGGCCGCCGCGGCTCGCCGGGAGCGGGCCGAGGTCAAGAATCGACTCAAGCACTCCGGCGCCTCCCTGCATGACGTCATCAAGCAGGGCCAGGAGAACGACGTCATCGGCAAGATGAAGGTCTCCGCGCTGCTTGAGTCCCTGCCTGGCGTGGGCAAGGTCCGCGCCAAGCAGATCATGGAGCGACTCGGCATCTCCGAGAGCCGCCGAGTGCGTGGCCTCGGCTCCAACCAGATCGCGTCCCTGGAGCGTGAGTTCGGCAGCACCGGCTCGTGAGTCCCGGGCACCCCGGGATTGCTGGAATAATCGCTGCATGAGTGAACGTCCGCGGCTGACCGTGCTCTCCGGCCCCTCAGGGGTCGGTAAGAGCACGGTCGTCGCCCATATGCGCAAGGAACACCCCGAGGTCTGGCTCTCGGTGTCGGCGACGACCCGCAAGCCCCGCCCCGGTGAGAAGCACGGGGTCCACTACTTCTTCGTCAGTGACGATGAGATGGACAAGCTGATCGCCAACGGCGAGCTGCTGGAGTGGGCGGAGTTCGCCGGCAACCGCTACGGCACGCCGCGTACGGCCGTGCTGGAGCACCTGGAGTCCGGTGTGCCGGTGCTGCTGGAGATCGACCTCCAGGGCGCCCGGCAGGTCCGCGAGTCCATGTCCGAGGCCCACTCGGTGTTCCTGGCTCCTCCCTCCTGGGAGGAGCTGGTGCGCAGGCTCACCGGACGGGGCACCGAGCCGCCCGAGGTGATCGAGCGCCGCCTGGACGCGGCGAAGGTCGAACTGGCGGCGGAGCCCGAGTTCGACGCGACCCTGGTCAACACCTCCGTCGAGGACGTAGCGCGCGAGCTGCTAGCCTTGATGGAAGTTGTGTGATCGTTTTTCCGATCTCATCCCATCTTTCGGAAGGCAGAGCGTGTCCTCTTCCATCACCGCTCCCGAGGGCATCATCAACCCTCCGATCGACGAGCTTCTTGAGGCCACCGATTCGAAGTACAGCCTCGTGATCTACGCCGCCAAGCGCGCCCGTCAGATCAACGCGTACTACTCGCAGCTCGGCGAGGGCCTGCTTGAGTACGTCGGTCCGCTCGTCGACACCCACGTCCATGAGAAGCCGCTCTCCATCGCCCTGCGCGAGATCAACGCGGGTCTGCTGACCTCCGAGGCCGTCGAGGGCCCCGCGACCTGAGTCGCAGCAGCTTTGTCCACAGGCCCGGCAGCGACTGTCGGGCCTGTGGTGTGTCATGGATACGTACGTTTCCGAACTCGGGGAGAGACGTGGACAAGCCGAAGGTCGTTCTGGGAGTCAGTGGTGGTGTCGCCGCGTACAAGGCGTGTGAACTGCTGCGCAGACTGACGGAGTCGGGGCACGACGTCCGGGTCGTCCCCACCGCGTCCGCCCTGCACTTCGTCGGCGCCGCCACCTGGTCCGCGCTCTCCGGGCACCCCGTCTCGACCGAGGTGTGGGACGACGTCCACGAGGTCCCGCACGTGCGCATCGGCCAGAGCGCCGACCTGGTGGTGGTGGCCCCCGCCACGGCGGACATGCTCGCGAAGGCGGCCCACGGCCTGGCCGACGACCTCCTCACCAACACCCTCCTCACCGCCCGCTGTCCGGTCGTCTTCGCGCCCGCGATGCACACGGAGATGTGGGAACACCCGGCCACCCAGGAGAACGTGGCGACACTGCGCCGCCGCGGCGCCCTGGTGATCGCACCGGCCGTCGGCCGGCTCACCGGCGTCGACACCGGCAAGGGCCGGCTGCCCGACCCCGCCGAGATCTTCGAGGTCTGCCGCCGGGTGCTCGCGCGGGGCGTCACCGAACCCGACCTCAAGGGCCGGCACGTCGTCGTCAGCGCCGGCGGCACCCGCGAGCCCCTCGACCCGGTCCGCTTCCTCGGCAACCGCTCCTCCGGCAAGCAGGGCTACGCCCTCGCCCGCACGGCTGCCGCCCGGGGCGCCCGGGTCACCCTGCTCGCGGCGAACACGGGACTGCCGGACCCGGCGGGCGTCGACGTCGTCCGGGTCGGGACCGCCGTACAGCTGCGGGAGGCGGTGCTGAAGGCCGCCGCGGACGCGGACGCGGTCGTCATGGCGGCCGCGGTCGCCGACTTCCGTCCCGCCGAGTACGCGACCGGGAAGATCAAGAAGAAGGACGACAAGGATCCCGAGCCCGTCGTCCTGGTGCGAAATCCGGACATCCTCGCGGAGATCTCCACCGACCGGGCCCGACCAGGGCAGGTGGTCGTCGGGTTCGCCGCCGAGACGGACGACGTCCTCGCCAACGGACGTACCAAACTGGCACGCAAGGGATGCGATTTGCTGGTGGTGAACGAGGTGGGGGAGCGCAAGACCTTCGGTTCCGAGGAGAACGAGGCGGTCGTGCTGGGTGCCGACGGCAGCGAGACCGCGGTGCCGTACGGCCCGAAGGAGGCCCTGGCCGAGACCGTGTGGGACCTGGTCGCACACCGTCTTTCCTGATTTGTTTCAGCCGTCTGACAGTTCGCCGAAACCTGACATTCGTGCGTGGCGGCTCTGGCCAACGGCACTCGGCATTCGGCAAAATGCGCGTGCCGCAGGTCACAGCGGTTCCCGAGAGTCGAGACAGGGGGACCGCCTGTCGACCGCGACCGATAAACTGTTCTCGGACGACGTCGGGCGCAGCTCCCGTCCCGTCCGCCAATGATCAGCCAGCAGCCGCTGCAACCTCAGGGAGCGTTGTGTCCCGTCGTCTTTTCACCTCGGAGTCCGTGACCGAAGGTCACCCCGACAAGATCGCTGACCAGATCAGCGACACCATTCTCGATGCGCTTCTGCGGGAGGACCCGACCTCCCGGGTCGCCGTCGAGACGCTGATCACGACCGGCCTGGTGCACGTGGCCGGTGAGGTCACCACGAAGACCTACGCGCCCATCGCGCAGCTCGTCCGCGACAAGATCCTGGAGATCGGCTACGACTCCTCGAAGAAGGGCTTCGACGGCGCCTCCTGCGGTGTCTCGGTGTCCATCGGCGCGCAGTCCCCGGACATCGCGCAGGGTGTCGACACGGCGTACGAGAAGCGGGTCGAGGGTGCCGCCGCAGGTGAAGAAGGGGACGAGCTCGACAAGCAGGGAGCCGGCGACCAGGGCCTGATGTTCGGCTACGCGACGGACGAGACGCCGACGCTGATGCCGCTCCCGATCTTCCTGGCGCACCGCCTCGCCAAGCGCCTCTCGGAGGTCCGCAAGAACGGGACCATCCCGTACCTGCGCCCCGACGGCAAGACCCAGGTCACCATCGAGTACGACGGCGACAAGGCCGTCCGCCTCGACACGGTCGTCGTCTCCTCGCAGCACGCCTCCGACATCGACCTGGAGTCGCTGCTCGCCCCCGACATCCGCGAGTTCGTGGTCGAGGCCGAGCTGAAGGCGCTCCTGGACGAGGGCATCAAGCTCGACACCGACGGCTACCGCCTGCTCGTGAACCCCACCGGCCGCTTCGAGATCGGCGGCCCCATGGGCGACGCCGGCCTGACCGGCCGCAAGATCATCATCGACACGTACGGCGGCATGGCCCGTCACGGCGGCGGCGCGTTCTCCGGCAAGGACCCGTCCAAGGTGGACCGCTCCGCCGCGTACGCGATGCGCTGGGTCGCGAAGAACGTCGTGGCCGCGGGTCTCGCCTCGCGCTGCGAGGTCCAGGTCGCGTACGCGATCGGCAAGGCCGAGCCCGTGGGCCTCTTCGTCGAGACCTTCGGCACCGCCAAGGTCGACACCGACCGGATCGAGAAGGCGATCGACGAGGTCTTCGACCTCCGCCCGGCCGCCATCATCCGCGACCTCGACCTGCTGCGCCCGATCTACGCCCAGACCGCCGCGTACGGCCACTTCGGCCGCGAGATCCCCGACTTCACGTGGGAGCGCACGGACCGCGTGGACGCGCTGCGGAAGGCTGCGGGGCTGTAGTCCTTCCTGCCGTGTCAGGGCCCGGTTCCCCTCGGGGGCCGGGCCCTGCTCATGCCCTTTCCCGTTACTCGCTGTCCCCCTCCTCTTCCCGTTCCTCGTCCTCGCCCGAGGACTCCTCCGGCGGAGCGAATCGTGTACGGATCTCCTCCGCGGTGTCCGGGTTCTTGTCCTTGATGGCCATCGCGACCTGATCGGCGACCATCACACACGCGTCGTCACCGGCCTTGAAGCCCATCTGCCGCATGAACTCGGTGAACAGGTCCGCCGGCTGTTCGGGAGTGTCGACCGCCGTCTCGGCGGCGGCACCGGGCACGAGGTGCCGGAACGGCTCGGCCACCTGTTCGTTGTTGGCCGCCGATGTGAGCTGTGCCAGCAGGCCTATGTCGCTGACCGTCTTCTCGACCCTCTCGCCGTTCCTGGCCAGCCACCAGACGACGGCGCGCCCCGTGTCCTGGAGAACGTCATGGCCTAGGTAGTCGCGCTTGCTCTTCTCCTGCCTGCGCTCGTGCTCCCACAAGTCCTCGTCCTTGCGGATGGCGGCCAGCCGGTCCAGGCGGCGCTGGTCGTCCTCCGAGAGCCTGAGGACGATGTTGAGGGCCATCGCCCGGACCCGGCCGCCGTGATCGGGCAGCATCTCCGCCAGCGCGCCGCTCAGTTCGTGCTGGATCAGGGAACTCCGGAACGGCTGATGGGCCAGAGTCACCTCTCTGGCCCGCTCCACGACCGCCTGCAGGGCGAGGCCTCCGTGATGCGTGCCGTTCTCCGGCGCGTAGGGCTTCTCGGGGCACCAGCGAATCGTCGCCGAGAAGAGGAAGTCGTAGTCCTTGAGCGCGCTGGGCAGCGTGATGTCCTGTACCGACAGCTCACGGCGTTCGACTTCGGGTGCGGGTGGCGCGGTCACCGTCTCGGACAGCGGCCTGCCGCGGTTCGTACGCCGCGTCGTGAACGCGGCACCCGCGCAGGCGGCCCCCAACAGCAGCACGGCGAGGGGCCACGCCCAGGTGGGCCAGGCCGTGTACAGACCGAGGATCAGTACGAGCATGGCGCTGATCAGCGCCATGAAGACGGAAACGGTCTTCTGGGCGGAACTCATGACTGTGTTCCCTTCTCGGAATCGGCCTGCCGGGGCGGATGCTTTCGCTGGACCTCCGCGATACGGGACAGCAGCCGCTCGGCCTTCTCGGCGGACAGGGACTTGCGCACCGTCAGATAGATCTGGCGGAGGGCGGGGTAGTTCTCGGCGGAGGCGTCGACCAGGACGTCCAGGGCGTGGTGGACGAGGTCCGGGTCCTCGGACGAGTCCACGGCGGCGACCCACTGCTTGAGATGAGGGAGCCAGCTCTCGTCGTTGAACCACTGCAACACGTGGGTCCAGCACATCGAGAGCCAGAGCCGGGTCGAGGGCAGCTGGAGCAGGACATGTTCGGGCCGGCTCGGCATCATGAGCAGACCGAGGAAGAGCGAGGCATCGGCCCCTTGCGGCCGGGCCTCGTCTGCCTGCGGCGCCAGGACAGCCAGCCGGTAGAGGAGATAGAGCCGCAGGCGTGTGTCCATCGCCACCAGTGCCAACAGCACGCGCCGGGCCGAGTTCTTGCTGTCGTCCTTACTCCACGGCTCCCTGCGGGCCAGGTGGTGCAGCCTGACGACGGCCTGCTCAGGGTGCGTGAATGCCATGGTGTTCAGACACACATCGATCAATACCTGGCGCATGGACGGTTCGAGGCGACGGGTCGCCCAGACATAGATCGCACTGCGGAAATGCCGACTCGTCGGCTCGTGCTCGTTGCGGACACCCCAGCTGAGCCAATCGACCGCGGCGCGCATACGCGCCGGGTACGTGGGTTGCTGTGCCCAGTCTTGGGCCGGCTTGGCCAGTCTGTCCGCGTCTTCCGTCAGCGCGCACAGTTCCGCCAACCGGACGACGAGCGCTTTTTGGTGCTCCTCGGGGAACTGGGGCAGGCACAGCGTTTCCTCCACCCAGTCGCGCAGCGGCCTGCGGAGGTCGGGCATGTTCCGCCAGAAATAGTGGCGTACGGCGTGGTCGTAACGCAGCTTGTCGAAGTGGACACAGGCCGCGTCGTTTCGGGAGGCGCCCACCACATGGAGTCGCTCCATGAGGCTTTCGTGTTCCAGCAGTGGACGGTCGTCACCTGCGATGCGCAGATTCCTCTGGAGAATCGCCGTGGCCCGGTGAATCGCGTCGGCGGGTGCGCCATGGAGCATGGCGACGGTCAGCAACAGGGCACGTTGGGAGCCGGTACTGAGTGCCGGGACGAAGTCGTTCACCTCCTCGGCCCGGGTCTTCTCGGCGGCGATGGCCCGACGGCACCAGTCCGCGAAGGAGTCCTCGGGCCCGGATGTCTCACGTGCTTCCAGGATGATGTCCGCCAGCCTGGCCAGTTCCCGCATGGGTGGCTGGTTGGCGAGGAAGGCGGTCAGTTCCGTCGGTGCCTGCCTGCAGTGCCTGGTGTCGATACCGCGGACACGCAGGTGCCGCGCTATCACTTCGAGGTCGTCGGGACGGTTGACGGACTTGCGGTACTCCGCGAAGTCAGGGTTCAACCCGTCGGCGTACGGCTGCGGCAGGACGACAGCGAGGAATGACCGCTTGTCGAGGAGAACCTTGTGAAATCCGGAGAACTGGTCGTGGTAGCGCGTCCACATGTCCTCCTCGGCCCCCGCCAGGTCCAGCAGCATCCGGTCTCCTTCGCCGACAAGTTCCGGGGTGAGGAGTTCGGGCGACTGGCCGTTCGGATCAGGGGCGATCTCCTTGTAGGTGCCCGATCCGCGCGGCAGCTCTCTCAGCAGGACCTTGGCGGCCGTGGTTCTGCCGTTTCCTGGGGTGCCCCGCAGGAACACGATGTTGTGGCGTTCAAGAGTGTCGTAGGCGTCGTTGATGCCCGTCGGCCGGGCGAACCGCTGCTGGAGGCGGCTCAGTTGCTGTTCGGCCACCTGGCGGGGCGGTGCGGTCGGCGAGGACAGGAAATCCGGTGGGGGGTCGGTCCCGAAGAATTGGAAAGTCTGGTAGTGATCGCCGCCAGGTGCTGTGGGAGGGCCGGGCGGTACGTCGCCCGGCGGGCCAGGCGTGTCAGTCATCGCTCGTCGTCCTGTGACGGAGGTATCGGGCCGAAGGTGTGGCTGACGTTGCCCTGCTGGTTTCCGGCCGTGTAGTTCGCGCCCGCACCGGACTGGCGGACCTTGTGGACGGGGCCGATGTGAATACGTCCCCCGTTACTTACCAGGTCGGTGTTGTAGGTGTCGCCCCCAGCCGGGGCTGCCGGCACGGGCGGTTCCGGCTCGGTTGTGGTGCGGTCTGCGGCGGCCAGCGTGGGGACGAGAGCTGCGAGGGAGTCCCCGATGCGTTTGAGGTCGTACTCGTCGTTCTGGTGGTCGTAGCGGAGTGTCTGGCAGTCCGCCAGCCACATCAGGGCGGTGGGCAGGGCGCTCCTCGCGGGCCGTTCGGTACGGCGGCCGAGGAGTACCGGGACGACACGGCCGTCGCAGCGGTAGGCCTCCAGGATCTCCTTGGTGACCCAGTCGTCTTCGGCACCGAGCCGGGGGTGACCGAGCCAGCGGTCGCCCATCAGGGCGAGCAGCACGGAACTGCCGCGCACGTTGTGGAGGAGGTCGTCGTCGAACTTGTCGCCGGGGACGATCGACCGGCTGGCGCGGTAGACGTGCTCGTCGCCGAAGCGGTGACGCAGGGCGTTGTCGAGAGTCGTCGCAGCGTGTTCGCCGTCATGAGTGCGGTAGTTGATGAAGATCTCGGGCATGGCGGGGCCACCTCTCTGCCGGACAGCTGGATGGGAGCGAGTGCTGGTTACGACGCCCGCGGTGTGAGCGCGGCGGTGAGCGAGGGCGCGAGGGCCAGGCACGCGGGGTGCCGCGGGTGCCGCGAGAGGACGCGGGCGAGGCGGCGCAGGTCGGCGGTGATGGTCTCCGAGTCCACGCCCGAGGTGTGGTCGAGCAGATCCCCCGTCAGCTCGCAGGCGTACCCGATCTCCCCGGACATGGCATGGGCCAGCGCCCGACGGGCGCCGTACCGGCGCCGCGTCCGCAGGGCGTCCGGGGCGAGCCGCTCGTACTCGACGTCGAGGGCCTCGGCGGCCTGTCGGGGCCTGCCCAGGTCCAGGAGGCACCAGCCGGTCACCATGGCGACGGGGTCACTCAAGTGCGTCGGCCCTAGTACGGGAGCGTGGGATACCGGTTCCTGGGCGGCGGCCCGGTCGAACAGGGCGCGGGCCCGTTCGAGCAGCCGCATACAGGCGTCGTGGTCTCCGTCCAGCGCGTACCCCTGGGCGGCGCGCTGCGCTGCCAGAGCGCGGATTCGCGGTGGGAGCCGACCGGGCAGCGCACCCTCCGCGAGAGCGACCGTTTCGGCACCCTCCCCCCGGTAGTAGGTGATCAGGGCGCGGCGGACCAGTGCGTACGACGCCAGGTGACCGTCGCCCGCCGCCTCGGCGATGTCCACGGCATGGGCGGTCCAGCGGACCGCTGCCGTGTCGTCGCCCGCCTCCTGGGCCATCCAGCCGGTGAATTCTGCGAAGCGCGCGGCCAGGGCCAGCAGGCCGCGGCCGGTGTCTCCTCCGGTGCTCACGGCGAGCGAACGCAGGGCGCTCGTCTGCGCGGCGAGCGTCGGGAGAAGTACCTGAGGCGGGCACATCTGGCCGATGCGGCGGTACTGGTCGTACAAGCCGCGGTAGGCGTCGATCAGCGGTCGACCAGAGGGTTCGACCTGTGCGGTGACGGCGGGCGCGGCTGTCGCGATGCCGAACACGGACACCGCTCCTGCCGCCATCAACTGCCGACGCGTCGGCGGGGACCACCCGGTGTCGTCGGGGCGCTCTACGGAGTCTTCGATCATGGCTCCTGCCTGGTCGGGAACGGGGCGTCGGTCGGACGGACGGCGTACCGGAACCGCGGGGACGAGAGCCTCCAGCGCGCCGCCGGTCCTCAATGCCGCGTCGCACAGGCGGGCGAACTCGTTCGTCGGGCGTTTGTGGCCCGTCTCGACCTTGCTGATCTGGCCCTTGCTGTAGTGCACCGTGGCAGCGAACTGCGTCAGAGTGATTCCGGCGGCGATGCGCAGCCGGCGCAGTTCGGCTCCGAAGACACGTGGCTGCTCCAGCATGTGAACCCCCCTCATGCCGACGCCGTCGATGCCCCGGGCGGTCCGTCGTCGCGTTTCAGCGTCAGCCAGGCGTTGCGGGGCGGGCAAGGCGCTCGGCGCTGTTTCCCGTTTCCAGTTCTGATACCGGTTCCGGGTCGCAAGGCAAGCCTGCGGGCGGCGACGGAGGCCGGATCGGCCGGGGAAATGGCCGGGACAGCGGACTTGCGATGCGGCTCGTCGATGAGCTGCCGACGTAGTCGTCCGACCGATCGGTCACCGCCAGTTGTCAGTCCCGTTTGGTAAGAATGCAGGCGTGAGCAGCGAGAACGGGGACCGGGACGGCGGGGCGGAGGGCGCGCCGCCCGAGCAGCTTGCGCTGATTCGGGAGAGTGTGCGGCAGGCGAAGGGGCCCAAGGCGAAGCCGCGGACGTGGCGGGGGGCCGCGCTCGCCGGGGAGTTGCCCGTCGCGCGGGTGCTCGTCGACAAGGGGGTGCTGCATCTCGACCGGTACTTCGACTATGCCGTGCCCGCCGAACTCGACGCCGACGCGCAGCCCGGGGTGCGGGTGCGGGTGCGGTTCGGGGCCGGGCGGCATCGGGTGCGGGACGGGCGGAGAGAAGGCGGGGGGCTGATCGACGGGTTCCTCGTCGAGCGGCTGGCCGAGTCCGATTACTCCGGGCCGCTTGCCGCGCTGGCTCAGGTCGTGTCGCCCGAGCCGGTGCTGAGTGCGGAACTGCTGGGGCTGGCTCGGGCCGTTGCCGATCGGTATGCCGGGAGTCTCGCCGATGTGCTGCAGCTGGCCGTGCCGCCGCGCAGCGCACGGGCCGAACAGAAGCCGTCGCCCGCGCCGTTGCCGCCGCCGGGGGTTCCGGGCGTGGGGTCCTGGGGGCGGTACGAGCGGGGGGCCGGGTTTCTGGAGGCGTTGGCCTCGGGGGGTGCGCCGCGCGCGGTGTGGAACGCGTTGCCGGGGCCCGAGTGGAGCGACGAGATCGCGCGGGCCGTCGCCGCGACGCTCGCCTCGGGGCGCGGGGCGCTCGTCGTCGTACCGGACGGGCGGGCTGCCGGGCGGGTCGACGCCGCGTTGACGGCTCTGCTCGGTGAGGGGCGGCATGCGCTGCTCACCGCGGACGCCGGGCCCGAGAAGCGGTACCGGCAGTGGCTGGCCGTGCGGCGGGGGGCTGTACGGGCTGTCGTCGGGACCCGGGCTGCCATGTTCGCGCCGGTTCAGGACCTGGGGCTGGTCGTGATCTGGGACGACGGGGACGACAGCCACAGCGAGCTGCACGCGCCGCAGCCGCATGCGCGGGAGGTGCTGCTGCTGCGCGCCGCGCTGGACAAGTGCGGGTTCCTGCTGGGGAGTTGGAGCTGCACGGTGGAGGCCGCGCAGCTCGTGGAGACCGGGTGGGCGCGGCCGTTGGTCGCCTCGCGCGACCAGGTGCGGGTGGCCGCTCCCCTCGTACGGACCGTGGGGGACGGGGACCTCGCGCGGGACGAGGCCGCGCGAGCCGCCCGGTTGCCGACGCTGGCCTGGCAGGCGGTGCGGGAGGGGCTGAAGCACGGGCCCGTGCTGGTGCAGGTGCCCCGGCGAGGGTATGTGCCGCGGATGGCGTGCGCGCAGTGCCGTGCCGCGGCGCGCTGTCGGCACTGCGCGGGGCCGTTGGAGGCGCAGGACGCGGGCGTGCTGCGGTGCGGGTGGTGCGGTGTCGAGGAGAACTCCTGGCACTGTCCCGAGTGCGGGGGGTTCCGGTTGCGGGCCCAGGTCGTGGGGGCGCGGCGGACCGCGGAGGAGTTGGGGCGGGCGTTTCCCTCGGTGCCGGTGCGGACGTCCGGGCGGGAGCAGGTGCTCGACACCGTGCCGGGGACTCCCGCACTGGTCGTGAGTACGCCGGGGGCCGAGCCGGTCGCCGAGGGCGGGTATGCGGCGGCGCTGCTGCTGGACGGCTGGGCGATGCTCGGGCGGCCCGATCTGCGGGCGGGGGAGGACGCGCTGCGGCGGTGGATCGCGGCGAGTTCGCTGGTACGGCCGCAGGGGGCTGGGGGGACGGTGGTTGTCGTGGCCGAACCCACCTTGCGGCCTGTGCAGGCGCTGGTGCGGTGGGATCCCGTGGGGCATGCCGTGCGGGAGCTTGCCGAGCGGGCGGAGCTGGGGTTTCCGCCCGTGTCCCGGATGGCCGCGGTGGCGGGGGTGGGGGAGGCGGTCGCGGAGTTCCTTGCGGCTGTCGAACTGCCGCCGGATGCCGAGGTGTTGGGGCCGGTGCCCGTGCCGGTCGTGATGGCGGGGGGGCCGCGGCGGGTGGGGGCGCCACCGGTGGGGGAGCGGTGGGAGCGGGCGTTGATTCGGGTGCGGCCGGGGAGTGGGGGGGCGTTGGCTGCGGCGTTGAAGGGGGCGCAGGCTGCTCGGATGGCTCGGGGTGGGGGGGATGTGGTGCGGGTGCGGGTGGATCCGCCGGACATCGGGTGACGGGCCTCGGCCTTCGGCCTCGGTCTCTTCTCCCACCCGCGCACCGCCCGTTTACGGTCCCTTGAGAGGCTCGGGTTTCCCGTGGGGGTTCCCGCCGTCGGCGGCCGACCGTGCCTCCGTCCGCCCATCCGCCCGTCCGCCCGGCATGCGGCTGCCTCCCGGTTGTCGTCCGGGAGGCAGGCAGGGTTCGGTCGGCGGGTCAGCCGTTGCGCGGGCCCGGGAAGGCTGTGGACCTGGCCTCGTCGCGGAGGGCGGGGCTGCCTGCTGTGGGCTGGGTCGGCATGGAGCGGGCGGCGGGGACCGTGGGCATGGGAGGCATCGCGGGCAGGCCCGTGTTCACGGTGACCGGGCGGGCGGTCGCCGCCTCCGTCGTGCGCTCGGCGTCGGCCGCCGCCTGGGTCGCGGCGCGGCGGGCGCCGTAGCGGCGGTGCACCGCCTGCTTGGTGACCCCGAGGGCCGAGCCCACCGCGTCCCACGAGAAACCGAGCGAGCGGTCGAAGTCCACGGCGGCCGTGACCAGGGTCTCGACACTGTCCCGCAGCTCCTGCGCGAGACGGACCGTCGGCGCGGGAGCGCGCCCGTAGACGACGAAGCCCGTGGACGGGCCGGAGCGGCGCGGGCGGTAGACGTTGCCCAGCTGGGCGGTGAGCGTGCGCAGTGCGTCCACCTGCCGGCGGACCCGCTCGATGTCCCGCACCAGCAAGTGCAGGCTGGCCCGAGCCTGGGCGTCGTGGGTTGCGTGGTCGGCCATGAACAAGCCTCTCGAACCGGCGTTGAAAAGGATCGGGCCGCGTGAATGCGGCCCATAGTGGTCAACTCTTTCTTGACCAACGCGTGTGCGCTCCGCTGGTCACGCAACGGGGGCGTAAGGGCATATGCGTACGCCCCCGGTGAACCGGTGTGCGCTGCGGACGTCCGCGTGTTCTCCGACGTGGGCTCCTGGGCCCGTGCGCCATAGACTGGTGCGCTGCCGCCCGACCCCGCCCGAGAGGCCCGAACCCACCCATGAAGCTCGTCTTCGCCGGTACCCCCGAGGTCGCCGTTCCCGCCCTGGACGCCCTGATCGCCTCCGGGCGGCACGAGGTGGCCGCCGTCGTCACGCGGCCCGACGCACCGGCCGGGCGTGGGCGCAGGCTGGTGGCGAGCCCCGTCGCCGAGCGGGCCGAAGAGGCGGGCATCGAGGTGCTGAAGCCCGTCAAGCCGCGCGACCCGGAGTTCCTGGAGCGGCTGCGGGAGATCGCGCCCGACTGCTGCCCCGTCGTCGCCTACGGCGCCCTGCTGCCCCGGGTCGCCCTCGACATCCCCGCCCACGGCTGGGTCAACCTGCACTTCTCGCTGCTCCCCGCCTGGCGCGGCGCCGCCCCCGTGCAGCACTCCGTCATGTCCGGCGACGAGATCACCGGCGCCTCCACCTTCCTGATCGAGGAAGGACTCGACTCCGGGCCCGTCTACGGCACCGTGACCGAGGAGATCCGCCCCACCGACACCAGCGGCGACCTGCTGACCCGGCTCGCGTTCGCCGGCTCGGGCCTGCTGGCGGCGACCATGGACGGCATCGAGGACGGGACGTTGAAAGCCGTACCGCAGCCGAGCGAGGGCATCACCCTCGCTCCGAAGATCAACGTCGAGGACGCCCAGGTGGACTGGACGGCCCCCGGCCTGCGCGTGGACCGGGTGGTGCGCGGGTGCACCCCGGCGCCCGGCGCCTGGACCGGCTTCCGGGGCGAGCGGCTCAAGATCGTCCAGGCCGTGCCGGTGCCGGAGCGGACCGACCTCACGCCCGGTGAACTCTCCGTCGGCAAGAACAACGTGTACGTGGGCACCGGGTCGTACGCCGTCGAGCTGCTGTGGGTGCAGGCGCAGGGCAAGAAGCCGATGCGGGCGGCGGACTGGGCGCGCGGGGCGCGGATCGGCGCGGGGGAGACGGTCGGGACCCTCTGAACTCCCAGGGCGTGACGTCCCGCGCGCGGTCGGGCCGGTGCGACGTAGGCTGGACGCACATCTCGGCCAGAAATCCGGAGCACCTTTTTCGTGAGCGAGCAGTCCCCGCGACCCCGTAAGCCCGGCAAGCCCTACCGCCGGCCGCAGAAGGACCCCGTCCGCATCCTCGCCTTCGAGGCGCTGAGGGCCGTCGACGAGCGGGACGCGTACGCCAACCTCGTACTGCCGCCACTGCTGCGGAAGGCGCGCGAGAAAGGCGACTTCGACGCGCGGGACGCGGCGCTCGCCACCGAGCTGGTCTACGGGACGCTCCGTCGGCAGGGGACGTACGACGCGATCATCGCCTCGTGCGTCGACCGGCCGCTGCGCGAGGTCGACCCGCCGGTGCTGGATGTGCTGAGCCTCGGGGTGCACCAGCTGCTCGGGACGCGGATCCCGACCCACGCCGCCGTGTCCGCCTCCGTCGAACTCGCCCGGGTCGTCCTCGGCGACGGACGGGCCAAATTCGTCAACGCCGTGCTGCGGAAGGTCGCGCAGGACGACTTCGACACCTGGGTCGAACGGGTCGCGCCGCCCTACGACGACGACCCCGAGGACAACCTCGCCATCGTGCACTCGCACCCGCGCTGGGTCGTCTCCGCGCTGTGGGACTCGCTCGGCGGGCCGCGCGCCGGGATCGAGGACCTGCTGGAGGCCGACAACGAGCGGCCCGAGGTGACCCTCGTGGCCCGCCCCGGCCGGTCCACCGCCGACGAGCTGCTGCGTGAGGAGGCCGCGCTGCCGGGGCGCTGGTCGCCGTACGCCGTGCGGCTCAGTGAGGGCGGGGAGCCCGGGGCCGTGGCCGCCGTGAAGGAGGGCCGGGCGGGAGTCCAGGACGAGGGCAGCCAGCTGGTCGCCCTCGCGCTGGCCAACGCGCCGCTCGACGGGCCGGACAAGACCTGGCTCGACGGCTGCGCGGGCCCCGGCGGCAAGGCCGCGCTGCTCGCCGCGGTGGCCGCCGAGCGCGGGGCGACGCTCCTTGCCTCCGAGAAGCAGCCGCACCGCGCGGGCCTGGTGGCGAAGGCGCTCGCCGGGAACCCCGGGCCGTACCAGGTCATCGCCGCCGACGGGACCCGGCCGCCGTGGCGGCCCGGCAGCTTCGACCGCGTCCTGATGGACGTGCCCTGCACCGGCCTGGGCGCGCTGCGCCGCCGCCCCGAGGCCCGCTGGCGACGCCGGCCCGAGGACCTCGACGGCTTCGCGCCCCTGCAACGCGGGCTGCTGCGCACCGCGCTGGAATCCGTGCGCGTCGGCGGTGTCGTCGGCTACGCGACGTGTTCACCGCACCTCGCGGAAACCCGGGCGGTCGTCGACGACCTGCTCAAGCAGTACCCGCACACCGAACTGATCGACGCCCGCCCGCTCCTCCCCGACGTCCCGGCCCTCGGCGACGGCCCCGACGTACAGCTGTGGCCACACCTGCACGGGACCGACGCGATGTATCTGGCGCTGATCCGCAGGACCGGCTGACGGGCGGGCCGCGGGGGCCGTCATTCGCGGGACTGGCTCACTCGTTGTTCACTGGCGCGTTCATGTGCAGGGCCGATTCGCGCGCGGGCTGCGGAACGTGCTTATTCGTAGAGCCAGTTGACGCGCTGGTCGCGGGGTGCGTTCGCTCGCGTCGCCGGTTGGTGTGCCGGTCGCGGGGTGCGTTCAACTGCTGGGCTGGCTCGTGCGCGGGTCGCGGAATGCACTCATCCGCAGCACCGACTCACCCGCCGGTCACCGGTCCGTTCATCCGTCGGGCTGGCTCCCGCGCGGACCGCGGAACGTGTTCATCCGCAGGGGCGGTTGACGCGTCGGTCGCAGAACGCGCTCACCGGCAGGGCCGGCTCCCGTGCGGACCGCGGAACGTGTTCGTCCGCAGCACCAGCTCACCCACCGTTCACTGAACACGCCCATCCCCAGCCCCAGTTGACGCCTGCCGTGCCTCAGGCGACCCGTCGGAGCGCCTCCCGTGTGAGGTCCGCCAGGGTTGGATAGCCGTCGACCGCCATGATCAGGTCGGTTTCCGCGAGGAGTGAGCGGAGGACGTGGACGATGCCGTCCGTGCCGCCGAGGGCGAGGCCGTAGGCGTACGGGCGGCCGATGCCGACGGCGGTGGCGCCCAGGGCGATGGCCTTGACGATGTCGGCGCCGGTGCGGACGCCGGAGTCGAAGAGGACCGGGAGGCCGTCCGCCGCCTCGACCACGGACGGGAGGGCGTCGAGGGCGGGTAGGCCGCCGTTGGCCTGGCGGCCGCCGTGGTTGGAGCAGTAGACGGCGTCCACGCCCCCGTCCTTGGCCCGGCGCACGTCCTCGGGGTGGCAGATGCCCTTGATGATCAGGGGGAGGTCCGTGAGGGAGCGCAGCCAGGGGAGGTCGTCCCAGGTGAGGGGGTTGCCGAAGAGCTGTGTCCAGAGGAGGACCGCGGACTGGGGGTCCTCCTCCGGGGTGCGGGTCAGGCGGGATCTGAAGACCGGGTCGCTCGTGTAGTTGGCCAGGCAATGGCCGCGTAGTTGGGGGAAATTGGCGGTCGCGAGGTCGCGGGGGCGCCAGCCGGTGATCCAGGTGTCCAGGGTGACCACGATGCCCTTGTAGCCGGCCTGTTCGGCGCGGTGGACGAGGCTTGCGGCGAGGTCGCGGTCGGTCGGGGTGTAGAGCTGGAAGAGGCCCGGGGTGTCGCCGAACTCGGCTGCGACCTCCTCCAGCGGGTCGACCGCGAGCGTGGACGCGACCATCGGCACGCCGGTGTGCGCGGCGGCCCGCGCGGTCGCCAGGTCGCCATGTCCGTCCTGGGCGCAGAGGCCGAGGACGCCGATCGGTGCCATGAAGACGGGGGAGGGCAGCTTCAGCCCGAACAGGTCGACGGACAGGTCGCGTTGGGCCGCGCCGACGAACATCCGGGGGACGAGGCCCCAGTGGTCGAAGGCGGTCACGTTGGCGCGCTGGGTGCGTTCGTCGCCGGCGCCGCCCGCGACGTAGGACCACACGGAGGGTGACAGGGCCGCGCTCGCCCTCTCCTCCAGTTCCGCGAAAGCCATCGGGTAGGACGGCACGATGCCGCCGAGCCCGTTGAAGTAGATCTCGTTCTGATAAGAGCCGAACGGCTGTCCCATGCCATCTCCCTCTTCGCTCGGGGAGGATTCTCGCAGTGGGCGCTACGGCCCCGTACCCCGCACCCGACCCCGTCCGCCACCGACCGATGCCGCTAACCCCCGCGGGACATGGCAGGCTTGGGGCATGGCCGTGCAGATCAACCCCAGCATCCTGTCCGCCGACTTCGCCCGCCTCGCCGATGAGGCCAAGGCGGTCGAGGGCGCCGACTGGCTCCACGTCGACGTCATGGACAACCACTTCGTCCCGAACCTCACGCTCGGTGTGCCGGTCGTAGAGTCGCTGGCCCGGGCGACGGACACCCCGCTGGACTGCCATCTGATGATCGAGGACGCCGATCGCTGGGCCCCCCAGTACGTCGAGGCGGGTGCCTCCTCCGTCACCTTCCACGTCGAGGCGGCCGCGGCTCCGGTGCGGCTGGCCCGGGAGATTCGGGCCAACGGTGCCCGCGCCTCCATGGCGCTCAGGCCGGCGACGCCCATCGAGCCGTACGAGGATCTGCTGCCCGAGCTGGACATGCTGCTGATCATGACCGTGGAGCCGGGCTTCGGTGGCCAGTCGTTCCTCGACATCATGCTGCCGAAGATCCGCCGTACCCGTGAGCTGATCAGGAAGCACGGGCTGGAGCTGTGGCTGCAGGTCGACGGAGGAGTTTCGGCCTCGACGATCGAGCGCTGCGCGGAGGCCGGAGCCGATGTGTTCGTGGCCGGTTCGGCGGTCTACGGGGCATCCGACCCGGCAGCGGCGGTACGTGCATTGCGCACACAGGCCGAAGGGGTCGTGAGCAAGGCATCCTGGGCGTGCGACCACTGAGCGGCAGGTATGTGAACGGCGGCCATCAAGGCTGATCAAGAGCGCCGGATCTGCAAGGATGAACGGCGAATCCAGAGTGTGAAGAGCAGTGAGGAGATCGCCGTGTCGGGTATGTCGGCGGGCCGGTCAGCCATGCGGATGGGACCCGCAGAGCTGGTGCAGGCGGCGGCCATGGCCCGCCGCTTCTACCTTGAGGGCAAGTCCAAGATCCAGATCGCGGAGGAGTTCGGCGTCAGCCGCTTCAAGGTGGCCCGGGTCCTGGAGACCGCTCTCGAACGGGATCTCGTACGCATCGAGATCCGAGTACCGGCCGAACTGGACGCGGAGCGCTCGGACGCGCTGCGCGCCCGCTACGGCCTCAGGCATGCCGTAGTGGTCGAGTCCCCGGCCGAGGTCAGCGAGGAGTCGCCCGACCCCGAGAACCTGGGGGAGGTCGCGGCCGACCTGCTCGGCGAGCTGGTCAACGAGGGCGATGTGCTCGGCCTCGCCTGGGGCCGGTCCACCATCCACATGGCCGCGGCCCTCGACCGCCTGCCGCCCTGCACGGTGGTCCAGCTGACGGGCGTGTACGACGCCGGGACCGCCGAGCGCGGTTCGGTCGAGGCGGTACGGCGGGCCGCGCAGGTGTCGGGCGGCGACGCCCACCCCATCTACGCGCCGATGCTGCTCCCGGACGCGGCCACCGCGGAGGCGCTGCGCCACCAGACGGGGATCGCCCGCGCCTTCGAGTACTTCGACAAGGTCACCGTCGCCTGTGTCTCCATCGGCTCCTGGGAGCCCGGCATCTCCACGGTGTACGACATGCTCAGCGCCGAGGAGCGGGCGCACTACTCGTCCCTCGGTGTCGCCGCCGAGACCTCCGCGCACCTCTTCGACGCCGAGGGCCGCCGGGTCGGCCGGGACCTGGGCGAGCGGTGCATCACCGTCAAGGCGGACCAGCTGCGCCGTATCCCCGAGGTCGTCGCGATCGCGGGCGGGCAGCGGAAGGCGGCGGCGATCGACGCGGTGCTGCGGTCCGGGCTCGTCACCAGCCTGGTGACGGACACCGCCGCCGCGGACTATCTGATGACGGCCGGCACACCGCCGAAGTCGGCGCTCGGCCGGACGGACCCCGACGGGATCTGACGGGCCCCGGCAGCGACTCCTGCCGGGACGGCCGTGGCAGCATCGGGCGCATGCTGCTGCGGTTCGTCTCCCGGGTGTTTCTCGTCCTTCTGGTCGTACTGCTGCCGGTCGGGTGTTCGTCCACCGCCACGGGCGGAGCCACGGGGACCGTCAAGGTCTCCCAACTCCCCGCCGAGGCACGGCAGACCCTCACCCTCATCGACCGGGGCGGCCCCTTCCCGTACGCCAAGGACGGGGTCGTCTTCGGGAACTACGAGAAGCTGCTGCCGGAGCAGAAACGCGGCTACTACCACGAATACACCGTCCGGACGCCGGGCTCGCGCGATCGCGGGGCCCGGCGCATTGTCACCGGGCAGGGCGGCGAGATCTACTACACCGATGATCACTACAAGTCGTTCAGGACGGTACTGAGATGACGCAGCTCGCGGTCACGCTCGACCTTCGAGGGGTCACGGACAAGGCCGGCCTGATGGACGGTGCGGCTCGCGCCCTCCGGCTCCCCGACTGGTTCGGCCGCAACTGGGACGCCCTGGCCGACAGCCTCGGCGACCACACCGTGTGGCCCGAAGGGGCCGTGGAGCAGGGCCTGTTGGTCGTCGTACGGAACTGGCGGGCGTACGCGAAGGCGCGGCCGGAGGAGTGGGAGACGGCCGTCGACGTCTTCGGTGACGCGGTCGACCGGACGCCGACGCTGTCCGTGGTGCTCGCGCTGGGTGGGGACGGGCACTAGGCCGATTGTCCGAGGCGGCTGGCAGAGTGGTCGGTATGGAGCAACAGGAGCAGCGCACGTCGGTGCGTCTCGTGGTCGTGGATCCGGATCTCGACGCGCAGTGCGACCGGGTCGAGGAACACCTGCTGGCGCCGCTGGCCGAGTCGGCGGGGGGAGCCGGTGAGCACGCGCTTTTCGCGGACGGGCTCGTGGTCTTCCGGCGGGTGCGGGAGACACTCGCCGAGGCGGTGGCCCGCGGCCCCAAGGTGTGGACGCCGAACGGCCGTTGGGAGCACGAGGGCCTGCGCATCGTCGAACTGCCCACCGGCGACACGGACTTGCTGTACGCGCTGCTGCGCGAGCTGTCCGGGCTCCTGGTGGCGCCGCCGGACCTGCCCGACCCCTCGGGTGTCGTGGCCGTCGTCCGCAGCACGGTCCTGACGCCCGAGAAGACCGCCGTCGGCCTGGTCGGCGCGCTGGCGCGGGTGCTGTCCCTGGTGGACCTCACGCCCGACGCCGACACGGCCACCCTCTTCGCGGCGATCGAGGCGGCCGACGGCGAGGACGTGAGACTCACCTACGGGCAGGACGAGGCGTGGCAGCGCCTAGCCCACCGGCTGACCATGCTGCTGACCGAGTCGGCTCCGCTGCACCGGTTCCTGTACTGATCCCTTGTCCCGGCGGGGCGCACTTGGACGTTCCTCCAGCGACCCCCGTGACCTGCCTGGACGATGATCCGAGGCATGGCATTCCGCCTGACATGGGACAATGAAGTACGTGCTCTTCCCCCTGGCTGACCTGTCCGGGGGTCACCTCGATCGACTGGGATGTGCGGCACGTGCGTTTCCTCAACGACATCCAGCCCCCGTACGACCTGACGTACGACGACGTCTTCATGGTGCCGAGCCGCAGCGCGGTCGGTTCGCGGCAGGGTGTGGACCTCAGCTCCCCGGACGGCACGGGCACCACCATCCCGCTGGTCGTCGCCAACATGACCGCCATCGCGGGCCGGCGCATGGCCGAGACCGTGGCCCGGCGCGGTGGGCTCGTGGTCATCCCGCAGGACATCCCGATCGAGGTCGTCACCGAGGTCGTCTCCTGGGTGAAGAGCCGCCACCTCGTCCTGGACACCCCGATCCGGCTGGCCCCGCACCAGACCGTCGCCGACGCGCTGGCCCTGCTGCCCAAGCGCGCGCACAACGCCGGTGTCGTCGTCGACGAGGACCAGCGCCCGGTCGGTGTCGTCACCGACGCCGACCTCACCGGTGTGGACCGCTTCACGCAGCTCGCCGAGGTCATGTCCCGGGACCTGCTGCTGCTCGACGCGGACATCGATCCGCGCGAGGCGTTCAACCGGCTGGACGGCGCCAACCGCCGCTACGCGCCCGCCGTCGACAAGGACGGCAGGCTCGCCGGCATCCTCACCCGCAAGGGCGCGCTGCGCGCCACGCTGTACTCACCGGCCGTGGACGCGGACGGCAAGCTGCGGATCGCCGCCGCCGTCGGCATCAACGGCGACTTCGTGCAGAAGGCCAAGCAGCTGCTGGACGCGGGCGTCGACACGCTCGTCATCGACACGGCCCACGGCCACCAGGAGTCGATGATCAGCGCGATCCGGCAGGTGCGTGCCCTCGATCCGCAGGTCCCGATCGTGGCCGGCAACATCGTCGCCGCCGAGGGCGTCAAGGACCTGATCGAGGCGGGCGCCGACATCATCAAGGTCGGCGTCGGCCCCGGCGCGATGTGCACCACCCGCATGATGACCGGCGTCGGCCGCCCGCAGTTCTCGGCCGTCAAGGAGTGCGCCGCCGAGGCGAAGAAGTACGGCAAGCACGTGTGGGCGGACGGCGGTGTCCGGCACCCGCGCGATGTCGCCATGGCGCTCGCGGCCGGTGCGTCGAACGTGATGATCGGCTCGTGGTTCGCGGGCACGTACGAGTCCCCGGGCGACCTCCAGCAGGACGCCAACGGCCGCCTCTACAAGGAGTCGTTCGGCATGGCGTCCGCCCGCGCGGTCCGCAACCGCACCTCCGACGAGTCGGCCTACGACCGCGCCCGCAAGGCGCTGTTCGAGGAGGGCATCTCCACCTCCCGCATGTTCCTCGACCCGGCCCGCCCGGGCGTCGAGGACCTGATCGACTCGATCATCGCGGGCGTCCGCTCCTCCTGCACCTACGCCGGCGCCGCCTCCCTGGAGGAGTTCGCCGAGCGGGCCGTCGTCGGCATCCAGAGCGCGGCCGGCTACGCGGAGGGCAAGCCCCTGCACGCCAGCTGGAGCTGACCAATTTCCTTTCCTGCGGCCCCTGTTGTCCCGGCCTCGGGAAAACCAGGGGCCGTCGGCGTGCCCGGGGTCCTACCGTCGACGGCATGGAGATAGCCGTGTGCAGGGCCGAGGACATCGCCGTACTGGAACGCCTCCTGCCGTCGTACAGCGTCGACGGGAACCACCGGGCGAGGTTCGCCCGTCAGGAGGCCGGCGGAAGCAGCTATCTGATCCCCTGGCTCGACGGTCGTCCCGTCGGGCACGCGGAGGTCCGCTGGACCGGGTGCGCGGCTCCCGAGGTGCCGTCGGACTGTCCGGAGATCAACGGCCTCTTCGTGTGGCCCGAGTCGCTGCGCTCGCGGGGTATCGGCGCGGCGCTGGTCCGCGCGGCCGAACGACTGGCCGGCGAGCGCGGCATCGACGTCATGGGACTGGGCGTCCGCGACGGCAATCTCCGTGCCGCGGCGCTCTACGCACGGCTCGGCTACCGGCCCACGGTCACGTACGTCGACCGCTACGCGCACCTCGACGCCGAGGGCGTGCGGCACGAGTACGCCGAGCCGTGCGTGTTCCTGGTCAAGGACCTGACGTCAGGCCCCCTTGACGTCAAGCGGCCTTGACGCGACGCTGAACCCATGGCCACACCCCAGAGCATCGAACCCGAGCACACCCTCCTCACCGCCGTCGCCCGCCTCGACGACCTCCGCACCCGCGAGTCCCTCGCCGGCTTCGGCAGCGACGCCGAGGCCCTCGACAAGGCCGAGACGCTGGAACTGCTCGCCCTGAGCGAGGTCGTCGCCCGCAAGGCCGCCTACGGCCGTCAGCTCACCGTCCGCGCGGCCCGCGAGGCCGGTGCCTCCTGGACGCAGATCGGGGCCGCGCTCGGCATGAGCAAGCAGGCCGCCTGGGAGGCGCACACGCGCTGGATCGACGCGCAGGCGGAGGTGCACGGACAGCCCGGACGGATCGGGTTCGACGAGGAGGACCTGGCGAAGGCGCGGGCCCTCGCGGGGGACCCGGACGAGGGCTGAAGCGTGTTCTACTTCGTATACGGCCATCGCCGCTCCCACCCGGCCAGCGCAGAGAAGTGAACCACCCGCAGTGCTGAACGAACTCGACGAACGCATCGTGCACGCCCTCGCCGAGGACGCCCGCCGCTCCTTCGCGGACATCGGGCAACTCGTCGGCCTCTCCGCGCCCGCCGTGAAGCGGCGCGTGGACCGGCTGCGGGCCACCGGCGCCATCACCGGCTTCACCGTACGGGTGGACCCGGCGGCGCTCGGCTGGCAGACCGAAGGGTTCGTCGAGATCTACTGCCGGCACAACACCTCCCCGGACACCATCCGGCGGGGCCTGGAGCGCTACCAGGAGGTGGTCGCCGCGTCCACCGTCACCGGTGACGCCGACGCCGTCGTCCAGGTCTTCGCCGCCGACATGCGCCACTTCGAGCGGGTCCTGGAGCGGATCGCGGGGGAGCCGTTCGTGGAACGGACGAAGTCCGTACTGGTGCTGTCCCCGCTGCTGCGAAGGTTCTCGTCGGGTTCCCCGACCTAGCTCCGCTCCGAGCCCTACTCCGCCGTCTTGCGGGCCAGCGCGTTGTTGCCTATCGAGTTGTGCACGCTGAAGCTCACCGCGTCCGAGCGGTAGCGGTCGTCCGACCACTCAACGGGCCGTCCCTCGCGGGTGGTTGTCACCCGGCGGACCCGCAGCAGCGGGCTGGTCCGGCGGATGCCCAGGAGTTCCGCGTCCTGCGCGCCCGCCGCCACCGCGTCGATCACGTGCTCGCCGTAGGCGAAGACCAACCCCGTGTCGTCGTACAGGCGTTGAGTCACCGACGGGCAGTCGGGCTCGATCGCCTCGACGGCCGGGGAGATCCAGTCGGCGTATACGGTCCGCTCCAGCAGGACCGGCTCGCCGTCCAGGCCGCGTACCCGCAGGACGTGCAACACCCGGGCCTTCTCGGTGAGTTGGAGGCGTACGACGTCCTCGGCGGTGGCCGGGCGGTACTCCTGCTCGACCACGAGCCCGGTCGCCTCGCGCTCCATCGCGCGCGCCCACTCGGCGAAGCTGCGCAGCTCCGCGAAGCTCTGGCTGCGGCGGCTGGCCAGCACCATCCGGCGGGCGCCCTGGCGGGAGCCGATCAGCCCCTCGGCGGTGAGGGCGGCGACGGCCTGGCGGACCGTGCCGCGCGAGACTCCGTACTGCGCCGCGAGGTCCGTCTCCGCGGGCAGTCGGCTGCCGACTGTGTACTCCTCGCGGTCGATGGCTTTTCGCAGCTCGTCGGCGATCTCCTCGTGTCGCGCCGTCATGCTTCCCCTCCGAATCGGCCACTGTGCACAGCGTGAGCAGCGTAGTCGAGTTCCCTTGGTGATCCGTGTCAGCCAGGAGTGTGCAGTGAATAAGGGGTCACGGTTTCGCCAATGTTTACGAACAAGACACCATTGGCGGGCGTACTGAGGCCAACTTGTTCAGACAAGTTCTCCGCTCTGCTCTGACCCTCGTGCGCACCCCTGGAGAGACCGTGACCGTGTCCCCGCCGAGAAACGCCGTCCTGGGTGGTTCCCTCGCCGTCGTCGCCGCGCTCGCCCTGAGCGCCTGCGGCGCCGCTCCCACCAACTCGTCGACCACCGCCGACGGCAAGAACGCCGCCACCGCCACCTCCGCCGCCGACTTCGGCGGCATGGACGCCCTGGTGAAGGCGGCCAAGAAGGAGGGCACGCTGCATGCCATCGCGCTGCCCCGCGACTGGGCCAACTACGGTGCCCTCATCGACGGCTTCACCAAGAAGTACGGCATCAAGATCACGGACGAGAACCCGGACGGCTCCAGCCAGGACGAGATCAACGCCGTGACCTCCCGCAAGGGCCAGGACCGTGCGCCCGACGTCCTCGACCTCGGTTCCTCCTTCGCGCTCAGCGCCGCCCAGCAGGGACTGCTCGCGCCGTACAAGGTCGCCTCCTTCGACCAGATCCCCGAGGGCCAGAAGGACCCGAAGGGGCAGTGGTTCAACGACTACGGCGGCTACATCTCCATCGGCTGCGACGCCAAGCGTGTGAAGACCTGTCCGACCACCTTCGCGGACCTGCTGAAGCCGCAGTACAAGGGCCAGGTCGCGCTCAACGGCAACCCCACCAAGTCGGGTTCGGCCTTCGGCGGCGTCTACGCGGCGGCGCTCGCCAACAAGGGTTCCTTCGACGACATCCAGCCCGGCCTGGACTTCTTCGCCAAGCTGAAGAAGAACGGAAACTACACGCCCGTCGAGTCGACCCCGGCCACCGTCGAGAAGGGCGAGACGCCCATCTCCATCGACTGGGACTACCTCAACGCCGGTTACGCCGACGAGTTCAAGTCCAAGGGCGTCGACTGGAAGGTCTCCATCCCGAGCGACGGCCAGTACGCGCAGTACTACTCGCAGGCCATCAACAAGGACGCCCCGCACCCGGCGGCCGCCCGCCTGTGGCAGGAGTACCTGTACAGCGCCGAGGGCCAGAACCTGTGGCTCAAGGGATACGCGCGTCCGGCGCTGATGACCTCCATGGAGTCGGCCGGCACGCTCGACAAGACCGCCGCCGCCAAGCTCCCGCAGGTCAGCGGCACGCCTGCCTTCCCGACCGAGGCTCAGCAGGCCAAGGCCAAGACGGTCATCGCGTCCGGCTGGGCGAAGGCCGTCTCCGGATGACGGCCACGCTCACGCGGGCCGACGTCGGCGCCGCCGCTTCCGAGAAGCGGCGGCGTCGCGTCCCCGGCTGGATAGCCGTGGTCCCGCTGCTCGTGTTCGTCGCGGTCGCCTTCGGGGTGCCCGCCATCGCGATGCTGAACGGCGCCTTCACCGTCAAGAACCAGACGACGGGCGCCACTTCGTACAGCACCGCCAACCTGACCGACTCGCTCCAGGGCGCCTACTTCACCGCGCTGGTCGGCAGCGTCAAACTGTCCGCCCTCTCGGCCGCCCTCGGCACCCTGCTCGGTCTCCCGCTCGCGCAGGTCGTCGTCACCTCCCGCTTCCGCGCGCTGCGCGAGGCCGTCCTCACCGCCTCCGGCGTCCTCGCCAACTTCGGTGGTGTCCCCCTCGCCTTCGCGTTCGTCGCGACGCTGGGCAACGCCGGTGTGCTGACGACCCACTTGGGCCTCAAGGACAAGGGCTGGGACCTCTACAGCTTCTCGGGTCTCGTCCTCGTCTACCTGTACTTCCTCATCCCGCTGATGGTCCTCACCATCACCCCCGCCCTGGAGGGCCTGCGCACCCAGTGGCGCGAGGCCGCCGCGAACAACGGCGCCACCGGCGTGCAGTACTGGCGGCACGTGGCCCTGCCGGTGCTGCTGCCCTCGCTGCTCGGCGGGTTCGTCCTCCTCTTCGGCAGCGCCTTCGCCGCGTACGCCACCGCCGCGGCCATGGTGGGCAGTTCGATCCCGCTGGTCACCCTGCAGATCGCCGACGCCATCTCCGGCAATGTGCTGGTCGGCCAGGAGAACGTGGCTCTCGCCCTCAGCCTCGACATGGTCCTGGTCGCGGGCCTGGTCATGGCCGTGTACCTGCCCCTGCAACGACGGAGCGCGCGATGGCTGGACGCCTGAACATCTGGCGGTGGGTCGTCCTCGGCCTCGCCGCCCTGTACTTCCTGGTGCCGCTCGCCGCGTCGGTGATCTTCACGGTCGACGTGCCGGGGGAGGGCGTCACCTTCGACGCCTACACCCAGATCGTCTCCGCCGACGGCTTCACCTCCAGCCTGGTGCTCTCGCTGGAACTCGCCGCCGCCACCATCGCCGTCGTCCTGCTCCTGATGGTGCCGGCCATGGTCGCGCTACGGCTCGGCGCGCCCCGGCTGCGCCCGGTCGTCGAGGTGATCTGCTCGCTGCCGCTGGTGGTGCCGCCGATCGCGTTCGTCGCCGGTATCGCCACCGTCCTCAAGTGGGGCCCCGACTACCTGTCCCGCACCCCGCTGTTCGAGACCTTCGTCGCCATCCAGAACCCGAGCTTCCCCTTCATCCTCGTCCTCGCCTACGTCGTGATGGCGCTGCCGTTCGTGTACCGGGCGCTGGACTCCGGGCTGCGGGCCATCGACGTGAAGACCCTCGTCGAGGCCGCCCGCAGCTGCGGCGCGGGCTGGCCGCAGGCCCTCGTGCAGGCCGTACTGCCCAATCTGCGCGGGGCGTTGCTCAACGCGTCCTTCCTCACGCTGGCGCTGGTGCTCGGCGAGTTCACCGTGGCCCAACTGCTCGGCTTCCAGCCCTTCGCCGTGTGGATCTACAGCGTCGGCGGGTCCAACGCCCAGCTCTCCGTCGCCGTCTCCGTGCTCAGCCTGGTCGTCACCTGGGCACTCCTCCTCACGCTCGCCGGTGTCGGCGGGCGCGACAAAACCGCCGAGTCCCGGGGATGAACCATGACCGCCACCACGCTTGAGAAAACCACGACGGACAGCGCCGCCACCGTCGAATTCCGGGGCCTGCGCCGGGAGTTCGGCCCCACGGTCGCCCTCGACGGACTCGACCTGACCGTCGAGCCCGGCGAGTTCCTGGCCCTGCTCGGCCCCTCCGGCTGCGGCAAGACCACCGCCCTGCGCATGCTCGCCGGCTTCGAACACCCCACCTCCGGCGAGGTGTTGGTGGACGGCAAGGATGTCACCGACGTGCCGGCGCACCGCCGTGACGCCGGGATGGTCTTCCAGTCGTACAGCCTCTTCCCGCATCTCAACGCGCTCGACAACGTCGCCTTCGGACTGCGCATGCGCAAGGTCCGTACGGCCGAACGGCGGTCCCGTGCGGGCGAGTTGCTCGACCTCGTCGGGCTCGGCGACAAGGGCGAGCGCTTCCCGCACCAACTCTCCGGCGGCCAGCAGCAGCGCGTCGCGCTGGCCCGCGCGCTCGCCCTGCGTCCGCGCGTGCTGCTCCTGGACGAGCCGCTGTCGGCGCTCGACGCCAAGGTGCGGCTGTCCCTGCGCGAGGAGATCCGCCGCCTCCAGCAGGAACTCGGCATCACCACCCTCTTCGTGACGCACGATCAGGAAGAGGCCCTGTCCATCGCCGACCGGGTCGCCGTGATGCGCGCCGGAAAGCTCGAACAGTGCGCCGCACCGGCCGAGTTGTACGGCCGGCCCACGACCGCGTTCGTCGCCGAGTTCGTCGGCACGATGAGCCGGCTCCCGGGGCACCTCACGGACGGCACTGTGGAGGTGCTCGGCCAGCGGCTGCCGGTCGACGGCGAGGCACCGGCAGGACCCGAAGTCGACGTGCTCGTAAGGCCCGAGGCGATCCACGTGAACGCCGACGACGCCGGAGATTCGCGTGTCATCGGCACCGCCTTCCTCGGCGCGGTCGTCCGTGTCAGCGTTCGGCTCGGCGACGGCACCGAGGTCAAGGCCGACCTGCCCACCCACGAAGCCACCACGCTGGGCGCCGGAGTCGCCGTGACGGTGTCACTGCCGGAGCGGCCGGTGCTCGTGGCAGAACGCGTCAACCCGTAGGGCCCACCGGCCCGCAGTGAACCCGCAGTGAAAGAGAGAAACGTGACCCCCCACGCCCAACTCCCGCTCCAGGCCGTCCTGTTCGACATGGACGGAACGCTCGTCGACACCGAGCGGCTGTGGTGGGAGGCGGTGGAGCAGGTCGCGGGCAGAACCCTCACCGACGCGGACCAGTCGGAGGTGCTCGGCCGTCCGGTCGAGCACACCGCCGACTGGCTCGCCACCGCCACCGCCACGGGCGCGTCGGCCACGGACCTCGCGGCCGAACTGCACCGGGAGTTCGCCGCCCGCGTCCGCACCGGCATCGTGCCCCGCCCCGGCGCGCTCGACCTCCTCGACGCCCTCGCCCGCGACGGTGTCCCCACGGCACTGGTCACCGCGTCCCCCCGCGCGGTCGCCGACACCGTCCTCGACGCCCTCGGCGCGAGCCGCTTCGCCGTCTCCGTCACCGCCGACGACACCGGGGCCACCAAGCCCGCCCCCGACCCCTACCTCGCCGCCTGCCGGGCCCTCGGCGTCGACCCGGCGGCCTGCGTGGCCGTCGAGGACACCCAGACCGGCGTCAGCTCCGCCGAGGCGGCCGGCTGCGCGGTCCTCGCCGTACCGTCGCTGGCCCCGATCGACACGGCCCCCGGCCGGACGGTACGGGAGAGCCTCGTCGGTATCACCCCGGCGGACCTGCGCGCGATGGTGACACCGGGTACGGCCCACGAGCTACGCGTGTTGACCTGGAACCTCTGGCTCGGCGGCAGCAAGGTCGACGACCACCGCGCCAAGCAGCTGAAGGTCATCGCGGAGACCGGCGCGGACGTGGTCGGCCTCCAGGAGACCGGCGGCACCGCGGCCGAGGAACTGGCCGAGGCGCTCGGCTGGCACCACCACCGGGCCGGCGAGAACCTCGGCGTCATCAGCCGCCACCCGATCACCGCCCGCTTCGGCGACCCGGACGTCGGCTTCTACGGAGCCGCCGGGGTCCGGATCGCCGTAGCGGAGGGCCGTCAGATCGACCTGTGGACCTGCCACCTCGACTACACGCCCTACGGCCCCTACGAATCCGCCTTCGACGGGGTCCCGGCCGCCGACCTGATCGCCCACGAGAAGGTACGGCTCGCCCAGATGCGGGACACCCTGGACCGGATCGCGGACGTCGCCGAGGATGCCGTACCCGTCGTCCTGGTCGGCGACTTCAACAGCCCCTCGCACCTCGACTGGCCGGACGTCGAGTGGCCGGTCACCAAGGCGGCGGCGGACGCGGGCCTGCGCGACAGCTACCGCGAGGCCCACCCGGACCCGGTCGCCGACCCCGGCCACACCTGGTCGCCGATCCACCCCGTCCACGAGGACGGCAGCGGGCGCCCCGAACCCCAGGACCGCATCGACTACGTCCTGCACCGGGGCCTGACCGTGCTCGACTCCCGCGCCTTCGTCACCGGCACGCCGAGCCCCTGGCCGGATGTGTCGTCCAACTGCTGGCCCTCGGACCACGCGGCCGTTCTCACGGTGTTCGAGGTGCCCCGCGGTTAAGTGCTCCGCCGGAAGGCCCGTGGGTCCGCTGCGGGTCCGTCGTGGCTGGTCGCGCCCGCGCGGCGGAGCCGCATATCGACTCAGCCCCGCGCCCCTTTGGGGCGCTGTCGTCACGGGTTCCAGTAGAACGACACGTGGACCCGGTCGAAGCGGCGCCCGGCCAGATCCTGCCGCGGGACCACCCAGTGCAGGGTGGAACCCTGCCGGCCGTCGAGACCGATGTCCCACTGGGTGAGCAGCACCCACTCCTCGGGGGCGGGCAGTTCGCCGATGTGCAGCGGCCCGTCGACGACGATGTCGCCGTACGTCTGCTCCCAGGTCTCGGCCGGCTCTCCGGCACGGGGATGGCCGGGGAGCGTGACGGCCTCCCCGCCGCGCTCCCCGGACCAGATCAGGAAGGGGGACGCCATGGAGACATCGGGCGCCGGCCGCAGCCCCTCCGCCGCACGGGAACGACCGTCACCCATCGGGCGCGCAACGAATCGCCGCCCCACCGCACCCGCACGCAACAAAACGCTCACCGGCGCGCAACAGCTCCTTCTTGTCCGGCCCAGCCCCCCGGCCGTACCGTCTAGGGGGCCCCAATAAGGGGACTCTTCAGTCTTTTCGTACCGGTGAGGACCACACATGCGCACCGCCCTCCTCCAGAGCTCCGGCCGGCCCGGCTCCGTCGTCGAGAACCTCAAGGTCCTCGACGAGGCCGCCGGCCGGGCCGCGGCCGGCGGTGCCGCGCTGCTCGCCGCGCCGGAGATGTTCCTCACCGGATACGCGATCGGCGACGACATCGGCCGCCTCGCCGAACCCGCCGACGGCGACTCCGCCGACACGATCGCCGAGATCGCCGGCCGCCACGGGCTCGCCATCGCCTACGGCTACCCGGAGCGCGACGGCGACGCCGTCCACAACTCCGCCCAGCTGATCTCCGCCGACGGCGACCGCCTCGCGAACTACCGCAAGACCCACCTCTTCGGCGACTTCGAGCGCGCCCACTTCACACCCGGCGAACAGCCCGTCGTCCAGGCCGAGTTGAACGGCCTGACCATCGGCCTGATGATCTGCTACGACGTCGAGTTCCCGGAGCCCGTCCGCGCGCACGCCCTCGCCGGCACCGATCTGCTGCTCGTCCCGACGGCGAACATGGTCCCGTTCCAGCTGGTCGCCGAGTCCGTGGTCCCGGTGCGGGCCTGGGAGAACCAGATGTACGTGGCGTACATCAACCGCATCGGCCAGGAAGGGGAGTTCGACTTCTTCGGCCTCTCCACGCTCGCCGGTCCGGACGGAGTCGCCCGCACCAAGGCGGGCCCCGGCGAGGAGCTGCTCCTCGGCGACGTGGACCCCGCGTTCCTCGCCGACTCCCGTGCCGCGAACCCGTATCTGACGGACCGCCGCCCCGGCCTCTACGGGTCCCTGGCCTGAATCCCCCCTGCTCTTCCCGCACTTGTACTTGTACTTTTTCTTGTTCCGCTAGGAGTCCGTACCCCATGACGTCCACGGTGCCCAACGCCGTCCAGCACGCCGACGAGCGACAGCCGCCGATCACCATGTTCGGGCCGGACTTCCCCTACGCCTACGACGACTTCCTCGCCCACCCGGCGGGCCTCGGCCAGATACCCGCGACCGAGCACGGCACCGAAGTCGCGGTCATCGGGGGCGGGTTGTCCGGCATCGTGGCCGCCTACGAGCTGATGAAGATGGGCCTCAAGCCCGTCGTCTACGAGGCCGATCAGATCGGCGGCCGGCTGCGCACCGTCGGCTTCGAGGGCCCCGGCACCGAGGAACTGACCGCCGAGATGGGCGCGATGCGCTTCCCGCCCTCCTCCACCGCCCTCCAGCACTACATCGACCTGGTCGGACTGGAGACCCGCCCGTTCCCCAACCCCCTTGCGGAGGCGACCCCTTCGACGGTCGTCGACCTCAAGGGCGAGTCCCACTACGCGACCACCGTCGACGACCTCCCGCAGGTCTACCGCGATGTGATGCACGCCTGGAACGCCTGTCTCGAAGAGGGCGCCGACTTCTCCGACATGAACCGCGCCATGCGCGAACGCGACGTCCCGCGCATCCGCGAGATCTGGTCGAGGCTCGTCGAGAAACTCGACAACCAGACCTTCTACGGCTTCCTCTGCGACTCCGAGTCCTTCAAGTCCTTCCGGCACCGCGAGATCTTCGGCCAGGTCGGCTTCGGCACCGGCGGCTGGGACACCGACTTCCCGAACTCGATCCTCGAAATCCTGCGCGTCGTCTACACCGAGGCCGACGACCACCACCGCGGCATCGTCGGCGGCTCCCAGCAACTCCCGCTCCGCCTCTGGGACCGCGAGCCGCAGAAGATCGTCCACTGGCCCTACGGCACCTCGCTCGCGTCCCTGCATGTGAACGGCGAACCCCGCCCCGCGGTGACCCGGCTGCACCGCACGGCCGGGAACCGGATCACCGTGACGGACGCGAACGGCGACATCCGCACCTACCGGGCGGCGATCTTCACCGCCCAGTCCTGGATGCTGCTCTCCAAGATCGCCTGCGACGACTCGCTCTTCCCGATCGACCACTGGACGGCGATCGAGCGCACCCATTACATGGAGAGCTCCAAGCTCTTCGTGCCCGTCGACCGGCCGTTCTGGCTCGACAAGGACGAGGAGACCGGCCGGGACGTCATGTCGATGACCCTCACCGACCGTATGACGCGCGGGACTTACCTCCTCGACGACGGCCCGGACAAACCCGCCGTCATCTGCCTCTCGTACACCTGGTGCGACGACAGCCTCAAGTGGCTGCCGCTGTCGGCCAACGAGCGGATGGAGGTCATGCTGAAGTCGCTGGGCGAGATCTATCCGAAGGTCGACATCAGGAAGCACGTCATCGGCAACCCGGTGACCGTCTCCTGGGAGAACGAGCCGTACTTCATGGGCGCGTTCAAGGCCAACCTGCCCGGCCACTACCGCTACCAGCGGCGCCTGTTCACCCACTTCATGCAGGACCGGCTGCCCGCGGACAAGCGGGGCGTGTTCCTCGCGGGCGACGACATCTCCTGGACGGCCGGCTGGGCGGAGGGCGCCGTCCAGACCGCGCTGAACGCGGTCTGGGGCGTCATGCACCAGTTCGGCGGCACGACCGACCCGACCAACCCGGGTCCCGGGGACGTCTACGACGCGATCGCGCCGGTCGAACTGCCGGAGGACTGACGGGAGTTCAGATCCCGGCCGCCCGCGCCTTCTCGTACACCTCGGCGGCGACGGCCTTGAGTTCCTGGCCGTCGCGCGGGGTGGTCTGGAGGTCGATCAGGATCTCCTCCAGGCCGACCGCCGCGTGTGCCACCAGGTCCTCGACGATCTGGTCGGCGCTGCCCTGGAAGGGCTGGCGGTCGGGTCCGTCGTAGGGCTTGGCCGTGTACACGGTGTTGACCCGCAACACTGTCCGGATCGGTTCGGTGCGCCCGCGTTCGGCCGCCAGGTCCTGCAACTCCCGCCACTGGGCGGCCAGTTGTTCGGCGCCCATGCCCACGGGCAGCCAGCCGTCGGCGTGGTCGACCAGCCGCCGCTGGGCCTTCTTGTTGGTCGCGGCCAGCATGACCGGGATCGGCCGGGCGGGTTTGGGGCCGACCACGGCGGAGGCGATCTTCGTCAGCTGCCCGTCGTACTTCACCGGGTCGGGGCCCCATATCGCCCGGCACACCTCGATCAGCTCGTCGAGTACCGTGCCGCGGTCCTCGAACGGCCGGATTCCGGAGGCCGCGTACTCGTCGAGCGACCAGCCGGTGCCCAGGCCCGCGATCACCCGGCCGCCGCTCGCCGCGTCCAACGTGGCCAGGGACTTGGCCAGTTGGAAGGGAGAGTGCAGCGGCGCCACCAGCACGCTGCTGCCCAGCCGCGCCCGCTCGGTGACCGCGGCGGCCAGGGTGAGGGTGACCAGGGGCTCGGCCACGTTCCGGTACGCGTCCGGCCAGGGCAGACCCGGGACGCCGTACAGGCCCTGGGTGGCGGGCTCCGGGAAGAGGGCCCGCTCGAAGACCCACAGGCTGTCGTAGCCGATCTGCTCGGCGGTGCGGGCCACGTCGGGAACGTCCGCGCCGATGCTGTACTGCCGCATCTGGGGAAGGCTGAGGCCGAGCCGAGTCGTCATACCGGTGCTCCTTCGCAGTCGGGTGCGTGCCGTCAACGCAGGGCGCTCAACGCAGGGCGATCACCGGGAGATTCCGAAGCGGCTCGCACGCCGGTCGGATCAGGCCACCTCAGTCGGGCAGCGGCGTGAGCATCATCCGGCCCGCGAGCCCCACCGCCGCGTCCAGCCGTTCGGTGAACTCCTCGGCGACATCGGGCAGTCCGCGCAGCGCCCACAGGGCCCGGGCCGCCGTCCAGGTGGCGTCCCGGGCGCGCTCCAGACTCCACGAGCCGAGCAGATGGGTCAGCGGATCGGCGATCTGGAACAGATCGGGACCCGGCATCAGCTCCTCGCGGATGCGCTCCTCCAGCGAGACGAGGAGATCGCCCACGCGGTCGAACTCGTCCTCCAGATCGGCCGGTTCGCAGTCGAGCGTACGACAGGCGTCCACCACGGCGAGCGCCAGATCGTGGCCGATGTGCGCGTTGATGCCCGACAGGGCGAACTGCAGCGGGCGTACGCCGGGATGGCGGCGCAGCTGGAACAGCGGGCGCCAACAGGCGGGCGCGCGGCGCCCGTTGGCGACCGCGTCGACGGCCGCCAGATAGCGCTCCGCGAACCGTACGTCCAGCGTGATCGCGGCCCGCGCGTCCGTGAACCGCCCGGCGTCGACGCTCCGGTCGATGGCCTCCGTGACGGCGAGGTAGACGCGGTTGAACACCGCGATCCCGTCCCGGGCGGGCAGCTCCTCGTCGAGCGCGCGCAGCCGGGAGACGACCTTGTCCACGGGTGTGGTGAAGTGTGCCAATTGCCCCATGGGGGCAGCGTCCCAGTCCTAGGCTGGCCGAGATGCCGCCGGGCCCGACACTTCCCCAGAACGGGGGAACGGGCGCGGCGCGAGGGGGCAGCGTGTCAGGTTCGCGGGGCCGACGGCGGAGCCGGGCCGCCCGGCGGAGCGTGCTGGTCGTGGCCGCGTCCGTGGTGGTCGCGGTCGGCACGGTGACCGGGATGATCAGCGCGCTGGACGACGGGCGCGACACGAACACGGCGCGGCCCGACGCGAGCGGTGCGACGCTGCTGGTGCCGCTGCCCGATGTGCCGTCGGTGTCTAACTCCACGTCCGCGAAGGCGAGTTCGTCCGCCCGCCCGAAGAAGACCGCCCCGACCGCCACCGTGCGGAAGCCCCGGCGAACCACGGTCGTCTCTCCCCGTCTCTACCGCCACCCCGAGTCCCAGGTCCTCGACTGGGTCCGCGCCCACCCCGACGACCCCCGCACCGAGGTCATAGCCGACCGGATCGCCGACCAGCCCGCGGCCGTGTGGTTCGCCGACTTCACGCCGGCGACGATCACCTCCCGGGTCCGCGCGGTCACTTCGGGCGCCGCCGCCCAGGGCCGGGTGCCGGTCGTCGTGCCGTACGCGATCCCGGACCGGGACTGCGGCGGGGCCTCCGAGGGCGGGGCGGACGACTTCGACGCGTACGACGAGTGGATCGACGACTTCGCGGCGGGGCTCGGCTCCGGGGAGGTCGTCGTGATCCTGGAACCCGACTCCATAGCCCAGTCCGACTGCCTCTCCGACGGCCAACGCGCCGACCGTTTCACGGCGTTGGCCCGCGCGGGCCGCGTCCTGAAGGCCGCCGACCCGAAGGCCCGCGTGTACTACGACGCGGGCCACTCTGACTGGAACCCGGCCGGGCAGCAGGCGTCCCTGCTCAAGCAGGCGGGCGCGGCCTCCGCCGCCTCCTCCGACGGGATCTTCAGCAACGTCTCGAATTTCCACGCCACTTCGGCCGAGATCGCCTACGACCGCCAGGTCCTCGCCGCCCTCGGCGGCCCCGCGGATCTCGGCGCCGTCATCGACACCAGCCGCAACGGCAACGGCGCCCCGGCCGACGGCCAGTGGTGCGACCCGGCGGGCCGGAAGATCGGCCGGGCGCCGACCCTGGACACCGGGGAGGCGCGGATCGACGGCTATCTGTGGGTCAAGTTGCCGGGGGAGTCGGACGGTTGCAAGGGCGCGGCCGGCACGTTCACGGCGTCGTACGCCTACGACTTGGCGCGCTGAATCTCATCTCTGTACGTGAATCCGGTCCGGACCATTGTCACGACCGGTGCGTGGTCTTACGCTCGCACGGTTCCATTCATGAACATAGTTCATATACATGATTGGAGTCGGCGTATGAGTGCCAGACCCCGCCTCGGTGTCCTGCTCGCGGCCGTGGCTGTACTGACAGCAGTGTTCGTCCCCTCTGCCTCCGTCTCCGCGCACGCGGCGCCCGCGGTCCCGAAGACCGCCGTCCTCGACGGCGCCCGCCTCCAACAGGCCAAGCTCCGACTGGACCACGGCGACCCCGAACTCCGGCGCGCCCTCAGGAACTTGACGACCCGCGCCGACAACTGGCTGCACCAGGGCCCCTGGACGGTCGTCGACAAACCGAAACCCGCCCCCGGCGGCGATGTTCACGACTACCTGAGCCAGGCCCCGTACTGGTGGCCCACGACCACCCCGACCGCCGCCAACCCCTGGGGCTGCCCGTACGTCCAGCGCGACGGACAGCGCAACCCCGAGGTCGATACGGGAACCGACCGCCAGGACGTCGAGAAGGTCTTCGACTCGACCTACGACCTCGCGCTCGCCTGGTACTACACCGGCGACAAGCGCTATGCGCAGAAGGCCGACCAGGTCCTGCGCACCTGGTTCCTCGACCCGGCCACGAGGATGAACCCCAACCTGAACCACGCCCAGTTCATCCCCTGCAAGTACGACGGCCGCGCCATCGGCATCATCGACTTCTCCCAGTCGTACACCAGCGTCGTCGACGCCATCGCGATCCTCGGCACCGGCGCCCCCGGCTGGACGAAGAGCGACCGCACCGCGATGACCGAATGGAACTCCGACTTCCTCGACTGGCTGAAGAACAGCGCCTTCGGCAAGGAGGAGGGCGCCGCCGCCAACAACCACGGCACCTTCTACGACATGGAGTTGGCCGCCCTCGCCTACGCGACCGGCGACAAGGCGCTGGCCAGGCAGACCGTGCTGGACGCGCGCGCCAAACGCATCGACCCCCAGATCGCGGGCGACGGCAGCCAGCCGCAGGAGCTGGCGCGGACCCGGAGTTGGCACTACTCGACCTTCGACCTGGTCGCGTACACCCGGCTCGCGGCCATCGGCCGCCATGTCGGCGTGAACCTGTGGACCTACCAAGGCCCGGACGGACAGGGCCTGTTGAAGGCCGTGGACTATCTACTCCCCGCCGCGACCGGAACCGCCACGTGGCCGCACCCGGAGCTGGAGTTCCACCGCTACGCGGCGAGCGACATCGTCCACGCGGCGGCCGACGCGGGCGACGCGCAGGCCAAGGCCGCCCTACCGAAACTGGAGACACCGCCCGGCGGCGACCTGTGGGCACTGCGCCCGGCGGCGGAACAGCTGGACTCGATCACCGGCTGACCGGCGCGCGGCCCCCCGCCGTCGGCCGGCCGATCCACGAGGACTCGCCCATCGCAGGCCGCCCATACGGCGAAGTCCGGCCTCCCGTCGGCGGACCGCCTCCCGTAGGCCTACCGCCTCGCGCAGGCCTACCGGCCGTGGGCCGGCCGCCCCACGGAAGCCCGGCTGTCGCCGGCCGACGGGGCTGCGTGAGCGTGCCTGTCCTGGTTCGACCGGCCCGCGCGGACCTGCCTGTTGTCGGCCGACCGGCCCGCGCGCACCTGCCTGTTGCTGGCCGACGGGCCCGCACAGACCTGCCTGTCGTCGGCCGACCGGCCCACGCAAGCCCGCCCGTCCTTGTCCGACCGGCCCGCACAGGCCCGCTCGACCTGGCCCGCTCGAACAGGGGTTCCTGAGCGGTCGCTTAGAATGGGGTGTCCCCACAGTCTCCGCCGCCCCACTCAGCACCGCTCGGGAGCCCCGCCGTGACCGTCGAAAGTCCGTCCGTTACCGCCCTCGCCCACGGCAGGCTCATCCCCGTGGCCGTCCACTTCGACGACCTCGACGCGCTCGGCATGCTGCACAACGCCCGCTACCCGCTCCTCGTCGAACGGGCCTGGACCGAGTTGTGGCAGGAGCACGGCGTCCGCTTCGACGGCGACTGGGCGAGTGCCGGTGACGCCTGCAACGTGGTGAAGGAACTGGTCATCAGCTACGAGGCACCGGTCACCAAGCCCGGCGGCTACGCCGTCCACCTGTGGCTGGACCGGCTCGGCACCACCGGCCTGACGTACGGGTTCCGGCTCTGCTCCGCCGACGGCTCGGTGACGTACGCGACCGGCACCCGTGTGCTGGTGCGGCTGGATGCCGGGACGCTGCGCCCGGCGCCCTGGAGCGAGGACTTCAGAGCTGCCGGTCGGGCACTGCTGCGCTCGGAACGCTGACCTTCGGGCGGTCCCGGTCCCCGGCGCGCAGCACCCCCGCGAAGACCGCGAGCCCGCCCGCCAACACCGTGACCAGGCAGAACGACACCACGAGGCTCGTCGCCTGCGCGACCCCGCCGATCAGACTCGGCGCGATCAGCCCCGAGGTGTAGGTGATCGTCGCCACGCCCGCGATGGCCTGGCTCGGGTTGGGCCCGCTGTGGCCCGCCGCCGCGAAGCACAGCGGGACGACCACCGCGATGCCCAGACCGAGCAGCGCGAACCCGCCCATCGCCAGCGCCGGGCCGTCCGCGACGACGATCAACAGCCCACCGCACACGGCCAGGAGCCCGCCCGCGCGGACCGTACGCACCGAGCCGAAGCGGTTCACCACCGCGTCGCCCACCAGTCGGGCCACCGCCATCGTCAGCATGAAACCGGTCGTCGAGGCCGCCGCGAGCCCGGCCGACGTGCCCAACTGGTCGTGCAGGTACACCGCCGACCAGTCCAGACTGGCCCCCTCCGCGAACACCGCGCAGAAGCCCACCGCGCCGATGAGCAGCGCCGACCGGGGCGGCAGCGTGAACCGCGGTGGCGCCTCCTCCTCCACCCCCGGCTGGATGTCGAGCACCCAGCGGCAGGCGGTCACGCCGAGGAGCGTGAGGATCACGGCCGCGATGAGATGGTGCACGCGCGCGTCCGAGCCGAGGTGCGCGGCCAGCGTGCCGCCCGCCGAACCGATCAGCGCGCCCGCGCTCCACATGCCGTGCAGACTCGACATGATCGACTTGTCCATGAGGCGCTCGATCTCGACCCCGAGCGCGTTCATCGCGACGTCGGCCATGCCCGCGCTCGCCCCGTACGTGAACATCGCCAGGCACAGGGTCACCAGGTTCGGCGCGAGGGACGGCAGCACCAGGGACATCGTCCACAGCGAGATCAGTCCGCGCAGCGCCGTACGGCTGCCGAAGCGGTGGGTGATCCAACCGGCCAGCGGCATCGAACAGGACGCGCCGAACGCGCCGAAGGCGAGCGCGAATCCGAGCCAGCCGGCGGCGACATGGGCATGGTCCTGGATCCACGGCACCCGGGTCGCGAACGAGCCGGTGACCGCGCCGTGCACGGTGAAGACGGCCGCCACGGCGTACCGGGCGCGCTTCACCTCACGTCGGTCGTAGACCACTTCGCTCATTGTCCGGCCCCTCCTGCTGTTCCGATTCCCGTCCCCGCCCTCAGCTGCGTCGCGTAAACTATCAGGAACCCTGCCTGATAGATAGAGAATTACCGGCCGCCCGTCGCGCGCCCCCGATCTGGGAGGATTCCCGGCATGCCCGCATCCCCGAGCACCGCCCGGGCCATCAACGACCGGCTCGCCCTGCGTCTCCTGCAGCGCGAAGGCCCGCTGACGGCAGGGCAGTTGAAGCAGCTCACCGGACTGTCCAGGCCCACCGTCGCCGACCTCGTCGAACGCCTCACGGCCTCCGGGCTGATCGAGATGGTCGGCGAGTCGGGGGCCCAACGGCGAGGCCCGAACGCCCGGTTGTACGGCATCGTCGGCGACCGCGCCCATCTGGCCGCGCTGGACGTCCGCCTGGAGAGCGTCTCCGTCCTCGTCTCCGACCTCGTCGGCCGGGTCCTCGCCGAGGCGTCCGTGCCGATCGACGCCGACGCGGGGACGGGACCGGCGGTGGAGCAGGCCGTCGCGCTGGTGGAGCGGGCGGTGAAGGAGGCGGGGACCGGGGCAACCAGGCCTGAGGCGACGGGAGTTCGGGGACCCGGGTCCGTGCGCGAGTGGGGCAGTCTGCATACCGTCGGCATCGGCGCCCCCGGTCTGATCGACCCGGCCACGGGCGAACTCCGCAATACCACCGGCCTGCCCGCGTGGCACCGCAGCCTGGTGTGCGCCCTACAGGAACGGCTGCCCGACGCCCGTGTCGTCGTCGAGAACGAGACCAATCTCGCGGCCCTGGCGGAGATGCGCGACGGCGCGGTCCGCGACCGGGACACCTTCGTCCTCCTCTGGCTGGACATGGGCATCGGCGCCGCGGTGATGCTGGACGGCGCACTGCGCAGAGGGGCGTCCGGCGGCGCGGGCGAGCTGGGCTTCCTGCCGGTGCCGGGCACGAGGGGACTCCCGTCGGCGACGGACTGCGAAGGGGGCTTCCATTCACTGGCGGGGGCTGCGGCGGTGCTCGAACTGGCCCGGGAATGCGGGGTGTTGGGTGCCGAGGGCGCGGGGGAGGAGGCGACCGCGGCGGAGGTCGTGCGGTGGGCGGTCGCCACGGTGACCGATGTCCGCGCCGCCCGCTTCCTGGACGCCCTCGCCGAGCGCCTCGCCCTCGGTGTCGCGTCCGTCGTCGCGCTGCTGGACCCCGGGTGCGTGGTCCTCGGCGGCGGGGTCGGACAGGCCGGCGGCGACGAACTCGCCGTACGCGTGGCCGAACGGATCGCCCTCATGTCACCCCTGCCCGCGGAGGTGCGCCCGAGTGTGCTCGGCGATGGCGCCGTTCTGCGCGGCGCGCTGCTGACCGCGCAGGACGGCGCGCAGGACGAACTGTTCGGCTGAGGGGCCCGGGCCCGTTCGGCTGAGAGGCCCGGCGGTGGGCAAGGGCCGTCGTCACCACCGCCGGACCGGATCATGGGGGTCCTGCCCGGAGTCCGAGATCCGGAAAAGGACTAGACCAGATGATCCAGCAGGTGAGGGCCGCTTGAGAAGTCCATCGACACCCTCTGTGAGCCACCCCACACACTTCACCTGGATGGACCCTTGCCAGGCGTGGCACACTTGCCCTGTACCAGAAGCAGCGCACTCCGGGGTCGGTGAAAGTCCGAACCGGCGGTTATAGTCCGCGACCCGTCCGTGTAGTTCAGCGGCCGGTTGACCAGGTGGAATTCCTGGACCGACGGTTAAAGTCCGGATGGGAGGCAGTGCGCGGCGGGCGGGCATTCGTGCGCGCCGCCGTATCGGCTCGTCCTGTGTGGACGGGTTCTGTCCGGCGTCGTCCTCGGTGCTTCCGTTCGTTTCTTTCTGTCGTCTTCGACAGGCCCCGGAGTCCGTGCCCCGATGTGGCAGGAGGACCCGGGAAGTGTTCACCGGAATCGTCGAAGAGCTGGGTGAGGTCACCGCCGTCGAGAGTCTCGACGACGCCTCCCGCTTTCGTCTGCGCGGCCCGATCGTCACCGAGGGCGCGAAGCACGGCGACTCCATCGCCGTGAACGGCGTCTGTCTCACCGTCGTCGAGCACGAGGGTGACGAGTTCACCGCCGACGTCATGGCCGAGACCCTGAACCGCTCCAGCCTCGGCGCCCTCGCCGTCGGCTCCCGCGTCAACCTCGAACGTCCCATGGCCCTCGGCGCCCGCCTCGGCGGACACATCGTGCAGGGCCATGTCGACGGCACCGGCGCGGTGTTGGAGCGCAAGCCGTCCGAGAACTGGGAGCTCGTCAAGATCTCGCTCCCCGCCGACCTCACGCGCTATGTCGTGGAGAAGGGCTCCATCACGGTCGACGGCATCAGCCTCACCGTCGTCGACGCGGGCCCGGACTACTTCACGGTCAGCCTCATCCCCACCACCCTCGACCTGACCACGCTCGGCCTCAAGCAGCCCGGCGACCCGGTCAACCTCGAAGTGGACGTCATCGCCAAGTACGTCGAGCGGCTCATGGGCGACCGCGAGGTGACTCCGTGAACTGGCTCAACTCCGAGGCCTTCGTCCTGTTCGGCCAGCACATCAAGTGGTCGGACATGATCGGCAACGTCGTCGGCCTGATCGCCCTGGCCTTCGGCTGGCGGCGCTCGATCTGGAGCTGGCCCACCCAGTTCGTCTCCGGCGTGATCCTGTTCGCCGCCTTCGCCACCGCCCACCTCTCCGGCAGCGCCGGCAAGCAGATCGTCGTCATGGTCGTCGCGGTCTACGGCTGGTGGCAGTGGAACCGCGGCAAGGACGGCTCCGCCGACGGCCACATCACCCCCCGCTTCGCCACCTGGCGCGAGCGCGCGATCCTGGTCGGCGCAGCAGCCGTGGGAACGGTCGCGGTAGCCGCCCTCTTCAAGGCGTACCCGTCCCTCTCCTGGGACCCGTGGCCCGACGCCTACATCTTCGTCGGCACGATCGTCGCGATGTACGCCCAGGCCCGCGGCATGGTCGAGTTCTGGTTCGCCTGGCTCCTCGTCGACCTCGTCGGCGTCCCCCTCAACTTCGCCAACGGCTTCGCCTTCTCCGGCTTCGTCTACGTCATCTACGGCGCACTCGTCCTGTGGGGCATGCGCGACTGGTGGCTGCGCTCCCGCAAGGCCCCGCAGCCCGTCCTGGAAGGAGCGACGGCATGACAGCGGCACCGATCCTGTACAGTACCGACGGTTTCGAGGACTTCTCGCTCGACCCGGTCGAACAGGCCATCGCCGACATCGCGGCCGGCCGCCCGGTCGTGGTCGTCGACGACGAGGACCGCGAGAACGAGGGCGACCTCGTCATCGCCGCCGAGAAGGCCACCCCCGAGATCGTCGCCTTCATGATGAGCGAGTGCCGAGGCCTCATCTGCGCCCCCATGGAGGGCGACGAGCTGGACCGGCTCCGGCTCCCGCAGATGGTCGAGGACAACACCGAGTCGATGAAGACCGCGTTCACCGTGTCCGTGGACGCGTCCGCCGCCCACGGTGTGACCACCGGCATCTCGGCCGCCGACCGCGCGACCACGCTCCGGCTTCTCGCGAGCGGCACCACCGAGGCCGACGACTTCGTCCGCCCCGGCCACATCTTCCCGCTCCGCGCCCGGTCCGGCGGGGTCCTGACCCGCAACGGCCACACCGAGGCCGCCGTAGACCTCGCCCGCCTCGCGGGACTGCGCCCGGCCGGCGCGATCGTCGAGATCGCGGGCGAGGACGGCCGTATGCTCCGCCTCCCCGAACTGATCCCGTTCGCCCGCAAGCACGGCCTGACGATCATCTCCATCGAGGACCTGATCGCCTACCGGCAGACCGCCGAACCCACCGTCCGCCGCGAGGCCGAGGTCCAACTCCCCACCCGCCACGGCCAGTTCACCGCCTACGGCTACCGCTCCACCGTCGACGGCGTCGAGCATGTCGCCCTCGTCCACGGCGAGATCGGCGACGGCGAGGACGTCCTGGTCCGCGTCCACTCCGAGTGCCTCACCGGCGATGTCTTCCACTCCCTGCGCTGCGACTGCGGCCCCCAGCTGGAGGCCTCCCTGGAGCGCATCCAGGAGGAGGGCAGGGGAGTGGTCGTCTACCTGCGCGGCCACGAGGGGCGCGGCATCGGCCTGCTCTCCAAGCTCCGGGCGTACGAACTCCAGGAGCGCGGCCGGGACACCCTCGACGCCAACCTCGAACTCGGCCTGCCCGCCGACGCCCGGGACTACGGCGCAGGGGCGCAGATCCTGGAGGACCTCGGGGTCCGCAGCCTGCGCCTGATGACGAACAACCCCGACAAGACCGACGCGCTCGTCCGGCACGGCCTCAAGGTCACCGGCCGGGAGCCGATGCCGATACAGGCGGGCGAGCACAACCTCCGCTACCTGCGCACCAAGCGGGACCGGATGGGCCACGACCTGCCCTGGCTGGACACGGCCCCCGTGTCCACCTGCGGCAACCAGTAACCAGACCTCTAGGAGACAAGAGAACGTGAGCGGCAAGGGCGCACCGGAACTGTCCGTACGCAACGTCGGAGACCTGCGGGTCGCCGTCATCGCGGCGCAGTGGCACGAAAAGGTGATGGACGGTCTGGTGGACGGCGCCCTGCGCGCCCTGCACGACCTGGGGATCGACGAGCCGACCCTGCTCCGGGTCCCCGGCAGCTGGGAACTCCCGGTCGTGGCAAAGGTGTTGGCGGGCCGGGGCTACGACGCGATCGTCGCCCTCGGTGTCGTCATCCGCGGCGGCACCCCGCACTTCGAGTACGTGTGCCAGGGCGTGGTCCAGGGCCTCACCCAGGTCTCCGTCGAGACCGGCGTCCCCGTCGGCATGGGCGTCCTGACCTGCGACACCGAGGAGCAGGCCCTGGACCGGGCCGGCCTTGCGGGCTCGAACGAGGACAAGGGGCACGAGGCGGTGACGGCGGCCGTGGCGACGGCGGCCACCCTCCGCTCAGTATCTGAACCGTGGCGTTAAGCCCACGATTGTTTGCAATAGGGTGGGCAGCACCATGTCCAATAAGACGTTCGAGGAGCTGTTCACCGAGCTCCAGCAGAAGGCCGCCACCGGCGACCCCGCCACTTCCCGCACCGCAGAGCTGGTCGGCAAGGGCGTCCATGCCATCGGCAAGAAGGTCGTCGAAGAGGCCGCCGAGGTCTGGATGGCCGCCGAGTACGAGGGCAAGGAGGCGGCCGCCGAGGAGATCTCGCAGCTGCTCTACCACGTCCAGGTGATGATGGTCGCCCGCGGAATCTCGCTGGACGACGTCTACGCCCACCTGTAGAACCAGTTCCGACACTTCACCCCATTTCACGCGAAGGAAGCCGACCTCATGCTGCGCATCGCCGTCCCCAACAAGGGTTCCCTGTCAGGACCTGCGGCGGACATGCTGCATGAGGCCGGCTACCAGCAGCGCCGGGAGTCCAAGGAACTGCGGATCGTCGACCCGGTCAACGAGGTCGAGTTCTTCTACCTCCGCCCCCGCGACATCGCGATCTACGTTTCCTCCGGCCGCCTCGACATCGGCATCACCGGCCGCGACCTGCTCATCGACTCCGCCGCCTCCGCCGAGGAGATCCTCCCGCTCGGCTTCGCCCGCTCCACGTTCCGCTTCGCCTCCAAGCCGGGCGAGGCGAGCAGCGTGGAGGACCTCAAGGGCAAGACGGTCGCCACCTCGTACGAGGGCATCGTCGCCGGCCACCTCGCCGACAACGGCATCGACGCCTCCGTGGTCCACTTGGACGGCGCCGTGGAAACGGCCATCGAACTCGGTGTGGCCGAGGTCATCGCGGACGTCGTCGAGACCGGCACCAGCCTGCGCAACGCGGGACTTGAGGTCTTCGGCGAGCCCATCATGAAGTCCGAGGCCATCGTCATCCGCCGCAAGGGCGCCGAGGTCGAGGAGCCCAAGGTCCAGCAGTTCCTGCGCCGCCTCCAGGGCGTCCTGGTCGCCCGGACCTACGTGATGATGGACTACGACTGCCGGGTCGAGCAGCTGGAGAAGGCCGTCGCGCTCACCCCCGGCCTGGAGTCCCCGACCGTCTCCCCGCTGCACAACGAGGGCTGGGTCGCCGTCCGCGCGATGGTCCCCGCCAAGGAGGCGCAGCGGATCATGGACGACCTGTACGACATCGGCGCCCGGGCCATCCTGACGACGGCCATCCACGCCTGCCGTCTCTGAGGAACACGCCAGCCATGTCTCAACTCCCCGCCCTGCCGGTCACGTTCCGGCCGGGCCGCACCCGTGCCGTACTGCTCACCGCGGGCGCCGCGATCTTCGTCGTCATCACGACCGTCGCACTGCTCCTGGAGCAGCTCGGCCCGGGGGAGAAGCTCAGCTTCGTCCTCACCGGTGCCCTCCTCTTCGGAGTGCTGGCCGTGCTCGCGCGGGTGAAGGTCGTCGCCGACGAGACCGGTGTCACCGTCGTCAACATCGCCAGCAGGCGCCATCTGGAGTGGGCCGAGATCCTCCAGGTGAACCTGCGCCCCGGCGACCCGTGGGTGTTCCTCAACCTCAACGACGGCACCAGCCTGCCCGTGCTGGGCATCCAGCCCGGCATCGCCAAGGAGCGGGCCATCGCCGACGCGCGCACTCTGCGGGCGCTCACCGAGGCCCACTCGACAAGGGATCTGCCGTAGATGGCCATGTCTTGATTAATCTGTTGTCGGTGGCGTTTTTCCTCGCGACTCCGCCACCGGTGTTCCCCCCTGTCTTCCGAGGCCCCCTGCTACCCGAGGAGTGACTCCCTCCAGCGATGGACGGATCGTCCTGTAGTACCTGCGCCGCCCCCTCCCGACATATCGAGGCGGCGGCATGACCATCCCCTTGCTGCTCCTAGGCGCGGCGATCCTGCTGATTCTGGCCAACGGCTTCTTCGTCGCGGCCGAGTTCGGGCTCGTCACCGTGGAGCGCCCCGAGGCCGAGAAGGCCGCCGCCGAGGGCGACAGACGGGCCGCCACGGTCGTCGAGTCGCTCAAGGAGCTGTCCTTCCAGCTCTCCGGCACCCAGCTCGGCATCACCATCACCTCCCTGGTCGTCGGCATGCTCGCCGAACCGGCCCTGGCCCAGCTGCTGCACGGCCCGTTCAGCGCGATCGGCATCCCCGAGGGCGCCGTCTCCGGTGTCGCCGTGGTCGTCGGCATGCTGCTCGCCTCCGCCGTGCAGATGGTGATCGGCGAACTCGTGCCCAAGAACTGGGCGGTGTCGCGGCCCTTGCAGGTCGCGCGCTTCGTCGCCGCGCCGCAGCACGCGTTCGCCCGGCTGTTCCGCCCGGTGATCGCGGCGCTCAACGCGGTCGCCAACCGGCTCGTCCGCGCCCTGGGCGTCGAGCCCGCCGACGAGCTGGCCTCGGCCCGCACCCCCGGCGAACTCGTCTCCCTGGCCCGTCACTCCGCGCAGGCCGGTGCCCTGGAACAGGACACGGCCGACCTCTTCGTACGGACCCTGTCGCTGGGCGAGTTGACCGCGCAGCACGTCATGACCCCGCGTGTGAAGGTCAGCGCGCTCCAGTCGTCGGCGACCGCCGAGGACGTGGTCAACCTGACCCGCGCCACCGGTCTCTCCCGCTTCCCGGTCTACCGCGAGAAGATCGACGAGATCGTCGGCATGGTCCACCTCAAGGACGCCTTGGCCGTGCCCGCGCACGCCAGACTCCGCACCCCCGTCACCAGCATCGCCAAGTCCCCGGTGCTGGTCCCCGAGACCCTGCCCGTCCAGCCCCTCCTGGCCCGGCTGCGCAGCGAGCAGCCGATCGCCGTCGTCGTCGACGAATACGGCGGTACGGCGGGAGTGGTCACCCTGGAGGACATCGTCGAGGAACTCGTCGGCGAGGTCCGCGACGAACACGACGGCCAGGACGTGCCCGAACTCGCCGCAGCTCCCTCCGAGGACGGCAGACCCGCCTGGGACGCCGACGGCAGCTGCCGCGTCGACATCCTCCAACGCATAGGTCTCGACGTGCCCGAAGGACCGTACGAGACCGTCGCCGGACTCGTCGCCGACCTCCTCGGCCGCATCCCGGCCCCCGGCGACAAGGCCGAACTCCCCGGCTGGCGGCTCTCGGTGCGCCAGGTCGGCCACTACCGCGCCGAGCGGGTCCGCCTGGTCCGCACGGCTCCCGCCGTGAACGCCATGGAGGCGGCCCGATGACCGTCCTCCAACTCCTCTTCGCCGTCCTGCTGGTGCTCGCCAACGGCTTCTTCGTCGGCGCCGAGTTCGCCCTCGTCTCCGTCCGCCGCAGCCAGATCGAACCCCTCGGCACGGCCCGCGCCCGCCAGGTCCTCTACGGCCTGGAGCGGCTCCCGCAGATGATGGCCGCGGCCCAATTCGGCATCACCGTCTGCTCGTTGACGCTCGGCGCGGTCGCCGAGCCGACGGTCGCGCACGTCCTGGAGCCGGTCTTCGAGTGGATGCACCTGCCCGACGGCATGATCCACCCTCTCGGCTACGTCCTCGCGCTCGCCGCGGTCGTCTTCTTCCACCTCGTCATCGGCGAGATGGTCCCGAAGAACCTCGCGATGGCCGCGCCGGAGAAGGCCGCGATGTGGCTCAGCCCCGGCCTGGTCGCCTTCGCGCGGGTCTGCAAGCCGATCACCATCGCCCTCGGCGCCGTCGCCCAGGGCATCCTGCGCCTCTTCCACGTCGAGCCCAAGGACGAGGTCGAGGCCGTCTTCACCAGCGAACAGCTCAACCGCCTGGTGGAGGACTCAGGCCAGGCCGGCCTCCTCGACCCCGAGGAGCAGGAACGACTGGAGGACGCCCTGGAGTTGGGCTCCCGCCCGGTCACCGACGTCCTGCTGCGCCGCGAGAACCTGGTCACGGTCAGCCCCTCGGTCACCCCGGGCGAGATCGTCGCCCTCACCGCCCGCACCGGCTACTCCCGTTTCCCGATCGCGGCGGAGACCGGCGCCTTCATGGGCTACCTGCACGTCAAGGACGTCCTGGACCTGGAGGAATCCGAAAGGGCGGTCCCCCAACAGATCTGGCGCCCCATGACGACCCTCCGCTCCGAACTCCCCCTGGACGACGCCCTGACGGTCATGCGCCGCGCGGCAACGCACCTGGCCCAGGTGGCGGACGCCTCCGGCAAGGTCCTGGGCCTGGTCGCGATGGAGGACGTACTGGAACTGTTGGTGGGAGAGGTCACGGACCCGGCCCACCGAGAGGTCCCGGCCCAGAAACTGAAGGAAACGGTACCCAGCTGACGCGCGTTCCCCCGTGCTCATCCAAGGGGCGCGGGGGAACTGCGCGACCAGCCCCCACCGGTCCGCAGCCGCGATCCAACAGATCCACCCGCCCCAGTGCGTACCGCTCAACCCCCCGCAGGCCCCCGCCCGGACAACACCTCTCCATACGCCTGCATCAGATCCGGCAACCGCAAAGTCGACAGATCATCCCGCGTCAACATCCCGGGATACACAGACAACCGCAGATCCCGATACGCGCAGCTCTTCTCGTACAGCGTCCGCAGGAACCGCCCGTTCCCCAGCTCGTCGATCCACCCCTGATCCACCACATGCCCGGCGATGGATCGCAGTTCGTCCAACGCCTCCTCGTCCCACACGTCCCCGTTCTCCGCGGCCAACACCTCCCCGATGGAGGTGAGTTCAAGAGGCCGGTACGAGGGGAAGTCGACGCGCGTGGTGAACCGGGACGACAGTCCGGGATTCGCGGCCAGCAACCGGTCCATGCCCTCCGGGTAGCCGGCCAGTATCACCACGAGGTGGTCGCGATTGTCCTCGGCCCGCTTCAACAGCACCTGCAACGCCTCGTCGCCGTACGCGTCGCCCTTGCCGTACCCGGAGTTGGAGAGCGAGTAGGCCTCGTCGACGAAGAGCACGCCACCGATCGCGGAGTCGATCAACTCGTTGGCCTTCACGGCCGTTTGGCCGAGGTACTCGCCGACCAGATCGGCCCGCTGCGCCTCGACGAGATGGTCGCCGCCGAGCAGCCCGAGGGCGTAGAAGACGCGGCCGAGTATGCGGGCCACGGTGGTCTTGCCGGTGCCCGAGGGACCGGAGAAGACGAAGTGCCGTTTCGGCGGCTGGACCGGCAGCCCCTGCCCGGCCCGCAGCCGGGCCATGTTCAACTGGGCGGACAGCGCCTTGACTTGGCGCTTGACCGGCTCCAACCCCACCATGCGCTCAAGCTCGTTGAGCGCCTCCTCCAATAAGACGGGGTCGGTGGGCCCGGTGGGCAGCGGCGGAACGGGCACCGAGGTCTTCTCACGCACCGAGTCGGCCGCCGAGGACAGTGGACCGGTCCCCGGAAGACCGGGCTCCGACAGCTTCAGATCGCGCCCCTCCGCGCCGAACAGCGGATCGAGCCCGTCGGGTCCCTCCAGCGCGTCCTGCCCGCCGGAGAGCGTGATCGCCGCGAGGTCGGTCACGTCCTCGGAGCCGTCGTACCCGTCGGAGTCGGTGATCGCGGCGAGCCGCGCCGAGGTGTCCATGAACGCGGGGTCGACGCGGTGCACCGCCCGGTAGAGGGGGAGCGCGGCGGCGCTGCGGCCGGTGCCCTCGTGGGCCCGCGCCAGCCAGTACCGCAACTCCTTGCGCTGCGGCTGTTCGCTGCGACAGCGCATCAGCGCGGAGGACAGCAGCGGCTCGGCCTGGCCGTACATCTCAAGGCGCACCCGGGCCATCCCGCCGAACAACCCGGCCTCGATGCCCAGGAGTTGGTCGTTCAGCAGCGGATCGGTGTGCCGGACCAGCTGCTCCCAGTCCTTGACCAGATAGGCGCGGCAGGCGTGCAGGAAGCGGACCTGGTGGTCGGTGTCGACGGGCGGCAGTCCGGCCAGCGCGCGGTCCAGTTCGGGCACATGGCGGCCGTCCAGCCAGTGCGAGGCGTGCGCGAGCAGCAGGTCGCGCGGGCTCTCCAGCACGGGCTGGACCCACCAGCCCAGCCAGTACCAGGAGTTGAGCGTCCGGCGGTGTCTGGTGCGCTGTTCCCCGAAGCGTTCCCGGTGCCGGTACATCCGCAGCAGCGCGGTGGTCGTGTCGACGCGCAGCGCGTGCAGTCCGAGCCAGCCGTCGGCCATTCCGGGATCCATCCGTACCGCGGTGCGGAACTCCTCCTCCGCCTGCGGATAAGCGCCCATCGTGTAGGCGTCCACGCCTCGCAGCCACGCGAGGTCGGCCGGGGCCTCGGGGCCCTGCGTGCCGAAGTCCATCACGTCCCCCCACAAACCGTGCCCCCGTTGATTCACCGCCGGGCCGGCGCCCGTCGGCAGTCTGGGTCGAACCGCTGTGCCGCGGACGGGAGTTGCCGTGGTGCGCGAAGCAGCCGTCCGTTGGTCGCACCCTGGGCATCGTACCTGCGGGGCAGTCGCGCTTCTAAGGGTGCCGCACAGGCCGTTTGGCGAGGTGGGAGCAGATGGGGCGCACTCAGGATGGTGACCCAGGGTGAGCGAATCACGGGTCGTAGCGGCCGGAATCGGCACTGAGAGCAGAACGAAGCCCCCGATCACGGGGGAACAACCGGGGGCTTCGCGACTCTGGGCGGCTCCGAACGGCCGCACATTCAGAACGTAAGACCTGTACGGCCCCTGGGTCAAGCCGAGTTGAGGCACTCAGGCAAGTTCGCGCATGACGGTCTTCACAAGTTCAGCACACTGCGGGCGGTCCGTCACCGTGGGTGATTTCGTGGTCCGGTCCAATCGTCCCGATGGGCCCCGGCAGCACCTCGTACCCCTTCGGCAACTGCCGTACCAGGAAGTCCGCGTAGGGCCGCGAAGGGTCCTCGGCGAAGTGTTCGCGTTCCGCCTCGACCCACCCGTCCCAGAAGTCCCGTTGTTCACTTCCGTCCCGCAGCCGTCCCCGTGCCCAGGACTCCTCGTGGGGCAGCTCCATCCACAGCAGCCCCACGAGGAACGGCCGTACCGCCCGGCGTCCGGCGCCCACGCCCTCGATCAGAACCACGGGCGCGGACGGCAGCGCGCGAGGCGGTCCGAAGCGTCGGGTGTGCCAGTCGTAGGGGGCGTAGTGGGCGCTCTCGGCGCGGCCGAGCGGGGTGATCACCTGGCTCAGCAGCCGGTCGGTCCAGCCGAACAGTTCGTCGTGCGTGGCGAGGTCGTCCAGGTGCAGCACGGGCGCCCCGCCCAGGGCCGCGGCCAGCCGCCCGGCGAACGTGGACTTCCCGGACCCCGCGTGCCCGTCGACACCGACGAGCCGGACCGGGCCGCAGGACGGGGGCAGTGAGCGGAGCCGGTGGGCGAGGTCGTGCATGACTGGTCCCGGGAGGTCGTGGGTGATGCCGCAGGTCACCGGGACAGTCTAGGGAGCGGTCGCTCCCGCCCCAGGTCATGCCAGTGGTCGATACCAATATTGGTGGGTGTGGCGAGGTTCGAAGTGCTGGCAGCGGGGAGCCGTGTGTGCCCATAGTGGGCGCACGTCCGTCCATTGGATCTGTCCCGACTCGGAGCATCCGGGGGTCTTCCGCCCATGAGCAGAGCCGAACAGCCGTCCCGCCGAGCCGTCCTGGCCGCCGCGGTCGTCGCCGCCGTGGTGAGCGGGGCCGGCCCCGCTGCCGCCGACACCGGCACAGCCGACTCGGACCAGGCCCCGACCCTGGTCGACTACCACGCGTGGACCACCTACGACGACTGGTGCCGTGGTACCGCCCGGGGCACCCGGGCCGTCCCGGGCTCCCGCCCCGGCCTCGCCATCGCCGCCGCCCTCGGCAGCGTCGACTACACGGACCCGCACACCGGCAGGACGGCCGCCTGGGAGTACGGGACCTGGACCTCCCCCGTCCACCGCCTTGCCGTCCCCGCGACGGAGGCCATCGCGTCCTGGAACGCGCACACCCCCGACGGCACCTGGATCCAGGTCGAACTGGGCGGCACGTACTCCGACGGTACGGACACTCCCTGGTACGTGATGGGCCGCTGGGCCGCCGGTGACCAGGACATCAAGCGGACCTCCGTCGACGACCAGAAGGACGGCAGGTCCGCGGTCTGGACGGACACCTTCGCGATCGACGACGCGACCACGGGCCTGCGCCTGGCCTCGTACCGGCTGCGCCTGACCCTCTACCGCAAGCCCGGCACCAAGCTCACCCCCGTCGTGTGGCGGCTGGGCGCGATGGGCTCGGACGTCCCCGACCGCTTCACCGTCCCGGCCTCCGTGCCCGGACTGGCCCAGGAGCTGATCGTCCCGCGCTACTCGCAGGAGATCCACATCGGCCAGTACCCCGAGTACGACAACGGCGGCGAGGCCTGGTGCAGCCCCACCTCCTCGCAGATGATCATCGAGTACTGGGGCGGCCGGCTCACCCCGGAGCAACTGGCCTGGGTCGACCCGTCCTACGCCGACCCGCAGGTCGACAACGCGGCCCGCTTCACCTACGACCACCAGTACAAAGGCTGCGGCAACTGGCCGTTCAACGCCGCCTACGCGGCCACGTACCAGGACCTCCAGGGCGTGGTCACCCGGCTCGGCTCGCTCACCGACCTGGAGACGCTGATCGCGGCGGGCATCCCGGCCATAACGTCACAGTCGTTCCTCAGCAGCGAGCTGACCGGCGCGGGATACGGCACCTCCGGCCATCTGATGACCGTGATCGGCTTCACCGCCGCCGGTGACGTGATCGCCAACGACCCCAACTCGCCCAGCGACCCGGCCGTCCGCCGCGTCTACAAGCGCCGTGAGTTCGAGAACATCTGGCTGCGCACCAAGCGGTACAACGCCTCCGGCAACCTCTCCTCAGGCACCGGCGGTGTCTGTTACCTCTACTTCCCGGCGCGCCCGACCGCCCGCCAGCGCATCGCACTCGCGGAGGTGGGCGTGCGCTGACCCTGGAGCTGTGACCAAGGTCTCCGGTGCGGAAGGCGATATGGATGGCAAGGTGGACAGAACGGGGGAGTCCACCGCACATCCGACCTCTGTGAGCCACCATGACCGCACATTCGGCCGGCGCCGCGCGCGCCCGCACCCGCACCGGCGGCCCCAAGGGCGACGGCCCGAAGATCGTCGAACACGTCATGGGCTGGACCCTGGTCGTGGTGATCGCGATGCTCGTGACCCAAATCGGCCTGCTGTGACCTGACGCATATCCGACCTGCCATACTGCGGTTGACCAAGCCCAGTTGGAGAGCCAGAGTCGAAATTGGAAATCAGTCAGCAGCGTGACGTCGTACGTCCCCGGGCGCGCGGCACCGAGCGTTCCCTGGCGCGCCGCGCCGAACTCATCGCCATTGGCCGGAAGTTGTTCGCCGACACGTCCTACGACGCGCTGTCCATGGACGACATCGCGCGGCAGGCGCATGTCGCCAAGGGGCTGATCTACTACTACTTCCAGTCCAAGCGCGGCTACTACCTGGCGATCATCAACGACTCCGTCGCCGACCTGGTGACTTTCGCGGCGAGCGGCTTCGAACTGCCCCAACTCGACCGCGTACAGCGCACGATGGACAGCTATCTCCGCTGGGCCGAGCACAACCAGGCCGCCTACCGCACCATCGTCAGCGGCGGCGTCGGCTTCGACACCGAGGTGCACGCCATCCGCGACGGAGTGCGCGCGGCCATCGTCGAGACCATCGCAGCCGGGGCCTACGGTCGCAGCGACATCTCCCGCCTCGCGCGCATGGGCCTGTTCGGCTGGGTGTGCAGCGTCGAGGGCGCGACCCTGGAGTGGATCAGCGGCCCCGACCTGTCCCGCGAGACGATGCGCGAGCTCCTCGTGAAGACCCTGGGCGGCACCCTGCGCGCCATCGAGGAACTGGACCCGACGTATCCGGCGCCGGCACCCGCCCGCCGGGACGGCTGAACGGGCGCTCCCGGCCAGTTCCGGACGACCGGGTTATCCTCGAAGTGAGCGGTCGTTAACTGGTGACGGCAGACCTCCGATCGGGCATACTCACAGCGCAGAGCCGCTGGTCAGCCGCTTCCGAGACCCGGGAGCGGGAGCAGTGGCCGTACCCGTGCGACATCCGGCGCAGGCGCCTCGACCCCAGGCGTACGCCCGCCGATGTCCCGACAGGGAGGAGAGCGTCGCCATGCCCGACCGCGCCCCGCAGCCGGTGGACCGGCAACTGCCCACGGACGAGGCCCGGGATCTGATCTCGCTGGTCCGCGACATCGCGCAGCGTGAGATCGCCCCGAGGGCGGCCGAGGAAGAGGACGCCGGAATCTTCCCGCGCGAGGTCTTCACCCTGCTCTCCGAGTCCGGACTGCTCGGCCTGCCCTACGACTCCGAGTACGGCGGCGGCGACCAGCCGTACGAGGTCTACCTCCAGGTACTCGAAGAACTCGCGGCGGCCCGCCTCACCGTCGGCCTCGGCGTCAGCGTCCACTCCCTGTCCTGCCACGCGCTGGCCAACTACGGCACCAAGCAGCAGCAGGTCGAGCACCTGCCCGCGATGCTCGGCGGCGGACTGCTGGGCGCCTACTGCCTCTCCGAACCGTCTTCCGGCTCCGACGCCGCCTCCCTGCGCACGAAGGCGGTACGGGACGATGGGGGCCCCTCCCGGTCGAGCGAAGCCGAGACTGGGGGAGACTGGGTGATCGACGGCACCAAGGCCTGGATCACCCATGGCGGCATCGCCGACTTCTACACGGTCATGGCCCGCACCGGCGAGGACGGCGCGCGCGGGATCAGCGCCTTCCTGGTGCCCGGTGACGCGCCCGGACTGAGCGGCGCGGTGCCGGAGAAGAAGATGGGCATGAAGGGCTCGCCCACCGCCCAGGTTCACTTCGACGGCGTCCGGGTCTCCGACGAGCGGCGGCTCGGCGAGGAGGGCCAGGGCTTCGCGATCGCCCTGTCCGCACTGGACTCCGGGCGGCTCGGCATCGCGGCCTGCGCGATCGGCCTGGCGCAGGCGGCGCTCGACGAGGCGGTGGCGTACGCGACCGGACGGCAGCAGTTCGGGCGGCCGATCTCCGACTTCCAGGGGCTGCGCTTCATGCTCGCCGACATGGCCACCCAGATCGAGGCGGGCCGGGCGCTCTACCTCGCGGCGGCCCGGCTGCGCGACGCGGGCCGGCCGTTCGCCAAACAGGCCGCCATGGCCAAGCTGCACTGCACCGACACCGCGATGAAGGCCACCATCGACGCCGTCCAGGTGCTCGGCGGATATGGCTACACCGCGGACTTCCCGGTCGAGCGCTACATGCGCGAGGCCAAGGTCCTGCAGATCGTCGAGGGCACCAACCAGATCCAGCGCATGGTCATCGCCCGCCATCTGGCGGGTCCTGAAGCCCACCGAACTGGCTGAGCCCGACCGGCGGTTCCGCCAGCCGCACCCACTCCGGGTCGTGCCGCCCCGGCAGGGTGCGGCCGCGGTCGGCCCAGGTCCGCATGAGATCGCGGTAGATGGGCGGATCCTGCGGCTGCGGCGGAGCAGGCTGAACCGATTCTGCGGGTGCCGGGACGTAGATGCGGCGCTGACGCCCGGTCGGCGCATATGTGGGGGTCATACCAGGGCAACGTAAGAGCCCGGCGGCAGGTCACCGGCGCGCCAAATCGAGCGTGAGTTCACCGGCGTACGGCTCTCGCCTCTGGCTACCGCACGCCACCTGACGTACCGTCACCTCCACTGTCCCCAGGGGAGGTTAGCCGTGGCAGACGACCGTCCCGTGCCCCTCGACGAGTACCCCGTGCACCAGGTCCCCCTGTCGATGAAGCACGTCGCGACCGGCGACCGGAACGCCTACGACCGCTGCATCTTCCACGTCCTCGACCACGAGGGCCGCGCCCTGCTCGTCCTCGGCCTCGGCGTCTACCCCAACGTCGGCGTGATCGACGCCTACGCCACCCTCCGCACCGGCGACACCCTGCACGCCGTCCGCGCCTCGGACGCCCTCGGCGACGACCGTATGCACCTCGCGGTCGGCCCCCTGCGCATCGAGGTCGAGGAGCCACTGCACAGACTGCGCCTGCGCTGCGACGACAACTCCCTCTCGTACGACCTCACTTGGACCGCCGAGTTCCCGGCCCTCTGGGAACCGCACCACGTCCAGTACCGCGGCGATCGGCTCACCCTCGAAGGGCGCCGCTTCGTCCAGGCGGGCGGCGTGGAGGGCGTCATCCGCGCCGCTGACGAGGAGTTCCGGGTCACCGCCGACGGCTGGACCGGTACCCGCGACCGCAGTTGGGGCGTGCGGCCCATCCCCGGCGAGGAGGGTGGCAGGCTCGCCGCGGACCACCCGACCGAGGGCTTCCACTGGATCTGGTGCCCGGTCCGCTTCGAGGACCGCTTCCTCATGGTGATCGTCCAGGAGGACGCCGACGGCCACCGCACCCTGAACGAGGCGACCGTCGTCCGCCCCGGCCACCGCGACCGCCAACTCGGCTGGCCCCAGGCCGAGATCACCTACCGCTCCGGCACCCGCCGGCCCGAGCGCGCTCTCATCCACCTCGGAGACACCCGCAAACCGCAGGAACTCCAAGTCGAGATGCTGACCTCGTCGCCCCTGGCCGTCGGCGCTGGCTACCCACCCGCCGACGACTGGCAGCACGGCACCTGGCGCGGCCGGGACTGGAACGACCGGCGCACCTACGACCTCACCCGGCCGAACCCGCTCGCCGCCTACGGAGTCACCGACCACGCGGCCCGCTTCCGCCTCGACGGGCAGGTGGGCCACGGCATCTTCGAGCACGGCTCCTTCGGCCGCCACGACCCGAGCGGCTTCACCGGCTTCGACTCGGTTGCACCGTAGGGGAGTTGACGCACATGGCCACGGCACCCCGCCCGCGCACGACCTGCCGTGCCCCGGAGGAACTCGCCTGTGGTTCGGCGGGGTTGTGTGATTCCCGCTTGTCCGGTGCCGCGCCCGTCGGTCTTACCGGCTTCGACGCGGCAGCACCGCAAGGGAGTTGAGACATGGCCACGGCACCCCGCCCGCGTACGACCTGCCGTGCCCCGGAGGAACTCGCCTGTGGTTCGGCGGGGTTGTGTGATTCCCGCTTGTCCGGCGCCGCGCCCGTCGGTCTTACCGGCTTCGGCGCGGCAGCACCGCAAGGGAGTTGAGACATGGCCACGGCACCCCGCCCGCGTACGACCACCCGCGACCCCGAGGAACTCGCCCACCGCCTCACCGCCTGGCTCGACACCCGCCTGCCCGGCGCCAAGGCCGTCGACATCACGGTCCCCGCGTCGAACGGCATGTCCAGCGAGACCCTCCTCTTCGACATCGAACACCCCGAACCACCCCTGCGCGCCTGCGCGTTGAGACTCGCGGCCGACCCGGCGGCGTACACCGTCTTCCCCGTCTACGACATGCCGCGCCAGTTCCGCACCATGCGCCTGGTCGCCGACCGCACGGACCTCCCGATACCCGAAGTCCGCTGGCTGGAGGAGGACCCGGCCCCGCTCGGCGCCCCGTTCTTCGTCATGGAACGCGTGGCCGGACGCGTACCGCCAGACGTCATGCCCTATACGTACGAGGGCAATTGGCTGCACGCGGCGACCGACGCGGAACGGGAGCGTCTGGAGGCCGCCTCGGTCGGCCTGATCGCCCGCCTGCACGACCAAGTCCCGCCGTCCGAGGCCGAGTTCCTCGCACTCCCCGGCGAGGGCGACGCGCTCGGCCGCCACGTCGCGGCCCAACGCGCCTACTACGAATGGGTCGTCGACGGACTCGCCCGCTCACCGCTCATCGAGAGCGCCTTCGACCGGCTGACCGAACTCTGGCCGACCGACCCCGGCGAGACGGTCCTCAACTGGGGCGACGCACGCATCGGGAACGTCGTCTACGACGGGTTCGACCCCGTCGCCGTCCTCGACTGGGAGATGGCGGCCCCGGCCCCGCGCGAGGTGGACCTCGGCTGGACCGTCTATCTGCACCGCTTCTTCCAGGACCTCACGGCCGCCTTCGGCCAGCCGGGCCTGCCGGAGTTCTTCCGCCGGGACCGGGTGGAGGCCCGGTACGCCGAACTCACCGGCCACACCCCGCGCGACATGGACTTCTACACCCTGTACGCGGCCCTGCGGCACGCGATCGTGATGCTGCGCGTCGCCTACCGACAGGTGCACTTCGGGGAGAGCGCCGTCCCGGCGGACCCGGACACACTGATCCTGCACCACGGCAGCCTGCGGGCCATGGTGCAGGGCAGTTACTGGGATTGAACGAGAGCACTCAGGCGGCGCGACGCATGTCGGGCACCCGCATCGGACGCGAGCTGGGGCCGCCGACGTGCGAGAAGGGCTGCGTCCGCCAGTCGAGGCCCTGAGGGAGAGTCAACAGCAGCGCGGTGTCCTGCTCCTGGAGCTCCATGGTCTCGTCGGCGGAGCGGGCGTCGGCCGCCTCACGGCCCGTGCCGGCGCAGACCGTCAGCCCGAACGGGTTCCACGGAGAGGCGCACAGCGCGTGCTCCGGCAGGACCTCCTCGTCCGCGAGGAGCGCGATGGGCTGCACGCAGTCCGGGCAGATCACCCGGTACATCTCGAAGGTGTCGTACTCGTCGAGTTCGTCGGCCTCGAAGCCGTCGGATTCGACGCCCTCCGGCTCGGACTCGACGACGAGCTGCGGCCGCTTGGGCGCGGTGCGTCCAGGGCGCTGAAGACTCTGCATGGGTTTCTCCCCCTACTGGGCTGGGCCGTGAAGGCGCTGCGGCCTCGACCACAGCAAGCACTTCCCGTCCCGTCTCCGCGGTAATCACGAGAACATCACGGAGACCGTTCGGGGCCTGTGGCGTTCGTCACATGCCGCCCGCAGATGCCCGGGGCGGTGGATTTGTCCCCAGCTGACTCACAGGCCGCACTCCGCCACATCACGAACCGGGTATGACCTGCGCCGCTGAGGTATCGGAGGAGATCAGCGGCCATGTAAGTTCTTGCGCCATGGAGGAGCTGGACCGACAAATCGTGCAGCTGCTCGTCAAGGACGGGCGGATGAGCTACACAGACCTGGGCAAGGCCACGGGCCTGTCCACGTCGGCCGTGCACCAGCGGGTGCGCCGGCTGGAACAGCGTGGCGTCATCCGCGGTTATGCCGCGGTCGTCGACCCGGAGGCGGTGGGTCTGCCCATGACCGCCTTCATCTCGGTGACACCGTTCGACCCCAGCGCCCCCGACGACATCGCGGACCGCCTCTCCGGCGTCCCCGAGATCGAGGCCTGCCACAGCGTCGCGGGCGACGAGAACTACATCCTCAAGGTGCGGGTCTCCACCCCGCACGAACTGGAGGAACTGCTCGCCCGGCTGCGCGGCCTGGCCGGCGTCTCCACTCGCACCACGGTGGTCCTCTCGACGCCGTACGAGGCCCGCCCGCCGCGCATCTGACCGACCTGCGTGCGGGGCCGCGCCGACGAGGCGCGAGACTGTTCCCCATGAGTGAGCGCACCCCCGAACCGGCCACCGTCCTGCTCCGCCGCGGCGAAGTCCACAGTCCCGCCGACCCGTTCGCGACCGCGATGGTCGTGGAGCGCGGCCAGGTCGCCTGGGTCGGCTCCGAGGGCGCCGCCGACGCGTTCGCGGACGGGGTCGACGAGGTGGTCGACCTGGACGGCGCGCTGGTCACCCCCGCGTTCACCGACGCACACGTGCACACCACCGCCACCGGCCTCGCGCTCACCGGCCTCGACCTGTCCGACGCGCCCTCCCTGGAGACGGCCCTGTCCCTCGTGCGGGACTTCGCCGCCGCCCGCCCGGCCGACCGCGTCCTGCTCGGCCACGGCTGGGACGCCGCCCGCTGGCCCGGGGGCCGCCCGCCGACCCGTGCCGAACTCGACGCGGCGACCGGCGGACGCCCGCTCTACCTCTCCCGCATCGACGTCCACTCCGCGGTCGTCACCACGGCCCTGCTCGACCTGGTCCCCGGCTTCGAGGCGCCGGACGGCCCCCTGACCGCCGACGCCCATCACGCCGTACGGGCCACCGCGCTCGCCGCCATCACCCCGGAGCAGCGCGTCGAGGCCCAGCGCACCGCCCTCGCCCACGCGGCCTCCCTGGGCGTCGGCTCGGTCCACGAGTGCGCCGGACCCGACATCTCCTCCGAGGACGACTTCACGGGCCTGCTGCGGCTCGCCGCCGAGGAGCCCGGGACGCGGGTCGTCGGCTACTGGGCCGAGCAGGACGTGGCGAAGGCGCGGGAGCTGGGCGCCGTAGGGGCGGCCGGGGACCTCTTCGTCGACGGTTCCATCGGCTCGCACACCGCCTGCCTGCACCAGCCGTACGCCGACGCCGGGCACACCGGTATCGCCTACCTCGACGCGGACGCCGTCGCCGCCCATGTCGTCGCCTGCACCGAGGCGGGCCTCCAGGCGGGCTTCCACGCCATCGGGGACGCCGCCGTGACCGCCGTGGTCGAGGGCGTCCGCGCGGCCGCCGAGAAGGTCGGCCTGGCCCGCGTCCGTGCCGCCCGTCACCGCGTCGAACACGCCGAGCTGCTCACCCCGGAGACCATCGCGGCCTTCGCCGAACTGGGCCTGACCGCCTCCGTGCAGCCCGCCTTCGACGCGCTGTGGGGCGGCGAGGAGGGCATGTACGCCCAGCGTCTGGGCGTAGAGCGGGCCCGCGCCCTGAACCCCTTCGCGGCCCTGCTGCGGGCTGGCGTGCCGCTCGCCTTCGGCTCCGACAGCCCGGTCACCCCGGTCGACCCCTGGGGCACGGTCCGCGCCGCCGCGTTCCACCGAACGGCTGAACACCGCGTCTCCGCGCGGGCCGCGTTCACCGCGCATACGCGGGGCGGCTGGCGGGCCGTAGGACGGGACGACGCGGGTGTTCTGGTGCCGGGCGCGCCCGCCGACTACGCCGTCTGGCGGACCGACGCCCTGGTCGTGCAGGCGCCCGACGACCGGGTCGCGCGCTGGTCGACCGACCCGCGCTCCGGCACACCCGGCCTGCCCGACCTGACACCGGGCGGCGAGCTTCCCGTCTGCCTGCGCACCGTCGTGGGCGGACGGACGGTGTTCGTACGGCCGGGCGAGTGATCTCCCGGGGTGGCGCGCCCCCGATCCGCGCCCGCCGCCCTGTCGCGCGACCTGCGCATCCTCCGCCCTGACCAGCCATTTGAGGGAGAAAGCGCAGATCAGACGGCTGTTGACAGGCGGGCGCAGGGGGCCGGTAGGTTCGTCCGAGTCCACCACCGGACGCCCGACCGGGGAACCTCCGAACAATCGCCGAAGCGCCGCTGGGTCAGGGACGGTGTGCCGCACCGGGGCACCGCCACTGGGAGCCAGGCTCAGCGCCCGCGCCACGGCGAGGGAACGTTCCGGCCGGTCGGCTGGTGTGACCCGGGTGGGGCCCGGACGTCCAGTAGACAACGGCTTTGGTCGACCCGCAGCCGGCGGGTCCCAGGTCGGCCCGAAGGGCGCCGGGCCCCCATCCGCAGCACACCAGTGCCCAAAAGGCACAGTCTTACCCCGTTCTTGTCGAATCGACACCACCGTACGAACGACGTGGCACGTCATCCCAGGCGGCGGCCACTATGGTGGACGCCTGCGTACGGACATGAAGGGGCAGCAGTGAACGACGGCGACGGAGCCCTCGCGGCACAGGCCCAGGGGCGGAAGTTCGGCCCGCTCGGCACGGCCTTGGTGATCATTCCGACCTACAACGAGGCGGAGAACATCAAGGCCATCGTCGGGCGGGTGCGGCAGTCGGTCCCCGAGGCTCATGTCCTCGTGGCCGACGACAACAGCCCCGACGGCACGGGCAAGCTGGCCGACGAGCTGGCGGCCGAGGACGAACAGGTCCAGGTGCTGCACCGCAAGGGCAAGGAGGGCCTCGGCGCCGCCTATCTCGCGGGCTTCCGCTGGGGCATCGACAACGGCTACGGCGTCCTCGTCGAGATGGACGCCGACGGCTCCCACCGGCCCGAGGAGCTGCCCCGGCTGCTCACCGCCCTCAAGGGCGCGGACCTGGTGCTCGGCTCCCGCTGGGTGCCCGGCGGCCGGGTGGTGAACTGGCCCAAGTCCCGCGAGTTCATCTCCCGCGGCGGCAGCCTCTACTCGCGCGTGGCGCTCGACCTGCCGCTGCGCGACATCACCGGTGGCTACCGCGCCTTCCGCAAGGAGACCCTCGAAGGCCTCGGACTGGACGACGTGGCCTCCCAGGGCTACTGCTTCCAGGTCGACCTGGCCCGCCGCGCCGTCAAGGCCGGCTACCACGTCGTCGAGGTCCCCATCACCTTCGTGGAGCGCGAACACGGCGACTCCAAGATGAGCCGCGACATCCTCGTCGAGGCCCTGTGGCGGGTCACCACCTGGGGTGTGGGCGAGCGGGTCGGCAAGCTCCGCGGCCGGGGCACCTCCGGGAGAAAGCCCTCACAGCCGTAGCCCCGCAACCCCACAGGCCTCGTTGATCGTCCCCTTATCCCGCACTGAGCCGGGCCCAGGCACACTGGACGTATGACGACTGGCGCATCCACCCCTTCCTCCGCCGCCCGACCCCCGCGTTCCCGGCTGCGTACGTTCCTGCCGCTGGGCATCGCCGCGTGGCTGGTGCTGGAGATCTGGCTGCTGACCGTGGTGGCGGGCGCGTCGAGCGGTCTCGTGGTCTTCTTCCTGCTGCTCGCCGGGTTGGTGCTCGGCGCCGTGGTGATCAAGCGGGCGGGCCGACGGGCCTTCCAGAACCTGAGCCAGGCCGTGCAGCAGGGCACCGCCCCGGCCAGCGGCGGTGGCAGTGGCCTGATGATGCTGGGCGGCCTGCTGCTGATGATCCCGGGTCTGATCTCGGACGCGGCAGGGCTGCTCCTGCTGATCCCGCCGGTCCAGCGGGCTCTGGGGCGCTACGCGGAGCGCACGGTCGAGCGGAAGCTGCGCAGGGCCGCCCCGGGCACCCTGGGAGACGCCTTCCAGCAGGCCCGGATCCACCGCCCGGACGGCAAGGTCGTCCAGGGCGAGGTCATCGTCCGGGACGAGCCCGGCGGTGACGCCCCGCAGGGCCCCCGCCCGCCGCTCACCGGCTGACATCCGGGCAGGCAAAAGCGCGGGCGCCGTACATGTTCGTACGGCGCCCGCGCTTACTTGCGTGTGCGGTAGAACCGCTCCGCACCTCCGGGACTAGGCCGACTTGCGGCTGTCCCTCGGGTGAACCGCGATATTCATCGCGCCGGAACGGAGAACGGCAAGACGCTCCTCAAGGACCTCTTCGAGTTCCTCGCGGGTGCGCCGCTCCATCAGCATGTCCCAGTGGGTACGCGCGGGCTTGGCCTTCTTTTCCTCAGGGCCGTCGCCGTCGACCAGGAGTGCCTGGGCCCCGCAGACCTTGCACTCCCACTCCGGCGGAATCTCCGCCTCGACCGAGAAGGGCATCTCAAAGCGATGTCCCTTCTCGCATGCGTACTCCACGGCCTGGCGTGGTGCCAGGTCGATACCGCGGTCCGTCTCGTAGCTGGTCACCACGAGGCGCGTGCCGCGAAGAGCTCGCTCACTCATGAATCGTGCCTCCCGGGCTTGTCGCCCACAGGACAGGTGTCGCTGTCGTCGTCATCCGGTCAACGTCCGGTCGGCGGTAAAGATTCCCGTACGGGGTCATGCGTCGCCGTCGTAGCCGCCCCTTGTTGTACCCACCAGCGCCCGGTTTGTCACATCTACTAGCAGATGTCACCTAGCGATTCGTCATCTTTGACGCGCAGTAACGGTACGCCAGGCAGGCCAAACGCGTACACTACCGCCCTTTCGCTTCCAGCGCTAAATCCTCTCGGGAAGAGGATTCCCCGCGTCGCCGATCGCCCGTGCCACCGGAACCCGTGCGAGCAGCACGAATCCCGCGATGAAGAAGGCCACCAGGGAGATGATCGCGTCCCGATAACTTCCGGTCAGCTGGTACGTCACCCCGAACAGAAGTGGGCCCAGCCAGCTCATGCCCCGATCGCTCATCTCGTACGCCGAGAAGTACTCGGCCTCTTTGCCGGGCGGCACCAGATGCGAGAACAGCGACCGGGACAGCGCCTGGCTGCCGCCCAGGACGAGGCCGATCCCGCCGGCCAGCACGAAGAACCAGACGGGCGCGCCGGCGGGCAGGAAGTACCCGGCGGCCAGCGTCGCCGTCCACGCCACCAGCGAGCCGAGAATCGTCCGCTTGGCCCCGTAGGTCCGGGCGAGTCGCCCCATCCCGAGCGCGCCCGCCACCGCCAGCACCTGGACCATCAGCACGGCCGTGATGAGCGTGGACTGGCTGAGCCCCAGCTCCTCGGAGCCGTACACGGACGCCTGGGAGATCACCGTCTGGATGCCGTCGTTGTAGATCAGGTAGGCGAACAGGAAGGACAGGGTGAGCGGTTTGCCGCGCATGTCCCGGACCGTCGCCGCGAGCTGCCGCCAGCCCTGCGCCGTGGGTGCCTCGGACGGCGTACGGCCGCGGTCGCGCAGTCGTTTCAACGGTACGAGGGTGAAGGCGCCCCACCAGATGCCGGCCGAGGCGAGACAGATGCGGACGGCCATCGACTCGGAGAGGCCGAAGGAGTCGTGGGCGGTGAACAGGACCAGGTTCGCGACGAGGACCAGGGAACCGGCCGCGTAGCCGAAGGCCCAGCCGCGGGAGGAGACCGCGTCGCGTTCCTCGGGCGGGGCGATCTGCGGGAGGTAGGAGTTGTACACGACCATCGAGACGGCCACGGAGGAGTTGGCGACGATCAGCAGGAAACCGCCCAGGAGATAGCGGTCGCCGTCCAGGAAGAACAGGCCCGTGGTGGCCGTCGCGCCCACATAGGCGGCCAGCGCCAGGATGGGCTTCTTGCGGCCCGTACGGTCCGCCGCCGCGCCCGCGAGGGGCATGACGAGGATCGACACGATCACGGACGCGGAGACGGTGTAGGCGAAGAAGGAGCCCGCGCGGACCGGTATCCCCAGGGGATGCACGAACCCGTCCGGGTCCGCCGCCGACTTCGCGACCGAGGTCAGATAGGGGCCCAGGAACACGGTGAGCACGCTTGTCGAGTAGACGGAGCAGGCCCAGTCGTAGAAGTACCAGCCGCGCTGTTCGCGCCGCCGCTCGGCGGCCTTGTCGGCCTCCGGTGACCGCAGGGTGTCGGTACCCACCCATGCCCTCGCTTCCCCGTGAACGCGACGCCCCGGGGGTTCAGGCCCAGACGCCCCGCTCCACCATGACCTCGCGCAGTGTGTCGATGTGATCGGTCATGATGCCATCGACTCCCAGGTCCAGGAGCCGGTGCATGCGATCGGCCTCGTTGATGGTCCACACGTGGACCTGCACTCCGCGCGCGTGGGCAGCGCTCACGAAGCGCCGGTCAACCACGGGGACGCCCGACTGCTCCTCGGGCACCTGTGCGGCCACCGCGGAGCGGCGCACCGGGAGGGGCGCTCCCCAGGAGCGCAGCCGCAGATTCAGCACCCCGCGCGTGCCGAACGACGTGGCCAGGCGCGGCCCGGCCAGGTGCTGCGCGCGGACCACGCGCTTCTCGGAGAAGGAGCCGACGCAGACGCGGTTCCAGGAGTCGGTGCGCTCCAGCAGGTCCAGGAGCGGGCGCAGTGCCGGCTCCGCCTTGATGTCGACGTTCCAGCGCACCTCGGGGAAGGTCTCCAGCAACTCCTCGAAGAGGGGCACCGGTTCTTTGCCCGCCACGCGCGCGTGGCTCACGTCGGACCAGAAGAGGTCCGCGATCCGGCCCGCGCCGTCGGTCACCCGGTCCAGGGTCTCGTCGTGGAAGGCGACGAGTTTCCCGTCCGCGGTGGCGTGCACGTCGGTCTCGATGTACCGGTAGCCCAGCTCGACCGCGCGGCGGAACTGGAACACGGTGTTCTCCAGGCCGTCCGCCGCGCCGCCCCGGTGGGCGAAGGGGATGGGTCCCGGATGGTCGAGGTAGGGATGACGTATGAGCGTGGTCACCCGGGCAGTATCGCCCGTTCCGGTGACCCCGTGGCTACGACCGTGCTGCCACCGGATGCCGAGGAGGCGGCGAAGACGCGAAGGAACAGCTGGGCGAGCGGGCCGATCGCCAGGGCGTAGAGCAGCGTGCCGACGCCCACCGTGCCGCCGAGCGCGAAGCCGGTGGCCACGACGGCGACCTCGATGCCCGTGCGGATCGGGCGGATGGAGCGGCCGGTGAGCTTGTGCAGCCCGGTCATCAGGCCGTCGCGCGGGCCCGGTCCGAAGCTCGCGGAGATGTAGAGGCCGGTGGCGACCCCGTTGAGCACGATGCCGGCGATCAGCAGCGGAATCCGTACGGCCAGGCCGCGCGCGTCCGGCATCAGCGCGAGGGTGCCGTCCATGGCCAGGCCGACCACGAACACGTTGGAGACCGTGCCGAGGCCCGGACGCTGGCGCAGGGGGATCCACAGGAGCAGCACGGCCGCGCCCACGATGATCGAGACGACGCCGATCGTCAGGCCGGTGAGTTCGGCGAGGCCCTGGTGCAGCACGTTCCAGGGCTCCAGGCCCAGGCCGGAGACCACGAGGAGTGCCGAGCTGGCGCCGTAGAGCGCGAGTCCGACGTAGAGCTGGACCAACCGTCGGGCGAGACGGTTCCGCGTGGACAAGGGGTGCCCCCTGGTGGTGGTAGTGGCCTGACGCATGACACTCTGTGGCTTGAGAACAGACGTCATCCATGGCCAATTCCGGGAAGGTGGACTGGTTTCCATGGCGCAGTGGACTTCGGCGATGGGCGCCGCGCAGCTGGCCCGGCTGCTCAACTCCCAGCAGGACCGGCCGGCCGGACCCGGCACCCGCCGACCGCCTGCCTACCGGGCCCTCGCGGACGGCATCCGCCTCCTCGTGCTGGAGGGGCGCGTCCCGGTGGCCGCCCGGCTGCCCGCCGAGCGGGAGCTGGCCCTCGCGCTGTCCGTCAGCCGCACCACGGTCGCCGCCGCCTACGAGGCGCTGCGCGCCGAAGGGTTCCTGGAGTCCCGGCGCGGTGCCGGCAGCTGGACCGCCGTACCGGCCGGAAACCCGCTCCCCGCGCGCGGGTTGGAGCCGTTGCCCCCGGAGGCCCTCGGTTCGGTGATCGACCTCGGCTGCGCCTCGCTGCCCGCGCCCGAGCCGTGGCTCACCCGGGCCGTGCAGGGCGCCCTGGAGGAGCTGCCGCCGTACGCCCACACGCACGGCGACTACCCGGCCGGGCTGCCCGCGCTGCGCGCGATGATCGCCGAGCGGTACACCCTGCGCGGGATCCCGACCATGCCCGAGCAGATCATGGTCACCACCGGTGCGATGGGCGCCATCGACGCCATCTGCCATCTCTTCGCGGGTCGCGGCGAGCGGGTCGCCGTCGAGTCGCCCTCCTACGCCAACATCCTCCAGCTGATGCGGGAGGCGGGCGCCCGGCTGGTGCCCGTGGCGATGGCCGAGGGGCTGACCGGCTGGGACATGGACCGCTGGCGGCAGGTGCTGCGGGACGCGGCGCCCCGGCTCGCGTACGTGGTCGCCGACTTCCACAATCCGACCGGCGCCCTCGCTGACGACGACCAGCGGCGGCAGCTCGTGGATGCGGCCCGCTCGGCCGGCACCGTGCTCGTCGCCGACGAGACGATGACCGAGCTGTGGCTGGACGACGACGTCGAAATGCCGCGCCCTGTCTGCGGGTTCGACCCGGCCGGCTCGACCGTCATCACCGTCGGCTCCGCCAGCAAGGCCTTCTGGGCCGGCATGCGCATCGGCTGGGTGCGCGCGGCTCCGGACGTGATCCGCAGCCTGGTCTCGGCCCGCGCCTACGCCGACCTCGGCACCCCGGTGCTGGAACAGCTCGCCGTCAACTGGCTGTTCAGCACGGGCGGTTGGGAACAGGCCGTCGACATCCGGCGTGGCCAGGCCCGGGAGAACCGGGACGCGCTGGTCGCGGCGGTACGGCGGGAGCTGCCCGGCTGGGAGTTCGAGGTGCCCAGGGGCGGGCTCACGCTGTGGGTCCGCACGGGTGGGCTGTCGGGTTCGCGGCTCGCCGAGATGGGGGAGCGGGTGGGCGTACGCGTCCCGTCCGGGCCGCGCTTCGGCGTCGACGGGGCCTTCGAGGGCTATGTGCGGCTGCCGTTCACCGTGGGCGGCGCGGTGGCCGAGGAGGCGGCGGCCCGGCTGGCCGCGGCGGCCCGGCTGGTGGAGAACGGGGTCGGCGGTGGCGGCAGCGAGTCCCCGCGCACGTTCGTGGCGTAGCTCCAGGGTTCGGGGCGGGCGACTCCTGGCCGCCCGCCCCGAACGGCGGCCTCTACGAAGACTCCGCCACAGCGGCCTCCACCGCCGCTTCCGCGGGCAGCACCTCGGTCGGCATCGTCTCCGCCGCGTCCGCCGGTGTCGTACGCGGCGGGAGCAGGGCCAGCACCGCCTGGCGGTCCGCGTCGCTCGTCGCGTCGTCGTACGGGTCCGGGGTCGCCGGGACCTGGAGCCGGTGCACCGGGCCGCTGCCGAGGCGGGCGTAGCCGCGGCCGGGCGGCACCTGGGCGATCGGTGTGGTGTGCGGGGGAGCGCCGAGGACCGCCTCCAGCTGGGCGGCGGTGGCGGGGCCGAGGACGACACGCGCGCGTGTGTGCTGTCGTACGGCGTCGCTCAGGGTGTCCGCGCTGTCGAACTGGTCGGCCACCACCACCGTCACATGGGCCGCGCGGCCGTGCCGCAGGGGTACCTGGAGCAGGGACTGCGGGTCCTGGCGGCCGTCGGCCGCGGCCAGGTGGGCGAAGGCGCTCGGGCGGTCCAGGATGATCCACAGGGGGCGCCTGGTGTCGTCCGGGGCCGGGTGGCCCGACTGGCGGGCGTGGTTGGCCGCGATCAGCCGGCGTTCCGTCTCCTGGGAGGCCCACTCCAGGCTGGCCAGGGTGCCGGTCAGCCCGCACTCGACGGCGAGGACCCCGTCCCGGCCGGTGAGGCACGCGTACTCGCCGGTGCCGCCGCCCTCGACGATCAGGACGTCGCCGTACTGGAGGGCCTGGAGGGCGATGGAGCGCAGCAGGGTGGAGGTGCCGCTGCCGGGCTGGCCGATGACCAGCAGGTTCGGCTCGGTGGAGCGGATGCCGGTGCGCCAGACGACCGGCGGGACATCGCGCTGTTCCGTGCCGTGGGTCAGCGGGAGCGTGCGGTGGACATGGGTCGGGTCGGTGAAGCCGAGGACGGTCTCGCCGGGCGCGGTGACGAAGCGCTGGGCGGCGATGTCGGTGGGAAGCGGGGCGAGGACGCCGATGGTGAGCTGGTTGCCCTCCTCGTCCCATTCGAAGCGGTACTCACGGCCGCGCCCGGACTTCGCGGTGAGCAGCTGCTCGATCCGCGCGCGGGAGTCGGCCTCGCCGTCGGTGAAGTAGGCCGGGTAGCGGACCACCAGGTGGGTGATGCGGCCCGCGCCGTCGAACTCGTGGGCGGGGAAGGCTTTCTCCCAGTCTCCGCCGTGGGCGAACAGGGGCGCCGGGTCCTCGGCGATGGAGAAGTAGGGCACCAGCGCCTCGTAGAGGGACTGCAGGCGCTGGGTCTGGGACTCGTCGGGCCCTTCGGGCGCCGGTGGGGTGCGGTCGCGGCCGTGCCATGCTGCCGCCGCCATCAGGACGATGACGGCGAGCAGCGGGCCGTACGGCACCAGTGCCACCACCAGGACCACCGAGGCCACCAGGAAGAGCAGTGGCCCGCGCTTGTCCTTGGGGGTGTCGGCCCATCTGCGCCGCCCGGCGGATGCCAGCCGGCGCAGACCGCGAGTGATCGTGATCAGCGGATGGAGGACGTCGGTGGCGCTGTCGGCCGCCGTCCGGGCCAGCTCCCGGCTCCGGGCGATCTGTGCGCTGCCGTTGCTCAGGATGCGGGGGAGGGGGCGCCGGGCCACTGCTGTCTCCTGGAGGTGCGTACGGGTGGTTGCGTCAGAACTTGATGCCACCGAGGAGGCTCGCCAGGCTCTCCCCGCCGGCCTTGATGCTCGGCGCGATGGCCGTGCTGGCCATGTAGAAGCCGAAGAGTGCGGCCACCAGGGCGTGCGAGGCCTTGAGTCCGTCCTTCTTGAAGAAGAGGAAGACGATGATGCCGAGAAGGACGACGCCTGACATGGACAGGATCATTTGAGCTCTCCTGGTTCGTGGGGACAGTCACCATGAGTTCTTCCAGGATCACAGGATGTATCCATACGATAAAAGGTGCAAGTGGGTGAATTTCGGCGGATTTCCCTCTGATGGCGGAGCGCATTCGGGCCGTCTGAGCAGGGGTTTCACCTGTGTCGGGCCCTGCGGTGATCTTTGCCTCGGAGAGGGCCGGTCATGTGTCGGCGGAGCCAGTACGCTGGCGATTCACCCGTACTAGTGAGAGGCGGTCAGGCCGATGAGTGAAGCCCCCGACCCCGAGGTCGTGGAGCTCGCGACCAAGATCTTCGATCTGGCCCGCCAGGGCGGGACCGAGGCGCTGGTGGCGTATGTGGACGCGGGTGTTCCGGCCAATCTCACCAATGACCGCGGTGACTCCCTGGTGATGCTCGCCGCGTACCACGGGCACGCCGACGCCGTACGGGCCCTGCTGGCGCGGGGGGCCGAGGCCGACCGGATCAACGACCGGGGGCAGACCCCGCTCGCCGGAGCCGTCTTCAAGGGTGAGCAGGAAGTGATCGAAGTCCTGCTTGAGGCCGGTGCCGATCCGGCGGCGGGCACGCCGTCGGCACTCGACACGGCCCGGATGTTCGGCAAGGCCGAGTTGCTGGAGCTGTTCGGCGCGCACTGAAGTGTGGTCCGTCATTCACTGGGACGGGCCTTGTGACCAGGTACGACAAGGAAAACGGGGGAAAACGGGGGAAGGCAGCACGTGGCCGCCCGAAATTTCGGTCGCGGCAGCGAGAACTGCCGGGTCATCATGACGTCGTGATTCACGGACGCGATGGCCGGGCAGGTGTTGCCGCACCGCGCGGGCCGTGAGGGTCCGCTTGGGCCACCGACGAGAGGCAGAGGAAAATGGTCTACAGCAAGCAGGAAACGGCGGGCGCCCCGACGTGTTGTCACGCGGCCAGGTAGTGCACGTCCCCCGGTTGCGTCGACGCTTGATGTGAGGCTGTTTCCCATGTTCGATCCGGTCATAGCGCCCAGCGGTACGCTGCTCGGCCTGCTTCAGCGGGGCCGCGGCGACGGCACACTGCACGCGCTCACCGCACCCCGTGCCGAGGCACTGGCTGCGCTGAACCACTGTGTGCTGCGCGACCCCCGCCACGACTGGCAGGTGGAGAACCGCTCCCTGTACTACGCCCGTCTGTACCTCGATCTGAACGGCGATCTGGACGCCGTCGAGGCCCACCTCTTCGACACCGAGGACGTCCTCGACACCGAGGAGTCCCGCACGGGCCTCGCCCTCGCCGTCCTCGGGCACCTCGCCTCCTACGGCAGGCGGGACGCGCTCGTGCTGCTGCGCCGGTACGCGGCCACCGGCAGCAACTGGGCCTGGGCGCTCGACGAACTCGCGCTCAGGGACGACGACGCGGGCCTGCGCGCCCTCGCCGCCCCCGTGCTGGCGCGTTTCCCGGCCGATCCCGAGGGCGAGGCCGAACTGGCCACCGCCGTGCGCGACGCCTTCGAGCCCCGGCCCTGGCGGCTGTGGGCCGAGGACTCACGGGAATCGATCGCCACGCGCGTGCGTGCCGCCCAGGAAGCCGGTTGCTTCGACCGCTGGCAACGGCAGATGCGACCAACCGGGCCCCGTCCGGGGTGGAGCGTGCAAGCGGTGTTCGAATGGGCCCAACAGGGCATCGAACGCGGCTCCGCGCTGCACGTCCCCGCCGCCCGCTGCCTCAGCGCGGTGGCCGGCCCCGAGGACCGGCCCGAGATCGTCGAGGCGGCCAAGGACGGCAGCGAGGGAGCCCGCTGCACCGCCCTTCGGTATCTCGCCGACAGCAACGACCCCGAAGCCCTCCAGCTCATCGAGCGCGCCGTGGCCACCGGCTCGGCACCCGTCGTGGAGGCCGCCGTCGACGCCTTCGAACGGATGCGCTCCGTCGCCGCCGTCGACCGGGCCCGCGGCTGGGCCCGACGGCCCGACCCGCTCGGTGCCGCCGCCGGCCGGATGCTCGCCTGCCGGGGCGGAGCCCAGGACAGCGACCTCGTCCTCGGCGCCCTCAGGGAGGCCGTCATGGGCGAAGGACCCGACGCCCCCACCCTGTGGACCCTCGTCGACGGCGCCGGCCGCCTCGGCATCGTCTGCGCCGCACCCGTCCTGCGCCATGTGTACCGGGAAACCGCCTCGTCCCATCTGCGCGGCCGGGCCGCCCGGGCCCTGGCCGCCACCGACCCCTCCTTCCCCACCGGCTTCGCCGTCGAGTGCCTCTGGGACTGCGAGGAGACCACCCGGGAGATCGCCGCCCGGCACGCCGAGACCGGTGACGCCCGGGTCGTGGAACAGCTCCGCAGGCTCGCCGCCGACCCGGCCGAGGAAGCGGAGGTCCAGACAGCCGTCCGGAGCCGGATCGGGCCCGACGCCCCCGCAGTGTGAACACGGGATGACCCGCGGGTCAGACGGGCATGGACGCCGTCTGACCTGCTCGGGTGTGCAGCGCAACGCTCATGGGACGTTCACCGTTCGCATAGATCCACGTTGACGCGGGCACGTCCAGCACGGCGACAACACGGGTATGCGTGTCGTCATCGTGACCGAATCCTTTCCCCCCGATGTGAACGGCGTGGCCCACTGCGCGCTCCAGACCGCCCGGCACCTCGTGGATCGCGGTCATCATCCGCTCGTCGTCGCGCCGGCCACCGCGGCCGGTTCCGGGCCCGACGCCCAGTCGCCGTGCCCCGTCATCCGCATCCCCTCCCTACCGCTCCCGGGCTACCCCCAGGTCCGCGTCGCCCTCCCCAGCCGACGCGTCGCCGCGGCCATCACCGAACACCGCGCGGACATCGTGCACCTGGCCAGCCCCTTCATCCTCGGCGTCCGAGGCATGGCCGCCGCCGCCCGGCTCGGCATCCCCGCCGTGGCCGTCTACCAGACCGACCTGGCCGGATACGCCCGTACGTACGTCGGTGCCGGCGAAGCAACCGCCTGGCGGCGCATACGGTCCGTCCACGCCGCCGCCGACCGCACCCTCGCGCCGTCCAGCGCGGCCCTCGGCGACCTGGAGGCACACGGCGTGCCCCGGGTCAGGCTCTGGCCGCGCGGGGTCGACACCGAGCGTTTCCGCCCCGAGTACCGGGACGAGGCGCTGCGCCGCGAACTCGCGCCGAACGGCGAGCTGATCGTCGGCTACGTCGGCCGGCTCGCCCCCGAGAAGCAGATCGAACTCCTCGCCGGGGTCTGCGGTCTTGAGGGCGTGCGTGTCGTGGTGGTCGGCGACGGACCCAGTCAGCCGCACCTCACCGAGGCGCTGCCGGGCGCGGTCTTCCTCGGACGCCGTACCGGCGACGAGCTCGCCCGTATCTTCGCCTCGTTGGACATATTCGTGCACACCGGACCTTTTGAGACCTTCTGTCAGACCGTCCAGGAAGCCATGGCCAGCGGCGTCCCCGTCGTCGCGCCCGCCGCCGGCGGTCCGCTCGACCTGGTCGCCCACGGGCGCACCGGGTTCCTCTTCCCGCCGCGCGACGAGAACGCCGTCACGGACGCCGTACGGACCCTGGCCGCCGATCCCGAGCTGCGGGCCGAGTACGGCACCGCCGCGCGGGCCATGGTCGAGGGCCGCACCTGGGCGGCCGTCGGCGACCAGCTGATCGCGCACTACGGCGACGTCCTCGCCGCCCGCAAGGTGGTGGTGGCGGCGTGAACACCGCTGCGCTGCGGATCGTACGGCTCGCCAACTTCGTGGCCCCCTCCTCCGGGGGGCTGCGCACCGCCCTGCGTGAGCTGGGCAAGGGCTTCAAGGAGGCCGGGCACGACCCGGTCCTCATCGTGCCCGGCGAGCGCCACACCGACCGCGAGACCGAGCAGGGCCGGATCATCACCCTGCCCGGGCCGCTGCTGCCCGGCACCGGCGGCTATCGCGTCCTCACCGACAAGCGGCGCGTGGCCGGCCTCCTGGAACGGCTCGCCCCCGACCGCCTGGAGGTCTCCGACCGCACGACCCTGCGCTGGACCGGCAAATGGGCCAGGCGGGCCCGCATCCCCGCCGTGATGGTGTCCCACGAGACCGCCGACGGCGTCCTCCGTACCTGGGGCCTGTCGGAGAACATGTCCCGGCGCACCGCCGACGCCCTCAACGTCCGTACGGCGCACACCTACGCGCGCGTGGTGTGCACCACCGAGTTCGCCGAGCGGGAGTTCGTCCGCATCGGCGCCCGCAATGTCGTACGGGCTCCACTGGGCGTCGACCTGGTGGGGCGCAGCCCAGCGCTGCGGGACCCGGTGGTGCGCGCGCGGTACGCGCGCGTGGACCAGGTTCTGCTGGTGACCTGCACCAGGCTCTCCGTGGAGAAGAGGCCCGGCACGGCGCTCGACGCCCTGGAGGCGCTGGTACGGCGCGGGCGGCGGGCGGTCCTCGTGGTCGCCGGGGACGGGCCGCTGCGGGCCCGGCTCGAACAGCGGGCGCGGGAGCGCGGGTTGCCGGTCACCTTCCTCGGGCACGTCTCCGACCGGCGGCTGCTCGGCGCGCTCCAGGCCTCCGCCGACGTGTGCCTGGCACCCGGGCCGGCCGAGACCTTCGGGCTCGCCGCGCTGGAGGCGATGGCCTGCGGCACGCCCGTGGTGGCCAGCGCCTCGTCCGCGCTCCCCGAGGTCATCGGTTCCGCCGGGGCCACGGCCGCGGACAACGGGCGGGCCTTCGCGGACGCCGTGGACATGCTGCTGGAGCGCTCCGAGCCGGAGCGGCGGGAGATCGCACGCGCGCGTGCGGAGTGTTTCGGCTGGGACACGGCGGTGGACGCGTTCCTCGCCGCGCACGACGCGGATGTCCCGGTACGGCGCTTCGTGCCCGGAGGGGTGGCATGAGAACGGTCCGTTTCGTCGCCCTCGGTGATTCGCTCACCGAGGGCGTGGGCGATCCCGTCGGCGAGGCGTGGCGCGGTTGGGCCGCGCTGCTCGCCGACGGGCTGGCCGGGCAGCCCGAAGACACCGTGGAGTTCACGAACCTCGCGGTCAGCGGGGCACAGTCACGGGACGTGCTGGAACGGCAGACCCCGGCCGGGCTCGCCCTGAACCCGGACGTCGTGTCCGTCGTCATAGGCGTCAACGACACCCTGCGCTGCACCTTCGACATCCAGGCCCTGGCCGCCCGGCTCGACGAGGTCTACGCGGCCTTCACGGCACAGGGCGCGGTCCTCCTGACGGCCTGTCTGCCCGACCCGGGCGCCATGCTCGGCCTCCCGGGTGCACTGGCCCGCCCGCTCGCCCGGCGGCAGCGAGCGGTGAACACCGTGGTGCACGCGCTCTCCGAGCGGTACGGGGCCGTGCATCTGCATGCCGCGGAGGGCGAGTGGATCATGGACCGTGCCATCTGGAGCGCGGACCGGCTGCATCCCGGAGAGCGAGGCCACCGCCAACTGGCCCTGCGGTTCCACGCGTTGCTCGCCGAGGAGGGTGTGGCCACGGGAGCCGCGCCCTCGCCGGAGCCCGAGTTCCCGGCCCCCACCAGGTCGGCCAGCCTGTGGTGGCTGGCGACCGCGGGCACCGGCTGGGTGGCCCGCCGCTGCACCGACCTGCTGCCGCAGCTCCTCAGGCTGGCCGCCGACGAGATGCGCCACCGCGCGCGGGGCACCAGCGCGCGGCTGGACCTGAGCGCGTCCCACGCGGTGTCGGCGGCGCTGGCCGCCCTCTCGGTGGGGGAGAAGCAGCCGGACGCCGCATAGGGCGCGCACGGGGCCTCAGCGGCGCCGTACGGCCACGAAACGGACCGGGGTTCCGGGCACCGCCTGTGCGGCGGCCGGGAGGTCTGTCGGGCGGACGACCGCGATCACCGGGTAACCACCGGTGGTGGGATGGTCGGCGAGGAAGACCACGGGGCGGCCGTCCGGGGGGACCTGGACGGCGCCCAGGACCATGCCCTCGCTGGGGAGTTCACCGGTCAGGGCCCGCTCCAGGGCGGGGCCCTCGGTGCGCAGCCCGATGCGGTTGCTCGCCGACGACACCTGGTAGACGCGTGACGTGAACGCCCGCACGGCCTCCGGGGTGAACCAGTCGTCGCGGGGGCCGAGCATCACCCGGAGGACGAGTTCGACCGGGGGGCGCGGCTGCGGGGCGAAGTCCACGCGCGCGTGGAGGCCTGTCGGGGAACCCAGCGACAGTATGGCGCCGTTCGTCAGCGGCGCCGGACCGAGCCCGGACAGCAGGTCCGTCGAACGGCTGCCGAGCACCGGCTCCACGGCGACACCGCCGGCGAAGGCGACGTAGGCGCGTACTCCGGAGAAGGCTGTTCCGATGTCCAGGAGGGCTCCGGCGGGCACGTGCACGGGTGCTCCCCAGGCGACGGGCCGTCCGTCGACCGTGACCGGGCAGGGTGCGCCGCCGACCGCCACGAGGATCGTTGAACGAGGCCGTACGGCACACCCGTTGAGGGTCGTCTCCAGGACGGCCGCCTCGGGCGGATTGCCGACCAGCCGGTTGACGAGCGCCGCCGCGGGCCCGTCTAGCGCACCGGAATGAGGCACCCCCAGGTGCGCGTGTCCGGGCCGTCCCAGGTCCTGCACGGTGGTCAGGGCCCCGGCCCGTACGACGGCGAGTGCGCGGTCCGTCATGCGTCCGCCACCGGGACGAAGCGGACGCGCGTGCCCGGCGACAGCAGCGCGGCGGGCACGCGCGTGTGGTCCCACAGGACCGCGTCCGTCGTGCCGATCAGCTGCCAACCGCCGGGCGATGCACGGGGATACACGCCGGTGTACGGGCCCGCCAGGCCCACGGCACCGGCGGGCACGGCCGTGCGCGGGGTGGCCCGGCGCGGGACGTCGTAGCGGGCCGGGAGGCCGGTGAGGTAGCCGAAGCCGGGGGCGAAGCCGCAGAACGCGACGCGGAACTCGGTGGCCGCGTGAATGCGGCCCACCTCCTCCTCGGGGACGCCCCACAGGGCGGCGACGTCGGCGAGGTCCGGGCCGTCGTAGCGCACCGGGAGGTCGATCACCTCGCCTGCGCGCGGGGGTGCGGGGGGTACGTCGGAGGCGGACAGTTCGGAGGCCAGCCGGGCCGGGTCGGCGAGGCCGTCCAGGAGGACCGTGCGGGCGGCGGGGACGATCTCGCGGACGGTGAGCAGGCCCTCCGCGCGGCGGCGCAGCAGCTCCGCGTGGACGGCCTCGGCCTCCTCCCCGGAGGCGACCTCGACGAGCAGTGCGTCGTCCCCGACGCGCAGCGTCCTCACGCGAAGGCCTCCACCGGGACACCCGACTCCAGGAGCCGTGCGCGGACCCTGCGGGCCAGTTCGACCGCGCCGGGCGTGTCCCCGTGCAGGCACAGGGAGCGGGCCCGCACCTCGATGCGCGCCCCGGAGAGCGCCTCGACCGTCCCGGAGCGGGCCAGGCCCAGCGAGCGCTCCACCACGGCCTCGGGGTCGGTGACCACCGCACCGTCCCGGCCGCGCGGCACGAGCGTGCCTTCGTCGGTGTAGGCGCGGTCCGCGAACGCCTCCGTGACGGCCGGCAGGCCCGCCTTGACGGCCAGGTCGAGGACGACCGAGCCGGGCAGCCCGAGCACGGGCAACGAGCCGCCGGCCAGGAGCACGCCCTCGATCACCGCCGCAGCCTGCTCCGGGTCGTGCACGACCCGGTTGTAGAGCGCGCCGTGCGGCTTGACGTAGGACACGCGCGTGCCCGCCGCCCGGGCGAACACCTCCAAGGCGCCGATCTGGTACGCCACTTCGGCCGCCAGCTCGGCGGGCGGCACGTCCATCGCGCGCCGCCCGAAGCCCGCCAGATCCCGGTAGGACACCTGTGCGCCGACCCGCACCCCACGCTCGGCCGCCAGCTCGCACACCCGCCGCATGGTGACCGGGTCCCCGGCGTGGAAACCGCAGGCCACGTTGGCGCTGGTGACGACGGACAGCAGCTGTTCGTCGTCGGTGAGATGCCAGCGGCCGAAGCCCTCACCGAGGTCGGCGTTCAGATCGATCATCATCTCTCCTGGTCAGGCGACGCGGTACTGCTCGTCGCGGGCGTCGGTGACGAACATCTGGCCCGGCGCGTGGGTGATGGCGAACGGCGGGCGGGACGCCATCACCGCGGCCTGCGGGGTCACTCCGCAGGCCCAGAACACCGGGATGTCGTCCGGAGCGGCGTCCACCGGATCACCGAAGTCCGGGCGGCCGAGGTCCTCGATGCCGAGCCCTGAGGGATCGCCGCAGTGTACGGGGCTGCCGTGCACCGCCGGGAGCAGCGCGGTCACCCGGATCGCCGTCGCCAGGTGCTCCGGGGGCACCGGGCGCATCGACACGACCATCGGGCCGTGCAGTCGCCCCGCAGGGCGGCACGGGCGGCTCGTCACGTACATCGGGACGTTGCGGCCCTGCTCGATGTGCCGGACCGGGACGCCCGCCTCGCTGAGCGACCACTCGAAGGTGAAGCTGCAGCCGATCAGGAACGACACCAGGTCCTCGCGCCAGTACGCCCGCACGTCCGTCGGCTCGTCCGTCAACTCGCCGTCCCGCCACACCCGGTAGCGCGGCAGATCGGTGCGCAGGTCCGCGCCGTCCGCCAGAACGGTCTCCCAGGAGCCGGCGTCCGTCACGTCGAGCACCGGACACGGCTTCGGGTTGCGCTGGCAGAACAGCAGCATGTCGTACGCCCAGTCGGCGGGCACCGAGATCAGGTTGACCTGGGTGTGGCCCGCCGCGATCCCGGCCGTGGGGCCCGTCAGTCCGGCCCGGAAGCGTGCCCGGGCGGTGCGCGGGCTCCACGCGTGCGCGTGCTCGTCGACGAGAGTCAGGGGACGGTCCTCCGTACGGTTCACGCCAGTTCCTTTCCGCGGGTCTCCGGCAGTCCCAGGAGCGCCAGCGCCGCGATGCCGTAACCGATGGCCCCGAAGACGAGCGCTCCGCCCACACCCCAACTGTCGGCCAGGAAGCCCACCAGGGTCGGGAAGACGGCGCCGACCGCGCGGCCGGTGTTGTACGTGAAGCCCTGTCCCGTGCCGCGCAGCGCGGTCGGGTACAGCTCGCTCAGGTACGAGCCGAAGCCGCTGAAGATCGCCGACATGCAGAACCCGAGCGGGAAACCGAGCACCAGGAGAAGGGTGTTGGCGCCGTTGGGGATGTGTGTGTACACCAGGATGCAGATCGCCGAGAGCAGGGCGAAGAGCCAGATGTTGCGCCTGCGGCCGAGTGCGTCGGTGAGATAGCCGCCGGTCAGGTACCCCAGGAAGGCGCCGGAGATCAGGAAGGTCAGATAGCCGCCGGTACCGACGACCGACAGGCCGCGCTCGGTCTTGAGGTACGTCGGCACCCAGGTGGCGAGGGTGTAGTAGCCGCCCTGGACACCGGTCGAGAGCAGGCCCGCGAAGACCGTCGTCCGCAGCAGGCCCGGCGCCTCGGCCGTGCCCGGCTTGAAGATCGCCGCGAACGAGCCCTTCTGGGCATTCTGTTCGCGTACGGCCGTCGCCTCCGGGGCGTCGTGCACCCGGCGCCGCATCCAGAGCACCAGCAGCGCGGGCAGCGCGCCGGTCCAGAACATGACCCGCCAGGCCATGTCGTCGCCGAGGAACGAGAACACCAGCGTGTAGACGACCGCGGCCAGCGCCCAGCCCACCGCCCAGGAGCTCTGGACCGCGCCGAGCGTACGGCCGCGGTGCTTGGCGCTCGCGTACTCGGCGACCAGGATCGCGCCGACCGCCCACTCGCCGCCGAAACCGAGGCCCTGGAGGGCGCGGAACACCAGCAGGGTCTCGTAGTTGGGCGCGAAGCCGCAGGCCACCGTGAAGACGGCGTAGGTGATCACCGTGATCATCAGGGCCTTGACGCGGCCCACCCGGTCGGCGAAGACGCCCGCCACGGCGCCCCCGACCGCGGAGACGACCAGCGTGACCGTGGTGAACAGGCCCGTCTGGCCGCTGTCCAGGCCGAAGTACGCGGCCAGCGCGACCATGCTCAGCGGCAGCGTGAAGTAGTCGTAGGAGTCCAGCGCGTAGCCGCCGAACGCGCCGGCGAACGCGCGGCGGCCGTTCGGGCCGAGCGCACGGAACCAGGCCAACGCACCGTCGTCGGCGGTCAGTTCGTCCGTGTCGGGCTGCGTTCCGGTGTTCAGGGCCTGAGGTGGAGGGGTCGTGCTCATGTGCACCTCGCAGAGGGAGGACGGAGGGTGCTGGGACTGAGCCGGGCCGTGCGGAGGCCGTCGGCGCCGGGGTGAGCGGTGGCGCCATGTGAAGCAAAGTAGAGGATCGTTGAACGATCCTTCAAGAGGCATGTTGTTTCGTTCTTGTATCTGCGGTTGAATTCCGGGCATGGCAGAGCAGATGGCGGGACTGGCCGACGACCGAGCCCTCCTGGGCCGCACCAGCACCGCGGAACGTGTCTCGGACATCCTCAGGAGCCGTATCGCGGAGGGCTATTTCCCGCCGGGGGCCCGGCTCTCGGAGGACGGCATCGGTGGGGCGCTCGGTGTGTCGCGCAACACACTCCGCGAGGCGTTCCGCCTGCTCACCCATGAGCGTCTGCTCGTCCACGAGTTGAACCGGGGCGTCTTCGTCCGGGTCCTGAGCGTCGAGGACGTCCAGGACATCTACCGCACCCGCCGCCTCGTCGAGTGCGCCGTCGTCCGCGGGTTGGGCGAGCCGCCGTACGCCCTCGAACGGCTCGCCGCGGCGGTGACCGAGGGGCAGCTGGCGTCCGTCGAGGATGACTGGAAAGGAGTGGGTACGGGCAATATCCACTTCCATCGGGAACTGGTCGCCCTCGCCGGCAGCGCGCGCACCGACGAGCTGATGCGCAGCGTCTTCGCCGAACTCCGGCTCGCCTTCCACCTCGTGGACGACCCGAAGGCGCTCCACGAGCCGTACCTCCAGCGCAACCGTCTGATCCTCCAGGCACTCCAGGCAGGCGACGCCGCCGAGGCCGAGAGGCTGCTCGCGGTCTACCTCGACGACTCGCTCGAACGGGTCGTCGACGCCTACCGACAGCGGGTCGGCGAGGACGGCACGGCCCTCGGCTGACGGGGGTGCGTGGCGAGGGCACGCGGCTCGACCGAGGCTGCACGGCGCCCGACGGACCTCGGCACGGCGCCCGACGGACCCCCGCACACGGCTGTGGCGGTAGTCGCTTCTGCGTCGTTTGGGTCGTTGTCAGACCGAGGACCTAGTCTGTGCAGCGTGACTTCGCCTGCATCGACGGACAGCGTTCCGCCCCAGTTCAGCGCGGGGCCGCGCCCCGCACCGGGCCCGGCCGCCGACGAGGGACTGGCGCGGCGACTGCGCGCGCTCGCCTGCACCGCGCCGCTGCACGACCTCGACGTGCGCAAGGCCAACCTCGCGGGCGAGTACTCGGTGTACGGCATGGCGGAGGTGGCCCTCGCCGCCATCGACCTGGTCACCCTGAACATGGACTTCGACACCGGCGCGGACCACGACCAGATAGTGGCCAGGCTCATCCCGCGCATCGCCGCCCAGGCACCCCAGCGCCCCGTCGCCGAGCACGAGCGCGTGGCCCGCTGGGTCCTGGAGAACCTGATCAACGTCGGCAGCGTCGACCGCGGCTTCCGCACGGTCTACGGCACGTTCGCCCAGGACGGCACCTATGTGCGCCGCGACTACGACTTCAAGCTGATCGAGGAGGTCCCCGGCTACGGCGGCAGCGTCTACCTCCGTACGACGGACGAGGCCGTCAACGTCCTCGTGGGCGCCCTCGACACCGACGTCACCAGCGCGCAGATCGCCGCCGAGGTCAAGCTGGAGGTGCTCATCAGCCGCGGCCGGCTCGCCGACGCCCAACTCGCCGCCGAGCAGGCCCGCTACCGGACCGTGCAGTACTCGGAGACCCTGCGCCGCGCCCTGGACGCCACCCGGCGCAACGTCCGCGCGGTGGACTGGCTCAACGCCGTGCCCGACATGATCGCCGAGGCCCTCGACCACGTGGCCGACCGCTACCGCCACGAGAACGCGATCCTCACCAACATCCGCAAGGCCCGGGACGAGTCCGAGGACCCCGAACAGAAGCGCCGCGCCGCCGAGTTGGTCGACATCGTCAAGGACTGCATCCGACGCCACACACAACTCCAGTCGCGACTCCTGGAGGCCGGGCCGCTGTTCCGCGCGGAGCAGGACCGGCAGGCCTTCGCCACGCCCATGACGACCTCGGGGATAGACCTCTACGGACATCTCGTCTCGCCCGTGCTGCCGCTGCCCCTGGAGCAGGCGATCCGGGTCACGGACGCGTTCTTCGCGCGCGGGACGGGCCTGCGTACGCCGGTGTCCGTCCGGGTGGGCGACCTCGTCGAGATACTGCTGACGCCACCTCAGGAGCGGGAGCACCTCGGTGCGGAGATGCCGGAGCCCGATCTCATCGCCACGCCGGACGACAGCCGCTTCAGCGAGGAGCAGTTGGCGGCCGCGATGGAGTTGCTCGATCTGCCTGCGGACGCGCCCCGGAGGTTGTCGGGACTGCTGGCCGATGCGCGGCGCCAGGATCCCGAACTGCCTTATCTGGTCGCCCTGTTGGCCGTGCACGCGGCCAGTCCGCCGGTCGGTACCGCGTATCGGCAGGGGGAGCCGAAGCTGTTGTTCGCCGTGGACGACGGGACCGAGCTGGACGATCCCGAGTTCGGTGGGGCCGATCTGATCGTGGGGATGGCCCTGTTGGACGCGGCGGGGATGGCGGCGGGGCGGACGGAGGCGGCGTAAGGCATGAACGACCCAGGAATGAACGACCGTCACATGAACCACCTCAGCGAGGAGCCCCAACCGTGAGCGAGCACGTCGAATGGAGTGAGCCGGAGGCCGCAGCCCCGGCAGTGTCCGCCGTCATCACGCCCGCCGACGCTGCCGACGCCGCTCGGCTCGTCGCCTTCGGGCTGCAGCCCAAGTTGCAGCCCGCGCGGGACCAGGAGTACGCCGAGCTGCTGCGCCGGTACCGGGAGGACCCGCCGTTCGCGCGGCTCGCCGACGCCGTGGCCGCCGGGCTCGGGCTTGTCGTCCTGGAGGTGTCCCCGCGCGCGGGGATGGCCGTGACCGCCGCCGAAGACTCGGTGTTCGCCGTCCGCATGGGCGACTACGCGCGCCGCACCGCCGCCGACTCCGGGGACCGCTTCCTGCACGGGCTCGCGCATCTCTCCGTCGCCGCGATGGCGTTCCCGCGCCCCGAGGACCTCGCCGACGACGGCTACATCGGGCGCGTCACGGTCAACGGCGTCGACGCCTTCGTACGCCAGGCCTGCCGGCGCCTGGAGGAGCGGGCCGACGAGCAGGGCATGAACACCGACCCGGCCACCGACGCACCCGGCCTGGAGGCCGCTTGGCGGATCTGGGTCAGACGCAGCGCCACCGGAGCCACCAAGGACGCCCGCAGACTCGCTGGTTCGACCACCGGCATCGTCGGCAAGGCCGCCGCGTTCCTCACCGACTCCGGCTTCCTCCAGCGCACGGGCGACGACAACGGCGGTACGTACCGCACGACCGCCCGCTACCAGCTCCAGGTGCGTGACATGGCCGGCAGCGCCGCCATGGCCGAGCTGCTGGAGCTGGGCGTCGTCCCGGTCACCGACGGCACCGCGAGCCTGCTGCCCGCCGAGGACACCGAGGACCTGGAACTGGTGGCCGACGCGGGGCTGCCGTTCCACTCCTGACCCCCAGCCCCGCCAGAAGACCTACGAACCCCCCACACCTGCCGAAGACTTACGACGAGAGTCCGCCATGTACGAGCTGTCCCGGGTCCGCCTCTACTCCATCGGGCCCGCCGGTGCGCGCTACGCCGACACCGTGCTTGACCTGCGAGGCGTGGGCAAGCCCGTGCCCGATCCCGCTCCCACCCAGGCGGAGTTCTTCGAGGACGAGCCCGTCGGACCGCCGCGCCGCCCCGCGCCCGCCGGTGTGCTCTTCCTGGAGAACGGCGGCGGCAAGTCCGTCCTGCTCAAGCTGATCTTCTCGGTGATGCTGCCGGGACACCGCAACACACTCGGCGGCGCCAGTTCCGGTGTGCTGCGCAAGTTCCTCCTGGCGGACGACTGCGGGCATGTCGCCCTGGAGTGGCAGCACACGCTGACCGGCGAGTGCGTGGTCGTCGGGAAGGTCAGCGAGTGGCGGGGTCGTCAAGTCTCCAACGACCCGCGGAAGTTCGCCGAGGCCTGGTACTCCTTCCGGCCCGGTCCCGGACTCAGCCTGGACAACCTCCCCGTCGCCGAGGCCACTTCAGTTCGGCCGCCCGTCGAGGGCGCGTCCGGCGCGCAGGGCCGTCGACGCACCATGAAGGGGTTCCGGGACGCCATCACCGAGTCGGGCAAGGCGTATCCCCACCTCGAAGTGCACTGGGAGGAGATCCACGACCGGTGGATCGAGCACCTGGGGGACCTGGGCCTCGACCCCGAACTCTTCCGCTACCAGCGGGAGATGAACGCCGACGAGGGCGAGGCCGCCGGCCTGTTCGCGGTCAAGAAGGACTCCGACTTCACCGACCTGCTGCTGCGAGCGGTCACCGACACCCGGGACACCGACGGGCTCGCCGACCTGGTCGGCGGCTTCGGCAACAAGCTGGGGCGACGCGCCGAACTGATCGCCGAACGGGACTTCACGGCGGGGTCCGTGGACCTGCTCGGCCGGATCGTCGAGGCCGCCGAGGGACGGGCACGCGCGCGTGACATCCACGCGGGCGCCGAGCGCCGCACCCGCACCCTGGCCCGCCGGCTCTCCGCGCGAGGCGCGCAGGAGCGGGTCCGCGCCGCCGACCTCGCCCAGCGCGTCACCGCCGCCGCGTACGCCGTCACGCACTCCGAGGGGGCGCGTGAGCGCAGCGCGCTGATCGCCGCCGAACTGGCCTACCGGCACGCCTCGTTGGCGCTCGCCACCACGGAGAAGTCCGCCGCCGCGCAGAAGCGCGAACTCGCCGACGCGCGCACGCTGCACTCCGCCTGGCAGGCCGCCGAGGCCGTCCTGCGCCACCGTGCGGCCGCCGACCGCTCCGCGCGCGTGGCCGTCGCCATCCGCGAGGCCGAGCGGGACGCAGCCCCCGCGCTCGCCGCCCGCGCCAAGGCCGCCGTCGACCTCGTACGGGCCCTGCACGAGGCCGCGGAGAGCGCCGAGAACCTCGCCAACGAGGGCGAGGAGCGTTCCGCCGCGCTCCAGGAGGTCGGTGAGTCCTCCCACCGGGACGCGACCTCCGCCGCCACCGAGGCGCAGCGCGCCCGCAGCGAGATCGGGCATCTGCGCCAGCGCCTGTCCGAGGTCGAGCAGGAGACCGCCGAGGCGGTACGCGCGGGCTGGCTCGACGACAGCGCCCCCGACGCCGACCCGGCCCGCGCGGCCCTCGCGGCGAGCGACGCCGAGAAGACGGCCGTGGCCGCCTGGGACACCGCGCGCGAGGCATCACGGCGAGCGGCCGAGCACGCGCGCGAGGCGGCTTCCGCCGAGTCCCGCGCGGAGTTGACGGCGGCCCGCGCGTCCGACGCGGCGACCGCCGCCGAGCGGACCTACGACGCGGAACGGCGCCTGGCGGAGGGACTGGCGGGGGAGGAGCGCCTCGCGGAGCTGCTGAGCCTGCCGGGCGCCGGTGGTTCCGGTGGGGTGCCGGTGCCGCATGGCGCCAACGAGGCTGCGGCGAGCGGAAGTTCCGCCTCCGACACCCCATCCGGCATCACCAAGTCCGCCCGCCCGCTCGTCGAAGGCTCCCTCACCCCCGAGGAACTCGACCGCTTCGCCGACGAGTTGCGTGAACTGCTCGACGACGGGGTCGCCGCCGGCGAGCGACAGCTCTTCGACCTGCGTACCGCCGCCGCCGACGACTCCCGGATCCTCGGCGCGCTCGGAGACGGCGGCCTCCTGCCGCCCGGCCCGGACGTGCTGGCCACCGTCGAGTACCTGGGCGAGCACGGCATCCCGGCCCTGCCCGGCTGGCGCTACCTCGCCCAGGCCGTCGACCCCGTCGACCACGCGCGCGTGCTGGCCGCCCGGCCCGAGCTGGTCGACGGGGTGATCATCACCGACCCGGCCACGCACGCGCGTGCCCGCGAGGCGCTCACCGACGCGGCCCTGCTGCCCCGCTCCGCCGTGGCGGTCGGTACGGCCGCCGCCCTGCTGGCCCCGCCCCCGGCGCCCGACGCGGGGGACGGTGCCGTCTTCCTCGTACCGCCGAACCCGGCCATGCACGACGAGCACGCCGCCGACGAGGAGCGGCAGGCGCTGCGCGCGCGGGCGACCGAGCGGGACGAGGAGATCCGCACGCTCGCCGCCCGGCTCGGCAAGGACCGGGAGCTGGCGGCACGGCTCGCCTCCTGGCGCACCGGCTGTCCGAGCGGGCGGCTGGTCGAGCTGGCGCAGACCGCGCAGGACACGCGCGCGTTCGCCGAGGAGGCCGAGGCCGAGCTGGCCGAGGCGCGGACCGTGCGCGCCGAGGCCGACGAAGCCGCCGCCGAGGCCGCCCAGGTGCGCGACGAGCGGCAGGAGACCGCGCAGAAGGCCCGGCGTGCCGCAGACGCCCTCGCCGGACTCGCCTTCCGGCTGCGGGAACGCGCCGGCTGGCAGGTCAAGCTGCGCGAACTCGCCGACGAGGCAACCGAGTCGGAGGCCCGCGCCCAGTCCTGTCTGGAGCGGGCCCGCGCCGCCGACGAGGACCGCCGCGCCGCCCAGCGCGCCGCCGACGACGCCCGCCGTACGGCCCGTGCCCTGCGCGCCGAGCGCTCCGAGATCGCGGGTGCCCCCGACGACGTACCGGCGGACGACGCCGATGCTCCGAAGCCGTCGCTGCCCGCCCTGCGCGAGGCCTATCGCGCCGCCTCCCAGCTCTACGAGAAGGTCGGCGTCGGCGCCGATCTGCGGGCCGAGCAGGCGCGGGCGGAGAGCGACGAGAGCGCGGCCATCGCCGAGTTGGACCGGCTCAGCAACAAGGTCCGCACCCGCGCGGCCCAGCTGTTGCAGTCGCCCGACGGCTCCGACGGGCCGTCCCGGCAGGCCGCCGTGGCGCGCGCCGAGGAGCTGGTGCAGCTGCTGGAGACCCGGGTGTCGAACGCGAGCGAGCAGCTCGGGCGGCTGCGCGGCGAGGCCGAGCGGCACGCGCCCGAGGACGGCGAGGCACACACCGAGCTGGCCGAGGAACTCGTCCCGCGCGACGCCGAGCACGCCCAGGCACTGCTGCGCACCGCCACGGCCGAAGTCGCCTCCCGCACGGACGCGTTGGGCCAGTCCCGCGAGGCGCACGCCGAACTCCTCGACGCCCACCGCGCCGCCGAGGACGGGGCCGGCGGCTTCGACGAGACCGCCGCGATGCTGCGGGACCTGCTGCGCGAACACTCCACGGACGAGGAGCAGGAGGAGCCCGAGCCGTACCCGGGCAGCGTGGAGGAGGCCCGGCACTCCGCCGCCGAGGCCCGCCGCTCGCTGCGCGGCTGCGCCGCCGACCTGTCCGCCGCCGAGGGCGCCGTACGGGAAGCGAGCGATGTGCTCGTGCGGCACGCCAACTCCACGCGCTACGAGCAGGTGCGGACTCCCGCGCGACAGCAGATCCGTGAGCTGCCGGCGTCCTCCCTGCCCGAGCACGCGCAGAAGTGGGCCGACGCCTTCGCGCCCCGACTCCGGGTCCTCACCGACGAGTTGGCGCAATTGGAACGCAACCGCGACTCGATCGTGGACCGGCTGCGCGGGCTCGTCGAGTCGGCGCTCGCCACCCTGCGGTCCGCGCAGCGGCTGTCCCGGCTGCCGGAGGGGCTCGGCGAGTGGTCCGGGCAGGAGTTCCTGCGCATCCGCTTCGAGGAGCCCGACCAGGCCACGCTGACCGAGCGGCTCGGCGAGGTCGTCGACGAGGCCACCCGGGCCGCCGTGAAGAAGAACTCCGACATGCGGCGCGATGGAATGTCCCTGCTGCTGCGGGGAGTTGGCGCTGCCCTGGAGCCCAAGGGGGTCGCCGTAGAGATCCTCAAGCCGGACGCCGTACTGCGCGCCGAGCGCGTCCCCGTCGGGCAGATGGGCGACGTCTTCTCCGGCGGCCAGCTGCTCACCGCGGCCATCGCCCTGTACTGCACGATGGCCGCACTGCGCTCGAACGACCGGGGCCGCGACAAGCACCGGCACGCCGGCACGCTCTTCCTCGACAACCCCATCGGGCGGGCCAACGCCACCTATCTGCTGGAGCTGCAGCGCGCCGTGTCGGACGCGCTCGGTGTCCAACTCCTGTACACCACCGGCCTGTTCGACACGACGGCACTGGCCGAGTTCCCGCTGGTCATCCGGCTGCGCAACGACGCCGACCTCAGGGCCGGCCTCAAGTACATCAGCGTGGAGGAACACCTCCGGCCGGGGCTGCCGCAGCAGGCCCCCGCCGGAGAAGGGGAGTCGGTGCACAGCGAGATCACGGCCACCCGGATGTTCAAGCGACCGGCGCCGACCACCCCGTAGGCGAACCTCAGGAGTGGGACTGGGACAGCTGCCCGGCACCGCCCTTGCGGGCTATCCGCTCCTGCGCCCGCCGGGTGGCCTTCGCCTGACGCTGGGCCCGACGCCGCTCACGGCGGAGGGCCCGTGCCGTGCTGCTGGGCTCCGAGACCACGCCGTTGCGCTGGTTCCACATCTGGCGGGTCACCCAGACGTCGAGGACACCCCAGGTGGCCACCACCGTGCTGACCACGCTGCTGATCACCATCGGGAACGCCAGCCAGGACCCGGCCATCGTGCACAGAAAAGCGACCGTCGCCTGGATCAGCGTCACGGCGATGATGAGCACCGCCCGCACGGCCGCCGTACGCACCGGATCGGGCAGCCGACGCCGACGCGCGGGCTCCTCGATCCACAACGGCCTGTAGTACTCCTGCTGTTCGGCTGTCACGCGGGCCGCACGCGGCCTCTCGAACCCCGCCGCCTTCGGTGCGCCCGAGCGCGCCGGAGCCTCGCCGTCCCCCGTCGACCGCGCCGTCACGCCGTCCTCAAGCGTCTCTTGCCGCTCCGCCGTGCCCATCAACGTGTCCTCCCCACCGCCGGTACACCACTCGCCCCGGAATCCGAAGACTCCGACTCCCCAGTGGGTGCCCGGCCTGCCCTGTTTTACGCCGCCCGGATATGGATGCGGCTCCTGTGGCCGGTTCCGCACCCATATCCCGTAGAGAAAGACGAACAACTTCCCACGAAGATTCCCAAGGAACGAAAAATTCCAGCCAACTGGCCAAGCGGGTCGATCCGGTCAGGTCCGGCGAACCTCGTGGATTCGGGGCGGGAATCTCCCCCAATGCCCTGACACCTCCCCATGTCCGGTCCCAGGTGCGGAAGTTCACGCTCCGGACAGCTCTTCGAGTTACCTGTGTGTCAGTAGTAGGCTCGCGCCGTTTGTTGACGCACATGTGTACCCCCGGCCGGCGGGGGTCCAGCTGGGGGAGGCCATGCGCTTTCGCGGGAAGTCCATCCGCCGGAAGATCGTGGCGCTCCTTCTCGTGCCGCTCGTGTCCCTGACCGCGATCTGGGCGTTCGCCACGGTCCTCACCGGCCGGGCGGCCGGGGACCTGTTCAACGTGTCGTCGGTCGTCGAGAAGATCGGCTACCCCACCGAGGACACCGTCCGCGTCATCCAGCAGGAACGGCGCCAGTCGCTCGTCTATCTCGCCGACCCGCGCGCCGCCGACGGCCTCACCGACCTGAAGCGCAGCCGGGCCGCGACCGACGAAGCCGTCGCCAAGATCCGCAAGAACGCCCGGAACCCCGACGTCCGCGACGCGATGGGCCAGACCACCGACAGCCGCGTCTCCGCCGTGCTGGACGCCTTCGACGGCCTCACGTCCCTGCGGCGCAGCGTCGAGGACGGCACCGTCAACCGCGCCCAGGCCCTCGACCTCTACAACCGCCTGGTCGACCCCTGCTACGTGCTGCTGACCAACCTCCATGTCGTCGACAACGTGGAGATGGACAAGCAGTACCGCGCCCTCGTCAACCTGGCACGCGCGCGTGAACTCCTCTCCCGCGAGGACGCGTTGCTCGGCTCCTCGCTGATCGTCGGCAAACTCACCCGGACCGAGACCCGCGCGGTCTCCGACCTCGTGGCCCAGCGCACCCTGATGTACGACGTCAACCTGCCGCTGCTGCCCTCCTCGGAGCGCGACCACTTCGACCGCTTCTGGAAGAACGCGGCCAGTGCCCCGCTGCGCGTGGCCGAACAGGCCGCCGCCTCCTCCGAGTCCGGCGAGCCCCGCAACGTCACCGCGCAGACCTGGAACACCGCGGCCGGTGCCGTGCTGGACAAGCTCGGCACTCTCGACGACCAGGCCGACGACCGCTATCAGGACCGCGTCCGGCCCGTCGCGATGGGCGTCATCCTGAAGGCGGCCGTCGCCGGTGTCCTCGGTCTGATCGCACTGCTCCTCTCGCTCTTCCTGTCCGTGCGCATCGGCCGCGGCCTCATCCGCGACCTGCGTCAACTCCGCCTGGACGCCCACGAGGCGTCCGGTGTCCGGCTGCCCAGCGTGATGCGCCGCCTGTCCGTCGGCGAAGTCGTCGACGTGGAGACCGAGGTCCCGCGCCTGGAGTACGACCGCAACGAGATCGGCGAGGTCGGCCAGGCCCTCAACACCCTGCAGCGCGCCGCCGTCGAAGCCGCCGTGAAACAGGCCGAGTTGCGCTCCGGCGTCTCCGAGGTCTTCGTCAACCTCGCCCGGCGCAGCCAGGTCCTGCTGCACAAGCAGCTCACCCTGCTCGACACCATGGAGCGCAGGACCGAGGACACCGACGAACTCGCCGACCTGTTCCGCCTCGACCACCTGACGACCCGTATGCGCCGCCATGCCGAGGGTCTGGTGATCCTCTCCGGGGCGGCCCCGTCCCGGCAGTGGCGCAAGCCGGTCCAGCTGATGGACATCGTCCGCGCGGCCGTCGCCGAGGTCGAGGACTACGAGCGCATCGAGGTCCGCAGGCTGCCGCGGATCGCCGTCACCGGGCCCGCCGTCGCGGACCTCACCCACCTGGTGGCCGAACTCCTGGAGAACGCCACGGTGTTCTCCCCGCCGCACACCGCCGTCCAGGTCCTGGGGGAGCGGGTCGCCAACGGCTTCACCCTGGAGATCCACGACCGCGGCCTCGGTATGGCGGCCGACGCGCTCCTGGACGCCAACCTCCGGCTCGCCGAGACACCGGAGTTCGAACTCTCCGACACCGACCGGCTCGGCCTTTTCGTGGTCAGCCGGCTCGCACAGCGGCAGAACGTCCGCGTCTCCCTCCAGCCCTCCCCGTACGGCGGCACGACCGCCGTCGTGTTCATCCCCGACGCCCTGCTGAGCGACGAGGTCCCGGACACCAACGGCATCGGCTTCCGCCTCGACCGGCCCCAGCCGACGAAGGAGGCAGAGTTCGAGGAGAGCCACCGTTCCGCGCTCTCCCGGGTGCCCGCGAAGCTTCCCGGCCTGCCGCCCGCCCTCCTGGACGGGCCGGTCGAACTGGAGGCCCCCGTCGACCTGGACGCCCTCGCCGGCTTCCCGAACGCCCTCGACGACGAGGACGGTGAACGCGGCGAGGTCTTCCGTCCGCGCCGCCCGGGCCTCCGGGACGACCTCGCCCCCGTCCGCCCCGTAGAGCCCCGCCAGCACGCCTCAGAGGCCCACGACGGACCGCGCGGGGACGCGGACGCCCACCGGAGCGAACCGCTTCCGCTGCCCCGGCGCCGGACGCCCAAGCTCGTCAGCTCGCACGGACGCCCGGTCGTCGAGCAGCGCTCGCGACGGGACCCGGTGGATTCCGCGGACGGCGGCTTCGACGGTCTCTCCACGGCCCGGGGCCCGGGCGGAGCCGACCCGGAGGCCCAGGCGCCGCTGCCGGCCCGGCGACGCGGTGACACGCCGCTACGGCGCCGTACCGACGTACCCGCAGCGCCTTCGGCCTCCCAGGGACGCGGATCGGGCGAGCCGCCCGAGACTCCCGCCCTGCCCCGACGCACCCGGCGCGCCGAGATCGCGTCCAGCATTCCGGACTCCGGCACCTCGCCGGACGGGACCGGGCCCGACCTGGGGGCGCTGCCCAGGCGCGTGCGCCAGGCCAACCTGGCCCCGCAGCTGAAGAAGGACCCCGAACGGCGCACCACGACCCCGGCGGAGGTCGTGGAGCGCGACGCCGACGAGGTACGCAGCCGTATGGCCTCGCTCCAACGCGGCTGGCAGCGTGGCCGCGAGGAGAACGCCGAGGGCGACGACGTCCAAGGCGGCACAGCACAAGGAACTAAGGGGGACGGTCGATGACCGCACCAAAGGCGACCGGCCACGAAACGACCGACCAGCGCGGGCTGAACTGGCTCCTCGACGACCTCGTCGAGCGCGTCGCCAGCATCCGCAAGGCGATCGTGCTCTCCGGCGACGGCCTGCCCACCGGCGTGTCCCAGGATCTGACCCGCGAGGACAGCGAACACCTGGCCGCCGTCGCCTCCGGCTTCCACAGCCTCGCCAAGGGCGTCGGCCGTCACTTCGAGGCGGGCAGCGTACGGCAGACCGTCGTAGAGCTCGACGAGGCCTTCCTGTTCGTGACGGCAGCCGGTGACGGCAGTTGCCTCGCAGTCCTGGCCGACGCGGACTCCGACGTCGGACAGGTCGCCTACGAGATGACACTGCTCGTGAAGCGGGTCGGTGTGCATCTCGGTGCCGCTCCGCGCACCGATCTGTCCTCCGGCGGGTAGTGAAGTGACATGAGCAGAGACGGTCAGGGAAGAGGCCACTGGTTCGACGACGAGGCCGGACCGGTCGTCCGTCCGTACGCCATGACGCGCGGCCGTACCACCAGTGCGGGACAGCACCGCCTCGACCTGATCGCGGTGGTGGTCGCGGAGTCCCGCGCGGACGAATTCGAAGCGGACCAGGCGCTGTCCCCGGAGCACGTGGACATCGTCGGTCTGTGCCGTGACGCCCCGCAGTCGGTCGCTGAACTCGCCGCCGAACTCGACCTGCCCATCGGCGTGATACGGGTCCTCATCGGAGACCTCGTGGACGAGGAACTCGTCCATGTCTCACGGCCCGTACCCCCGGCCGAACTGGTCGACGAGAGTATTCTCCGCGACGTCATCAGCGGCCTGCGGGCACTGTGAGCCGCGCGGAATCCGACCCGCCCCCCCATCAAGCAGGAGAACAGATCGATGATCTTCGGGCGTTCTGAGCGAGGCAAGCCTCCGGTCGAGCCCGTCACGCTCAAGATCCTGGTGGCCGGCGGCTTCGGCGTGGGCAAGACCACCCTCGTCGGCGCGGTCAGCGAGATCAGGCCGCTGCGCACGGAGGAACTGCTCACCGAGGCAGGGCGTCCGGTCGACGACACCAGTGGTGTGGAGGGCAAGCACACCACCACCGTGGCCATGGACTTCGGCCGCATCACCCTGCGCGAGGACCTGGTGCTCTACCTGTTCGGCACGCCGGGTCAGGAGCGGTTCTGGTTCATGTGGGACGAGCTGTCCGAGGGCTCGCTCGGCGCCGTCGTACTCGCCGACACCCGCCGCCTGGAGGACTGCTTCGCCGCCCTCGACTACTTCGAGCGGCGCTCCATCCCCTTCGTCGTCGGCGTCAACTGCTTCGAGGGCGCCGCCCGTTACCCGGTGGAGACCGTACGGCAGGCCCTGGACCTCGACCAGGACGTACCGCTCATGCTGTGCGACGCGCGCGACCGGTCGTCGGTCAAGGAGGTCCTCATCGAGGTCGTCCAGCACGCGATGGCCTACGGTGCGAAGCGCCGCCAGAGCGTCACCAGCTGAGCCGCGGGAGCGGCCCGCACCTCCGCCGACCGGGGTACGGGCCGCAGCTCGTCGAAGGACGCACGCGCGCGTGCCTCGTCAACAGGCACGATCAACACGCACGCGCGCGTGCCTAGTTGTCGCCCTCCTCCAGCCAGCCGAAGCTCTTCTCCACGGCCTTGCGCCAGTTGTGGTACTCGCGGTCCCGCACCGAGGACTCCATGGACGGCGTCCACTCGACGTCCTTCTGCCAGTGCGACTTCAGCTCGTCCAGGCCGTTCCACACACCGGTGGCGAGTCCGGCCGCGTAGGCGGCGCCCAGGCAGGTCGTCTCGGAGACCTTGGGGCGGATCACCGGTACGTCGAGCACGTCCGCCTGATGCTGCATCAGCAGGTTGTTCTTGGTCATGCCGCCGTCGACTTTCAGGGTGGTGATCTGCACCCCGGAGTCCTGGAACATGGCGTCCACGACCTCCCGCGTCTGCCAGCTCGTCGCCTCCAGCACCGCGCGCGCGAGGTGCCCCTTGGTGACGTACCGCGTCAGCCCGGTGACGACACCGCGCGCGTCCGAGCGCCAGTAGGGCGCGAACAGCCCGGAGAACGCGGGCACGATGTACGCGCCCCCGTTGTCGTCCACGCTCGCGGCCAGGCTCTCGATCTCGTCGGCGCTGCGGATGATGCCCAGTTGGTCCCGGAACCACTGAACGAGCGCGCCCGTTATGGCTATTGATCCCTCCAGACAGTAGACCGGCGCCTCGTCACCGATCTTGTAGCCCATCGTCGTGAGGAGCCCGTTCTTCGAAGGCACCGGCCGGTTCCCCGTGTTGAGCAACAGGAAGCTGCCCGTGCCGTAGGTGTTCTTCGCGGTGCCCACGTCGTAGCAGGCCTGTCCGAACACGGCGGCCTGCTGGTCGCCCAGGGCCGACGCGACGGGTACGCCCGCGAGTTGGCCGACCGCGGTGCCGTAGACCTCGGCCGAGGACCTGATCTCGGGGAGGATCGCCTCGGGCACGTTCATCGCGGAGAGGATGGACGGGTCCCACTGGAGGGTCTCCAGGTTCATCAGCATGGTGCGTCCGGCGTTCGTCACGTCGGTGACGTGCCGGCCGCCGTCGGTGCCGCCGGTGAGGTTCCAGATCAGCCAGGAGTCGATCGTCCCGAAGGCGATCTCGCCGCGCTCGGCGCGGTCCCTGAGGCCGGGCACGTTGTCGAGCAGCCAGGCCGCCTTGGGCCCGGAGAAGTAGCTGGCGAGCGGCAGTCCGGTCTGCTCGCGGAACCGGTCGGGCCCGTCCGAGCCGCCCAGTTGCTTGCACAGGGCCGCGGTGCGGGTGTCCTGCCACACGATGGCGTTGTGCACGGGTTTGCCGGTGGCGCGGTCCCAGAGGACCGTCGTCTCCCGCTGGTTGGTGATGCCGAGCGCGCTGAGCTGGTCGGCGCGCAGTCCCGCCTTGGCGATGGCCCCGGCGACCACCGCCTGGACCTTGGACCAGATCTCGGTGGCGTCGTGCTCCACCCAGCCCGGCTTGGGGAAGATCTGGCGGTGCTCACGCTGGTCGACGGCGACGATCGCGCCGTCCTGGTTGAAGACGATGCAGCGGCTGGAGGTGGTGCCCTGGTCGATTGCGGCGACGAACTTGTCCGTCATGACGACCCCTTTGTCGTTTCCCTCGGATCCTTCGGAGAGCTGCTCTCGGATGACTGCTCGAAGACCGTTGTCAGAAGGCTGCGTTGAAGATCACTCCGGCGAGCGCCCCGCCGATCAGCGGCCCCACCACCGGGATCCACGCGTAACTCCAGTCCGAAGTGCCCTTGTTGGGGATCGGGAGCAGCGAGTGGACGATGCGGGGACCCAGGTCGCGGGCCGGGTTGATGGCGTACCCGGTGGGCCCGCCGAGCGACAGACCGATGCCGACCACCAGGAACGACACGACCAGCACCGCCGTGCCGGACTCGCCCAGTCCCTTGGTGAGCCCGAAGGCCAGGATCGGCAGGACCAGCGCGACGGTCGCGATGATCTCCGTCATCAGGTTCGCCACGACATTGCGGATCGTGGGTGAGGTGGAGAAGATCCCGAGCGTGGGCTGCGCCATCTCCTCCTCGGCGTTGGCCTGGAACTGCGCGTAGTAGACCAGCCAGCACAGCACCGCGCCGAGCATGGCGCCGACCATCTGCCCCGCGATGTAGAGCGGGACCTTGTCCCACTTCCCGGTGTCGATGGCGATGCCGATCGTGACCGCCGGATTGAGGTGGGCGCCGGACAGCGGCGCGGCCGTGTACGCCCCGGCCATCACGCCGAAACCCCATCCGAAGGCGATGACGATCCAACCGGAGTTCTGTGCCTTGGAGTAGTTCAGTACGACGGCGGCGACCACGCCGGCGCCGAAGAGGATCAGGATCGCGGTGCCGATGACCTCACCGAGGAATATGTCTCCATTGCTCATGGCGGCTCCTAGGCCCGGGCCCGGGACGGTCGGCCCCGGTCCTCCGTGCAGGGTGCGGTTCCCTTGGCGACTTCAGCCGAAGGCAGGGAGGGTCCCGAGCCCCGCCCGGCGTCCGTGACGAGCGTGCCGTCGCAGCCGAGATCGCCCATGGGGGAGTGGGCCTGAGCGCGGGTGCGGCCCGCGCGGCGCAGTGCCTGGTACGCCGAGAATGTACGGCGATGTCGACCGACACCGGGAAGTGTTCACCGGTGCCGAAGGAGCGTCAAGGTTGCGGACGGCAACGGTGACACCCGCCCTGACGGCCCCTGGAGCCCCGTAGGAAGCTCCTGGGCCGCTCTCAGCGCCCGTGCGACTCCGCCGCCGTGCGGTCGGCCTGTACGGGCGTCACGGGCGTGCCACGCAGGATCTCGTACTCGCCCAGCCCCGCCTGGCTCAGCACCCAACTCGTGCCGTGCAGCGACTTCGCCGCCTTCTTCAGCGGCGCCAGACACGCGGCGGCCTGCCGGTGGTCGGCCACACTGCCCGGCACGCACAGCACGGTGGCCAGGGACAGCGTCACCGCCCTGCCGCCCGCAGCCCAGGGCACGTTCAGCACCGCGGCGGCCAGCTGCTCCAGCCCTTCGGGATCGGTGAGCACCAGGAAGTCGTCCCCGCCGATGTGCCCCACGCGTGTGTGTCCGGTCGCCGCCCGCTGCAGCGCCCGCCCCACCGAGCGGATCAACTCGTCGCCCGCCGCGAAACCGGCCCCGTCGTTGACCTGCTTGAAGTGGTCGACATCCAGCCAGCTCAGCGCGAACGCCCGCCCGTCCGCGATCCGCCGGTCCGCCTCCCCGGTGATCGCGTCCGAACCGGGCAGCCTCGTCAGCGGATTGAGCCCCGCGGCCTCCTCCACCCGCGTCTCGGCCAGCGCCCGCACCAGATCCGCCAGCCGTACGACGCCCACGCACCGCCCGTACCGGTCGACGACCGCCACGTCGTCCGACGTACGGTCCGCGTCGCCGACCGCGACGACGTCCAGGACCTCCCAGACGGTCGCGTCGACGCCGATGGTCCGCGGCACGTCCCCGAGCTTGGCGGCGGGCCGGTCGGCGTACAGGGCGTGCCCGTAGCGCCCCGACATCGACAGCAGGAAGCGGGACCGGTGCACCGATCGGACCGGCACCCCGTCCCGGTCCACGAGCACGACTCCGGAGACGTCGGGCGAGCCGGTCAGCAGCGCGCGGACCTGGTCGGCGGACGCGGTGTCGGGCAACAGCGCGGCCGGCCGGACGAACTCTCGGACCCACGGCCCGGACGGCGGTGCCGCCGCGAGGCCGGGCGGCCGGGGCGGAACGTATACGTCCGCCGCGGGAACCCGGGTCGCCGGCGCGAACAGCTCGCCCTGAGCCAGCTGCGCCCCGGCCGATCGCGCGGTCGCGCACTGCGCCTCGGTCTCCACCCCCTCCACGGACAGCAGGGCGCCCAACTGCTCGCACAGGGTCCGCATCGCGCGCACCGCGGCCGGCCGCTCCAGCAGCGACGCGTCGAGCTTCACCAGGTCGGGCGCGAGGTCCGTGAGCAGCCGCAGGGGTATGTCACCGTCGCCGACGCCGTCGGCACAGATCCGGAACCCCTGGCCGCGCAGCGCGGACACCGCCTCCAGGAGCGCCCGCCGCGGCACGTGAGTGAAGGGCGGAACGATGTCGACCGTCACCTCCCACGGCAGCCGTCCCGCCTCGCGGACCGCTCTGTGCAGGGCGGTGAGCCCGCCGAGGTCGGCGAGGGTGCCCGCGAACACATTGATGTGCAGCGGCAGCAGCGTCTCCTTGCGGGCGGCGGCACGCACCGCCAACACGGCCAGCTTGCCGTCGAGTTCGGGATCGCGGCGGGCCTCGGCCAGGATGTCGCCGGTCTCCGGGCGGACAAGCACCTCCAGGCCCGCGATTCCACCGGTGGTCAGATTGACCACCGGCTGGAAGGCGAAGCGGAGAGTGTCCGTCCAGGAGCGCACGGCAGCATGATGACGGCACCGGCGTACGCCCAGGCCCAGTTCATAAGACGTTCACGCACCCGTGCGGGCCGATCACACCGCTCGGGCGGCATTCCACCGCTCAGCGCACCGCCAGCACCGCCGATCCGTGGCCGAACAGCCCCTGGTTCGCGGTGATCCCCACCCGGGCCCCCGCGACCTGCCGGTCACCCGCGTCGCCTCTCAACTGCCAGGTCAACTCACAGACCTGGGCGATGGCCTGGGCCGGCACCGCCTCCCCGAAGGAGGCCAGCCCGCCGCTCGCGTTCACCGGTATGCGGCCACCCAGGGCCGTCGCGCCCTCCCGCAGCAGCTTGGCGCCCCCGCCCTCCGCGCACAGCCCCAGGTCCTCGTACCACTGCAACTCCAGGGCGGTGGACAGGTCGTACACCTCGGCCAGGGAGAGGTCCTCGGGGCCGATGCCGGCCTCCTCGTAGGCCGCGCGCGCTATCGACGCCCGGAAGGTCTCGTCCGGCGGTGGCGCGCCCGCCGCGGAGTCCGTGGCGATGAACGGGAGGTCCAGCACTGTGTTGGGGTAGCGCGGCGTCACCGTGGACACCGCGCGGATCCGCACCGGGTCCGCCGCTCCGTGCCGACGCGCGAACTCCATGCTCGACAGCACCAGGGCGGCTCCGCCGTCCGAGGTGGCGCAGATGTCGAGCAGCCGCAGCGGATCGGCGACCACCGCGGAGGCGGCGACCTCCTCGGCGGAGATCCGCTTGCGGTAGCGCGCGTACGGATTCAGCACCCCCAAGGCGGCGTTCTTCACCTTCACCTGGGCGAAGTCCTCCGGGGTGTCCCCGTAGAGGGCCATCCGCCGACGCGCGTACAGCCCGAAGTACGTCGGGTTCGTCGCCCCGAGGACCCGGAAGCGGAGCCAGTCCGGATCGTCGTGCCGGTCCCCGCCGGCCGGCCGGAAGAACCCCTTGGGCGCCGCGTCGGCGCCCACGACCAGCACCACGTCCGCGAGCCCCGAAAGGATCTGCGCACGCGCGGCGTTGACGGCCTGTGCCCCGGACGCGCACGCCGCGTACACGCTCGCCACGCGGGCACCCTGCCAGCCCAGCGCCTTCGCGAACGTCGCGCCCGCCACATACCCCGGGTATCCGCCACGCACCGTGTCCGCGCCGACGATCGAACCGACGTCGCGCCACTCCAGCCCCGCGTCGGCGAGCGCCGCCCGGGCCGCCGCCGTCCCGTACTCGACGAAGCTTCGCCCCCACTTGCCCCAGGGGTGCATGCCCGCACCGAGCACCGCCACGTCCGCTGTCATGCCCCCACCCCCGTAGGCCGCCAGTGCCAGGTAGTCCAAGTCGTCTCTGTGTCCTCGTCGAGCACACCGGGGACGACCTCCACCTCCATGCCCACCGTCAGATCGGCGACGGTGATCCCGGGAACCGCCTGCCCCAGCACCACGATCCGCTCGGACGCCAGCTCCACAGCGATCAACGCGTACGGTTCCCACGGAAGTTCCGGATCGCTCACATACGGTGACGGTGGTCGGTACCGGCTGTCCGTGTACGACCAGACCCGGCCGCGCCGCGACAGCGGGACCTCCGCCAGGTCGCCGCCCGGGCAGCCCGGATTGCGGCAGTGGCCGTCCTCACGCGGGAAGAAGACCGAGGCACATGCGGAACAGCGCGTGCCCAGCAGCCGGAAGTCGTCCCCGTCCCCGGTGAACCAATCGGTGACCACAGGTGTGCGTGTTCGCGACAACGTCCCTCCACGGCACTGGATCTGACGGAACGTCAGAAGTGTGCCACGGGCAACGGAAAATGAGCAGGCCGTTTCGGTGAACCATCGAGCCACTTACGGCGTCGTGATACCGGGAGGGACGGCCGGGGCCCACGGGGGTGGTTCCGGCCGTTTCTCCTTTACTCGTGCGGCCCCGGAAAGACGGCCTCCGCTTGATCGGATACAGTCCGCCGGGTGTCCGAAACTCAAGGCTCCGTCCCCAACTCCGCGCCGGACTCCCACTGTTCGAGCTGTGGATCGCCCTACGGAGAGGGTGTCTCCGGCTGGCCCCGCACCTGCCCGGCCTGCGGCACGGTCGCCTACCGCAACCCGCTGCCCGTCGCCGTCGCACTCCAGCCCGTGTACGACACGAAGGGCACCGCCCTGGTCGTCATCACGCGAACCGTCGCCCCCGCGCGCGGAGGCGTCGCCCTGCCGGGCGGCTACGTCGACCACCGCGAGGACTGGCGGCAGGCCCTCGTCCGCGAACTCAGGGAGGAGACCGGCATCGAGGCCGCGAGCCGCGACGTGCGACTCGTCGACGCCATCAGCTCGCCCGACGGCCATCTCCTGCTCTTCGGGGTCCTCCCCGAACGCCCGGTCGAAACCCTGCCCCAGTCCGCCGCCACCGACGAGACGGAGGGCTGGCACCTCCTGCGCAGGCCCGAGGAACTCGCCTTCCCGCTCCACTCCGTGGCCGTCAGGGCATGGTTCGAAGGCCGGTACATCTGAGGTCAGCCCTCGCCCAGCCCGCGCACCCGCACCGGGTAGGACGGCGCGCTCACGCCGTCGTCCGACTCCCGGTCCACGACCACCCGCCGGCCCTCCCAGCGGGCGACGTACCGCTCGATCTCCGGCTCGTCCCAGCCGTCGCCCGCGTCCGGCACCAACAGCCCGCCCCCGGTCCGCCCACGGGCGGGCGCCCACACCTCAAGCTCAAGGCCACCGTCCGCGCCGCGCATCGGCAGCACGGCACCCGCGCGCGCGAACACCGGAATCCGCGACAACGGGGCATCGACGAGAACCTGGGCCGGCCCCTCGTACGCCCGCTCCGTCTCCGTGTCGTACCAGCGCCCCCTCGGCAACTGCACCGCACGCCGGTCCGACCCCGGAGTGAGCACCGGCGCCACCAGGAGGCAGTCGCCCAGCAGGAACGCGTCCTCGCAGTCCCGTAGCGCACGATCCTCCGGAGCACCCCACCACAGGGGCCGCACATACGGCGCCCCGGTCCGCCGCGCCAGATGTGCCAGCGTCATGAAGTACGGCAGCAGCCGCCGTCTCTCGACGAGCGCCACGCGCGCGTGCTCCAGCACGTCGGCACCGAACGCCCAGGGCTCGCGACGCCCCGCGCGTAGACCCGCGTGCGTACGGAACAGTGGCAGATACGCGCCCAGTTGGAACCAGCGCAGATACAGCTCGGGCGACGGACTCCCGTCGAAGCCGCCCACGTCCGGACCCGAGTACGGCACCCCGCACAGCCCCAGCCCCATCACCAGCGACAGCGAGGCCCGCAGCCCCGGCCAGCCGGTGGCCACATCGCCGGACCAGGTGCCCCCGTAGGCCTGCATCCCGGCCCACCCGGAGCGTGAGAAGAGGAACGGCCGCTCCTGGGGGGCCAGTTCGCGCAACGCCTCGTAGGCCGCTCCGGCCATGCACAGCGCGTACACGTTGTGCGCCTCACGATGGTCCCCGCCCCGCCCCTCCAGGTCGTGCCGGGCCGAACGCGGCAGCGTCGACTCCCCGAAGGCGGCGAACGACGTGGGCTCGTTCATGTCGTGCCAGAAACCCGCGAACCCCTGCCCGAGCCGCTCCTGGTAGAGCGCGCCCCACCACTCCCGCACACGCGCATGCGTGAAGTCCGGGAAAACCGCCTCCCCGGGCCATACGACACCCCGCACCAACCGCCCCGACGCGTCCCGCACGAAGGCGTCCTCGGACATGCCGCTGTCGTAGACGGCGTTCCCGGGCTCGGCCTTCACCGCGGGGTCGACGATCGACACCAGGCGGATGCCGTCCCGCCGCAACTCCTCGGCGAGCACCGGCAGTTTCGGGAAGCGCTCGTGGTCGACGGTGAACACCTGGTGCTCGTCGTAGTGGTCGATGTCCAGGTGGACGGCGTCCAACGGCAGATCACGCTCCTGGTAGCCGGCGACGATCCGCCGCACCTCCTGCTCACCGCCGAAGCCCCACCGCGCGTGATGGTGTCCCAGCGCCCATGCCGGCGGCAGCGCGGGAGCACCGGTCAGCGAGACCCAGGCGTGCAGCACGCGCGCGGGAGTGCCCACGATCACCCAGCAGCGCAGCGGACCGCCGTCCATCCGCAACTCGGACGCCCCCGCCCGGTCGTGCCCGGAACCGGCACCCTCCTCGCCCTCCCGCAGCGTCACCGTGCCGTCCCAGGAGGTGTCGTGGAACACCAGATGCGTCGCCGCGTCGGCCACCACCAACTGCACCGGCATCGTGATGTACAGCGGATCGTCACCCGGCCCGAACGCACGCCCCGGGTCGGTGTTCCACAGCCGGTACGTCCCGTCGCGCAGCCGGGGGCCCGAAGCGCGCCCACCCAGCCCGAAGAACCGGGCGTCCGCGGCCACCTCCGACCGCTGCATCCAGCGAGCCGTGCCGCCGCCCACGGGCTCCCACCAGCGCGGCGGCAGATCCCGCCGCAGCGTCACACCACCGGGCGTACGCACCTCGACCGCGCCGTGCCGCGACACGGCGACCGTCACCCGCTCCGCCACGACCCGCCAGCCGCCGTCCTTGTCCGGCTCCAGGACGGCTCGGGGGTCCGGCTCGGGGAAACGCCCGGCGAGCGCGTACGAGGGCTCCGGAGAGGCCCCGTCCCAGCCCCAGAAGACCGCCCCGTTCACGGCGACGGTGATGCGAAGTTCGGAACGGCTGAACCGGACGACTCCGCCACCGGGTCCGGGCTCCGCCTCCCGCACCGGCCCGGGCACACGCGCCCGCTCGGCCCCCCGCGCGGGCAACCCGGTGGCGTCGGCACGCCTCCTGCGCCACGCGGCCCGTACGGTACGCAACCCCTGCGCCGCCCCCGTCGAACCGACCACCTTCACCGAACGCACCAGGTCACGACCATCCATGCTGCTCACCCTGCCATTACGGGTCGCGGATAACCGCTTCGTTCAACTTCCGTTCACCCGTGGTGGGACCACATCTTCACGGCGCGGACCATGTGGAGCGTGCCCTGGTGCAGAAGTCGATCACATGGCATCGTCCGTGTCAGCCGCGTCACGCGCACACCCCCGCACGTGCGCGCCCGACGCACACGACGCGCACAGTCCCGGGAGCCGCCCCATGTCGACCGAGAACCCCCTGCCGCTCTGGCAGCCAGATCCGGAACGCATCGCCCAGGCACAGGTCACCAGGTTCCAGACCTGGGCGGCCGAACACCACGGAGCCCCCGCCGACGGCGGCTACGCGGCACTGCACCGCTGGTCCGTCGACGAACTGGACACGTTCTGGCAGGCCGTCACCGAGTGGTTCGACGTCCACTTCTCGACCCCCTACGCGCGCGTGCTCGGCGACCGCTCGATGCCCGGCGCCCACTGGTTCCCCGGAGCCACCCTCAACTACGCCGAGCACGCCCTGCGCGCGAGCGCGACCCGCGCGCACGAACCGGCCCTCCTGTACGTCGACGAGACCCACGAGCCGCGCCCGGTCACCTGGGCGGAACTGCGCCGCCAGGTCGGCTCCCTGGCCGCCGAACTGCGCACCCTCGGCGTACGCCCCGGAGACCGCGTCAGCGGCTACCTCCCGAACATCCCGCAGGCCGTCGTCGCCCTCCTCGCCACAGCCGCCGTGGGCGGCGTCTGGACGTCCTGCGCCCCCGACTTCGGCGCCCGCAGCGTCCTCGACCGCTTCCAACAGGTCGAACCGGTCGTCCTGTTCACCGTCGACGGCTACCGGTACGGCGGCAAGGAGCACGACCGCCGCGACACGGTCGCCGAACTCCGCCGCGAACTGCCCACCCTCCGCGCGGTGGTGCACATTCCCCTCCTGGGCACCGCCGCCCCCGAAGGCGCTCTGGACTGGTCCTCCCTGACCTCGGCCGACGTGGACCCCGTCTTCGAAGAGGTCCCCTTCGAACACCCCCTCTGGGTGCTCTACTCCTCGGGCACGACAGGCCTCCCCAAGGCCATCGTCCAGTCCCAGGGCGGCATCCTCGTGGAACACCTCAAACAACTCGGCCTGCACTGCGACCTCGGCCCCGAGGACCGCTTCTTCTGGTACACGTCCACCGGCTGGATGATGTGGAACTTCCTCGTCTCCGGCCTCCTGACCGGCACGACGATCGTCCTCTACGACGGCAGCCCCGGGTACCCCGACACGGCCGCCCAGTGGCGCATCGCCGAACGCACCGGAGCGACCCTCTACGGCACCTCGGCCGCGTACGTCATGGCCTGCCGCAAGGCCGGCGTGCACCCCTCCCGCGACTTCGACCTCTCCCAGGTGCGGTGCGTCGCCACCACCGGATCACCCCTGCCCCCGGACGGGTTCCGCTGGCTGCACGACGAGGTCCGCGACGACCTCTGGATCGCCTCGGTCAGCGGCGGCACGGACGTCTGCTCCTGCTTCGCAGGAGCCGTACCGACCCTCCCGGTGTACATCGGCGAGCTCCAGGCCCCCGGCCTGGGCACCGACCTCCAGTCCTGGGACCCGAACGGCGACCCCCTGGTCGACGAGGTCGGCGAGTTGGTGGTCACCAACCCCATGCCGTCCATGCCGATCTACTTCTGGAACGACCCCGAAGGCACCCGCTACCACGACAGCTACTTCGACACCTACCCCGGAGTGTGGCGCCACGGCGACTGGATCACCGTCACCTCCCGGGGCTCCGTCGTCATCCACGGCCGCTCCGACTCCACACTCAACCGCCAAGGCGTGCGCATGGGTTCGGCCGACATCTACGAAGCGGTCGAACGGCTCCCGGAGATCAGGGAATCCCTCGTCATCGGTATCGAACAGCCCGACGGCGGCTACTGGATGCCACTCTTCGTGCACCTCACCCCCGGAGCCGTCCTGGACGACGCCCTCCTGGGCCGCATCAAGCAGACGATCCGCGAACAACTCTCCCCACGCCATGTCCCCGACGAGGTCATCGAGGTCCCCGGAGTCCCCCACACCCTCACCGGGAAGCGCATCGAGGTACCCGTCAAACGCCTCCTCCAGGGCACCCCGTTGGAGAAGGCGGTCAACCCGGGCTCCATCGACAACCTCGGCCTGCTGAGCTTCTACGAGGACCTCGCCCGCAAACGCGCCTGATCACCCTCCCGTAGAGGCCGATCACCCTCCATAGGTGGCCTCGGACTCGCCCTCGCCGAGCACCGCGGTGAAGTCCGAGGCCAGCCGCACCGCGTCGGCCGGTTCGAGGTCGGCGACGGAGATCCGTACCCCCGGCTCGGACGCCAGCCGGAACCGCGCCCCCGCGGCGACCCACCAGCCGTACGACCGCAGCCCGTTGACCACGGCGGACTCGTCGCGCACCGGCACCCAGAGATTCATCCCGCTCGCCCCGTGCGACGTGATCCCCCGTCCGCTCAGCTCCTCGCGGAGGGTCTCCCGGCGCAGTGCGTAGGCCTCTTGAGCACGCGTGACCAACGCGCGCGTGCCGTCGTCGGTCATCAGCCCGTGGACGGTCTCCTGGAGGAGATGACTGACCCAGCCGGACGTCAGCAGCATCCGCCCGTCGTGCCGAGCCAGCGTGGTCCGGTCGCAGGCCGCCGCGGCCCACCGCAGGTCGGTGCCGAGGAACTTGCTCACCGTCCGCACATGCACCCAGCGCGGCAACCCACCGGAAGCCAGCGACCACAGGGGAGCGCCCGCCACGGCGGACGCGTGATCGTTCTCCACGACGAGGACCTCGGGCCCCTCCCGGAGCACCTCGACAAGGGCGTCACGGCGCGCGGCCGAGAAGCTGCCGCCGTACGGATTCTGCGCCCGGGGACTGCACACCACGGCACGCACGCCCGCCCGCAGTGCCACACACAGCGCATCGGGACGCAGCCCCTCGTCGTCCACGGCGACCGGCACGCTCCGCAGCCCCAACGCCGTGACCAGATCCAGCAGATGGTGATACCCGGGATCCTCCATGGCCACCGCGTCCCCGGGCCGCAGCTCCACCGACAGCAACCGCCCGATCAGATCCAGCGCCCCGTGCGCGAAGGTCACCTGCTCCACAGGCACACCGTCGCGTCCCAGCCAGTCCCGTACGGCCTCCTCCAACCGCGCAAGCCGAGGCGTCGACCGGTGCGAGCGCGCACCCGGGGACAGCCGCGAGGGCGGCACCAACGCGGGCAGGAAGAGCGGGTCGGGGTGCCCGCCGGCCAGATCCCGCAACCCCTCCGGGACCCGCGGCGGCCGTCGGGACGCCACCGAGGGGGCCTGTGCCACCACGGTCCCGCCCCGCCCGCGCGTGACGACGATGCCCCGCTGCCGCAACTCCTTGTACGCGGTGGCGACCGTGCCCGGACTCACCCCGAGCTCGTCCGCGAGCCGCCGTACCGGAGGCAGCGCGGCGTCAGGCCCCAGCAAACCCTCGGCCACGGACCGCTCGACGGACGCGGCAATCCCCTTGGCCGTCGTACCACTGATCCCATATTGTATTGCCACGTCATCAACTATGTATCAATACATAATGCGATGCAAGGGGGAGCAGTGAGCACGACCCGTCGCACAGCCGCACGGCCGAAACGCATACCCGGAGGACGCGACGGTCGCAGAATGCTCGCGATCGCCCTCGTCGACCGCACCGGCAGCGGCCTGTGGGCCTCCGTGTCCGTCCTGTACTTCACCTACGTCTCACATCTCTCTGTCGCCCAGGTCGGCACCCTCGCCGCGATCGCCGGAGCCATTGGCATCGCCGGCGCACCCCTGGGCGGTCGCCTCGCCGACCGCTTCCCGCTCACCCGCGTCCTCACCGCCCTCCAACTCCTGCGCGCCCTCGCCTCCTTCGCCCTGCTCACCACGGACAACTACGTCCTCCTGATCGCCTTCTCGGCCGCCGGCGGCTTCGGCGACCGCGCCGCCAACGTGCTCACCAAGCTCTACGCCACCCGCGTGGCCGGACCGGACCGCATCCACTACCAGGCCATCAGCCGAACCGTCGCCAACGCGGGCTGGGCCCTGGGCGGTCTCGCCGCAGCGGGCGCACTCGCCCTCGGCACAACCGCCGCCTACCACTGGCTCCTTCTCGGCGACGCCCTCTCCTTCGTCGCCGTCGCGACGCTCACCGTGCGCTGCGGCGAACCCCCGTCACCACAGCGCGTCATAGCGACATCGAAGGACGCACCACCCGCGAGCAAGCCCCCGAACCCCTGGCGCGACCGCACCTACCTCGCCTACGTCGCGACCGAGACCGTCCTCTTCCTCGACGACGCCGTCTTCAAGGTGGGCCTGCCGTTGTGGATCGCGCACGCCGGCGACGCGCCGCACGGCCTGGCACCCCTGCTGATGGTCCTCAACAACGTGATGGTCGTGGCCCTCCAAGTCCCTCTGGCCCGCTACGGCACCACGACGACAGCCGCCCGCAACCTGCTGATTCCGCTCTCCGCAGCCTTCGCCCTGGGCGGGACCACCCTCGCCCTCTCGGCCACCGGGGGAGCCGTCACCGCGACCGTGCTCCTCACCGCCTCTGCGGCCGCCTTCACCATGGCGGAGATGCTGCACGCCACCGTCTCGTGGGAACTCTCCGTCGCCCTCGCACCCGGCACCGCGCAAGGCGCCTACCTCGGCGTCCACGGACTCGCCCAGTCGATCCAGCGCAGCATCGGCCCACTGGCGGTCACCGCGGCCATCGCCACCGGCCCCCTCGGCTGGACCGCCTTCGGCGCTGTCATCGCTCTGACCTGCGGAATTCAGCACCGACTGGTCCGCCGACCACTGGCTCGGACCTCGTTGTCAGTGGCGCCGGTTACTGTGAGTGAGCATTGATCGACAGCACACAGGGGGAAACATGGCGCACACCGACCACCAGACCATGCGACGCGTTCTGCGCCGCGAAATCGCGGGCACCATCGGCCTGTTGACCGACGAGCAGGACTTCCGCGCCATGCGGCGCTACCGCAGCTTCACCTTCGACGACCACACCGCCTACCTCCAACAAGTGGAGGCACTCCTCAGGAGCCGAGCCTCCCAGGGCAGCCACACCACCGTGGCCCTCTTCGACCCCCAGGAATACGCCGAGTTCTGCGCCGAAAGCGGCCTGGACCCCGACAACCCGTCGAGCCGCACCCGCTTCACCGCCGAACTCGCCACCACCGGCCCCACCCTGCCCTACGAGGGCCAACCGCTCGCCGACCTCCTACCGGCCCTCGTCGATGAGGCCGTCCGCCAGGCGACCTGGGAGTACGTCACCACGCTCCTGGCCCGCCTCGGCACCTGCGCCACCTGCGGCGAGGACATCGGCCGCGCGGCCTTCACCCGAGCCTCCGGCCTCCTCGTCCGCATCCTCGACACGGCCCGCCCCGGAAACCGACATCTGGTCTGCAGCGTCTCGGGAACACCGGAAACCATCGTCGCCGCCCTCCATGCCGACCAGGACGAGGACGGAGCCACCCACCTGGACGACGTCGAAGCCCTCGAATTCACCAGCATCCTCGCCCTCGGCATCGCCACCCGGAGCCCCGGCGGCCTGGTCATGCGCACCACCAGCCCCGACACCACCGACTGCATCTACGGCTGGCGCCTGCGCGGCGACGGTCTGGAACCCCTGACCGCCGGCGAGGTCTTCGACGCCTACTGCACCGACGTCGAATCCGGAGATCTGATCTCGCCCGAATCGGGCGTCGACTACTGCGTGCCGCCCGACCTCGGCGACCTGGAACAGCCCCCGGGAGGACACCACCACTGAACACACCAGGGGCGCCCCACCCGGTGGTGAGGCGCCCCTGAACCAGAGCCGACGGACGGCTTCCTGCCCGACTACTCGCCGGACAGCACCGCCTGAGCCGCCTGACGTGCCTCCTCGGCACTGTCCGCGGCCCGGGCCGCGAGCGCGGCCCGCTCGCACTGGGCCAGCGTGTACTTCGCCAGCGTCGACCGCACATACGGAATCGAAGCCGCACCCATGGAAAGGGAGGTGACTCCAAGACCGGTCAGCACACAAGCCAGCAGCGGGTCGGACGCGGCCTCGCCACAGACACCACAGCTCTTGCCCTCGGCCTTCGCCCCCTCGGCGGACATCGCCACCAGGTCGAGCAGCGCGGGCTGCCACGGATCCTGCAGACGGGACACCGCACCCACCTGACGGTCGGCGGCGAACGTGTACTGCGCGAGGTCGTTGGTCCCCAGCGACAGGAACTCGACCTCCTGCAGAATCGAGCGCGCACGCAGTGCGGCCGACGGAATCTCCACCATCGCGCCGAACTTCGCCCGAAGGCCCGCCTCCCGGCACGCGTCCGCGAACGCCTTGGCGTCCGCACGGTCCGCGACCATCGGGGCCATGACCTCAAGGTAGACAGGCAGTCCCTCGGCGGCCTTCGCGAGCGCGGTCAGCTGAGTCCGCAGCACGTCGGGGTGGTCGAGCAACGAACGAAGCCCGCGCACGCCAAGGGCCGGGTTCGGCTCGTCGGCGGGCGTCAGGAAGTCCAGCGGCTTGTCCGCGCCGGCGTCCAGCACCCGCACGACGACACGCCCCTCGGGGAACGCCTCAAGCACCTGCCGGTAGGCCTCGACCTGCTTCTCCTCGGACGGCGCGTTCTTGCTGTCGTCCAGGAAAAGGAACTCGGTACGGAAGAGCCCCACACCCTCGGCCCCCGCCTCCAGGGCGGCCGGCACATCAACGGGACCGCCCACGTTGGCGAGCAACGGCACCTTGTGCCCGTCGGAGGTGGCACCCGGCCCTGTCGAAGAGGAGAGAGCGGCCTTGCGCGCGGCAGCCGCGGCCTCCAGCTCGGCCTTCTTCTCATCACTCGGGTTCACGAAGATCTCGCCGGTGCTGCCGTCCACGGCGACAACCGTCCCCTCGGCCAACTCACCGGCCCCCGGCAGCGCCACCACAGCGGGCACACCGAGCGCCCGCGCCAGGATCGCGCTGTGACTGGTCGGCCCGCCCTCCTCGGTGACGAAACCGAGCACGAGGGCCGGGTCCAGCAGCGCCGTATCGGCAGGCGCAAGATCACGAGCGATCAGGACGTACGGCTCGTCGCTGTCCGGAACACCCGGCATCGGCACCCCGAGCAACCGGGCGACGATACGGTTCCGCACATCATCGAGGTCGGCCACCCGACCGGCCAGATAGTCACCGGCACCGGCCAGCAGGGCTCGGTAGGCGGCGAAGGCGTCGTACACGGCACGCTCTGCCGTGCTGCCGACGGAGATACGGCGATCCACGTCCGTCATCAACTCGGGGTCCTGGGCCATCATGGCCTGGGCCTCAAGTACCGCCTGGGCTTCGCCCCCCGCCAGATTGCCGCGTGCCATCAGGTCGGCCGCCACAGCGTCCACGGCCTGGCGGGCGCGCCCCTGTTCACGCTCCGCGTCCTCCACCGGAATCTGCTTGGCAGGCGGTTCCAGAACCGCCGTCCCCATGTGCCGAACCTCGCCGATCGCCACACCGTGGCTCACACCGACGCCTCGCAGCGTTGTCTCCATCTCACCCGTCTCCGATAGTGCGGCGGGTCCCGCCGCCGCGGTTGTTGTCCTGCACACCGTCATTACGACTGCACTGACGTCACTCCCAGGAGAAGAGCCTGTCGCCGGCCTTCACATCGCCGTCCTCGCGGAGTTCGGAGAGGGACTCGGCAGCAGCCTCAAGGGCCACGATTGGGCACACCGGGGACTTGCCGGCGGCCTCGACGGCGGCCGGGTTCCAGCGCACGACACTCTGCCCCCGGGTCACGGTGTCGCCCTTGCTGACGAGCAGTTCGAAACCCTCGCCATTGAGCTGCACGGTGTCGATACCGAGATGGGTCAGAACACCATGCCCTTCGCTGTCCACGACGACGAAGGCGTGAGGGTGGAGGGAGACGATGACCCCGTCCACGGGGGAGACGGCCTCGGAAGGCTCACGTACGGGGTCGATGGCGGTGCCGGGGCCGACCATGGCCCCGGAGAAGACGGGATCCGGCACCTCGGTCAGTCCGATGGCGCGTCCTGCGAGCGGGGACGTCACGCTGGTCATGGGAAGCCTCCCAGGGGTGGAAATGTGATGGGGCCGTCACTACCTGTCCCGGACGGCACACTGAGCAGCAGGGTATGTCATATGTAGTACCGGTTCCGCCCGAGAGGTCTGGATTAGTGGTCTAGACCACACCTCTAATCGATTTGCACCTGCTCTACGGCCGCATGTACAGTCGTACTCCTGCTTGAGGTCGAGCGACGCGACCAAACGTCTTTGCTTGGCCTGGCAGCACCCAACTTGTCAGATCCTATCCCGGGGTCACCTTCTGCATGCCTGCAGGACGGTGGTCAAGGGGCCGGAAAAACACTGATAGAGTTTGGAACACCGAAGGGAAGCCCGGAGGAAAGCCCGAGAGGGTGAGTACAAAGGAAGCGTCCGTTCCTTGAGAACTCAACAGCGTGCCAAAAATCAACGCCAGATATGTTGA